>CALRTZ010000043.1:0-22957 GCA_943371235.1 Sphingobacterium thalpophilum | reverse complement strand
ATGAATTGAGTTTACGCGATGTGCTAACCCATACCGACATCATTAAAAGAGATTTTAGAAATGTACATTACATTAGCAGCTCTAAAATACAAAGCATTATACCCGATGCTTTTTATGATGATGCCATTGCCGAACAAATAGTTGGTTTTCAGAATGCACTTGCCCCTGAACATTTATTATATAAAAATCAACTAGATCTTTTACAATCGCAATTAGTGTTTGCCATTAATCCTGTTGAAATTGCAGCTGTGCGTTCACGATTTCCGAATGTAAAATTTACACATTCTGGAGCTGCCTTGTTAAATTATTTATCGGCACTAGCTTTTCATGGTAAACTGATGATGGTACACTATCATCAATCTTCTATAGAATTAATATTGATGCAAGGAAAATCTTGTTTGTTGTACAATCAATTTGAACTTGCAAGTAAAGAGGACATCATTCCTATCGTAACTCAATTAGTGGAGCAATTTTCGTTGGATGCTGACACTTTGCAAGTATTATTGTCTGGTGATATTGAACTAAATTCTGCAGAAGAGAAAAATATAAAACGATATTTTAGCAAAGTGTTTTTTGCACCACGAGATAAACGCTTTACTTACACTTATAGAATAGAAGACGACCCACAAGCACATAAATTTATTGCTTTATACGCCGCTAGTTTATGCGAATAATTTCTGGAGCACATAGAGGTTTAAAAATACTTGCACCAAGCAAATTACCTGTTCGGCCTACAACCGATATGGCTAAAGAAGCATTGTTTAATATTGTTGAACAACGCTTTGAAATAGAAGAGCTAGAAGTGTTGGATTTGTTTGCAGGTACAGGAAATATAAGTTTCGAATTTTCATCAAGAGGTGTAAAAAAAATTACAAGTGTTGACCGTAGTTTTGATTGTATAAAGTTTATTCAAGAAACCAATAAAAAATTAAATTTCACTGCTGAAGTTATTAAAGCCGATGTGTTTAAATTTTTGAAAAATGAAGAACAGAAATACGATTTAATTTTTGCAGATCCGCCTTATGATTTACCAAATATTCCGGAAGTAATACATTGGGTGCAAACAAACGATTTATTAAACGAAAATGGATTGCTAATAATTGAGCATGCGAGCATGCAAAATTTGAGTTCATATAAAGGATTTATAGAGAGTAGAAAATATGGAAATTCTACATTTTCTCTTTTTAAAAAAATATAATTGATGTACAATGGAAAAAATAGCATTATTCCCTGGATCATTTGACCCCATTACCTTTGCGCACATGGATATATTGAATAGATCCTTGGCTTTGTTTGATAAAGTGTATGTAGGCATCGGACTAAACAGCACTAAACAAAGTTTATTAACGCCAGAGAAAAGAGCACAGATGTTGCAAAAAGTTTTTGCTGATAATCCTAAAATTGAAGTCGTAAGTTACGAAGGATTAACCGTGGAGTTTTGCCATAAAATAGGAGCACAATACATGATCAGAGGAATACGCTCCACTTCCGATTTTGAATACGAAAAGGCCATCAGTCAAATGAATCATGCCATGCGCCCAGAAATCGAAAGCATTTTTATTCTAAGCAAACCAGGCTTCTCGGCTATCAGCTCTACCATTGTTCGCGACATTTTACGCAACGGGGGAGATGTGAGTAAGTTTGTACCGCAAGCGGTGATAGATGAATTGTAAATTCTGAGTTGTGAGTTGTGAGTTGTGAATTGTGAGTTTCGCTATTTATTTTCTTCGTCTTGTATTTTGTTTTTTTGTTAAAATTATACTTGTAATTATTTTATGAATTTGATTGCAATCTTCATATAAGCTTTCAAATTGAGCTTTATTTATATATTCTGTATCATATAAAAGTTTTATCCAAAAGATTGATTCACTACATTCTTTCTGAGCAATTGAAAATTTATGTATAAAATCCAGATCGCTCTGTGCATCTAAAGCTTCACTAGTATTTGCAGCAATGGAAGTGCCAGATCTTAGCAATTGTTTGCTTAATGTATGCTCGTTTAAATTCTCTTTAAAATGCTTGTATAACTTTACAATTCTTACCGCAAATTTGTATGACTTTGTTTTTATAATACTATCTTTCATTCTAATTTCTATTTTACACTACAATTAATTGGAAATTAATTAGTAATGCAAATAAGATTTTTAAAAGATGCATTTATCATCCTTATTAAATACAGCTAAACTGCATTTTTAGCACCAAACTCACAACTCACAACTCACAACTCAAAAGGTCCAGTATCATCGGATAAGTTTCCTCTTTAACATACACAATTGCATCTTGCACCCTTACCCACTCCGCCTTCGTGATGTCTTCTTCCGCTTGTGGTACAAGTATTTCTTCTTCTGCCGACATCAGGTACCAATATGTTTTTTTGAGGATTAGTTTTTCTTTGTGTTCGTAAATATGGTAGGTATCGGTTAAGTGTTCTTCAATGCGATGAGTTGTTAATCCGCATTCTTCTGCGACTTCTCTCCAGGCCGCTTTTTTAATCGATTCGCCTTCGTCGATTTTCCCTTTGGGTAAATCCCATTTCCCTCTTCTGTAAATTAGTAAGATTTTTGTGCGCTCATTATTCAATATTAATCCACCTGCAGCCTCAATGAGTACTAAATTTTTGCTAAAGTGTAAGAAAGCACTTTCTGTATCGTTAGTTTGGATAATAAGGCCTTTCTCCGTATTAAGTTTTTGTAAAATGGTGTGAAAAGAATTTATATCTAACTCATAATTAACAAGGTAACTGTCGTTTTTGATGTTAGGAAATTCTTCTTCAGAACATATGATTAGAGGTTTGTCGTTGATATAAATTTTATACATTTGCAGTATGATTAGTAAGAGGGAAACATCGTTAAAAGTAGCAGAATTTTTGCTTCAAATCAAAGCCATTAAATTACAACCAAATTCACCCTTTACATGGGCATCTGGTTGGAAATCGCCCATATATTGCGACAATAGAGTAACATTATCATATCCACCAGTTCGTACTTTTATTCGCCAACGCTTATCTGAAGTGATTACAGAAGAGTTTTCGGCAGTAAATTTAATTGCAGGGGTTGCTACCGCTGGTATTCCACAAGGAGTATTAGTAGCGCAAGAATTAGGACTTCCATTTGCATATGTACGTTCGGCTCCAAAAGATCATGGAATGAATAATATGATTGAAGGAGAAGTGAAAGAAGGACAGAAAGTAGTGGTGGTAGAAGATTTAGTATCAACAGGTAAAAGCAGTTTAAAAGCAGTAGAGGCATTAAGAGCAGCAGGATGTGATGTAGTAGGAATGGTTTGTATTTTTAACTATGGATTTGATGCAGCCGTTGAAAACTTTAAACAAGCAAATTGCAAATTAATTTCTTTAAGTAATTATACTGATTTATTAGACCAAGCCTTAAGCTCTGGCTCTATTACAGAGAAGGATATTGAAGTATTAAAATCTTGGAGAGAAGACCCTGCACATTGGGGCCAAGCAGAAACAGCCTAAAAAATTATGACGACCATCCAAAGCGAAAAAACGCACATCAATAAATCCTTAGCAGACGTATTTGCATTTTTAGGAAATGCAAATAATCATCAGAAACTAATGCCCGAGAGTATTTATAATTGGTCGTCAACAGAAGATGAGTGTAAATTTACCATTCAAAACATGGCAAAGCTCGAATTGAAAATTTCTGAGCGCGACCCAGCAGGTAAAGTAGTAATCATTCCTTCTGCAAAAGCACCATTCGATTTAAAAATTGAGTGGTTGATAGAACCAAATGGAGAATTTTGTACCGCACAAATGGTAATTCATGCCGATTTAAATCCATTTATTAAAATGATGGCAGTTGGTCCATTAACCAAATTGGTAAACCACCAAACAGAAGCCCTCGCTAAACTATAATTATTAATTATCAAATATTTATTATAAATTTAAACATAAGCAATCCACAATGCGATGTATAAATTTAAATGTAAGAGTTACGTACTCTTTGCTTTATTCCATTTTGCATTAATAAATTGGTGTTTCTCCCAAAATTATTTAAATGAAACTGCTCGTTGGAAACAAAGCTTCTATTATAATGGAATGACCAATTCAACTAGTTGTATTTCCGATCGATATTTTGATGGAGATACCTTAATAGAGGGTAAGAAATATTTCTTGTTGTTTTATAACGATGAATGCATATTTACTTCCTTCACGTTCGATTCTCTCGGAAACCCAATTGTAACAAAAGATACTACCAATACCATCAGTTTTATTACTTTTATTAGAGAGGAGAACAAACGCATTTACACTCGAGCTTTTTTAGATGCGGAAGTTTTAAGGTATAATTTTGATGTTCCTGATAATTCTCCAATTGATTCTATCGTTAAGTTTAATGCTTGTGTATCTACTGGTTCAGTAAGTATATTGAATCATGATACAGTTTGTATTGGTAACATAAAAAGAAAACGTTGGAAAGTTAGCATGTCGCCATACCCTTTAGCACAAAGTATAATAGAAGGAGTAGGGCCTAGTTCTGGATTTTTGGCTCCCGTTTGCAGGAATGGTTGTCCTGAATGTAGTTATTATTTATTGAGTTTTACACTAAACGGCGATACCTTGTATAAAGGAAATTGTATTACTACAGGTTATCATACAAATAAAATAGCGGAGCTATCATTATATCCGAATCCATTTACCGAATCGTTAACTGTTAAAGCATCAACAATTGTAAATCATTATACAATTGAAAATTTGAATGGTACTTTAATAATAGAAGATAAGGTAGGGAAAGAAAATTTTGTTGTTGAAAATAAAAATTTGAACTCTGGGTTATATATACTTAAATTGTATTTTGATGACGAAGTTTTGGTTCGAAAAATATTAAAATTATAAGATGAGAATTTTATTATTCCTATTTATGTTAATGGCGGTGTTGAGTTGTAATTCAAAAAAGAAAAAAGCAATCGCCCAAAAAGAATTTACAGCTAAAATGGCTAAGAGTGCTAAAAATTCACTTGATTGGAAAGGGGTTTATAGAGGTATGATGCCATGCGACGATTGCGAAGGAATACAAACGGAAATTGTATTGACAAAAAATAATACGTATGAATTGGCAAAAAGACATGAGGGTAAAAGTGCTGAAATACATGTGGAGAAAGGATCTTTCAGATGGTCGATGGATGGAAATAAAATAACTTTTTACTCTGCAAATAATACAACCGAATATGCCAATTACTTAATATCCGAAAATCAGCTCCTTAAATTAGATAACAATGGAAATAAAATTGCAGATGAATATACAGAAATGTATGTGTATAAAAAGAAAGGTTTTGATGACAGGATTACAGAGAAATATTGGCAATTGATAGAATTGAACGGTAAGAAGGTGGAGCCTACAAAAAATATTCAGCAAATCCATTTTATGTTGAAGTTGAAAGATTCTAAGGTGAATGGTTATGGAGGATGCAACAGATTCTCTGGGCATTTTGAATTAGTAGATGGCAATAGAATTGTATTCACTAAAATGTTGAACACTTTAATTGCTTGTAAAAATTCTGAACAAGAAGGAGCGTTTTTAAAAGTTTTTGAAACTACAATCAATTATACCATTCAAAATGATACCTTGAGTTTTGCGAAAACTCGAATGCCAAGTATGGCTAAATTCAAAGCTATATACATGAGGTAAAATAAAACACAGATAATTATGCATGCAGGAACCTCGTACAAAGTTTCGGAGTTTTTACTCTGGACACGTAGAAACATCTATTGGTTAATCGTAATTGGTTTAGTCCCCACTGTTTTATATGAAGTGTTTACTATTACATGGATTGCTTTTCCATGGACAGTGGTAGCTTTACTTGGTACGGCTACTGCTTTTTTGGTTGGTTTTAAAAATACTCAAACCTACAATAGAACTTGGGAGGCAAGGCAAATTTGGGGAGCGATTTTAAATGTGAGCAGAACTTGGGGAGTATTTAGTAGAGATTTTTTAGATGATAAAGAGAAATCGAAGGAATTAATTTACCGACATTTTGCATGGCTAACAGCCTTAAGGTATCAGCTGAGAGAAACACGTGCTTGGGAAACAGCAAGCAAATCGTATAACTCCGAATACCAAGCATTTTATACTATTCCGGAGCGAGAAAGTAGTTTAGAGGATGAGCTGAAAAAGTACATTTCAATGGATGAGCTTACTTATATTTTGAGCACCAAAAACAGAGCAGTGCAATTAATGAGTTTGCAATCTAAAACAGTTAAAGAATTGTATGCTAACCATAAAATAGATGGATTTCAATATGCAGAAATGCAAGCTTCTATAAAAGATTTTTACGACCATCAAGGGAAGGCGGAGCGGATTAAAAATTTTCCGTATCCGAGGCAGTTTGCCACTATCAATTCCTTATTTGTAAAATTATTTTGCATTATGTTACCCTTTAGTATGCTCAAAGATTTCGATAAGTTAAACGAAAGCGTGGAAGGCCTTATGAAAGGAAACATGGTTTGGTTGGTAGTGCCCTTTAGTGTACTCATCTCTTGGGTGTACACTTCCTTAGAACAAGTAGGAGAGAGCACCGAGAATCCATTCGAAGGCAGTGCGAACGATGTGCCGATTTCGCAAATGAGCAGAACCATCGAAATTGATTTGAGGGAGATGTTAGGGGAAACGGAATTGCCGGCGGCGCTGCAGCCTAAAAATAATATTGTTTTATAAAGACGCAAGGTAGCAGAGACGCGGAGGGAGCAGAGGCGCAGAGGGGTTCGAATTTTCGAAATTTCGAAGTTTCGAATTTCCGAAATTTTGGTAGAGATGGTTTATGAATTGAATATCAGAATTAAAGAAAAAAAATTATAAGTTTTTTAAAAATATTTCAATATGAGAAAATTGCTAAAAGTAGTAACGATGATTTTTGTGATGCTGCACACTATTAATTTGTATGCACAAAGCACAGAAATGGTAAATGTGAAATTCAGGAATAATAGTGCGTTGCCGAAGAAGGTTACATTTATTAGTTATTCGCCAAATGAGCAAGGGAATGCTACTAAAAGCTATTTACTAATGCCAGGTTTTTCGAAGAACATAAAGTATACAGAAGGTACGAAAGTTTATATCGCTAATAAAGCTCAATAGGCACTGTAATGAGTGGAAAACGAATCGACAATCAGCAAGCATTTTTGGTGGTAAAGAAAAGTGAAGCAAATAAAGTGATAAAGTTGAGAGATTGAGGTAGATTTTTCGTTTCACGCAAAGATGCAAAAGGAGCAAAGTACGAAAAGATTTTCTCTGTGTTTAGGAAAAGAAAATCCTTTCTTCAATTCCGTTGCACTTCGCTTGTCCCCTATTTACGGGATTCGGGGACCTAGTGCTTTTATTTCGCTAGTTCATTTTTCCTAAACACAGAGACTCAATGACACAGAGTTCACAGAGATTCTTCGTGCAACATTGTGCGTACTTCGTGTCCTTTGTGACCCAAAATAGAAAGACCGAAAATCCGAAAGACCGAAACCTCTTAGCACCCCATTTGCACATTTACATATTTAAGCATTTGCACATTTACGCATTTGCATATTGGATATTCCTTCGTGTTTATTGTGACCATAAAGAAGAGAACCTTCTTTATTTCAGGTTGAAAATATAATATTCCTTGTAAAAATAAAAAATGAGAGTGTAAATTTTTTACAAGCTTAGTAAATTTAATAAGAAGCAATATTAATCTTAGCCCCAATTATTCCGATTCGGAATAAACGATTCCAATTAGGAATAAAATTAATTTTTAACGAAAATAATTACCATTATTGTTCACATTATTACTATTAGCTAACATTGCTTTTAGTATTAATTCTTGTTCTTTAATGTAATGGAACATTTGTAGCAAGGCAGCTTGGCCATTTGTGACACTTTCGTTTTTAATGGGTTTGTTCGATGCTTCACTGGTATAAATGGTTGAATATTGCGATGTAATAATTTCACAATAAACGAATTCATCTAAACTGATTTTAAAGATCGAACAGATTTTAATAAAATCTACTAACTGAATGCTTGAATCACCGGCTTCAATTTTTTGATAGAATGATTGTGTGATTCCCATTAAACACGCCATTGAATGTTGTGTTAAATGATTTTTTTGACGAAAAAACTTGATTTTTTCTTTGATGATTTTTTGGTCCATAGGGTTATAAATTTTAGTTGAAACGAAAATTCAGCAATAATCATGCAATTATTTTAAAATTATTTATTAATAAATTATTACAGATAGTAAATATGAGTTTCGTACACATTATTATACCCTTTCATATACAAAATATAGTTGTTTCATCCACAATTTTTAAAAAATGAATAAAATAAAAAAAAGATTAAAAATAAATAAAGTTAAAGCATTTACCCTTACAGAAATACTAATAGTGTTGGTTATAATAGGCATTTTAGTGTTACTTGCTTTGCCTAATTTAATGCCACTAATATCTAAGGCGAAATACACAGAGGCCAAATTACAATTGGAACATCTATATACCCTTGAGAAAACGTATTTTTTCGAACATTCTAAATACTCAACTAACTTGAGTGATATTGGTTTTATTCAAGAAGAGCTTAATTCAGAATCTACAAATGGGAAGGCTAATTACCAAATTGAAATAGTTGAGGCAAGTCCTACTACTTTCAGAGCTACTGCTAAAGCTGTGGTAGATTTCGACGGTGATGGCACTTACAATGTTTGGGAAATAGATCAGGATAATAACTTAAAAGAACTAATACAAGATTAATGCTGGCCCTCTCCATTGTATTTATTTTAACATTGATATACCTGTCTTATCAGGATTTTAAAAGCAGAAGCGTTTATTGGATTGTTTTCCCAATATTGTTTGCCCTGAGCTTTTATTTAAACTTTCAATACTATTTAATAGAAGTGTACCTCCTTAATTTATTAGTAATAGCGTTACAGATTTTTACAATTTTGATTTATTTAAAAATTAGAGGCCTAAAACCTGCCGAATTATTTAGTAAATACTTTGGCTTAGGCGATTTGTTATTCTTGCTTGTATTATGCATTAGTTTTACCCTCGAACACTTTTTATTGTTCAACATTTGTACTCTAATGTTCGCCATTGTTGTTTCTTATTTAATGAAACTAAAAACCATTCCATTTGCCGGAATTCAGGCTGCGTTTCTGTCTATTTACATCATTTTTAATAACATAATTTTCATTTAACATGTTGGCGGAACAAGGCATAGAGAGTTTAATTATTCAGAAAGTTACTATACAAGATGCTTGGTTGTACAGAATTGTACCTTATGATTTTAGTAATGATACCCTATTTTGTTACACTGATTTACTAGAGAACAGTAATGATGAACTTGAATTAATTTATTCACATAAATTTAATATAAAAATAATAGAGACAGATAAGATTAACACTCTATTGCATACTTATTATCCTAAAGACCACTCCGATAACAGAGTTAAAAATTTAGCATATACTGGAAATGCCGATAATTTTTTAAATGCATTAATAATTGAAGCTAAACAATTAGGAAGTAGTGATATACATATCGAAACATATGAAGATAAGTGTAGAGTGCGTATTCGCATTGATGGCTTAATGATTGAACGTTATTATCTAGAAAAACAGGAATACCCAGCCATCATCAATAAAATAAAAATACTATCTAATTTAGATATTTCGGAGAAACGTTTACCTCAAGATGGCCGTATTTTTTTTCAAGCAGAGCAGAAGCAGTTTGATATTCGAGTGTCTGTATTGCCTACTTTACATGGTGAAAAAATTGTATTAAGGCTTTTATCTAATGATGCAAATGAAATTGATCTAGGCAAATTAGGATTTTCTGATAAGGAAATGAATAATTACATGGAAGGTGTTAAACGGCCACATGGTATAATTCTGATTAGTGGCCCCACAGGTTCAGGTAAAACTACTACCTTATATGCAACACTAAAATATTTAAACAAAACCACTAAAAATATTTTAACCATTGAAGACCCTATTGAATATACCTTAGAAGGAATTAATCAAGTACAATTGAAGGAAAACATAGGATTTACATTTGCTTCAGCGTTACGTACCTTTTTAAGGCAAGATCCAGACGTAATTATGGTTGGTGAAATAAGAGATCCAGAAACAGCAAACATGGCCATAAGGGCGGCTCTTACAGGTCATTTGGTACTTTCTACCATTCACACAAATTCTGCTTGGGGTACAGTGTCCAGATTAATAGACATGGGTTTACCTCCTTTTCTACTTTCTGCAACATTAAATACCTCCGTTGCCCAAAGATTAGTAAGATTATTATGCCCTCATTGTAAATTGGAAACTAAACTAACAGATAGAATATTTCCTCCTCAATATGTGCCTTTGTTTAATATTGAGAATTATTTTACTCCTATTGGTTGCGATAAATGTTTCGGTACCGGATATAAAGGTAGAAAAGCTATATATGAAGTTTTGCCAATAGATAACACTTTGGCTCAATTCATAAAATCAAATACTTACGACATTCAGAATTATTTAAATGATAAAAATATTAATACCATAAGTGCTAATGCATTTAATTTGTTTGCTTCTGGGCAAACATCCATTGATGAAATTTACCCATTATTATTGCAAAATTAACATGATTAGATATATATTATTTTTTATTATTATTATTTGCATCTCAACCTTATCTGTAAAGGCTCAGAGTGTTGATAGGATTGTAGAAATTGAACAACGTCTGCAAGATTTATCAAAAAGCATTCCTGGTTTAAATGAAAAAATAGACCTCTCTGTTTCTAATGTTTCTATACAAGAATTCTTACGTGCACTTGCCGAGTCGAGTTCATTAAACATAAACATAGACCCTCAACTTAATTTTAAAATTGCAACAAACTATAGCAATGAAAAGGTACTAAACATATTGGTTTTTCTGGCTAAGGAATATGATTTGGAAATTAAAAATACAGGTTCGATCTTAAGTGTTTCCAAGTATAAAGCTCCCTTTGTGACCCCTGCTCTCAAAGAACCAAATGTAAAATATAATACCTATAATAATTTACTCAGTTTAGATTTAAAAGACGACAGCTTATTTAAAGTGGTGAAAGCAATTACCAAAGTTTCTAAAAAGAATGTAATTATCTCCTCTAATCTAAGTCAAAAAAAAGTAAGTGTTTACCTAGAAGACATTCCTTTTAACAATGCACTCGAAAAATTAGCATTTGCCAATGATTTGAAATTTGTAAAAACAGAAGATAATGTAATTGTATTGCAAAGCTTCCAAGAAGGCGAACAAAATACACTCAATACCAATGCAAAGGGTATGCAAAAACCTTATAGAATTAATGGTCGACAAGGTATTTTTATGGAGGTTGTAAAAGACACTTTTGGACGACAGAAAATTACGATGGATGCTGTTGCTGTATCAATTGTAGATATTTTGAAAGCAGTTTCTACCGAAGCCTCTTTGAATTATTTTTTATATTCTGAAATAAAAGGCAATGCCAATATACATGTAGAGAATGTATTGATTAACGATTTTTTGACTTATCTATTTAAAAATACTGAATATACGTACCAGAACAACGAAGGTTTTTATACCATTGGAGATCGGAAATTAGAGGGTTTACGTACTACCAAAATTGTTCAGTTAAAATACAGATCAATTGAAACCATTATTGATTTTATACCTACAGAATTAAAAAAGAATGTAGAGTTGAAAGAGTTTAAAGAACTCAATAGTATTCTTCTTTCTGGCTCATCACCGCAAATAAATGAATTGTTATTATTTATTAATGATTTAGATAAAGTGGTACCAATGGTAACCATTGAAGTTATTTTGGTAGATGTTGTAAAAGGGAATACGGTTAAAACAGGTATAAGAGCAGGACTTTCAGATTCAACAAAAACAGGAGGAACTATTTTGCCCGGTGTCGATTATAATTTAAGTTCCAAAGCAATTAACGATGTACTGGGTAAAGTTTCTTCTTTTAGTTCTGTAAATTTAGGAAAAGTAACTCCAGCATTTTATGTGGGTTTAAGCGCCTTAGAAGAAAATCAGAATGTAAATATTCGTTCGATGCCTAAATTGTCGACATTGAATGGACACGAAGCTAACTTGAGTATAGGAAGTACAAGGTATTATAGTATTACCACACAAAATGTGCAAGGTTCACTCAATCCTCAAACCATCGTTACAGAACAATTTAATCCAGTACAAGCAAACTTAACCATCAATATTAAGCCCGTTGTATCTGGTGATGAACAGGTAACCTTAAATGTAACTGTTAATATTTCTGATTTCATAGGTAATCCACCAAATAACCAACCCCCGCCATCCTCAACAAGTGAGTTTAAATCTATTGTGCGAGTAAAAAACGATGAGATGATTGTGTTGGGTGGCATTGAGCGTATTGAAAAATCTGACGAAGGTTCTGGAACTCCAATTCTTTCTAGAATTCCCGTGTTAAAGTGGTTGTTTAGCGAACGTGTAAAAACTCGCCAGAAAACGGTATCGGTTGTTTTTATTAAACCAACTATTATTTATTAAGATGGCCTTCGATTTTTTCTCAACATATTACAAAGGTATTGCATTTGATTTTTTAGATGATGGATCTTATTTGTTGAATTATGTAGAAATTTCCAAAACAAGGAAAAAATTAAGCATTGTAAAATCTCAGGAGCAATTAACAGATGTAAAAAATATTGATACTAAATTTGAACCCGAAGATGTTGTTCAGGTACACTTATTAGGTAAAGGAATTGTTTACAAAGCAATTGAAGCAAATAGTGTTTCGGATTTAAATGATGTTGATAAACTTATTTCTTTGGTTTTACCCAATGCAGATGTTAAAGACTTTTTGGTTAATTCCTATCCAATAAATAATCTAATTTACATAGCCATTTGTCGGAAATCTTTGGTGGATGAAATCTTAATGCAGTTACAAGAACTCAATTGTACGCCCATCAACATTTATATTGGTCCTTTTTATATAGATGTTGTGTTACCTTTTATAAATGCTAAAGAGCCTATTAAACTAAATTCCTATACCATACCATTAGAACAGGAAGGCATAGCAACAATTAAAAAGGAAAATAATTCTACAATAGAACAGAAATTTACAGTAGAGAACAATGTAATTGCTAGCAATTTATTACTCTTATTTTCTTCGGTGTTATTAATTGAATTAAAAGCAGAGGGAAGTGCTCTGCAGCATCCATTAACCTTAAACTATAAACGTACTATTTTATTTAAGAAGAAGTATAAAAAATACTTACTGAATACAATGACTGTTTTCTTTCTATTGTTGTTCATAAATTTCGCAATGTATAGCTATCTCTATAACTCCTTATCAATACTCACACGTACTACTACACAACAAACTAAAATTTCGGAACTTAAAATTCAACAAAAAAACGAATATGAGTTTAGCAAGAAATTTATCGAAAATAAAAAATGGAATAAAGCTCATCTATTAACAGAATACACAGAAAATATAATGAAGAGTGCTCCTAGGGGACTTAGCATTAAAAACTTTAACTATCAATTAAATATTAGCAATAAAAATAAATTGGAACTCGTATATAATAAAATATACATAAGTGGGCTGGTTGTAAACAGTAATGAGTTAAATAAATGGATGAAGAATTTAGTAGCCTTAAACTTGTTTAAAGATGTAGAACTGATAAGTTATACTACGCTTCCTAATTCGAGTGATTATAGTTTTAATTTAGTAATAGAATTGTAATGAAAATAATTTCAGAAAAAGAGATTAAGCAACGTTGGTTATTATTTGCATTAGGCATTCTATTGTTTTCAATACTGTCTTATAAGTTTGCTTTGATTAATACGCTAGAATTATTAAACAAATATGCCGAGCAAACGATCGTAAACTCGGATGTGAGTGTAAATAACTTTTCACTATCTACAAAAGAAGCCGAAAAGGTATCGAAGTATTTGAGTAAATATAAAACCGACACTTTACGTATTCATAAAAATTTACTCGATAGTGTAAATACCATGTGTAATAAATATAACTGCAAAATTACTGCTTTCCCAAATTCATATACTACCACAGAATTTAATTATGTAGTACTCAATAATACAATTGAATTGGAAGGGAATTATTTCAGTCTTTTGAAAATAATACATACAATGGAAAACTCGGGCTTTTATGGTAAAATTAATGCATGCAAATTTTATGTATTGGATGATTTACGTACCAAGAAAAAGAGCCTTCGTTTACAATTGTATTTACAACATTTAACATCCATTTAATTATGAAGAAATTAAAATATCTGTTTATACTAGTTTGTTTTTTATTTATTGCATGCGACGATGTTTTTGAAGATGATTTAACACAAGCAAACATTACCATTTTAGCGCCCGCTAACAATGCCATTAATCCGAATTATGTACAAACTTTTTGGTGGGATTTTGTTGACGAAGCTACCCAATACCAGTTGCAAGTAGTAAAACCAAGTTTTGATTCCGTGTTGATTTTACTTGTAGATACTTTTGTAACTACAAATAAGTTTCAGTTAAGTTTAGCCCCAGGAATGTACGAGTGGCGTATTAGAGGGTTAAATGGAAGTTCTAGCACTAAATATATTACAAGGAAATTGCAAGTTATACAATCTGGTATAACAGGACAACACATGCTTAACACTTTGCCGCTAAATGCCTTGGAAACAAAATTGAGCAATGTGTTATTTTCTTGGCAGTTTTTATTCGGGGCTAGTACTTATCGTTTACAAATAGACAGTTTAAATTTTTCCGATGAAAATAATTTAGTGTTGAATTCTAGTACCAACCAAACTTCTATAAATTATAATTTTACAAAAGATGGAAGCTACAAATGGCGTGTAAGAGCCGAAACTGATACTTCATTTTCAAATTGGTCTACCGTAAACACTCTTACCATTGATAGAGTTGCACCCAATGTTGTTAGCTTATTGAGCCCTTTAAACAACGTGTCTTTGCCATTGCCTTTTAGTTTCAGCTGGTCGCCGGTAGCAGATGCTCATAATTATAAGTTGTATGTATACAAAAGTGATACAGTGAGTTTGTTGAATGCAACTTATCCTTTGGTAGTAAACGCTACAACTTCATTGTTTACGAATAGCAATGCAGTAGGAGATTTATTTTGGCAAGTATCTGCCATTGATAGAGCGGGTAATGAAAGTGAAAAAAGTGTGAAAAGAAAAATAAGCATTCAATGAAAAATAAGTGGTTTACCTATTTGTTAATAGTAGTGGTATTGCTAGTTTGGGGCTTAATTATTAGTCGTGTTATTTCTTCAACCGAATCTACTCCTAATGCGCCAGTTTCTAATCTATTAAGAACAGATACCTTAAAAGTTCCTACAAAGTATACACTCTTGTTAAATTACCAGGAGCCATTTTTACATACCGAATATAAACCAATCAACACTCGAACTAAACACATTCAAGTAAAAAAAAGAGTAAACCCAGAAATTCCTAATGTGAAGTACAAAGGATTAATACTGAATAAAAAGAATCCAAAAAATACCATTGTGCTGCTAGAAATTGAAAATACAGAGAGTTATATGAAAGTAAACCAAGTGGTGTTGGGTATTAAATTATTGAAATTTGAAGAAAAAAAAGTGCTTATTAGTAAAGACGGAGTAAAATTTGAAATTATAAAATTCGATGAATAGAGTAAAGGCTTCGGCTTTGTATTTTGTATTGATTATTTCTTTATTGCTTTTTATTTTTTTGAGTTTATTTATTGTTTACACAAAGCTTCAAAAACAATTGGTAAAGCAATATGAAATTCAACACAAATTGAATAAGAATATTTACCATGCTCAATTGTTATATGCAAACGATACGGCTATTAGAAATGCTATACATGATAGTTTGTGTATCGATTTATTTGATGAGCAAAAGGATAGTGTTTGTTTGAACGAAAAACAATGGGGTTTTTGGAAATTACTTAATTTAAAAGCAATGTATGGGCGATTTAAACAGGAGCGCACTTTTTTTTATGCAAATGCTTTTAGTTCAAACGATACAATGCAGGCAGCATTGTATTTGCGCGATAACCAAAATATGTTAGTACTTGCTGGAAGTAGTTTATTAAAAGGCGATTGTTATTTACCACAAGCAGGTGTAAGACCTGGAATTTTAGAAGGCAAACCCTATGATAAAAAGGAAATGGTATTTGGAAAACAATTAAAGAGTACAGCACAATTGCCAAGTATTGACTCAACAATATTTAGTGAGGTATTAAACCTTTTAGATACTACTTATTTGCGATCTCATTGTACATTGTTGAGCAATACCCTTAAAGAAAACGAAGTGTATACTCAATCGTTTACTCAAGCTACCGGTTTAATATATTTAAAAGGCAAACAGAATTTAAAATTCGCAACTATTTCTGGGAACATTATCATTTATTCGGATGCAGAAATTAACATTGCTAAAAGCACACAACTTAAAGATGTACTCGTAATTGCTCCTATTATCCGATTGGAAAAAGGGTTTACAGGTTCTTTGCAACTTTTTAGTACAGATAGTTTACTAATAGAGGAAGGTGTTAAACTCAACTATCCTTCGGTGGCTTTTAATTACCAGAGTGAAGAGCACGATGGTAAATTAATGATAAAAAAAGGCGCAGAAATTAATGGTGCAATTATAGCAATAGATAAAAGCATTGACGATAAAAATGCTAAAGTAGAAATACAGCAGAATGTTACTATACGAGGCTTGCTTTGGGTGGAGGGCTATTTACAATTTAACGCGAGTATTACTGGGCATGTATTTACCCATAAATTTATTTGGAATACTACTGCCTCTATTTATGAAAACCATTTATTAGATGCGAGTATAAATGCTACAAGTTTACAAAAACAATATTTGTATCCTACACTTTTTCCTTCTACTAAATTACAATTATTAAAAGTGATAGAATGATAAGAGCAAGTACCATATACGAAGTATTAATAGCCATGCTACTATTTATTAGTGTAGCTACGATTTCTTTTTATATGCTTTTTAACGTACAAAATAGTATTAATGTGAAGTATGATGTATTGAAATATGAGAACCTCATTCATACTTACAAACAACATCCGGAACTACTCCTAGATAAAGCTGTAATGGTTGATGTACGCGAGGAGATATATCATAAATCAGATGAATTTATTTTGAAGACTTATAGTGTATTATCTGATAGAGGAGAAGTATTATTTGTGAGCAGAGAATTAATACCAATAAACCATGAATAGAATAAAGGCATTTACCATCGCTGAAATTATAGTTGCCATGTTATTAACGAGTATACTAATTTTAATTACCTATAAAGTATACAACAATGTGCAAGTATATGTATTGAATACTGTAAATGATAAACAAAAAAAATCGGAGCTATTGTTTAGAACAGTATTGATGAATGATTTTAATAAGGCTACAATGGTGTGGAGTACCGATAGTGGTTTTGTTTGTACACGGGATTCTGTACAAGTAAGTTATTGTTTTATGGATAGTTTAATTATACGAAAAAGTTTTATGGAGGATACTTTTAGGTTTATCATACAAGAGAGAAAACTTTGGAACGACAGCTTATTGGTATTTACCAGTAAAGAAGTGGTAGATAAATTGGAATTGAATTTAGAAATTAATAAGCAGGAACGAATAATTGTAGAGAAAAGGCAAGGAGCTAGTGAAGAATATTTTAAATTTTAAGGCTTGATACAGTTAGATAAAATAAAGAAGAAGAAAAATAACAAAGAGTTGGGTATTGTAGATAAAATTACCACAATACTTAATAAAGACATCCGCTTTGGCAGTTCGGCTATAAGTGATGCCATACGCTTTGATTTTTATTTTGAGTTGCATGTATTGTTAAATGCAGGCGTTGATATTCGTACAGCCTTAGAGCTAATAGCTTCCGAACAAAAAAATAAACATGCTAAAAGTTTATTTCTGAGGATCAGTGAGTTAGTGGTAGCAGGTAAAAGTTTATCGGAAGCCATGCAAGAGCAGAAAGAGTTTAGTAATTACGAATTTTACAGTGTGCAAATAGGGGAAGAGAGTGGGAAACTCACAATTGTATTAAAAGAGCTGGCTAGTTTTTACAAATCGAAGTTAAAATTAAAAAGGCAATTGCTGAGTGCCTTAACCTATCCATCGGTTATCTTAATCACTTCTTTTTCGGCGGTATTTTTTATGTTAAATTTTATTGTACCCATGTTTTCCGATATTTTTAAACGGTTCGGAAGTAAATTACCTTGGGTTACACAACAGATTGTAAATTTTTCTAATGGAATAAGAACTCATTCTTGGTGGATTATTTTGGTGTTATTATTAAGTATTTATGTGCTATTTCTACAAAGAAATAAACATTGGTTCCAAAAGTTTTCCACAATGTTAATTTTAAGGCTTCCAATTTTTGGCTCCATTATTCTTAAGATTTATTTAGCAAGATTTTCAAATTCGATGGCATTATTAATTTCGGCAAAAGTTCCCATTTTAAGAGCGATACAATTGGTGCGGCAAATGATCAAATTTTATCCGATTGAAAATTCATTAGCACAAATAGAAAAAGAAGTATTGCAAGGAAAACCGTTACACTCGGCGATGCAAGTATTTGCTATCTATCCAGCCAAAATGATCAGTTTAATTAAGGTGGCAGAAGAGGTAAATCAACTGGATAATTTTTTCGTACAAATAGCAGAACAATACACGCAAGAAGTAGAACATCAATCGAGTATAATTAGCAGTTTATTAGAACCCATTATACTTGTAGTGTTAGGTGCAATTGTAGGTGTAATTTTAATTGCGATGTATTTGCCCCTTTTTCAAATGACTAAAGTATTCTAGTTTTTTATTTTTTTTCCACATATTCCGAATCGGAATAATTTTATTCCGATTAGAGGTTGTGGGCGTAAAATAATTTTGTTTGGTTTGGAGAAATAAATTTTACGCATCATCCAATCAAATTTTTATAAAATGAAAAAAATTAAAGTTTGCTTAATAGTATTGTTTTTAAACAGTACAATAATTTCATTCGTCTTTTCCCAAGGAGGGAATTCAAACAACAATCCGCCTTTGAATTTGCCAGTACTTATGCCAACATCTCCAGATGTTGCAGCACTTATGAAATATGCAGAAACAAATGTTGATTTATCAACAGGAGCTAATACCTATACTTACTCAATATATAATATTGAAACTAATGGGTTTACTCTACCTGTAACTATCACAAACAGTGGTTTAACAATAAAACCTACAGAGATTGCTTCGACTGTTGGTCTTGGATGGTCATTAAATACTGGTGGCGCAATAACAAAAACTGAATTAAATGGAATGACATTAGAAGCTATGAATTCCTTATGTAACATGTCAGGGAGTAGTTATAATGCTATTGTTTTTCCAAGCAATAGTCATATCAAAGAAAAATACACCTATAATTTTGCCGGCATCTCTGGTAGTTTTTTTGTTAACAATAACCGACAAGTAATTAATTTAGGAGATCCCACGTTAAAAATTATTCTTACAGGTAATGAAATAAGCATTACAAATGCTAATGGTGTTGAATTTATTTTTGGGTCTAATGATATACAATCTGCATATTTTGAGCGATCATCCAAAAAATTAGGACCCTTTAATTTAGATTATACATTAGCTGACTTTAATTTAACCTCAAATTCATTTTTACCAGAACCCAATCTAGCCTACACGAGTGTCTCTGATGATTATTATTTCGATTATCACATACATTTACAAGAGAAATCTATTACCTCCACTTTGTTAAGAGAAATTAGATTCCCTAATTCTTCTGATAAAATTATCTTTAATTATGAACAATCTGTAATGGGCATAGAACAATATTCATTACTTGAAGAGTATTCATACGTGCCAGATGACCCTAGTATTGTATTTAATGAAGAATATATACATAGGAGTTTTCAAATAAGTAATACTGTTACTTCCTACTTAAAATCAATTGTATGGCCAAATGGGAAAATAGAATTTAATTTTACAGGTGGTCGTGAAGATATGTTTACTTATGACTTAGACAATCATACCGATCCAGGATTAAAAAGATTAAAGATTGTTAAAAGTGGTGGGGCTAAACTTTCTGATATAAAAATATTTTATAAAAGTGGAGAGCTAATTAAAGGTTATTCTTTTGATCATTTTTACAATTTTGAGGATACGGATTTAAAATTACTAACTAGAAAGAGGTTACTTCTAAAAAGTATAACAGAATATAACTCTAAAGAATATGCAAGCCCAACTGTTTTTAATTATTTACTGTCAGCTAATTTTGCGCCTTATCCAAGTTTATTGACCAATCATATTGATTATTGGGGTAATTATAATTATTCTTCAGTTTCCCAAACAGTTTCCCCAAATCCAAAAAGTAGAATACCACTAATGTATTCAACCTTAAATGCATGGAATCCGTTTATCTATTATAGTAACGTAGCCACTAATTTGAACTCATTGAATTTACATCCTATTCATAAACCAAGTACGTTTACTCTTGTTAATTATAATAATTCTGCAAATAGGAGAATACAACATCATAATGATAGAACTTCTAGTACAAGTGCTTTGATGTATATGTTAAATAAAATTGAATACCCAACCGGGGGTATTGATTCATTTATTTATACACTTGATACATTGAATTATTTTTATGACGGTGATTCTAGAATTATAATTGGAGCTGGTGTAAAGATTCAGAAAACAATCAGAATGTTTGGTAATGGGCAAGTAAATCTAGTTAAAAATTATCATTACAATGGTGGAGAGCTATTATATGTTCCACAATTTGTAAGAAGTTATTTTATGGCAAGTAATGATGTTGAAAAATTTAAGCCAACAGATGTTTATTTTTCAAATCCAATAAATAAACAATCTGGTAGTTTAGTAAATTTCAGGCAAGTTACTGAAACCATTGTAGGGCATTCTAAAACAGTTTATTTATTCTCTACAAGGCAAAATGACAATTGGGCGACTAATCAAGCTCAAAATAGCCCTTCATATACTTTTAAAAGTAACAATAAGTCAACTCCTAATATACTCGATGGTAGAGTGGGTATTTATGGATCCACTAATTACCCTCATTTTGTGCACAAGTTAGATTACTTTCCATATTTATATAATGATGATTTTGGGTATCTAAATAATAAATTATTAGAAGAAATTAGTTATGATTTAAATGGAAATATTGTTAGTCATAAATTAAATACATATAATTATTATAATTATACTGTACCAGTTATACATCATGCAATATTGAATGATATTTTAAAACAAAGATCTACAGTGTCATTGCCATTAAGTATGGATGGTTTACTAATTCGCTGTGAATACTATTTTAATGCAGGTCATGCAGAATTATCATCAACTGAAAATAGAATATACAATACAAATACAATTATAGCAACAGACTATTTAAAGAATACTACTTTTTTTAAATACAATAAATGGCGCCAATTAGAAGAGGAAACCTCCTTAAATTCTGATGGCACAGAAAATAGTAAGGAATATAAATATTTAGAATTTTTTAGTAGAAATGATAATAACAACATCGATGCTACTAATTACGGCTCTGTTGAAATTGAAGCTTTGAGACAATTGAAGTCAAAAAATATCTTATCAACCATAGTAGTAGAGAATCGTTATACAAAAAAACTTAACGAATCTAAAAGGCTAATAAATTCAAAATTATCTATTTATAAAAACAACGCAGACAAAACAGTTCTTTGGAAGGAATTCTTTTTATCTCAACAAAATCCTATTAACGATTATGTCGACATCTCAATTAATCAGAATTCTGGAGTTTTAAATATGGATTCTAGGTATAAGCTATACAGAACATATAATTCGTATAATTTTAAAAACAAACCGCTTGAAATTATTGATAGACAAAAAGGTGTAGTTTCTTATAAATGGAGTTATGATTCTGAATTGCCAGTTGCAGAATTTATAAATGGATATAATTCAGATATTCCTCTTGGAAATAACACTTCATACTTAGGTTTTGAAAATGGTTCAATTTCTTCAGATGCTATTAACGAAGTAAATAATGATTATTGGTCATTTAATACAAGCCTTGCATCCATAGTAAATGAGGCATATACTGGCAGATATGCACTTAAAGTTAACCCTTCATCATCCGTTGCCTTTAATCGGTCGTTTCAGCCAAACATTAATACTAAAACCTTAGTAATTGATGGTTGGGTGAAAATTCATTCGTCTGCTAGTTTACCTATTAATACTACAAAGTCATTCAATATAATATGTGAAAAAAATGGTACTCAGAGCAATAATTTCAACATCATTACGAACAAACTACCTAATGAATGGAAATACTTTAGAGTGCTTATTAATGTAGAAAATTCACAACCAACAAATTTACCAATCTATAATTTAAAGTTCATATCTAATGTTTCTGGCACTTCCTATAATTTAGTCTTTGATGATATTAGAGTATTTCCAGAAGATGCATCAGTATCAACTGTAACTTATAATGAAATATTAAATCAGCCTACTTCTATAAGTGATGCAAATAATAGTCCTACACGTTTTGAATACGATGGCATTGGACGTTTAAACTTTGTATTAGATTATAATAAGAACATATTAAAATCTAATGTTTATAACCTAAAATTTAAAAGAAATTAGTATGAAAAAATACATGATAAAACTATTTCTTACAATTGTTATTGTATTAGGAAATATATTAAATAATTTTGCAGACGTTCAAATACCAATAGTTTCTCAAGCCCCTACAATTGAAAATCTGCCAGGTACACTTTATAAAAAAATATTTTATCAGAATACTGCTACATTTACGATTTATCCAATAGCTAATTCATCTAATGTAGATGATCAAATAAAATATTTTTTACAAGTTTCACCAAATGGTACTGATAAAAAATATCCATTTGAATTAATAAATGGTACTAATTCTACTAATTACTTTATAATTAGAAATACTACTAAAGTTTATATAAGAGCGGTTCAAAT
>CALRTZ010000042.1:0-24060 GCA_943371235.1 Sphingobacterium thalpophilum | reverse complement strand
GAATCTTGTGGTACACCGTTCCATGCCAAAAAAGTTTTTTCGATTCCAGAAAACACATTGAATTTAATGAGATGTTTTTCATTTCGATAAGAGGCGGAGCTAAAAAATGATTTAAGAACTGCAGAACTATTTTCGATGTAACCGATGTTTGCAATTTTAGACAAACGACCAGAAAAATTCCAATGTCCATCTATTAATCCGGTATTTACTTTTGCCGAATAACGTTCCATGTGGTTTCCAAATAACAATTTATTGGCTTCAAAACCACCTTGCGTAATGTTTACTTCAGCATAAGCGGTATCTGGCATATTATCTGTTTGAATATTAATACTTGCGCCAAAAGCACCGCCGCCATTTGTTGAAGTACCTACCCCTCTTTGAACTTGTATGTTTTCTACAGACGAAGCAAAATCGGGTATGTTAACGGTAAATGTTCCTTGCGATTCTGCATCGTTTAATGGAATACCATTAATGGTTAAGTTAGTACGCGTTTGATCTGTACCTCTAATACGGATACCAGTATAACCAATGCCAGTACCAGCATCAGAAGTAATTACAACACCTGGCGTTTGATTAAGTATATAGGGTAAGTCTTGCCCCACGTTCACTTTTTTAATGTAGTCCTTGTCTATTAAAGAAAAGGTGCCTGCAGCATCTTTGTTAATACGTGTAGCTGTTACGAGTGCATCTTCTGATACGTAAACATTTTTCTTTAACACAAATACTCTTTGCTTTTTCAAATCAACAATTTGCGAAAAAGGATAAAACCCAATCATACTAATACTTAAGGTAACTTTCGATTGGCTTAAAGAAACTTTGTAGAAACCATTTTCATCTGTTTGCGCAAATAAAATTCCATCAATAGAGATGGTAGCTCCAGGAAGAGCCTGTTTTTGATCATCAATAATTTTAATTTGATAATCTCTTTGTGCTTGCACTGCAAAACTGCTCAATAATAGTATTGCTAGTACAATTTGTTTTTTAATAAACATTGTATTTAATATTAGTATAAAACCTCAGACTACAAGGGATTAGTAGTCCTACAACGATTTTATCACCTCATCCCTTCGTCGGCATTATCCGTGTCAGGTTCTATGGGTATTATCTCAGGCACCGCGTAATGGCACCACCCCTTTGAGCAAGCACAAATGTATGTATTAAATAATGCTTAATGCAAATTAATTTTGTAAGTTTTTTTCCATTACAAAGTCGTTCAACATAAATTGTCCATACGGTATATCAATGCGCTCTCTAACGGTAAAGTTCATTTTTAAATAAAAATAGTAGGCAGGGTTATTAATATTTACATTCAAAATTAAAAACTCTGCTCGCTCTTTATATTCCTTTTCTAAGTATTTTAACATTGTTTTACCGAAACCTTTACCATGTGTTTCTGGTAAAAAATATAGTTTGTGAATTTTGTAGGTTGAGGGTGTTTCGTGAATCATTTCTGAAACAGAAGCAAAACCAACCGCTCTTTCATTTTCATGTGCAATGTAAAATTCGTGACCTAAAAAATCCATCTGTTTATAAATCGCTTCAGGAGTATACATTTCCCCAAACATAAAATCTATCTGTTCCAGTGAAATCACATTTTTATAGGTCGGAAACCAAGTTTCATAGGCAATAGTTACAATTTCTTTAATATTATTTATACTCGCTTTTTTTATTTCTAACATAATAATACACTAATTCTATTTGTAATATACTGATTTGTTGATGATTAAATTTGTTTTACACATAAATAACTGAGTAAATTAACAAATTAAAATATTGGTTTTTTTTAATTTGTTAACATTTACTTAACATTAAGTACTTACTTTTGGGGCAAAATATAACTACAAATGTCACTAAACTCAATTTTTCAGTATTTTTTGCCAAAAGACAAAAAGTTCTTCCCACTTTTCGAAAGCGCTAGTGCAAATTTAATTACTCTATCCGATTATTTAGTAGAGGCCGTAAATGCTAGCGATATAGAACACAGAAATCAATTAATAAAAAAAATTGATGATTTGGAACACCGTGGAGATGAAATTACGCATGAAATTTTCTTAGAACTGAGTAAAAACTTCATCACACCGTTTGACAGGGAGGATATTCATGCTTTAGCATCTGCTTTAGATGATGTGGCTGATTATATACATGGTTCTGCAAACAGAATGTATTTATACAATTTGAACTATACAACTGATCCAATAAAAAAATTAGCTGATTTAATTTCTCAAGGTTGTAAAGACATTGACAAAGCAGTTAAAGAATTAAAAGATTTGAAACACATTCGAAATGTTACCGATTCATGTGTTCGAATTAATAGCATGGAAAACCAGGCAGATTATGTGTTCGACATGGCAGTTGCAGAATTGTTTAAAAATGAAACAAATGCAATTGAACTTTTCAAAATGAAAGAGATTCTATCAGCATTAGAAACTGCAACAGACATGTGTGAAGATGTTGCAAACGTAATGGAGTCTATTATTGTAAAGCATGCCTAATCATTTAAAAAAATGAGTTTAACTTTACTTATCGTAATCATTGTACTTGCATTGATTTTCGATTATATAAATGGATTTCATGATGCTGCCAATTCTATTGCAACAGTAGTATCAACAAAAGTATTAACCCCTTTTCAGGCTGTATTATGGGCTGCATTTTTCAATTTTTTAGCTTATTGGATTTTTCACTTAAACGTTGCCGATACGGTAGCTAAAACGGTAAATACTTTACAAATTAATTTAGTAGTAATACTAGCAGGCGTATTAGCCGCCATCTTCTGGAATTTATTGACATGGTGGTTCGGTATACCTTCAAGTTCATCGCATACATTAATTGGAGGTTTTGCAGGTGCTGCAATTGCACATGCTGGTTTCAGTGTAGTAAATATGCAAGTAATTGCAAAAGTAGCATCGTTTATAGTTTTAGCACCAATTCTAGGTATGATTATGGCTTATACCATTACGGTTCTAATTATGTATATATTCCGAAGAGCTTCACCTCGTAGGGCCGACACTTGGTTTAAACGTTTACAATTAGTTTCGTCGGCAGCATTCAGTTTAGGACACGGTGGTAACGATGCACAAAAAGTAATGGGTATTATATCTGCTGCTATTATTGTTTACATTACACAAAATCAATTAGATCCAGCTACTTTACCAGATTGGTTAAATCTAAAATATACAATTACAAATGGCAAAGTAAAAATTACAGAGCCCCCTTTCTGGGTTCCATTAGCTTGTTATACTGCAATTGCTGCAGGTACCATGTCTGGTGGTTGGAAAATTGTAAAAACTATGGGTAGTAAAATCACTAAGGTTACTCCATTAGAAGGAGTAGCTGCTGAAACAGCTGGAGCCATTACTCTTTTCATGACAGAACATTTTAAAATTCCAGTATCTACTACTCATACCATTACTGGTTCTATAATTGGAGTGGGATTAGCAAAAAGAATTTCGGCAGTACGTTGGGGTGTAACCATTAGCTTACTTTGGGCCTGGGTGCTTACCATACCAGTATCTGCAACAATAGCAGCTTTAACCTACTATTTTATTAGCATTTGGTTATAAAAATTTTGTTTAGATGAGCTTATTTCAATAGCTCATCTAAACTTTGTATCGATACGTAATGGTAATTATTACGAGCTATTACATAAATATCTTGCGCATATTTTTTACCCTCTTCTGTACTAGCTAACGCAGTATATAAAGGCATTAAAAATTTACGACGCCCAACTTTCATTAAGAAGTTTTCTAAAGATTTATAATCTGTTTTATACTGATGGCGTATTACATGTTCGAACCATGCGGCTTCTAATTCTGAATTACCAGAGTTTGCAAAATCAAAAACAAGTCGCAAATTTGTTAACTGGTTTGAATCCATTTCTTTCGATAAACCTCTAATAAAATATAGGTACTCATGGCTCGACCAATTTTTTGTATCTAATTCTTTTGCATTTTTACCTGCTGCAAAATCTACTAAACTTTTATTCACTAAATTTAATTTTTCAGAATTGAGTGGAGGAATCGTATTCGGCAAATCAGATTCGTATATCCAAGCATCTGCATTTATCAATGCCGCTAATTTCTCATCTCCTTTAATCAAATCTTTACTTAATAAATTTAAAAATCCTTTTGTATCCATTGTTTTAAATGCATTCGATTGAAAATAATTTTTCAGGAATGAATCGAAATTTTTTCTACCAACAATGTTTTCAATATGAATTAAAAACAATGCTCCTTTTTCGTATGCAATATCAGTTAAGCCTTCATCCGGATCTCGGCCCTCTAAATCCAAATACAAGCGTGTATCCTCGTGTCCTTTTCCAAAAGCTTTTAACTCTTCTTGTAAATCTTGGTAGCCTAGTATTTGCAACATGTCTGCATATTCTTTGCCTTCAATTGCTTCCATAATTCTGCGTTCAAAATAAACTGTAAAGCCTTCATTTAACCAGAAATCATTCCAAGTAGCATTGGTTACCAAGTTACCCGACCATGAGTGTGCAAGTTCGTGTGCTAATAAACTTACTAATGATCTGTCGCCAGCAATAATGGTTGGAGTAGCAAATGTTAACTCTGGATTTTCCATTCCGCCAAAAGGAAAACTTGGTGGCAATACCAAAACATCGTATCTGTTCCATTGGTATTTACCGTATAAGTTTTCGGCGGCCTTCATCATTTTGGGTAAGTCTACAAATTCTGCCGCACACTTATCTAAATCAATAGGCTCTGCGTACACACCTGTATTTTCACTTAAAGGTTTAAATGCCAAATCGCCTACAGCTAATGCCATTAAATAAGAGGGAATTGGGCGGGTTTGTATAAATGTATAAATACCCGAATCATTTTTCATAACGGGGTTTTCGGCACTCATTAGCGCCAACAATTCTTTGTTTACCTTAACCTTTGCATTATAAGTAAAACGTATTGCCGGTCCATCCTGACAAGGAATCCATGACCTTGCTAAAATTGCTTGAGATTGTGTGTATAAGAAAGGATATTTTTTACCTGCAGTTTGTGCTGGGGTTAACCATTGCAAAGCTGCAGCATTGCTGCTAGTTTTATACTTTATACTGATTGCTTTTGTGCTTTCTTTTAAAACAATTTCAAGTGCAGCCCCTAAAATGTCATCGCTATTAAATAAAAAGTACGTGAGATTTTCTTTCGTATCTAGATCCTTTACATTTTCTATTACCAACTCTTTCGTATCAAAATAAATAGTATCCGACTTTCTGTTTTCATCTAATACATAATTTGCTTCACCAAACAATATTCTATTTTCCATATCAACTTGTATGTTTAAGTCGAGGTGTTTAATTCTAGCAGAAGTTCTACTAGCGGCAGTATGGTTATCTTTCGCGAAGCTTGTTACTTGGTTTTCTGAAGATTTACAGGCCATTAAAGCAAATAAAAGTATAAAGGAGTATTTCATGTTTTGTATTAATTTAGGTTAAAAATAAGTAATATACTGCTTGTTAGTAGTTTTTATTGAGAGATTTTTATCCTACCTTTATTTGAAATATAAATGAAAAATGAAAATACTATTAGATATACCGGATAGCAAAGCTACTTCACTAATGGAAGTACTAAAAAGTATTTCTTATGTAAAAGCAACTAGACTTACGGAAACAAAAGCAATGTTATTAACCGATTTAAAAGAAGCCGTTGAAGAAATGAAGCTTATTAAAACAGGGAAAAAAAAAGCTAAAAACGCTGAAGATTTTTTAAATGAACTATAATGTAAAAACCTTAGGTGTATTTGAAAAACAAGCAAAAAAGCTTATAAAAAAATACCCTTCATTAAGAATAGAATTATTCGCTTTAATTGAGAAATTAAAAGTTGATCCAATTCAGGGTTCATCAATTGGAAAAAACTGTTATAAAATTAGAATTTCTATAGCTTCGAAAGGGAAAGGTAAGAGTGGAGGTGCAAGAATAATAACTCATATTGTGATATCAGATTCAACTATTTATCTATTAAATATATATGACAAATCGATAAAAGATACCATTTCAGATAAAGAACTAATGGAGATACTTAATAATATACCACAGTAATAAATTATAATAATATTTAACTCTAAAATAGAACATGAAAAAAATCCTAACGATAACCTTATCAATATTATTCTTTTCTGGTTTTTCTTATGCTGATAAAAAAGAAAAGAAAGCCAAAAAAGAAAAAAACACCTATGTAGAAATGCAAACTACTATGGGTACGATGGTGTTAAAATTATACAATGAAACACCTTTGCATCGCGACAACTTTATTAAGATTGTAAAAGCGAAACAATATGATAGCGTTTTATTTCATAGAGTGATTTCAGCGTTTATGATACAAGGGGGAGATCCTACTTCTAAAAATGCAGGCCCTGGTTCACAATTGGGAAGTGGCGACATACCTGGTGTTCCAAGAATTGCTGCAGAATTTAATCCTGCATTATACCATAAAAAAGGTGCATTGGCAGCCGCTCGAGATGGAAACCCAGAAAAAGCAAGTAGTAACTGCCAGTTCTATATTGTGGTTGGTAAAAAGTTTGTAGATGCCGATTTAGACAGAATGCAAAATTACAATGGCTGGAAGTATACAAATGAACAGCGTGATGTATACAAAAACATTGGCGGCACACCTCATCTAGATAATAATTATACGGTGTATGGTGAACTTGTTGCTGGAATGGAAGTACTTGATGCCATTGCTGCAGTTAAAACAGCTCCGGGTGATAGACCTTTAACCGACGTACGAATTTTAAAAACTAAACTGTTAAAGAAGTACAAGGTTAAAAAAGAAAAAAAGAAGAATTTAGAAACAGCAGTCTCTCCTAAAAAAGAAAAAAATGTTTTACAAAGCGAATCTCAATCTGCTAGTGATGTAGATGAGGAAGAAAAAACATCCACTAAAAAGAAAAAAAAATAAGTTGAAAATAATATCTTATAATGTTAATGGTATTAGATCTGCCATCAGTAAAAATTGGTTGCAGTGGTTACAAGCCAGTGATGCCGATGTAGTTTGTTTGCAAGAAATAAAAGTACAACTCGAGCAAATTCCAATGGAACTAAAATTGATTGAAGATTTAGGTTATCATCATTATTGGTATCCAGCAGAAAAAAAAGGATACAGTGGTGTTGCAATTTTATCAAAGAAAAAACCTAACAATGTAGAGTATGGTTGTGGGCATGAGTTGTTTGATTATGAAGGGCGCGTAATACGTGCTGATTTTGACGACCTATCTGTTATGAGTGTTTACTTGCCTTCTGGCTCTAGTGGTGAAGATAGGCAAGAAGTGAAGTATACTTTTTTGGATTTTTTTAAGAATTATGTTCACGAACTGAAATGGAAATATCCAGAGTTAATTATTTCAGGTGATTATAATATCTGCCATAAACCTATTGATATACACAACCCAAAATCGAATGCAAATTCCTCTGGTTTTTTACCTGAAGAACGAGAGTGGATGGAGAATTTTATTAATGATGGGTTTATAGATAGTTTCAGGTATTTTAACAATGAACCACACCATTATACTTGGTGGAGTTTTAGAGCCGGATCAAGAGGGAAAAATTTAGGCTGGCGCATCGATTATCATTTAGTAAGTAAAGAACTCGAAAAAAGATTAAAGCGAGCAAGTATACTTTCTGAAGCAAAACACTCAGATCATTGTCCGATTTTACTAGAGTTAACATAATGAAAAGCATTTTTTACAATATAAAATCATTAGTAGGAATACTAGATCATAACAAGGAAAAACTTGCTGGCGCCGAAATGGCTAAACTGGAAAGTATTGAAAATGCTTGGCTTGTAGTAAATAATCAAAAAATAGAATCATACGGTTCTATGGATACATTAGACCTCGATACAATTTCTACTTACGAATTACAAATAGATGCTGATGGGAAATTTTTAATGCCAGCATTCAACGATTCGCATACACACTTGGTTTATGCTGCAAGTAGAGAATCGGAATTTGTAGATAGAATAAAAGGAATACCATACGAAGAAATTGCTCGCAAAGGTGGTGGTATATTAAACTCTGCTAAAAAACTACAATTAACTTCGGAGCAAGAACTGTATGAAACAGCCTACCAACGTTTAGAGCAGTTGCGTTTACAAGGCACAACAAACATTGAAATAAAAAGTGGCTACGGTTTAACAACAGATGCAGAGTTAAAAATGTTGCGTGTAATTAGGAAACTAAAAGAAACATCAAGTTTAACTATTAAAGCAAATTTTTTAGCTGCACACGCCTACCCTATAGAATACAAACAAAACCACCAAGCATACATCAATTTAATTATAAACGAAATGTTACCACGTGTAGCCGATGAAGGTTTAGCGGATTATATTGATGCCTTTTGTGAAGATGGTTTTTTCAATGCAGATGAAACTTCAGAGATACTAGAGGCCGGAGCAAAGTACGGATTGAAACCAAAAATACATGCGAACCAGTTACACTACTCCGGAGGAATACAAGTAGGGGTTAAATACAATGCTGTATCTGTTGATCACTTAGAATGTGTTGGCGAAGAAGAAATTGCATGCTTATTAAACTCAAATACAATTGGTACTCTTTTACCTTCTGCAGCATTTTTTATAAACTTACCCTACCAACCCGCTCGTAAAATGATTGACGCTGGTTTAGCTATTGCATTAGCAAGCGATTACAACCCTGGCACCTCGCCAAGCGGCAACATGTCGTTTGTGTGCTCGCTCGCGTGTACGCAGCTTAAAATGACACCTGAGGAAGCAATAAACGCTTGCACCATTAACGGTGCTTATGCCATGGAATTGCAAAAGGAAACCGGCAGCATCACTATTGGTAAATACGCCGATTTAATTCTTACCAAAAAGATTCCTAGCTTAGCATATATACCCTATGCATTTACAGAAAACTGTATAGACCAAGTTTTTGTTAAAGGACATTGATATGGCAAAACTTATTGTTTACAATAAAGAAAAAATAAATTCGCTTTTTACTTCGCGTGAACACGAAGAAAAATGGGGGCAACACATATTACACGTTCAAGATGAAAATGCTTGGAAAGAAGAATTACAGAACTCTAAAGCAACGTATGTAATACTAGGTTTGCCAGAAGACATTGGCATTAGAGCAAACCAAGGCAAAGCAGGTGCCGATAAAACATTTGAATATGCAATCTCTGCTCTTCTCTCTATCCAACAAAATAAATTCCAAGATGCTTCTAAGGTATTGCTACTTGGACATATAGATTTTTCAGAAGAGATGAAGAAATCTGAAAATGCTGATTTGTCAAGTTTAAGAGGATTATGCGCCGAACTAGACGATGTAATTTTTCCAATAGTGCAAACCATAATTGCCAGCGGTAAAAAATTAATCGCTATTGGTGGTGGACATAATAATTCTTACCCTTTGATAAAAGGCAGTTCACTCGCATTAGGTTCTGCATTAAATTGTATTAATATTGATGCACACACAGATTACAGGATAAAAGAAGGCAGGCACAGTGGAAATGGATTTAGGTATGCTAAATCTGAAAACTATTTACACAAATACGGAATTTTCGGTTTGCATGAAAACTATAATTCGGACGCGGTATTGTCTGAAATAGATAATGATGTAAACATACAATACTTAAGCTTCGAAGATATTGCCATAAGAAAAAGAATTCCAATGGAATTAGCGTTGAATAGTATTTTAATTTTTCTGCAAAAGCAAGCTTGTGGCATTGAACTAGATTTAGATTGTATTGCAGATGTACCGAGTTCTGCACAAACCAATACTGGTTGGAACACTACAGAAGCACGAGCAATTTTACACCAATGCAGCACTCTTTTGTCGAGTGTGTATTTACATATTACTGAAGGCTCTGCTGGTTTAGCAAATGAACAAGATAAAAACACTCTTGGAAAATTTATCTCTTATTTAGTAAGTGATTTTGTGAAGTCGAGCGGAAATTAATTTCTTAATCGCGCTTTTTCCAATTTTTTATCAATGTAAATTCTGTATTCTTTTTGATAAACCGTACTCATATAACTAGAAATAAATCGTGAGGTGTTTTCATAAGAATAAGTATCAAGCAATTCGCCAAATTTTTTAGTCAGGTAAATATTCTGCACCCTATCTTTATATAAACTGTGTGCAATGTTAAAGGTATAACTCACTGTTTCTGATTCATTGGTTGCTTTGTAAGGGGTAGTGATATATTTATACTGAAATCGATGTTCCAAATATTCATAAAACTCGGGAACTGTAATTAAATCGTTTTCATCAACAGGCAATTCTAACATAAATGAATAGTAGTAGTCGGGTATTTGTTTTGTTGTTATGTTGAGATTTTTAAGTGCATCCTTTAATTTATATTTATAATTAGCGGCTCCGTAATTAATTGCAGCTTCTTGTCTTTTAATAAATATTGTCGACAAATTATTTTCTGCATGGTATTGTGATAGAAAATTTAGTTTATCCTCTGCTAATTCGTTTTCGTACTTTGCATACCTGAGTGCATCGTCATTTTGTAAATGTTTAGTACGTTCGTCTGTATTACGTGGGCGTTCGTATTTTTTCTTATAGGCAATTAAGTAATGATTGTTAAAATTAGTGCTAACGTAATTTATACTTCTAAAAACATCGTCGGCTAATATAGAAACCTCTATTCTCTCAGAAGGTTCTATATACAAAGGTGCGCTTTGGTTATTATGTACCAGACTTGCATCTAGTGGCCTTTTAATGGGTAGTTCAAAATAAAATTGACCTTTTTCATTTAGCTCAATTTTTACAGAACTTAATGTATCGTCGAGTGGATTGTTTAAATATTTTAGTTCGATAAAATTACTTTTTGCATTTATAACCGTCCCTTGTAACACAGCATCTAATGCGGTTTGCGAATAAGCTTTTACTGAAATTAAAATAAATACGATGACTGCTAATTTTTTCATTTTAATTTTAAAAAATAAATCACTAAACATAAACTAACAAATCCGGTAAGTACAAAAGTAACATTTGCTCCAAACTGAAACCAAATTAACCCTGCAATGCTGCTTGCTAACATCGTACAAATACTTTGGAAACTCGCATAAGTTCCAATAGCGGTAGCAGTATCTTTTTTATCTGTTACGTTACTTATCCAAGCTTTAGAAATTCCTTCTGTAGCAGCAGAGAATAAACCGTACAGAAAAAATAACACCACAATAATCCATAATTCTGTTCCTAAACCCATTCCAAAATATACGATTGAAAAAATTAACAAGCCAAATGCAAACATGTTTTTTAATCCAAGCTTGTCGGCAATTATTCCTAAAGGATATGCAAATGATGCATAAATTAAATTATAAAAAATATAAACACCGATAACCATTGTGTCCGAAAGGCCTGCTTGTTTCGCTTTTAATAGTAAAAAAACATCAGAGCTATTAAATAAGGCGAAAAGTAATAAACCAAATACTAGTTTTTTATAAACCACCGGACTCGTTTTCCAATACCGAATAAAATCTAAGTAAGAGGTTTTAACACGTAGTTTTGGAACTATGTTTTTTCGCTCTTTAATTAATAAGGAAGCAAAAATTGCAAACAAGCCAGGTATAAAAGCAATGTAAAAAAGAGTTAGGTAATCTTCTGGGTAAAAATATAAATACAACAATGCTAATGAAGGGCCAAGTACTGCACCCAAAGTGTCCATGCTTCTATGAAAGCCGAATACACTTGCTTTTGTAGCTTGTGTGGCTTCATCAGATAAAATTGCATCTCTGGCAGCAGTTCGAATTCCCTTTCCAAAACGATCGAGTGTACGTGCAAAAAATATCCATAATGGATATACAAACAAAGCCATCATAGGGCGAGAAAGCGAGCTTAATAAATAACCAAGTTGTACAAATGGAACTCGTTTCCCAGAATTATCAGACCATTTTCCGAAATAGCCTTTACTTAAGCCGGCTGTTGCTTCGGCAATGCCTTCCAATATTCCAATTAATACGATTGAAAATCCGATGGATTTTAAATAGATAGGCATAATGGGATATAGCATTTCACTGGCTGTATCAGTAAATAAGCTTACTAAAGAAAGAATCCAAACGGTACGTGTAATGTTTTTCAATACTAAATCGTTTATGTGATAAGGTAAATTTATTAATAATTCTTAAGAGTATTTTTATAAATTTGGATATGCGTAAATTTCTGTTGCTGTGTTATTTTGTATCCATATCAATAATTGCACTTTCGCAAAAGAAGCAAGGTACAGCAAGTACATATATTGAAAAATACAAAATACTTGCCATTTCTGAAATGAAAAAAACTGGCATCCCTGCTAGTATAACGCTTGCTCAGGCTTTACACGAATCTGCAAATGGCACTAGCCAGTTAGCCCAAAAAGCAAACAATCATTTTGGAGTAAAATGTACAAGGAATTGGTCGGGTAAACGTTTTCATAGAAATGGAAATAAAAAAAATTCGTGCTTCAGAAAATATGAAAATGCTGAAGAAGCATATGCCGATCGTTCAAGCTTTTTAACAAAAAATAAACAATACGCCTTTTTATTTAATTACAAACCTACTCAGTATAAAAAATGGGCATATGGTTTACAACGTTCGGGCTATGCACGAAGTAAAAGTTATGCATCCCATTTACTAAGAACCATTACTATGTATAATTTACATCAGTATGATTATGCAGTATTAGATACTATTAAACGCAATGATTCTACTATCATCAACATTATTATAAACAAACCCGAAGTAGAGCCAATTGAAGAAAAATTGGCTAACACAAATACATCAACAATAGTAAGACATAAAGTTAAACAAGGACAATCACTGTATTTTATTTCCAGAAAATATAAAGTGTCTGTTGATAAAATTAAAAAAGCAAACAAGTTAAAATCAAACTTAATAAAACCAGGTAAATTTTTAGTAATTCCAAAATAAAATTATTTATTAACCCTCTTTTATTTGTATGATCAGAATTATTATACTGCTCTTATGTTTACCCACAATTTTATTTTCTAACGATACTGAAGCATACATTAAAAAGTATCGCAAAACAGCCATTAAAGAAATGAGAAGGTACGGTGTACCAGCAAGTATAACTTTGGCACAAGGCATTTTAGAATCGGGAAGTGGACAAAGTAGGTTAGCACGTAAAGGTCGCAATCATTTTGGTATAAAATGCACAAGTGATTGGCACGGTAGGACCATTAAAGAAGATGATGATAAAAAAGACGAGTGTTTTAGAAGGTATAGAAAAGCGAAACATTCTTACAGAGACCATTCAGAATTTTTAGCAAGCAAAAAACGTTATTCGTTTTTATTCGAGTATGATAAACGCGATTATAAAGCTTGGGCAAATGGACTAAAACAAGCTGGATATGCAACAAACTCTAACTACCCTACACTTTTAATAACTCTTATAGAAAAATATGATTTAGATAAATACGATAAACGAGGAGCCAGAAGAGCGGTTAGAAAAGAAGATCGAGCAGAAGAAAATTTAGTAGAAAAAAACAATTCAACTACTGCCGATAAAAGCAAATACCATGAAGTTAAAAAAGGAGATACAATGTACTCTATTTCTCAACAATACAAAGTAAGTATAGAAACGCTAAAGAAGTTGAACAAAAAAACGAGTACTGATTTGTATTTAGGAGAGAAAATTAAAATTCAATAATTATTTATATAAACTTTTTGACTCAATAAATTCCAACACATTATCTGGTAAAAAATAACGAATGTCTTTATTGTTTTTTATGGCATTCCGAATAAATGTGGAAGAAATTTCCATTATCGGAGTTTCGGTAATGCTAATATTTGGATGGGTTGACAGTTCGGAAACAACTTCTTTTGGTCGTGGATACACCAGTATTTTATAGTCTCTTAAAATTAATTCATAATTTTTCCACTTCTTTAAAGAGCTTAAATTATCGGCACCCATAATTAAGGTAAACTCATGCTCTGGGTATTTTTCTTTTAAATAGGTGAGCGTATCTATAGTGTAAGAAGGTTGTGGTAAATGCAATTCAATATCTGAAACCTGAATATTAGCATCGTCGTTAAAAGCAAGTTTACACATCTCTAAGCGATCATAGGTGTTTATTAAAAGTGATTTGTCTTTTAATGGATTTTGTGGTGATACTACCATCCAAACTCGATCTAAATAAGTATGGTTTGCCATATAGTTAGCAATGATCATATGCCCTATATGTATCGGATTAAAAGAACCAAAAAATAAACCTATTTTCATTTATTCAAAAACTCTTCTACTAATTTTTCTGCTTCTTCACAAGCTAATTCTAAATCGTCGTTATGCACAATCACATCAAATTTATCAGCATAGCCCAATTCCTTTTCTGCTTTAGAAATTCGTTCTTTTAATTTTTCTTCTGTATCAGTTCCTCTACCTCTTAAACGATTTATTAATACTTCTAATGACGGTGGTTGCACAAAAATGGCAATTGCATGTTCTCCATATTTTTTCTTTAAACGTAAGCCACCCTCTACATCTAAATCAAATATTACATGTTTATCATCGTTCCAAATTCGTGTCAATTCATTTTTTAATGTGCCGTAAAAAGTACCAGAATACACTTCTTCGAACTCAATAAATTCGTGCTTGGCAACTTTATGTAAAAACTCTTCTTTAGATACAAAATAATAATCCTTACCATTTACTTCATCTCCTCTCAATGCGCGTGTGGTAGCAGAAACCGAGAATTGTATGTTCGGAAATTTTTTTAATATGTGATGAACAATTGTTGTTTTCCCTGCGCCAGATGGTGCTGAAAATATAATGAGTTTACCTTGCTTGTTCATTTATTTATTAAATAATATTTAACAATTGTTCTTTTATTTTTTCTAACTCATCTTTCATGCCCACAACAATTTTTTGTATGGCTGCATCATTTGCTTTAGAACCAAGTGTGTTTATTTCTCTTCCAATTTCTTGAGAAATAAATCCTAGTTTTTTTCCATTTGCTTCTTTCTCTTTCATTACTTGGAAAAAATAATCGCAATGCGTTTTTAATCTTATTTTTTCTTCTGTTATGTCGAATTTTTCGATAAAATAAATAAGCTCTTGTTCTAATCTGTTTTTATCTACGTTTTCTGAACCAACTGCTTCTTTCAAAACAGTATCTAATTTGTCTTTAATAGCTGGAATTTTGTTTTTTTCGAATTTCTCTACTTCAGGTATGGCATTTAAAATAAATTGTACTCTTTTTTCTAAATCGCTTGATAAAGTTTTACCCTCGTCTGTTCTAAATTTATTGAAGTTTTCTAAGGCTGTTATAAATGTTTGATAGATAACTTTCCATTCTTCTTCATCCAAACTTTGTTCTTGTACCGACCATACATCTTGTATAGAAAGTGTTTGTTGAAATAGTTGAGAAGTATCTGCACCTAGTTCATTTGCCAGTTGAGTAAGCTGTTTATAATACGAGTTGAATTTATCTTTATTTAACAAAGAGCTTTCTTGTGCGTCTGATTGCTCAATACTAATGTTAACATTTGCTTTGCCGCGTTCAATTGCTTTGGTAGCCTCGTTTCTAATTAAGCTCTCTCTTTCCGAATAACTTCTTGGAAGTTTTATATTCAACTCTAAAAATTTAGAATTTAGAGAACGAATTTCAACCGTAATTTTTTTCTGTAAATACTCAGTGCTTGCTAGACCATACCCGGTCATTGATTTCAACATACCTATTGATTTAATTTTCAAAGATATGAATAATAATATTAATTAATCTTTACGACGAAGGAGAGGGAATGTAGCCGGTAAACTAACTAAATAAACACCTACAAATATTAAAAAACCAAACACGATTTTTTGCCATGTAAGCTCATCTTTACCTAATACTATTGCAATGATAGAGGCCAATATGGGTTGTAAGTAAATATATGCACCTACTAAAGAAGAGTTTGCATGCCTTAATGCCCATCCATTTAATAAATAGGTTAAAAATGTTGCACCTACAATTAAAAAAACAATACTAGCCCAAATATTACTCGGTATTACAACCCAGTTCACTTCTTGTAGTTCCGGAATAGAGAATGGTAAAATCATAATTCCTCCGAATAAGAATGTCCATTTTATAACAGTAATCGGATTGTATTTGTGTAACAATGGTTTTGCTATGATTAAATAATACGAATAGATGATTGCATTTAACATCACCATTACATCTCCGCTTAAGGTTGCCGATGAAAAAGATAAAGTAGGACCAACTAGTAAAAGTAATGCACCACTTAATCCTAACATTAATCCTATAATTTTTAATGCACTCACTTTTTCTTTCAAAATAAAAAAAGAAAAAAAGCCTACGAACAAGGGGGTAGTTACCATTAAAATTGCACCGTTAATAGGTGTAGTAATAGATAGGCCTTTAAAGAATAGTAACATGTTTGCAGCAACACCAAATACTGCACATTTCATTAATTCTAAATAATCTTTTTTATCTCTAATTTTTTCGCGTACAAAAATTGCATGGGTTATCCAAAGTAAAATTATTGCACCCCAAACACGTACACCTATTAATCCCATTGGTTTTACAAAGGCTGGCATTACTTCTTTAGCGATGCTAAATGTAGCAGCATATATCAACGAAACAATAAATAAAGCTAAGTGTACTCGAAAAACTTTTGGCATGATGAGTATTAAATTATTGATTTTTGATAATCAACTCTTCCATAATTTTATACACTTTTTGTTTCAGTGTTTCAAGATCATCCAAGGTATAAGTGTTTACTTCTATGGGATCAGAAAAAACTATTTTCATAATACCTGGTCTAATAGTTAATGGATTGTTTCGAGGCATTAAATTTCTAGCATTGATTACTACAAAGGGAGCGATTGGGGTTTGTGTTTCAATGGCTATTCTAAAAGCACCGTCGTAAAAATCTTTTAAATGATTTGGTGTTCTATTCATGGTTCCTTCCGGAAATATTAAAATAGAAATGCCACGTTTTAGTAATTCCTTTAATTTCTCAACACTTGCAGATCTACTCTCTTTTGTACTTCGATCAACCATTACTACTACACGACTGTATATAAAACCAAACACCGGTATTTTCGACATTTCAATTTTACCTAATGGTTTAAAAGCGCTTGGTGTAGCTAATACTACAGAAGTAGAATCCAGGTATGAGCCATGGTTGGCTACATAAATGTAAGGTTTAGATGTATCAATTTTTTCTCTGCCCTCTACTTTGTAAAAAAACAAACATAAAATGGAGAACAATGCAGACCATACTCGTAAAAAGAAAAATGGAATTGTTGCTCCGTGTTTGTTTGGTATAAATGAGCTAATGATGATAAAGGGTAATACCAAAAACATTACCGAAAAAAACACAATTAATCCGTAGGCAATAAATAAGGCTCCAAAGATTTTTCTCATACGAGTATATTTAAAGCTAGACATGCTTTTTCAGCAGCATTTTTTTCAGCATTTTTTTTGCTAAAATCTTGTCCTAATCCCATTTCCTCTCCACTAATTAATACACGAACGGTGAATAATCTAGATTGGCCGTGGCTTTTTTCATCCACTAATTCAAACAATATTTCTTTACTTTCTCTTTGTGCCCACTCGAGCAAACGACTTTTAAAATTAGATTCTGTTTGTTCTAATTGATCAATATCTACGTGTGGAGTTAAAATTCTATTAATTATAAAACGACGAGTAAATTCGTATCCTCTATCTAAATAGATGGCGCCAATTAAGGCTTCAAATGCATCTCCAAAAAGTGAGGAGTTTTTATTTCCTTGGTTGTGTAATTTTGCATCGTAGGAAATCATTTCTGCAATTCCCATTTTTTTGGATAATTGATTGAGGTGAGATCTGTTTACCATTTTTGATCTCATTTCTGTAAGGAAACCTTCGTCTTTATAAGGAAATTTTTTGAATAACACCTCTGCTACAACTGAACCCAGTATGGCATCTCCGAGGAACTCTAAACGTTCGTTGCTATTTTTTACGCCTTTTTTATGCGTGTCTATTGCAACAGATTTATGTCTTAAGGCTAAGCGATACAATGAATAATTTCCAGGTATAAATCCCAGAATATTTCTCAAAGCTTTTAATTCTTTTTTATAAGGGGAAGTAAAGAGTTTTAAAACACCAATTGGCATACACAATAATTAACGGTATTATTTACAAGCATCAAAATCAACAATATGTTTTTCAAAAGGATTATTACTCCGCTTTTTTGAAGATTACAGATGCATTGTGACCACCAAATCCAAAAGTATTACATAATGCAGCACGAACAACGCGTTTTTGTGCTTTATTAAATGTTAAGTTTAAACGAGGGTCAAATTGAGGGTCGTCTGTAAAGTGGTTAATAGTTGGAGGTATGATGTCGTTTTGTACAGAGAGTATAGATGCAATTGCTTCTAATGCTCCTGCCGCACCTAGTAAATGCCCCGTCATTGATTTGGTAGAGCTAATATTTAAATTAAACGCATGTTCGCCAAAGCAAGAAATAATCGCTTTTGTTTCGCTAATATCTCCAAGAGGTGTAGAAGTTCCGTGTACGTTAATGTAATCAATATCTTCGGGTACCATTCCGGCATCACGCATTGCATTTTTCATTACATTTTTAGCACCTAATCCTTCAGGATGTGGAGCTGTAATGTGGTTTGCATCTGCTGATAAACCGCCACCGGCTAGTTCTGCATAAATTTTTGCACCACGACGTTTCGCATGTTCGTATTCTTCTAAAATAAGAGTAGCGGCACCTTCACCTAATACAAATCCTTCACGGTCTAAATCAAAAGGACGTGAGGCAGTTTTCGGAGAATCGTTGCGCGTTGATAATGCATGCATAGCGTTAAAACCACCTACTGCGGCTTCATTCACACTCGCTTCAGAACCTCCGGCAATAATCATGTCGGCCATTCCTAAACGTATGTAATTAAATCCATCAATAATGGCATTGGTAGAAGATGCACATGCAGATACGGTTGCGAAGTTAGGACCACGCAAACCATATTTTATTGAAATATGCCCTGGAGCAATGTCAATAATCATTTTAGGGATGAAAAAAGGATTGAAACGAGGCGTTCCATCTCCTGCATTAAAATTGGTTACTTCATCTATAAATGTGCGTAAGCCACCAATACCCGAACCCCATATCACTCCCGCTCTATCGCGGTCTAATGTATCGAAGTCGATATTTGCGTCTTTTACAGCTTCATCTGTAGATGCCAATGCATAATGTACAAATGGATCCAGTTTTCTAGCTTCTTTCTTGTCGAGGTAATTTTCAATTTGAAAATTCTTTACCTCGCAAGCAAACTGAGTCTTAAACTTTGAGGCATCAAAATGAGTAATAATATCGGCACCACTGACCCCATCCACTAAATTCTTCCAAAATTCAGGAACAGAATTCCCCAGTGGAGTCAGTGCTCCAATACCTGTAACTACTACTCTTTTTAATTCCATAAGTAAGTTAAGTTAATTACTACTTAACGTTCTTTTCTAGATAAGATACCGCTTGTCCTACTGTACCAATAGTCTCTGCTTGCTCATCAGGAATAGCGATGTTAAATTCTTTTTCAAATTCCATGATCAATTCTACCGTGTCCAGTGAATCGGCACCTAAGTCGTTGGTAAAGCTTGCTTCTGGTGTAACTTCACTTTCGTCAACACCCAACTTCTCTACAATAATTGCTTTTACTCTTGATGCAATATCTGACATAATTTTAATATTTAGGTTTTAATAATTCTGTGCAAAGAAAAAGATATTATAACAAATAACAAAAAATAAATTTTTTGTGGCTGTAAACAACCCCTCTGTGCTTTTTCTAGCTCAATAGTAGTCTTTTTTATTAATTTTGACAAATAAATTTTTAAGCATTTGAGTAAGAAAATACTACGAGTTGATTATAACCATGATATTTCCATCATTGGTATCAGCTCTGCATCCCGAGATTACCGTTTATGCTGGTTTATTAACAACCATTTACCAGTAAGGTTTGTAAGAATAGATGACCTACTGATTTACAGTGATTTCGGTGAAGAATCTTATCACTCCTGTTATAAATACAGCCAAGAAAACACTGAAAATGAACTCTATTTATTAAGTAATAAGAGCGGTAATTCTTATCTGGTTCCGGAAATGAAAGAAAGTGATTATTTTATTCTGAGCACAGAAAGTTTATTATCCGAAGACCAAAAAGAGCTCATTCAACTACTAAATAAGATTGACGTGGTTCAAACTGCCTACCCAATCGACCCTTATTCGTTAAAGTCCAAAGAAAATCTATTCTTCTTTTAGTTTGATTTTCGCTTCACAAGCTTTATACTTGATACTTAATACTCAATACTTATTGTAACAAGTACACTTATTAAAAAAATTTATCTTATGTTTGAGTATTACAAAACCCATATTTATGAAAATATATCATAATAGAACTAAAATTGTTGCAACACTAGGACCTGCATCTTCATCAAAAGAAGTGTTATTAAAAATGATAAAAGCAGGGATGGATATTTGTCGAATTAATTTTTCTCATGGCAAACATGAAGATCTTGCAAAATTAATTACTACAATTAGAGAGATTAATAAAAAACACAATTTACACGTTGGAATTTTAGCCGATTTGCAAGGACCAAAAATTCGAGTTGGTGAAATGGTTGATAACAGAGTGTTTTTGAAAAAAAACCAAGAGTTGTTAATGACTACGAAGCCTTGTATAGGTAATGAAGAGAAGGTATACATCTCTTACCAAGCTTTTCCGAAAGATGTGAAACCTGGTGAAATAATTTTATTGGATGATGGTAAATTACAATTCAAAGTAATTAGTACAAATAAAAAAGATGCTGTAAAAGTTAAGGTAATTTACGGTGGAATACTATCGTCAAACAAAGGAGTAAACTTGCCCGACACAAAAGTTTCTATCCCGAGTTTAACTCCGAAAGATTTAAAAGATTTAGATTTTATTTTGAAGCAAAATGTAGAATGGATAGGATTATCATTTGTACGTGAAGCGAAAGATATTATTGAATTAAAAGAAATCATAAAAAAGCGAGGATCAAACGCACGAGTAATTGCAAAAATTGAAAAACCAGAAGCATTGATAAATTTAGATGCAATTGTGGAAGCAACGGATGCAGTAATGGTAGCAAGAGGCGATTTAGGAGTAGAATGCCCAATGGAGGATGTGCCTATTATTCAAAAAAGAATTGTTAAAAAATGCATGGAACATGCGAAGCCTGTAATTATTGCCACACAAATGATGGAGAGTATGATTACAAACCCGCGCCCAACCAGAGCAGAAGTGAATGACGTGGCTAATTCTGTGTTAGATGGTGCAGACGCTGTTATGTTGAGCGGAGAAACATCCGTGGGAGAATACCCTATTGAAGTTATTACGGCAATGCAAGTAATTATTAGGAACATTGAAAAGTCGAGCTACCCATACATGCAAATGCATGCACCTCATAAACGTTCTGCTACTTTTTTATCAGACAGTATCTGTTATACCGCTTGTATATTGGCAGAACAAAACGATTCATTAGGAATTGTATCCATGACCCACTCTGGATATACAGCCTTTAGAATATCAAGTCATAGACCAAAAGCATTAACCTTTATTTTCACTTCCAATAAAACATTACTTTGCTTGTTAAGTTTGGTTTGGGGAGTAAGGGGTTTTTATTATGATAAGTTTGAGAGTACAGACAAAACAATGAAGGATGTGAACGGAATTCTTAAGCAACACAAGCTTGTGAAGAAAGGTGATTCTGTAATTAATACTGCCAGCACGCCTATTGGACGAAGTGGCCGTACAAACACCATAAAAATAAGCACTATAGAATAGTCGAACTTTTGTTTGATTTTTCTTCAAAAAATATTGAAAACCAAAGTTTTCCACAGGGGTAAAACTTTGGTTTTCTTCGTTTTATAGCATTTTACTTCATGTGAGTGTGCTTTCTAGGGATCTATGTGGAAAACACTATTTTAAGCACCCCCTACACTCTATTAAATTTGATGAAAAACACTCATAGTTTTTTTAAACTAACAAAACCAACTATAACAGATAATTAAGTAATACGATGAGCAAAAAAGAATTAAAAGGCAAAGGAATGAAGTTAGACCGCTACTTCACTCAGAAAGGAATGAGTCCTTACGATCTATTTACCTACGAAAAGCGAACTTCGGTAATTCGTAATCCAGCAGGTGATGCTGTATTTGAAATGAACGATGTAGAAGTACCCGCCTCATGGTCGCAAGTAGCCACAGATATTCTTGCTCAAAAATATTTCCGTAAAGCGGGTGTGCCTTTAGCAGACGGAACAACAGGTTCAGAAAAATCAGTAAAACAAGTTGCACATCGTATGGCAAATTGTTGGATGGATTGGGGTAAGCGCTACGGATACTTTGCAACAGACGAAGATGCAACAGTATTTTACGATGAATTGGTATATACAATTGTTGGACAGTTAGCAGCACCAAATTCACCACAATGGTTTAATACAGGTTTGCACTCATCATACGGAATTACAGGTAAACCACAAGGTCATTACTTTGTAAATCCAGAAACAGAGCAATTAGAAAAATCAACATCGGCATACGAACGCCCACAACCACACGCTTGCTTTATCTTATCTGTTGATGATGATTTAGTAAACGAAGGTGGTATCATGGATTTATGGGTTCGTGAGGCTCGTATATTTAAATATGGTTCGGGTGTAGGTACAAACTTCTCTCGTATACGTGGAGAAAGTGAAAAATTGTCTGGCGGCGGACACTCATCAGGATTAATGTCGTTTTTGAAAATTGGCGACCGTGCAGCTGGTGCAATTAAATCTGGCGGTACTACACGTAGAGCAGCGAAGATGGTGTGTTTAGATTTAGATCACCCAGAAATTGTAGGTTTTGTAAACTGGAAAGTAGAAGAAGAGAAAAAAGTAGCTGCATTAATCGCAGCAGGATATTCATCAGATTACGAAGGTGAAGCATATAGAACAGTTGCTGGACAAAACTCAAACAACTCAGTACGTATACCAAATTCATTTTTCCGTGCTTTAGAGAATGGAACTGATTGGGATTTAATTGGTCGTACAAATGGCAAGAAAATAAGCAGTGTATCCTCACAAAAATTATGGGACGATATTGCTTTTGCAGCTTGGGCTTGTGCAGATCCTGGAGTACAATATGATACTACTATTAACGAATGGCATACATGCCCACAAGGTGGAAGAATTAATGCTTCTAACCCTTGTTCGGAATACATGTTCTTAGATAATACTGCTTGTAACTTAGCTTCGGTTAACTTACGTCATTTCTTTAACGAACAAACCTTAGAGTTTGATGTAAAAGGATTTGAGCACATTTGCAGAATCTGGACAATGGTATTAGAAATTTCTGTATTGATGGCACAATTCCCATCAAAAGAAGTTGCTCAATTATCATATGAATACAGAACATTAGGTTTAGGATATGCAAACTTAGGTTCTATGTTAATGGTTGCTGGTATTGCTTATGACAGTGATAAAGGTCGTGCAATTGGTGGTGCAATTACTGCGATTATGACGGGTGTTGCTTATTCAACATCAGCAGAAATGGCAAAACATTTAGGAGCATTCACTAAGTATGAAGAGAATAAAAAAGACATGATGCGTGTTATGCGCAATCACCGTTACGCAGCATACAATGCAACAGATGCATACGAAGGATTAGAAATAGCGCCTCCGGGAATTGACCCTAAATATTGCCCAGATTATTTATTGTCTGCAGCATGCAATGCTTGGGATAAAGCAGTAGAATTAGGAGAGAAACACGGTTACAGAAATGCTCAAACAACTGTAATTGCTCCAACTGGTACTATTGGTTTAGTAATGGATTGTGATACTACCGGTATCGAGCCAGACTTTGCTTTAGTGAAGTTTAAAAAATTATCAGGTGGTGGATATTTCAAAATTATCAACCAAGCGGTTCCTGCAACTTTAAGAAACTTAGGGTATGATGAAAGTCAAATTGATGCTATCATTAATTATGCAAAAGGATATGCAACTATTAAAGGAGCTCCGCATATTAACTTTGATTCATTAGCAGCCAAAGGATTTACGCAAGACGATTTAGAAAGAGTAGACAAAGGAATGATGTCTGCA
>CALRTZ010000041.1:0-25576 GCA_943371235.1 Sphingobacterium thalpophilum | reverse complement strand
ATTTTTTTGATCCAGAAGCAGTTATTGCCCTAAATAAAGCACTCTTAAAAAGATATTACAACATCGATTATTGGGAAATACCTAAAGGATATTTATGTCCGCCAATACCTGGCAGAGCAGATTATATACATTATGTAGCCGATTTATTTGGAGAGCAAAATACGAACCTTCGTTGTTTAGATATTGGTGTAGGTACAAGTTGCATTTACCCTATTATTGGAGTTAGAGAGTATCAATGGAAATTTGTGGGCAGCGATATTGAATCTAAAGCAATCGAATCATCGTCTGAAATAATAAAGCAAAACAAAGCTTTAGAAGGCAGTGTAGAATTAAGATTACAGAAGAGCTTAGATATTTTTAAAGGCATTATTAAACCAAAAGAAAAATTTGATTTAACCATATGCAATCCACCTTTCCATAAATCGGCGAAAGAAGCAGCGCAAGGAAATATAAAAAAAGTTAGTAATTTAAGGGGTGCATTAGTGGAAAAGCCACGATTAAATTTTGGTGGAAAGAACAATGAATTGTGGTGCCCAGGTGGAGAATTAAAGTTTGTAAACGACATGATTTACCAAAGCAAAGAGTTTGCTTCGCAGGTAAAATGGTTTACGACCTTAGTTTCTAAAAAGGAACATCTACAAAAAAATTATTTCCATTTAGAGAAATTACAAGCCAAAGATGTACGCACCATTGAAATGAAACAAGGCAATAAAATAAGTAGAATATTGGCTTGGCAATTTTGATGATTTGACATATAACTACTAACATTTTCTCCACAGCATAGTCAAATCTGAAGATTTTTCGTACTTTTGAATCCCGTAACAATACAAGCAAATCGGCTTGTATTTCTCAAAATTTTAACAATGACCAAATACATTTTTGTTACGGGCGGTGTTACTTCCTCATTAGGTAAGGGCATCATCTCCGCATCTTTAGCCAAACTTTTACAATCTCGTGGCTACAGAGTAACCATCCAAAAGTTCGATCCGTATATTAATATCGATCCAGGAACCTTAAACCCGTACGAACACGGCGAGTGTTATGTTACCAACGATGGTGCCGAAACAGATTTAGATCTTGGACATTACGAGCGTTTTTTAAACGTACCAACTTCACAAGCAAACAACATTACCACCGGTAGAATTTACCAAAACGTAATAAACCAAGAGCGTGAAGGAAAGTATTTAGGCAAAACCGTGCAAGTAATTCCACATATTACCGATGAAATAAAACGCAACATGCGCATTTTAGGCGAATCGGGTGAATTTGATATTGTAATTACGGAATTAGGCGGTACCGTTGGCGACATTGAGTCTCTACCTTATATAGAAGCAGTTCGTCAGTTTAAGTGGGAAGTGGGAAGCAGCAATGCAATTGTGATTCACTTAACCCTTATTCCTTTCTTAGCTGCTGCAGGTGAGCTTAAAACAAAACCTACGCAACACTCTGTTAAAATGTTATTAGAGTACGGTATACAGCCAGATATTTTAGTGTGCAGAACAGAACATTCGATAAACCAAGAAATACGCAAGAAAATAGCTTTATTCTGTAATGTAAACATCAATTCTGTAATAGAATCTATTGATGCTTCTACTATTTACGATGTTCCATTGTTGATGTTAAAAGAGAATTTAGACAAAACAGTGCTTACTAAATTGAAATTGCCTTTAAACGGTGAGCCAGATTTAGACACTTGGAAAGATTTCTTAGGCCGATTAAAAAACCCAACCAAAGATGTACGCATTGGTTTAGTGGGTAAATATGTTGAATTACCAGACGCTTACAAATCAATTACAGAATCATTTATACATGCGGGCGCGGCTAATGAATGTAAAGTACAAGTAGAATACATCCATTCAGAAAATATTAATGCTGATAACGTTAAAGAGAAATTGGGCCATTTACATGGAGTTCTTGTGGCGCCAGGTTTTGGAAGCAGAGGTATTGAAGGCAAGTTAGATGCGATAAAATTCGTTCGCGAGAACAACATCCCTTTCTTCGGAATTTGTTTAGGTATGCAATGTGCGGTAATTGAGTTTGCCAGAAATGTATTAAAAATGAAAGGTGCTCACTCATCAGAAATGGATGATAAATCTAAATACCCGGTGATTGACATGATGGAAGAGCAAAAGAAAGTAAAAAACAAAGGGGGAACGATGAGGTTGGGTGCTTATGCTTGCGAAATACAAAAAGGGACGAAAGCATACAGCATATACGGTAAAACTCGCATTAAAGAGCGCCACCGTCACCGTTATGAATTCAACAATAAATTTATAAAACAATACAACGATGCTGGAATGATTACTTCGGGTATTAACCCAGAAACCGGTTTAGTTGAAATAATTGAGCTAAAAAATCATCCATTTTTTGTGGGCGGGCAGTTTCACCCTGAGTTAAAAAGTACAGTAGATACCCCGCATCCATTGTTTGTAAAGTTTGTGGAAGCTGCTGCCGAGCATAAATACGGAAAGCGCAAATAATTGCATATATATTGATTTTTACCTACTATTGCAGCCTATTTTAAGATAAGAGATGGACAGAAATACCTTTACAGGGCTATTGATTATAGCCGTAATACTAATTGGTTTTAGTTTTTACCTACAACCTTCGGATCAAGAATTAAAACAATACCAAAAAGATACCGATTCGTTAAATGCCGCTAAATCGGGTGTGGTAACACAAAATCCGGTTACAAACGCAGATTCTACAGTTAAAGATAGCACTACTGCAGCAGTTGCTCAAACTATTGATACAGCTGGTTTATTCGGGATGCACAAAACAGGTAATGAAGAATTTACCATCATCGAAAACGAAAAAATTAAAGCAACCATTAGCAATAAAGGTGCAAGAGTGTACTCAGTAGAGCTTAAAGAATACAAAACTTGGGATCAAAAACCATTGATTTTATTTGACGGTGCTCAAAATGAGTTTAACGTTCGTTTTTATGCAAAAGGTGAATTAAGCAATACCTCACAATACTATTTCCAAACCATTGGAAAGTCGTTTCAAGTAATGGCAAGCGATTCTAACGAAGTACGTTTTCGTTTAAATGCTGATGCCGGTAAACACTTAGATTTTGTGTATAAATTGAAAGGCGATTCGTACATGTTAGATTTTAACATCGAATCTAGTAACATGGAAAACGTGATTGCTTCGAACAATGCCTACTTCGATTTGAATTGGAACATTTCTGCGCTTCAGAACGAAAAAGACATGAAGGCAGAACGTACTAACACTACGGTTTACTACAGATTTACAAATGAAGATTATGATTACCTAAGCCCAACCAGCGACGAAAACGAGAAGTTGAGTAATGGCATTAAATGGGTTTCATTTAAGCAACATTTTTTCTCATCTGTTTTAATTTCAAAATCGAAATTTGAAAACGGTGAAATAGAATCTTCAACAGATTTAACTGGTAAAGAGGTGAAGAAAATGAAAATGGCATTAACCATTCCTTACAACCACAAAGCTGAAGAAAGTTATGCCATGCAATTCTATTTTGGCCCTAACCATTTTACTACTTTAGAGTCGTACAATTTAGGACTAGAGAAATTAATAAACTTAGGCTGGGGACCATTAAAATACATCAACAGATACGCTGTAATACCTGTATTTAATAGCTTACAGAGCTTGAACTGGAATTTTGGTATCATCATTTTGATATTAACCCTGTTGCTAAAAATTGTATTATCACCCCTTACCTACCGCTCATATTTATCGACTGCCAAGATGAGAATTTTGAAGCCAGAGATGGACGAGATAAAAGCAAAAGTAGGTGATGATGATCAAACAAAATTGCAACAAGAGTACATGAAATTGTACAAAAAAGCAGGTGTAAATCCTTTGGGCGGTTGCGTTCCATTGTTATTACAAATGCCTATCTTATTTGCATTCTTCTTCTTCTTCCCATCATCAATAGAATTACGTCAGCAATCCTTTTTATGGGTAAGTGATTTATCAACCTACGATTCTATTTGGACCTTTGGCGAGGTTCCGTTTATAAGTTATATATACGGCGACCACGTAAGTTTAATGTGTTTATTGATGACCATTTCTACTTTAATATACACACGTTTAAATAACCAGATTTCTGGAGCTACAGGTCAAATGAAATGGATGGGATATTTAATGCCAATTATATTTATGGGCGTGTTGAACAACGTAGCATCTGGCTTAAACTACTACTATTTCTTAGCAAACATGATGACATTCGGCCAGCAATATGCAATTCGTTTGTTTGTAGATGATGCTAAATTACATAAGCAAATACAAGACAATAAGAAGAAACCAGATAGCCAGAAAAAATCTAAGTTTCAGCAGAAACTAGAAGAAATGCAAAAAGAACGCCAAACTAAAAAGAAGTAATTCGAATTAGCGAACTAGCGAATTTACGAACTAGCATACTAACACTCTAGCACACTAACCTATGTCGAGGAAGCTACGCTCAGAAACAGATTGCCTTAACTGCGGCGCAGAAGTTAAGGGGCATTATTGTTCTGAGTGTGGCCAACCTAACTACGAGCCTAGAGAAAGTTTTAGGCATATACTCACCCACTTCATTACTGATTACTTACACTTAGATGAAAAGTTTTTCAGCAGTTTAAAATATTTACTCTTTAATCCGGGCTTATTAACGAATGCATATAATGCAGGGAAACGAGTAAAGTATGTACATCCATTCCGTTTATACATTTTTATTACCATAGTTTTTTTCATTGTTCAGAGTTTAAATTTAAACTCAAATCGATCAATAAAAGATCCCATAAGAATTGGTAACACGAGTATAGACTCAAGCACAGATACACTTAATGCTAATAAAGACACCATTGCATACAATAACGGGGAAATTGAAGTACAACAAGGTTTTGAAGCGGTAAGCGATAGCAGCGTAGAGCAATATTTAGCGCGACAAGATTCTTTACCTGAAGATCAGCGTGATGGATTTATAAGACGTTATTTCAACAAAAAAACACTTATTGCAGAGCAAAACGATTTCGACTTTAGTAAAGAAATAAACGCTACGTTTAGAAAGAACATCCCGAAAATGATGTTTTTAATTTTACCGATTTTTGCCCTTATATTATCCATGTTTTTTAGAAAGAAAAAACTTTATTATGTAGAACATTTTTACCACTCGGTATACCTACATTCTTTCTTTTACTTATACATGTTAATTTTTTCACTCATTTCCTATGTGTTGCCAGTTGATTGGAAAATATATATAAATGTAATTTCATTGATCGGGTTGTTTGTTTATTTCTATAAATCATTAATGAAAGTTTATGAAGAAAACGCTGTATTCACCTTGCTCAAAATACTATTCATTTTATCCTTATATTTTATTGCATTAATCATTTTAGTATTGCTAAACGCCCTTATAAGCTTCCTCATTCTTTAATTTTACGTATCTTAGGGAATGCTTATTAAAGTATATCTAGAGAATCCGAACGAAAAAGAAATCGACAAAATTGTGGATTGCTTGAAAGCGGGTGGAATAATTATCTACCCTACAGATACTGTATATGGCATGGGTTGCGACATTTTGCAACAAAAGGCAATTGAGAGAATTTGTCGCATCCGAAACATTAAACCAGAGAAAGCTAACTTCTCCTTTGTTTGTTATGATTTAAGCCATTTATCTGATTATATTAAACCAATAGACAACCATACTTTCAGAATATTAAAACAAACCTTACCGGGCCCATTTACTTTTATTTTTAAAGCAAATAATTCGGTACCTAAGTTGATGAATTCAGCTAAAAAAACAGTGGGTATAAGAGTGCCCGACAATAACATTGCACGATTAATTGTACAGAAATTAGGCAATCCAATTGTGAGCACATCTATACATGATGATGATGATGTAATAGAATACACTACCGACCCTGAGTTAATATATGAGAAATACCAAGAGTTAGTAGATATTGTAATTGATGCAGGATATGGAGGCAATGAAGCATCAACAGTAGTAGATTTTAGCACAGATGAACCAAGTATAATACGCCAAGGGAAAGGACTAATTGAATTGTAAATTGTGAATTGTAAATGGTAAATTAAATCATCATTTATCCCTTAATTCACAATTTACAATTCACAATTCACAATTAATATGATTCGTATACGCCAATTTTTTCGTCCATTTAAAGAGTTTTTAGCTGCCAAGATAACTGGTGGCTACATATTATTGTTATGTGTAGTAATTGCATTGCTGCTTGTAAATTCACCGCTGAAAGACTCTTTCCATCATTTGTTTACTACGGTTTTAGGTATACAAATTGGTCATTTAAATTTTACGCGCGATGTACACTTTTGGATAAATGATGGCCTAATGGCTATTTTCTTTTTGCTAGTTGGACTAGAAATAAAACGAGAATTATTAGAGGGAGAATTATCTGATCTTAAAAAATCGAGTTTACCAATACTTTCTGCATTAGGCGGTATGATTGTGCCTGCAGCTATTTATGCATTGTTTAATTATGGTGGTTTAGGCGCAAACGGTTGGGGCATACCCATGGCAACCGATATTGCCTTTGCAGTAGCCATCCTTTCTATTTTAGGAAAACGAATTCCTCTATCATTAAAAATATTTTTAACAGCATTGGCTATCGTTGATGATTTAGGAGCAATTTTAGTAATCGCTATTTTCTACACTCAAAGCTTAGCGTTTAATTATATATTTTATAGTTTAATCGTTTTAATCATTTTGTATTTACTCAATATTTCTAGAGTAAAATCAATTATGATGTATGTGCCATTTGGTATTTTGCTATGGTATTTTATTTATAAATCGGGCATACATGCTACCATAGCAGGCGTATTATTTGCATTTATGATTCCTACAAACAAAGGACAAAAAATGTCGCCATTAGAGCAGCTAGAACATATATTAAACAAACCAGTATCGTACCTCATTATGCCATTGTTTGCATTATCAAATACAGATATCATATTTAGTGCAGAATCGTGGCAAGCATTACAAAACCCAATAGGAATGGGTATTGTAGGAGGTTTAGTGTTTGGTAAAGTTACGGGTATTGTATCATTTGCTTACCTAAGCATCAAACTAAAACTATCTTCTTTACCTACGGGTACAAATTGGAAACAATTAATAGGTGCAGGTTTTTTAGGAGGCATCGGTTTTACCATGTCGATATTTATTGCATTGCTTTCTTTCCCAGAAACTGAAATGCAAAGTATTAGTAAGTTTGCAATTTTATTTGCCTCTGTTACCTCAGGACTTGTAGGATACCTAATTCTAAGAACGGGAGCGGAAGTGGATAATAAAGATGAACTGATAGAAGCATAAAATAACTTGCTTGCAACCAAAAAAACAATCCCCAAAAAAAGGCAGGAAACAAAGCAAAGCTCTGTAAATTCTTAGCATCCCCGGCTTTCTTAGGCTCTTTTATAGATAGGTATAAGATATGCCATGCAGAAACCCAAGCATCAATAAATATAAAAGCAGTAATGCTCAAGGCTGCAAAATACTTTGCTTGTGCTACATCAAAATAGAAAAATGAAAAGAGTGTGGCCATTAATACAATGAGCCAAACTAAACCGTACGGATTACGAACCCAGAATAGAATATTTAAAATAGCGATGGAGATGATTGCATAAAGTATAATATCATACTTGTCTATAAAAACTAAATAAGCAAATACAAAAGATACGATAGATGAAAATGGATATCCTGCAATGGAAACAAAAAATTTAGTGAACCACGATTTAGATTTTGTAACTGCTACCCCCTCTCCTGTATAAAATAATTCCACAGACACCACTTCACCCGAAAATAATAAAGTCATAAAAGCGTGCCCAGTTTCATGAATAAGGGTATTAAAGCCTTTAAATATTCTACCAATTTTTGGTAAATAATTTAAAGCAATAGCTATTGATAAAACTAAAAGTATTTCTGTATTTTTAGTAAGTGCTAACATTCTTACAAGATAATAAAAGCTTAACATTAAAAAAAATTAAGATGAGGACACCATTTACCAAACGAATAATCAATAAAAAAGCCGACGAAGTAAAAGATACAGGATTTGGAACTCAATCTGTAAGACAGCGGTCGGTAAATAAAGACGGAACTTTTAACATAGAACGCACGGGCTTACCAATTATTCGACTCGACGATTTATACACGAATTTAATTACCATGTCATGGGGAAAGTTCATACCCCTAATTTTGTTATTTTATATTTTCATTAATATTCTATTTGCAAGTACTTATCTTATTATTGGAGTAGAACATTTATCCGGTGTTAACGGCGTAAGTACCCGAGATAAATTTTTCGATGCCTTTTTCTTTTCTGCACAAACCATTTCTACTGTTGGTTATGGGCATATAAGTCCGGAAGGCTTTATTACAAGCTTACTCGCAGCCTTCGAATCGTTAATGGGTGTAATAGTTTTTGCAGTAATTACCGGTTTACTATACGGGCGTTTTTCTGCTCCAAAAGCGAAAATTATGTATAGTGATGATGCCATTATTGCACCTTATAAAGATGGTAGGGCTTTAATGTTTAGAATAGCCAATAAAAGAAAGAACCAATTGATAGAAGTAGAAATGGAGGTGGTTGTGGGTATAAATGTGAATGAGAATGACACAATTGTAAGAAGATTTTACGGACTAAAATTGGAGACTAAAAAAGTGAGCTTTTTCCCTTTAAGTTGGACATTAGTACATCCTATTAATGAAGAAAGCCCTTTGTATAATTTCACACAAAAAGACTTAGAAGAAGGCGATGCTGAAATTTTAACCTTGTTTAAAGGATTTGATGATACGTATTCGCAAATTGTTCATGCACGTAAATCGTATATGTTCGACGAAATTGTTTGGGGTAAAAAATTCATCAGCATTATTAACCAAAACGAACTTGGTAAATCTACTTTAGCTCTTGATAAAATAAATTTATACCAAGATGCTGAGTTGCCAATGCATATTATTTCAAAGGAGAATCAGGCTCTTTAGAAAAATAATTGTAAACGATTTTATCCATAAAATCAGAAAATATTTTACTTGTCCAAACGGTTGCTTTGCCCTGTAAAGTAAGAATTAATTGATTTTTCTTTTTATAATATCCTTCTATAATTTGAGTTGCCGCATCCTCTGCCGACATTAACTTACCTTCGTTTATAGGCGACTCTCCTTGCAAGCTGCCATCTTTAGAGCGTGCAGAATTCCTAATATTAGAAGCTGTGAAACCTGGGCAGGCAATCATTACATGAATATTGTTTTTTAGATTCTCAATTCTTAAACTTTCTAAAAAACCATTCATTGCAAATTTAGAAGCTGCATAACCAGATCTACCGGGCAAACCTTTATAACCTGCTACAGACGATATCCCAATAATACTTCCATTCGTTTTTAATATTTCTGGCAATGCATATTTTGTGCAATAAACCGTGCCCCAAAAATTTACATCCATCAGCTCTTTCATCACTTTTAAATCTACCTCTTCAAACAAAGCCCTCATAGAAATTCCAGCATTATTTACTAAAACATCTATCCTGCCAAATATTCGTTTAGCCTCAGATATCATTATTTTACAATGCTCTTCACTACTTACATCTGTTGCCATGGCAACTGCTTTTACAGAAAATTTTTGTTCAATGTCTTGTGCTATTTCACACATTAGAGGGTATTGCCTAGCGGCTAATACCAAATTAGCTCCATCTCTAGCAAACCTATATGCCAAGGCTTTTCCAATACCCGATGATGCCCCTGTAATAATTACTGTTTTATCCTTCAATCGTTCCATATTTCCTACTTAACTTGCGGTATGCTCTCCACATTAATACTAAATCTTTGTCGAGTTGATAATGTTTTGCATAAAGCAAATTTAAGCGCTTTGAGGTGTGCTCATCAAGTGTTAAATTCTTTTTTAAGCCATCACCAGGGTTCAAAATCCCTTTTTTAATTTTTGGTAAATGTCTATTATCAATAGTGGTATTGATATAGCCAACCCAGGATTTTTCTACCCGCAAAACATCCCAACAATTCAAGAGCAGTTGTAAGGGTTTTTTCAGAAATATAAGGTGTATAGGAAAGGTTATTAATAGGAAAAACGACAAAAGAAAATCGAGTATTTGTTTATTTCTTATGTGTTGGGGTTTATTGATATTGAAATTTATATCAATCGTATATAAATCACCCGGGTTGTCTACTGAATTACTACCAATAATAAACAAACTTTCTTCGGGTGCAATTTTATAATCAACATTGGTATTTTTTACCATAGCCATTGAATGAATAATTTCATGCAAGGCTAGATTTTTGGTAGAAAATATTATTTCATCAATTCTATATACTTCCGCAATTTCTCCCAACTGAATGATGTTCCCTAAGTACTCTTCGTTTTGCTCTTGATACACTTTATCTGGGTGAACAAAGCCGATAAAATTAACGGTTCCTATAGCCTGTTTAATTGTTTCCAGTACACGTCTTCCCTCCTCTTGCTTAGCTACAATTACAATGTTTTTTTCAGATGAAATTCCATCCAATTTATAATTTTTTAAGCCAAAGAAATTTAACAACAAACGCAAACCAACAGATGAAATTACGGTCCAGAAAGCTCCTAAAATGATAATCGCTCTAGAGAAACGCCAATCTTCGTTTAAGAAAGCGTAAGTACATGCAATGATTAAGGAGCCAATAAATAAACCACGAACTAACCTCGATAGTTTATAAGGTTTATCATAACCACCCATCAACCAAACAGAAAAGAGCCAAGCTAAAATGTAAGCAGGCACAGCAATTTGAATTAATTCTGGGGCATATTCTTTACGAACATATTTGTGGTTATTTTCCCAATATATTTTAATAATGTATAAACCCACAAACCAAGTGCTGGCATCTAAAAATGGTAATACCAAACGACTTATCATTCTGCTAAAAATTGCAAAACCTGCACGTACATACACTGCAATGTTTATTAAGAAAGAAAAAAGTTGTGCATTATTTTTTGAGAAATGTTTTTTAGCGAAAATAATCATCGCATTATAAAACACAAACACGTAGTTTACCGAACTTTTTTTAGTGCTCTCTCCTTTATAATGAATAATGCTTGTATTGGGGTAATAATAATTTTTATACCCACCTAGTTGAATTCTATAAGAAAGATCGATGTCTTCACCATACATAAAAAAAGTTTCGTCGAGTAAACCCACTTTTTCGAGCACTGTTTTTCGCATCAACATAAATGCACCGGCAAGTACATCTACTTCATGAACTTCATCATTGCTTAAATAACCCAAATGGTATTTACCAAATAATTTAGATTTCGGGAACAAACGCGCTAATCCAAATATTTTAAAGAAAGCCACCATTGGAGTGGGTAAGCCTCGTTTAGATTCTGGCAAGAAATTCCCTTTCCCATCAATCATTTTTACTCCCAAGCCACCCGCATCAGGGTGCTCATCCATAAATGTCAAAATCTTTTCGAAGGTATCTTCTTGCACCACCGTATCGGGGTTTAAAAGCAAAATATATTCTCCCTTTGCAATTTCTATTCCTTGGTTATTGGCTACAGAGAACCCTGTATTTTTTCGATTTTCAATTAAAAGGATGTCTTTAAATTTATCTTTCAGCATTTCTACCGAACCATCAACCGAATTATTGTCGACCACAATTACCTCTAATGCAATTCCTTTAGCAGCCTTGCGTACAGAGTACAAACATTGCTCTAAAAAATACTTAACATTATAATTTACAATGATGATTGATAATTTCATTCTTTTATTGAGGGAATTGGCTTAAAAATAACAAAAATGTTGAATAAGCATTGAATTTAACCTTGTTGATACGCAACTCTTGATAAAATTGATCTTCCTAAAGTAACCTCATCCACGTATTCCAACTCTCCTCCAAAAGCTACCCCTCTAGAAATGGTTGATATTTTAACCGGGAATTCTTTTAATTTTTTGTGGATGTAAAAAATGGTGGTATCCCCTTCCATCGTAGCACTTAAAGCCATTATAATCTCTTTAACTTCTGTGTTTTTTAATCGATCTACTAAAGTATCTATTTGTAAATCACTCGGCCCCTTTCCTTCCATGGGCGATATTAAACCGCCTAACACATGGTACAAACCATTGTATTGTTGAGTATTCTCAATGGCTATAATATCTCTAATGTCTTCTACAATGCACAATTCTTCTTTATTACGGCGAGTATTGGAGCAAATATTACAAACTTCCGTATCCGAAATATTGAAACAAATATTACAATAGTTAATTTCTTCTTTCAATTTATGGAAGGCCGCAGCGAACTGATTTACTTGCAGGTTATCTTTTTTTAGTAAATGTAAAACCAAACGCAAAGCAGTTTTTTGCCCAATTCCTGGCAATTGAGAAAATGCTTGTACCGCTTGTTCCAATCGTTTTGATGGTAAATTCATTCCCAAAAATATTACATTTGTTAAACATCTTTACATAAAATTAATGACACCCTTTTTAATTATCTCGTGCATAGCCATTTACTTCTCAATACTACTCTTTATTTCTTGGTACACTTCTAAAAATGCTAACCAACAGAGTTATTTTATTGGAAATAGGCAATCTGCATGGTACTTGGTTGCTTTTGGCTTAATTGGCGATTCGCTCTCGGGTGTAACCTTTGTTTCGGTACCGGGTGCTGTATATAACCAGCAATTTGGATACATGCAATTGGTGTTAGGGTATTTACTCGGCTACCTTGTAATTGCACAAGTATTGTTGCCTCTGTACTATAAATTACAACTTACCTCTATTTATTCATATTTAGGTACACGTTTTGGGCATAATTCTCAAAAAACAGGTTCCTTCTTTTTTATACTTTCTAGATTAATTGGTGCGGCCTTTCGTTTGTATATTTCGGCTACGGTTTTGCAATTATTTATTTTTGATGCCTGGGGAATTCCTTTTTGGTTAACGGTTAGCGTTGTAATTGCCCTTATTTTATTATATACCTACAGAGGAGGCATTAAAACGCTTGTATGGACAGACACCCTACAATCGGGCTTTCTATTGCTCGGTGTAATATTATCGATTGTTGCCATTGCTAATGCGCTCGATTTAGATTTTGCAGGCATTGTTCGTACGGTTAAAGAAAGTCCGTACTCGCAAGTATTCTTTTGGGACTGGCAACCAAAGTCAAATTTCTTCAAGCAATTTTTTAGTGGAGCATTTATTGCAATCGTAATGACCGGCCTCGACCAAAACATGATGCAGAAAAATTTGAGCTGTAAAAGTTTAGGCGAAGCACAAAAAAATATTTACTGGTTTAGTTTCGTACTCATTTTCGTGAATTTATTTTTTGTTTCATTAGGAGCATTGTTATATGCATATGCAGCTAAAATGGGCATTGAACTTCCTAGCAAAACAGATCAATTGTTTCCCTTATTAGCACTAAATCATTTGGGAATTTTTGCAGCCATTGTATTTGTATTGGGTATTACAGCTGCTACTTTCTCTAGCGCCGATTCAGTATTAACCACCCTTACCACTTCATTCTGTATAGATTTTCTTGGTCAGAACCCCGATGTGGAAAGTACAAAATCGCGTAACACAAGGCATTTAGTACATATCACTTTTGCTTTTTTATTATTGATGGTGATCATCATTTTTCAAAAAATAAACAACGATGCAGTAATAAATTCTGTGTTTACAGCAGCAGGTTATACCTACGGACCATTACTAGGTTTATTCGGATTAGGGTTGTTTACTAATATAAATGTCAAAGATCGTTGGGTACCTTCAATTTGTATCATATCGCCAATAGTAGTATGGATTTTAGATAAGAATTCTGCCGAATGGTTAGGAGGATATAAATTTGGATTCGAATTGCTAATGTTAAACGGATTAATTACATTTATTGGTTTGATGATGATTAGAGCGAGGAGCAAAAAGCAGGGAGCATAGAGCGAGGAGCATAGAGCGAGGAGCATAAAGCTGGGAGCATAAAGCAGGGAGCATAAAGCAGGGAGAATGGAGTTATTAGCATTAAGTAAAAAAATAGCAATTAATCCCATCTTAATACTTAATACTTAATACAATTTACAAAGTACATTTTACAATTTACAACATACAAAGTACAACATATATATGACAGGAGACGATAAAATAAGAAGTGCGTTTGAAAACAAAAACTGGAACGAGATAAAAACTCAAAACTCATGGCAAATATTTAAAGTAATGGCTGAGTTTGTGGAAGGGTTTGAGAAACTAGCAAAGATTGGGCCTTGTGTATCCATATTCGGATCGGCAAGAACTAAACCCGACCATGTATATTATAAACTTGGAGAAGAAATTGCAGAGAAATTAACGCGTAAAGGATACGGAATTATAACTGGAGGTGGACCAGGAATTATGGAAGCGGGCAATAAAGGAGCAAGAGCAACGGGTGGTAAATCTGTTGGTTTAAACATTGTGTTACCATTTGAACAGTCGCATAACCCATACATCGATTTAGATAAATTAATGAACTTCGATTATTTCTTTGTGCGTAAAGTAATGTTTTTAAAATATGCGCAAGGTTTTGTGGTATTACCTGGTGGTTTCGGTACACTCGACGAGTTGTTTGAAGCATTAACGTTGATACAAACAAAAAAAGTAGCACAATTTCCGGTGGTACTAGTGGGTACTGAGTTCTGGGGTGGTTTAGTAGATTGGATACAGAAAGTAATGCTCGAAAAAGAAAACAATGTATCTGCAGACGATATGTTTTTATTTAAAGTAGTAGATACAGCTGATGATGCTGTGGCACACATTGTAGAGTTTTACGAGAAGTTTATATTGAAACCGAATTTCTAATGATATTTAGCAAGATGTTTAACAAAACAAGCAGAGTTATAGTACTAGCCCTGTTTGTTTTGTTTTTGAACTCGTGTAAGAGTAATAAATGGAGTATGCCTATTAGTTACTTGGGTGCTTGGCAAAGCGCTACCCATAAAATTACCGTGCGCACTTACATAAGCAAAGAAGAATATAAAACTATCAACGATACCGTAAATGCCATGCTCATTTTAAACAAAAATAAAACAGCGTCGGGAACTGTTGGCTATATAAATTTCGAGAATTTAGCCGTCAAACAAGTATCCAAAAAAACGGATATATCTGGAGATTCATATGTAATAAAAATCAAAGATGCTTCTAAACTATTTGACAGAGATCCGATAGCAAAAAAAGAACTAGAAATTTGGTTTAGCCCAATAAATGGACGTATTGAAGCAGAATTACGTGAAGGCAAAGGCAAGAAATTATACCGAATGTCTGTATTAAAATTTCATAGAAGGAAGTTTTAATACTTTAAGTTAGATTGTTAATATCGTCTATATCACGTAGCCGACCAGAACTAGATTTGTTTTTAATTAAATCGTTATATCCTATAAAATTTATAATCAATCCATCAATTTCAACTAGCTTTTTGTTTTCATAACATTCCATAAAAGTTACACCATCAATTTGTGTTAATAAATCTATTCTTAAAGGTGGATATCCTAATTGAATAACATTCCCTTCTTTCATAAAATCTTCTATTGATAATTGGAATGATTCAAAGCCAAATTCATTAACACAATTTAGAATTTTTGTTGCATTTTCTTTTGTAGGATTTAACCATATATCTAAATCACCAGTATATCTCGGATGTCCATGAACTCCTACTGCGTAGCCACCTACAATTAGGTATTCAGCTTTTTTTATTATTAATAATTCTACAAACTCTTTGAAATCTTGACTCAGCATTGCTATTCAATTTATAATAATGTGTTCTAAGCAATTCTATTGCATTTAATCTTTCTATAAAACTTTTAGATGACCAATATTGGAAATCGTTTGTTTCGTCCTTTAAAGAAGTAATTTTAAGACTTTTATGCATATACAAATATAGTAATATTATACCTAATTTATTATTTTAAAAAAGGTTATTCTACATCACTTACTCCACCGCTTACAGCGAATTTCATAGCATCTGCTGCTTTCATTCTTAATGGGCTCACTTTTGCTCGGCTCACAATACAAACCTTGCCAGCAATGCTATAAGAGAAGGGAAAGTACACCGCAACTTCATCCTCTAAACCCATACTTTTTAAATTGTTTTGAGTAAGGAAACCTACTTGTTTAACACCCTCTGCAATTTCTACTAAAACAGGTTCGTTAAACTTTTTATCTTCACCAACAAAAGCCTCTAACAAATCGCGTACAGAAGAGTACATCAATTTAAAAATCGGCATGCGATTCAGCAACTTATCGAGGTAATTATAAATGGGTTCGGTTATAAAAGAAGTAACCAGAAGCCCTACAAATGCAAGGCCTAACACCGTTACAATAACTCCACCACCCGGGAAACCCAAATCAACAATACTATCTACAGAGTATATTACTTTGTAGATAATATACATGCTAAATGCCAATGGAATAATTACTAATACTCCTTTAAAAAAGTAGTTAAGAAATACTCTGAAAAATTTATTCATAATAATAGATTCTTTGCACTCGTTGAGAAATGCTTGTTAATACTTCGTAAGGTATCGTATTTATTTTACTTGCAAGTTCTTTTATGCTTGGATCTTTACCAAACACAATTACTTCATCACCCTCTTGTACTTGTAAATTGGTAACATCTACCATACACATGTCCATGCATACCGATCCAATTACTTTTGCACGTTTGCCGTTAATTAGCACTTCTCCTACTCCATTGCCAAACCCTCTGCCATAGCCATCGGCATAGCCAATTTTGATGGTTGCAATTTCTGCATCGTGTGCTAATACACCTTTTCTGCTATAGCCTATGCTTTCACCTTTCATTACTTTTCGTACTTGTGTAACGGTAGTTTTAAGCTCGGCTACTCGTTGCAATTCGTGTTCAAAATTGCCTACATTTTCTACACCATATAAACCAATTCCTAATCGCACCATTTCATAATGTGACTCTGGGAAACGTAGTATGGCTGCGGTATTGGCTACATGCCTCAGCGTATCGTAATGCAAATTGTTTCGCAAACTTGCATACATTTTATCGAACTTATTTAATTGCTCTTTAGTAAACCCATCGTGTTCTATAGATTCTGATGCTGCTAAATGTGTAAATACCGATCTTACTTTTATTGTTTCGTCGTTCAACAAATCTATTATGCTTTCTACATCCGCAGATTCGAAACCTAAACGGTGCATACCAGTGTCTAATTTTAAATGGATGGGGTATTGCTTAACTCCGTTTAATTTTAAATGGTTTATAAACGATTTTAAAATTTGTATGCTGTAAATTTCGGGTTCTAAACAATTGGAAATAATTTTTTCGAAGGCATTGCTCTCCGGGCTCATTACCATAATGGGTAAATGTATTCCCTCTTTGCGTAAGGCCACTCCTTCATCGGCATACGCCACCGCCAAATAATCTACTTTGTTATATTGTAAAACGTTCGCAATTTCAAAACTTCCACTGCCGTAAGCAAAGGCTTTTACCATTACCATTACTTTTGTACCGGGCAATAATTTCGAACGGTAAAAATTTAAATTATGCACAATCGAATTTAAATTTATTTCCATTACGGTATCGTGCACCTTCTCTTCTAACCTACTGGCAATTTTTTCGAATGCAAAAGTTCTAGCTCCTTTTATTAATACCCCTTCCCTGCTGAAATCAAATGCAGGCAATGCTTTCAAGAATTCGTCGGTATTTTTAAAGAACTGTTTTTCCATCGAAAACAAATGTGCACTCGAAGAAATTTCTTCACCAATTCCTATAATTCTGTTGATGTTGTGTGATTTGAAATAAGTAGCCATGAGCTCATAAACCGGCTCATTGGCACCGTGTATCATATCAGAAATAATAATGGTTTTGCGTTCGTGTTTTTGCTGATTTAAAAAATCAACTGCCATGTATAAGGATGAAATATCGGCACTGTAACTATCGTTTATAATAGTCGATTGTTGTATGCCTTGTTTCATTTGTAACCTCATGGGTATTGCTTGTAGTTGCAATAATCGAGCTTGTAACAGATCTATAGTGTAACCAAAACACAAAAGAGTAGCTGCACATATCACGCAATTCTCTATAGATGCATCATCGGTAAAATTTAATTGAATTTCGAATTCTTTGAATTGATAATAGGCTGTTAAAACAGTTGAACTCTCCTTTTTATTAACTTTTAAAATCTGTAAATCTGCTTCCTCATTTAAACTCCAAGTAAAAGATTGTTTAGCACTAATGAGTCCTTCAGGCACATACTGTTTATTGTAAATTATTTTTTTAGCATTTTTAAAAAGGATTAATTTTTCTGTTAATTTCTGTTCTCTTGAGCTAAAACCTTCATCGTGTGCTGCTTTTATATTTGTAAGTATGCCGATATTGGGTTTTATAATCTCTTCCAACCCATCCATTTCATTGGTAGTGGAGATGCCCGCTTCAAAAATACCCAATTGGTAAGCAGTGCTCATTTGCCATACAGAAAGTGGTACACCAATTTGCGAATTATAACTTTTAGGACTTCTTACAATCGATTTTTCGGGTGAAATTAATTGGTACAACCAATCTTTTATAATGGTTTTACCGTTACTACCTGTAATGCCAATAACATCGTAATTAAAATGTTTACGATGGTAAGCTGCTAGGTTTTGCAATGCTTTCAAGGTATCATTTACCATGTAAAAATTCGCATCAACATAAGTATTCAGCGCTAATTTTTTATCGCTTATTACAAAATTTCGTACTCCACGTTGGTATAATTCTGTGATATATTGATGTGCATTTTGCTTGCCAGGCAATGCAAAAAACAATGATTCCTCTGCATGTATTATTTTCCTACTGTCTATGAGCAACCAAGTAAGTATGGACTCTGCGTTTTCAATCCGCGCTTCACACTCCCATATATGTACCAACTGGCTTGCTGTATATTGATGTTGCATATTCAAATATCGAAAAAATAAAAGGCTTTTTTCGAAAATTCGAATTATCGAACTATCGAACCGACGAACTGACGAAAAAACGGTCTTTCGGCCTATCGGTTTTTCGGTCTATCGCTCACAGAATTTTCATTACTTTTGCCTGTGTGCATTTTCAAAAATTGCAAGCGTTAAATGATAAAAGTTTACGATAAAAAATCTGCGAAAGTAAAAATCGAGCAATACTGTGCTTACCAAGAGCGCAGCCAGCAAGAAGTACGCGATAAGCTGTACGACATGGGTTTGCATCAAAAAGAAGTAGAAGAATTAATATCGGAGCTCATAACTAGCAATTTCTTAAACGAGGAACGTTTTGCCATTGCATTTGCTGGCGGTAAATTCCGGATGAAACAATGGGGGAAAATCAAAATAAAACAACACCTGAAACTAAAAAAGGTGAGCGATTACTGTATTAAAAAAGCCTTAGCGCAATTACCCGAAGCCGATTACGAGAAAACCATCGAAAGACTCATTGAAAAAAAATCGAAAGAATTAAAAGAAAAAGACCCTTACATTTTACAAAACAAAGTAGCCAAATACATTGCCAGCAAAGGTTTCGAACCCGATCTTATCTGGGATAAGCTGAGAGCAGAGAGCTAAGAGCGTGGAGCTAAGAACAGAGAGCTTGGAGTAAAGCAAATCTATCGCTAGTTCGCTAATTCGTCAGTTCGCTAATTCGAATTACTCCAACACCCCATTCCGTTTATGCCTAACAAACTTGCGAATATCTAACACAATAAAGGCTAAGAAATAGAAAACGATAGGCATCCCCACAGAAAGAAAAGAAGTGTAAATAAAAAACAACCTCACTTTTGAGAGTGAAAATTTAAATTTTTCGGCAAGGTAAGTGCAGACCCCAAAAGAATTTCTTTCAAAAAAAGACATTATGTTCTGTATCATCTTACGAATATTTTAAACCATGTATTCCAATACTGCAAGTTAAGCATTTTTTATTATCACAATAATTTTCCCATAAAAATCTCTGTCCTTGACTCTGTATGCTACTTCCTAGTACATAATTACATTCTGCAAATTGTTGTGTATACCTGTTTTTTTCGGGTTTTAATCGTTCCATTAACTGCAAACACTTAATTTTATATTCCTCCTCGTTCTTTACATCTCCATACAATAACCAAATTATACATACTGTATTTAAGATCAACTGCTCTACAGAATCGGCTCCAAAATGCTTCATTTGCCAAGCACTTTCCTTCTCAAACCGGTAATGGGTATTCCAATAGTCTGGCAGTTCAATGTCGAAAAAATCTTCTACTTTTTCCATTTCATTTAAACTTATTATTTCCGAAAAAAACCGAGGGTTTTTTCTGAATATACTGGCTAGTTGTGCAATTCTAAGAGTGGGGAAATTGGAAGGCCGAAGTCGCGAAAACTTCCAAGTACTTGCATCCATTGGTTCGAGTTTGTATTTCTTTCGTAAGTACTCGTATTCTTTCTTTAATTTATTCGGATACTCTTCTTCAAAAGTACGATGCAACATGCCTGCTTGCCCAAACAACAACGCCTCTATACTCAAGGGCTGATCTGCTAATTTTTGCAACCACTCCACTTTAATATTTCTCGCCAAGCGTTCCATGGGTTCTGCGTTAATATGAAAACCCAATTGCCTTGCTACAATTTCAAAAAACAATTGATCCCAGTGTTCTTGAGTATTATTCAAGCGAACTTTTAAGTGCTCACACTTTTCCATCAAACGCTCTATACATAGGCGTATCAACCAATTCTCTACAATACTTTTATCAATTTTATTCCACCATGTTTTGCAAGGCAATACACGTAAATCTGCACACAAATGCTCATACGCTTGTAAGGTATGTTCGTCTATATACTTTTTTAATTCTAGGGTGCTTAGTGGTAAATTATTTTGGGTGGTGCATATACTCCCATCATCAGTAAAAACCACATGTAAAATTACATTGTTATAAGCGGCATCTTTATGGTGTTGGTGATAGTACCATTCTGCAGCGTTTACATGTATCTCCACATTTCCTGCCCATAAAATTCCATCAATTTTTATTTTTGCGGAAATAAAATCCGGACCAGCGTTTACGTGTGCATAACCGGGGTGAATAATTTCGATTGATTTACCATCAATACTTACTAAATGTTGGGAGTTGAAAAGCTGGTATTTCCAAACCGCCTGCACAAAATCTTCTTTCATACTTTTCTTTTTTTACAAAGAAAAGCGCATACAAAAAAACGTCAATACTTTTGGTCAAGTATTTCTGCCATTTCAGTTTGAATTTTTAAAGCTTCGGTTGCAGCGGCTTCTGCAAAATCAGTTCCACTGCTTGCATAAATTATATTTCTTGAGGAGTTTATTAACAAGCCGATGTCTTTGTTTAGTCCGTATTTACATACCTCTTGCAAGCTACCGCCTTGCGCGCCAACTCCAGGTACCAAGTAAAAATGATCGGGACTGTATTTACGAATTTCAGCAAAAAACTCTGGGCGTGTAGCACCAACTACATACATCATTCTTTCTGCATCTGCCCATTGTTGCGAGCTTTCAATTACTTTTTTGTACAAGGGTTCGCCATTTGTATTTTCTATAAATTGAAAATCGTTCGCACCCTCATTAGAGGTGAGGGCTAATAAAATCACCCATTTATTTTCATAGGTTAAAAAAGGAGTTACCGAGTCGGAACCCATGTATGGTGCAACGGTTACCGAATCAAAATTGAAACCAGAGGATTCTTTATCGAAAAAGGCTCTTGCATATAAAGCAGAAGTATTGCCAATATCCCCTCTTTTTGCATCGGCAATGGTAAAAATATGGGGAGGAATTAAGTCCATTGTTTTTTTCAAACTATCCCAACCCTTAGATCCCAAGCTTTCATAAAAGGCTATATTGGGTTTATAAGCCACGCAATATGCCGAAGTGGCTTCAATAATAGCTTTATTAAATTCGAAAATAGGATCTTCTGTTGCGAGTAAATGCTTTGGTATACGCTGTATATCAGTATCTAAACCGATACATAAAAAAGACTTTTTGCTTTTTATTTCGTTTATCAGACTCGCTTTGTTCATATCAACAAAAATATAAAAAGCTTTTAAATATGAATATCTTAATTTAAATGAACATTTTTTTGATATTTAATAATAATTCGTTAACATTGCTGTGTGCTAACACTCTTAGCAATCTCAAAATACCGTTTCACAAAAATTCACAAATCCTTAAATACCTTTTTTTATTGATTTCTTATTGTCAATAGTATCTAAAAAAATCATTCGAAAATAATTTCAAAGAACTTATATTATTATAGTGGATAAACCAAAAAAAACGATTAAACCTGAATCGACAAGTACAGACGATGCAGCAGACAAACCGAAGAGAAAGAGAACGATTAAGCCTGCAAAAGTAGAGGACAATTCTCAGGAACAACAAAGGTTTCAGGCAGAATACGATCAACAACCAGATAGGGTATTTCCTACAGAACAAGAACCTATGATGGAGGCTCAACCACAAAACGAGCAGCCAGAGCGTGAGCAAGCAAATCAGGAGGAAACTCATGAGGCTACTCCTACAAATTCACAAGAAAGTAATAACTCTGTACAAAATACTAACACAGCTACAGAATCTGCTCCACAAGCCGGAGAAAATTTACAAGACAGTGCAAGCATTGAGCGTTCATTCGACCGTCAACGTAACAATAAGTTCGATAGAAATAATAACAACCGCAACCAACGTAATAACAACGATTCGCTTCTAAATACCTTAGATTTCGATAATTCTATTGTGAACGAAGGAGTATTAGAAATTATGCCAGATGGCTATGGTTTCTTAAGATCTGCAGATTATAACTATTTAACTTCACCAGATGATATTTATGTTTCTCAATCTCAAATAAAATTATTTGGATTAAAAACGGGTGATACCGTACGTGGAAGTGTACGCCCTCCTAAAGAAGGTGAAAAATATTTCCCATTGGTTCGTGTAGAATCTATTAATGGAAAAACACCATCGGAGGTTAGAGACAGAGTACCTTTTGATTTTTTAACTCCCCTCTTCCCTTTCGAAAAATTCAACTTATTCTCAGACCCTAATAATTACTCCACGCGATTAATGGATTTATTCGCGCCAATTGGTAAAGGACAACGTGGATTAATAGTTGCGCAACCTAAAACGGGTAAAACAGTATTATTAAAAGATGTTGCCAATGCCATTGCTGCCAACCATCCGGAAGTTTATTTAATTATTTTATTAATAGATGAACGCCCAGAAGAGGTTACAGACATGGCTCGTAGCGTACGTGCAGAAGTAGTAAGTTCTACTTTTGATGAACCTGCAGAGCGACATGTAAAAATTGCAAACATTGTATTAGAGAAAGCAAAAAGAATGGTAGAAAGTGGTCATGATGTAGTGATCCTGCTTGACTCTATTACTCGTTTAGCCCGTGCTTACAATACAGTTGCTCCTGCATCTGGTAAAATATTATCTGGTGGTGTGGATGCAAATGCATTGCATAAACCAAAGCGTTTCTTTGGAGCTGCCCGTAAAATAGAAAACGGTGGTTCATTAACCATTATAGCTACTGCCTTAACAGAAACAGGTTCTAAAATGGACGAAGTAATTTTCGAAGAATTTAAAGGAACAGGTAACATGGAATTACAATTAGATCGTAAAATTGCGAACAAACGTATTTTCCCAGCTATTGATATTACGGCATCATCTACTCGTAGAGACGATTTATTATTAGACAAAGATGTGTTGCAACGCATCTGGATTTTGCGTAACCACCTTGCCGATATGAACCCTGTAGAAGCAATGGAGTTTTTACAACATCAAATGCGTGGTACCAAATCAAACGAAGAGTTTTTAATTTCAATGAACAGCTAATAATTTTTTAAGAATGACGAAACACATTCCAAATTTCATTACGTGTTTAAATTTATTTACAGGATGTATTGCGGCTGTTTATGCATTTAATGGGGAATTAGAAACCGCAGCTTATTTAGTGTTATTAGCTGCATTATTCGATTTTTTAGATGGATTAGCTGCACGTGCCTTAAATGCATATTCAGAAATTGGCAAACAACTAGATTCATTGGCAGACATGGTGAGCTTCGGATTTATCCCTGGTTTGTTTGTGTACAAAATATTATGCAATAGCTTAGAAAATAATGGCTTGCCGATGTATTTAGCTTACATTGGTTTTGTAATCACTGTTTTTTCGGCATTGCGTTTAGCTAAGTTCAATATAGATACTCGCCAATCTGAAAACTTTATAGGCTTGGCAACCCCTGCAAATACGATGTTTTTTATAAGCATTCCCTTTTTACAAAACCAACCAATTGAAGTATTACACATACTTTCTAACCCTATGGTGCTGATTTTTTTAAGCTTGGGTATGTCTTATTTATTAGTATCAGAAATAGCCTTGTTCTCATTGAAATTCAAGAGTATGCAGTTTAATCCAAATATTCACAGATATCTCTTGATTCTACTTTCGTTAATCCTGATAATATTTTTTAAGTTTGCAGCGATCCCAATGATCATTGTTATTTACATTTTATTATCCATACTTTTTAAACATAAATTTAGCGCCTAATATGAAATTCCAAGCAGAAATTAATGTAATGCCATTAAAGGAAATACTAGATCCACAAGGTAAAGCGGTTACTGGAAGCATGAAGAACATTGGTTTACCAGAAGTACAAAATGTACGCATTGGCAAACACATTACTCTAGAAATTGAAGCTGCAAATGCTCAAGAAGCATCAGAAAAAGTAGAAATTGCTTGTAAGAAATTACTGGCAAACTTAATCATGGAATCATTTGATTTCACTATCAAAGAAGTTTAGTTTAAAAATTTTAACATAAAAAAAGGCGTAATTTTCATTACGCCTTTTTTGTTTTATAAAATCTTAATTATTGTTTTACTACTTTAATTACTTTTTGCTCTTGTGCAGATTCTATTCTTACAAAATACATTCCTTTATTTTCTAAGTTTAAATTTAGCATTCCGTAGCTATCCGTTAATTCTTTCTCAAACACTGTATTACCTAGTATATCATACACTTTAACACTTCCTAGATTTGAGTTTTTAAAGCTATACGATACTTGTATTTTACCATTCGTTGGGTTTGGATACACAGTTGCGTATACATTATTTTGATTACTCTTAACACCAGTTAATACAGAATCAGAAACTAAAAACTTATCAAATCCTGCCTCTGTAATATGTTCTGATCCGGCTAAATCACTTGCACGAATTATTAACTTCATATTATTCGTAACAGGCAAATAATTCGTTACTCTGTATGATCTCGAAATCCATTTTCCTTTATCAGCATTATTACCAATCGACTCTTCTAGCATCGCTGTTTGAGAACCGTTAGAAATACTTACTCTAAAGGTATCATTAGGTGTGCCCGAACCGGTAACATTCGTAAACCAACGTTGGTAATTAATGTGAGGGTTTGTATAAGTTGTTAAATTCATTGCTGGCGAAATAAGTATTTCTACTCCTCCATCAATATCATCAAACGTTACGTTACCCTGTCCGTTACCCGTTACATAACACTCCTCACCTAAATCACCTGTTGCATCTGCATCTGGGTTTACAATTACACCGCTTAATGAAGTACGAATTGGTTTTGCTTTTACCCAATTTCCAGTGGTAGCGGT
>CALRTZ010000040.1:0-25620 GCA_943371235.1 Sphingobacterium thalpophilum | reverse complement strand
TTTCGATTTCATGTTCGTTCATAAATACAAATTCCCTTAAAGCAGGATAAGAGGATATTAATGCCATAAAATCGTAATAAGTACGATGCCTGTTTCGGGGGTGGAAGTTGTCTTTGCTGCTCAAATTGAATTGTGAGTTGTGAGTTGTGAATTATGGTGCAAATATAGGCAATAATGTACAATGTATGTTGTACAATGTACACTGTACAACATACATTGTACTATTCTGCTAAGAAATCCCCATCCACAATCAACAGCTTCACTCCATTCTTCGAATAGGAGCGATGGCTGCTCATATTATCGGATACGATGTACGACATTCCTTGACTTAAGGTATGGATGCTACCATCTGCTAACTCAGAATCGAATTCGCCTGCTAAACAATGTACAATATGCCCTTTGCTGCACCAATGATCTGCTAAATATCCTTCAGAGTATTCAACAATTCGAATTCTTAAACCTGCAAATTCTAGTGTTTGCCAATACGATGTACCAACTTCACCTTTGTGTTCTGTTTTTTCAATTACATCCCAATCTATAGTGCTAAAATCTATTTTCATAAGTTCATAAATTCGCTAGTTCGTAAAATGATTATAAGCCGATACCCGAAAGTGTAAAGTACAATGTATGTTGTACAATGTACACTGTACAACATACATTGTACAAATTTTACAGAATTTAGAGTCGTTTAACGCACCACAATTTAAACAAGCCTTTTCCATCATTCACCATTCAAAATTTATCATTTATAATTCATCGTAATACGTAAAGTCTTTAGTGATCTTTCCATTTTCGATGGTGAATATTGTACAAATGGGTAGCGTCATTTTATTGCCATCAGGCAGTGTGCCCGTTGATATAAATTCAACAATTACATTTTTATCGCCAGCAGAATAAATATTGATGATTTCATCGTGTATATCTGGTATCATAGCATTAAGTTCAATATACTTATTAGCTATTTCTTTTTGAGTTTGCATTACCGAATTAGTGCCAAAAGAAGGATCTTTGAATTCGGCTGTATCACTATAAAAAGCAGCCATCTCCACCCATTTATGTTCGTTAAATGATTTGTACATGCCTTCTACCACTTTTATGTTTTCTACTGCAATTTCATTAGTAGTATTTTTCTTTTGTCCACAAGAAATGGCAAGTGTAGCTATTAAAATTACTAATAGTTTTTTCATGATGTTCCTTTTATTTTCCTGTAATAATATAGTTTAAGAGTATTTCAAAATAATTAGTTCTTACTGGTTTTGCAGTTAGAGCTAAATCATGTAAGCCATTATTCACAACTTTGGTGCTAGCATTTTCTCCCAAGGTTTTGCCTAGTTCTTGTATTTCTTTTACATCTAAAACCGCATCACCTTTTCTAAATTCTTCGGTCCAAACTTCTCCATAAATACTTTTATCAGAACTCAATACTAATAAAGAATCGTTCAAATTCAATCCTTCTTTTACTTGCAAATGTCCTTTGTGTATAGCTCTTAACCAGCCTGCATCCATTGGAAAGGCTACTATTGGCTTCCAAGTTTCGTTATACTCCCATTCGCCTTTGTAATCTTTGTGTATGGTTTCACCGTATAAGCCCGATAAGCCTTTAGGTAAAGGTAGCTTCGGGAAAAATCTTCCGATAAATGACATCACCGGTATTAATATTTTTTCTTTAAACCAACTTTGGTTCATGCTTAAAAATGGAGAGTTTAAAATTATTCGCTTATATTTTTTATTAGTTTGATGTTCGGCAGCATATAACGAAGTGGTTAAACCACCTGTAGAATGGGCGTTTAAGGTAATATCTGTATGCCCTTCTGCCTTTATAATACTCAAAGCTGTATCAATATCTGGAAAATATTCATTTAAATTTCTGCAGCTGTTAATGCGTTGGTGCGATAAAAATGAACGGCCGTATTTACGTAAATCGATGGCATAAAAATCAATGCCTCGCTCAGTTAATGCTTGAGCTAATTCTCTGTTGAAAAAATAATCGCAAAACCCGTGTATATATAGCACCGCCTTGGTACTTGGAGCATTCGCTTTTTTTCTTATGATAGTGCAAACAACCTCGCCTTCTTCATCGGCTGGCATTTGTATTACCCTTTGTTCATACCCTTCGCCCAATACATCTGCAAGGTATTGTGCATGCACAGATACATTGAAAAACAATATGCTAATTGCTATTAAAAACAAGTGTTTCATATTAAGCGTTTTTTAATTTTTGTAATACTTTTTCTACATCCTCAGGAGCGTCTATTGCAAATGTTTCTTCCTTTGTAATGGCTGTTTTTATTTTATATTGATGTTCAATCCACCTCAATTGTTCCAAGGATTCAGCTTTCTCTAAAATGGATGGTTTTAATTTCGTAATTTCTTGCAATACGTTTTTTTGATAGGCGTAAATGCCTATGTGTTGGTAGAAGGTATGCATGCTTAACCATTCTGATTTTTCTTTATTTCTGAGGTGTGGAATACATTCTCTGGAGAAATAAATGGCAAAATTTTCTGTATCTAAAATTACCTTCGGAGTATTAGGATTAAATAAAACTGCTTCAGCATCTATTACTTTAATTAAAGTAGCAATTTGTGTTTTAGGATCCACAAAACAATTGGCTAATAGGTCTATTTGACTTGGATTTATTAGTGGTTCGTCGCCTTGTATATTGATGATTACATCGGTGTCGATGTTCATTTTTAAAGCAACCTCTGCACATCTATCCGTTCCGCTTGGGTGCAATTCTGAAGTCATGCAAACTTCCGCACCAAAACTTTCGGCATGTGCTAAAATACGCTCGTCGTCGGTAGCAATAATAATTCTCGAAAGGTTTTTGCTTAGTTTACATTGTTCGTAAACTCTTTGCAACATCGACATTCCAGCTAAGTCTATTAAGGGCTTGCCCGGAAATCGGGTAGAAGCATATCTTGCTGGAATTATGCCTGTTGCTTTTATCATTTTTTAGATTTAGATTTTCCAGTATTCGAAAATAAACTGAATAATTCGGCATCAATTTTTTGAATAATCTCACCTAAATCTTCTGGTTTATCAGCAAAGTTCATTCTATCAACACTTATGGTTAATAGCTTTCCTTCTTTGTAATTTCCAATCCAATTTTCATAACGTTCATTTAGTTTAGAAAGATAATCTAACCTAATTCCCGATTCGTATTCTCTACCTCTTTTTTGAATTTGATTTACCAGGGTAGGCACCGAAGCCTTTAAGTAAATCAATAGGTCTGGCGGGTTTATAAATTCTTTTACCGATTCAAAAACATCTAAATAGTTGTTATAATCTCTGCTCGACATTAATCCCATATCGTGCAAATTGGCTGCAAAAATATAGGCATCTTCATAAATAGTTCTGTCTTGTACTATCTCTTTTTTACCCCTTTGTATTTCTACAATTTGTTTAAACCTAGAGTTTAAAAAATAAATTTGAAGATTGAAGGCCCAACGTTTCATGTCTTGATAAAAATCTTCCAAATACGGATTTTGATCAACAGCTTCGTATTGAGCTTCCCAATTATAATGTTTCGCAAGTAATTCTGTTAAGGTTGTTTTCCCTGCACCAATATTTCCAACAATAGCAATATGCATAATTTAATTTTTATCGAATATATAGAATCTATTTTAATTATTAGAACTTCTTAAAACCTATGATTTCTCGAACTTCTCTGATTGTTTTTCCGGCACTCTCGCGAGCTTTCTCTTGTCCTAAGTTTACTACTTTACGCAAGTAATCTTCATTTCGCTCAATATCCTCAATTCTTTCTCTAATAGGCGTTAAGAAATGTGTAATGTCTTCCGTTAATTGCTTTTTCATATCGCCATAACGAATTTCACATTTATTATATAATTCGTCAAAATGATCGAGCGTATCTTTACTCGATACGGCTTTCATTATGTCGAATAAATTTTGAATAATATCTGGTTTCGCTTGGTTCATTTCTGTGGGTCCGCCATCTGTAACAGCTTTCATCACCTTCTTTTTAATAACTTCTGGAGTGTCGCCTAAATAAACTGCATTATTTTCACCTTCAGATTTGCCCATTTTTCCTTTTCCATCTAAACCCGGAATTTTTATTAATTCGGTTCCAAAATTAAATGCTTGTGCTTCTGGGAAATACTCCACATCATACATTCGGTTAAATCGATTACTGAATGTTCTAGTCATTTCTAAATGCTGTTCTTGATCTTTACCCACTGGCACTTTCGTGGCACGGTGTATAATTATATCAGCCGCCATCAATACAGGGTAAGTTAATAATCCTGCATTAACATTATCGGGGTTTGCGCGTACTTTGTCTTTAAAAGAAGTGGAGCGTTCGAGTTCGCCTAAATAGGCATTCATGTTCATGAGTAAATACAATTCGGGTATTTCAGGTACATCACTTTGAATGTAAATGGTTGATTTCTCAGGGTCGATACCTGCAGCTAGATACTCTACTAATACCCTGCGAACGTTGTTATGCAAATCACTAGGAGTAGGGTGTGTGGTTAATGAATGGTAATCTGCTATAAAAAAATAGCAATTATATTCATGCTGCATCTTCAAAAAGTTCTGTACAGCACCGAAGTAATTCCCTAGATGCAAATTTCCTGTTGATCTAATTCCGCTAACAACTGTTTCCATACGCCGAAAGTACTAAAATTTGATTATTTTTAGGCCATGAAATTAATATTACAAAAAGTACATTTCTTTTGGTATATGTTTTGGGTTGCATTATCATTTTATGTTATGTACCCCTTATTTTATTACTATACACGTAAGGAAAGTAGGTATTATAAAGTTGCTCGATTACGTAAAATATGGTGCGATATTGGTTTTGTATTAGGTTTTTATAGATACAAAACAGAGTTCGAGGTTCCGGTAGATTTCAACAAAACAATGATCATTGTTGCCAACCACAGCTCCTATTTAGATACACCGGTTATTTGCACCATGATTTCTGGCAACTACCATTTTATGGGTAAAGTCGAATTATTGAAACACCCAGTATTAAAATTATTTTTCCAAACCATTGATGTTCCGGTTGATAGAGCAAGTAGAATTGCAGGATACAGAGCTTTGAAAAAAGTGGAAGAGAACATTAAAAAAGGGGTAAGTTTGATTCTCTACCCAGAAGGAACAATGTCAAAAACAGCACCAGAAATGGGTGAATTCAAGTCGGGTGCATTTAAAATTGCAGTTGATACTCAAGTTCCTATATTACCTGTTAGCTTTGTAAATAACTATAAATTGATGAGGGGCAATGGGTTTAAAGATGGATCATTGCCAGGTACCATGAGAGCATATTTTCATGCACCCATAGAAACTACAGGGCTCTCATCTGCAGAAGACATTGAAGCATTAACTCAAAAAGTGTTTGCTATTATTAACAGTAAATTAGATAAATAATGAAAATAGATAAAGAGTTGGTAGATAAAATCGCTCATTTAGCGAGGTTAGAATTCCAAGACGAACAAAAACTTAAAATAGAACAAGATTTAAATAGAATTTTGAGTTTCATGGAATCGCTAAATGAAGTAGATACAAGTAATGTAGCACCTTTGGTATACATGACGGATGAGAAAAATGTATTCCGTTCCGATGAAGTGAAGCAAGAAATTACACACGAGGAAGGCTTAAAAAATGCACCTAAAAAAGATTCAGATTATTTCCGCGTACCTAAAGTAATTGAACAGAAATAGTTCTGTATATGAATTGTTACTCGATATAAATTGATTATAGAAACCAATATCTTAATTTCAAAAAAAATATAAAAGGGATGGAGAAAACGGCCTTAATAGACATTATAGATGTTGGTAGAAAATATACGATTGGTACAGAAGAAATTCATGCCATTAGAACAGTTACCTTAAAAATTTATAAAGGAGAATTTGTTGCCTTAATGGGACCCTCGGGTTCTGGTAAATCAACCTTAATGAACATTTTGGGTTGTTTAGACACTGCCACAAAAGGCACGTATATATTAAACGGCACCAATGTAAGCGCCCTCGATGATAATGAGCTAGCTGAAATTAGAAACAAAGAAATAGGCTTTGTATTTCAAACTTTTAACTTGTTACCAAGATCCACTTCTTTAGATAATGTTGCATTACCATTAGTTTACGCAGGATATAGCAAAGCAGATAGAACTAAAAAAGCTACAGAAGCATTAGAGAGCGTAGGGTTAGGCAATAGAATTACTCACAAGCCCAATGAACTTTCTGGTGGACAGCGACAAAGAGTAGCTGTAGCGAGAGCTTTGGTAAACAATCCCTCTATTATTTTGGCCGATGAACCCACAGGAAATTTAGATACTAAAACATCTATCGAGATTATGGGTTTACTAGAAACCATTCATCAAAAAGGTAATACTATTATTCTGGTAACACACGAAGAAGATATTGCAAAACATGCGCACAGAATTGTACGTATGAGAGATGGAGAAATAGAAAGTGACCAAGTAAACACAAACATTACGAGTGTGTTAGACAGAATAGCATAACATGAAAATATATACAAAAACAGGAGATAAAGGACAAACTTCTTTAATTGGAGGTGTGAGGGTGCCCAAGCACCATATACGCATTGAAGCATACGGTACGGTAGATGAGCTTAACTCATACATTGGACTCATTAGAGATCAGGATATTGATTCAGAATACAAAGAGGTATTAAAAGAAATACAAGATCGATTATTTACCATTGGATCTAGCTTAGCCTCAGACCCAGAGAAGTCTAAAATGTTAATTCCTGATTTGCACGAGGAAGACATTACTTTTTTAGAAAGTGAAATGGATAAGATGACTGCAGGCTTGCCAGAGCTGAGGAGTTTTATATTGCCTGGTGGGCACACAATAGTGTCTTTTTGCCATTTAGCAAGGGTTGTATGCCGCAGGGCAGAGAGAATTACAGTCCATTTAGCAGAAATATCATACGTAGATGATAGAGGAATACGTTATTTAAATAGGTTATCGGATTATTTATTCACACTTTCGCGTAAAGTAGCTTCAGATTTGGGCGTTGAAGAATATAAATGGATACCAAGAGTTAATAAATAATTTTTTTTATAAACATTTAAACACTTGTTTGATATATCCCATTTTATTATAGATTTGCGGAAAAATCATAGGAAACTATAAAAATTTTAAAACTATGTATTGGACATTAGAATTAGCATCACACTTAGAAGATGCGCCTTGGCCGGCAACTAAAGATGAATTAATTGATTATGCAATCCGTTCTGGAGCGCCTGTAGAAGTGATAGAAAACTTACAAGCCCTAGAAGACGATGGCGAACCATATGAAAATATTGAGGAAATTTGGCCAGATTATCCGACAAAAGACGACTTCTTTTTTAACGAAGACGAATATTAATTTATCGCATTATAAAAAAAGCACGTTTGATTTATTTCGAACGTGCTTTTTTTTGTTTGGGCTATAATTGTTGAATTAATTTTTAATAAATTTTTTGTGTGTAACATTGCCATTTATTTCAACAGAAATAAGATAAACTCCATTTGCTAAAGTTGAGATATCGAGTTTTAAAAGTTCTTTCATTTCAACCTGTTTGATACTCATTATTTCAGTCCCAATTAAATTAGTAATGCTAATATTTGCACTTGAATTACTCAACTCAGAATCGAGCATTTTAATTTGAAGCTCTTTGTTTGCTGGGTTCGGGAATATATTTAATGATTTACTTAATTTGTCATTTGATATACCAGTAGCTAAATCGAAAATAATTTTGAAGCGATTATTTCCATGTGAATTCACATCGGTTTCTAAGTTGAAATCATACGTGTTTTGATTTCTAATGTTAATGGTATTTCCAGTATAATCGTCTTTTAAATAAATATTTAATAAAGCACTTATATTTGCAACACTATCAAATCTTAAACGATGTGCACCTGTTCTAATATTGGTGGTATCGTAATGAAAAAAGGCTAATCGAATGGTATCTTTAGTTTCTGGACGTTTTATGGAGTTGATGGTTAAGGCTTGTAAATCATCAGAAATAGTGTACAAATTTATTTTATCGTTAAAGAATTTAGTAGCATCAAAAGGGTCGTCACCATTCATAGTCGACTCTGGATTAAACTCAATTAAACACATGTCTGATCTGGTCGCATCATTCAAATCATTTACATAAATACCCAAAACAGGCACGTCTGCTTGTGCTTCTGCATTTTTGAAAAAATTAAAAGGGGTTTCTAACACTTTAATATTTTCATTAAACTCTAGTGAAGCTCCAGTGGTAGTAGCTTTTACAAAAAACGCTTGTCCGGGTGCAATGTATCGTGTAATATTTAGATTCCCAGATTTAGTACCTGTTGTGCTAATTGTTCCATAAGTACCTAATACAGGATCGTATACCCAGATAAAGTTTTGCATATTGGTACGTGTCCAACCACTGGCTGCTTGCCAATCAATGGTACATTGGTAAGGGTTACCAACTAAGTTAAAACCATCTGCAGCAGTTTGTGAGTTATTGGTAAAACTCAAACTTTTCGTTACAAGACCAGTAGTTAAAGTACCGATGTAATCAATGGTTACATTATCTGGCACTGTCCAGTTTAAAAAAGGGTTAGCGAGGTTTCTAGAGCCACGTACAAATACTTCTACTCCTGTACCGGTTGTAATGGTATTAGTAATATTAGTTGGATCTGTCCAGCCAAAACCTACCGTACCTGGGGTAGATTCTGTGTATGTTCTTATTGAAGAATTACTTGCAAAAGGGTTTACATCAAAACCTCCACCAGAACCACTTGGGGCGGTTACAAAAATATCGTCTTGATATTGACTTAATGCAATGCTACCACTCACATTTATAGGCGAGGATAAAAACCTCCATTTACGTTTGCCTGCCCCTCCCGGTATAAAACGTTGCGCAATTACATTACCAGTAACTGTTCCGGTACCAACCGTAGCTACCATTGCGGTGCTATCTGCAGTAGAAATAAAAGTAAACCTACCGTTAGTGGTTAAGGTTCCAGAAGTTAAAGTTAAAACTCCTCTCAAATTTACCGAATCGGATAAGGTAACACCTTGACCGTTTAAGGTTAGGTTACTAATGGTTTGTTTTGTTAAGATGGTTTTTGTACCAGTACCTGCAGCTTCTACAGAACCAAGAGTAGAAGAAGCACTTCCGTTTATATTTTGTGCAGCGCCTACCATTTTTATTAAAGAAAATGGAACACCATCAATAGCAGTAGTAGAAGAGTTATTGGTGAAATCACCTTCTAACGAAAGTGTCGCTAAGCCACCGGTAGCTTTAATAAAACTAGTGCCCGACGATTTGTATCCACCATTTGTTCCACCATCTACATATATATTAGCACCCGCCGTCATTACAATTGTTGCACCAGAATTTACAATTCCTTGAGAGAAGGTATTGCTAGAAACAAGTACAAGTGCTAAAAAATAAAGTTTTTTCATGTTTATTAATCTAATATTTCCCATTCCACAAAGCTGATTCCTGATTTTGCGGTAATTGTTGCAGCCTCTGCTGCCATTCTTGCTATAACTTCAGATGCATCTGACGAACAATTTATTAAACCCTCAATTATTGCAATATTACTTGTTGTGCTACCCGAATTACCTGTAATGGATGCACCATTATAGGTCGATTGATAATAAAACACATTTGCCGAAGCACTTGATGGATATGTAGAGAAACATCTTAAGAAGTTTAAAGTAGGGCCATTTAAAGTCCAACGAGAACCCCTCGCGGTTGAGCTTGCTGTGTATATAATAAAGAATTTAAATTTATAAGTTTCGCCAATTTCTACTGGGAAACTTAAACCTGTAACATCTATTAAAGTAGTAGTAGTAGCGGCTACATCAGAAGGTAAAAAATTTCTGTTTGTTTTATTTTTTATCCTCACCCAATTTGTTCCATTCCAGTAATAAAAACCTGGGCGAACACTATTTGGCGAAGTGCCCGCAGTAGCTGTATTGTAAATTAGTAAGGAAGTGGCTGGCGCAGCAATTACACTGGCATCTAGTTTAGATGATAAGGCAATTCTTGGAATTAATACCCCTTTATCTGTAAAAGCAATATCTAATGCAGCAGAAGGATCGGGTGTTGCACCAGTTGCACTAATACCTACATTTTGTGCAATAGAAATAGAATTAGTAAATAGTATTATTGAAAATACTAAAAGTGTAATTGTTAGGTTAATTTTTTTCATAGTGTTAAATTTTAATGTTTAATCTAATATTTCCCATTCAACATAACTTAAACCAGCTTTTGCCGTAATAGTTGCAGCCTCAGCTGCTATTCTTGCAATTACTTCCGAAGCACTCGAAGAGCAATTAATAGTTCCTTCTATTATTGCAATATTACACGTAGTAGCACCTGAATTAGTTGTAACTGCAGCCCCATCATAAGCAGATTGATAATAAAATACATTTGCACTTGTACTTGATGGATAGGTAGAATAAAATCTTAAGGTTGTAGCGGTTGGACCACTTATAGTCCATCTTGATCCAGTCGTCGTAGCATTTGCTGTATAAACAATAAAAAATTTAAAACGATAGGTAACACCAGTGGTTATTGGAAAACTCAAACCTGTAACATTTGCTAAAGTAGTTGTAGTGCTAGCAACATCAGCAGCTAAAAATTTTCTATTTACTTCTGTTCTTAATCGATCCCAAGAAGTACCATTCCAATAATAATATCCAGGGTTTACATTGTTTGGTGCAGTACCTGCGGTAGCGGTATTATAAACGATTAAACTTGTTGCAGGTGAGGTAATTGGTCCCGCAGCATTTTTAGCTGTTAGTGCTACTCTTGGTAATAATACACCTTTATCTGTAAAATCTACATCTAAACCTGCAGAGGCAGCAGGTGTTGTACCGGTAGTATTAATTCCAACGTTTTGTGAAAACAAACGTGTACTGAATAGAATTGCAAATGTTAAAAAAAGTAAAATTTTCTTGTTCATTTCTAACTTAGTTTAATTGTTCATATTCAACATATGATATCAAAGCACCAGTACCTTTTACAGTAATAGTGGTAGATGTTGCTGTTTCTGTTAAAAACCTTGCAATCACATTTCCAGCAGCCGTGGTAGCAATCGTTCCTTCTATTTCGCAATAATTTAAAGTGGTAGTATATGAACTACCCGTAGCGGTACCCGAATTATAAGCAGTTTGTGTTTGTACTGCCCAACCTCCGGTAGTGGCAATATTTACAGAAGTTCTATAAAGCAAACCATTTGTTGCAAACGTAGGTCCATTCAAAGAAAATCTTGTTCCAACTGAAGTAGCACTAGCTGTATAATATATTATGAACTTAAATTTATATGTTTTATTCGCTAATACCGGAAAGCTTAAACCAGTAACATCTACAAAACTCGCAGAGGTAGTTGCTACGTCGGCAGATAAAGCAACTTTGCGAGAAGGATTGTTCATTAATCGCGACCAGCCATTTCCATCCCAATAATAAAACCCAGGTGTAACATTATTTGGAAATGTTCCTGCGCTTGCTGTATTATAAACTAAAAGAGAAGTTGTTGGTGAAGTAATTGGTCCGGCTGCATTTATTGCTGTTAACGCAACTCTGGGAATTAACACCCCCATATCTGTAAAATCCACATCCAAACCTGCGGAGGCATCGGGTGCGGTACCAGTCGTATTAATACCAACGTTTTGCGAATACGATTGCATTGAAAACAAGCAAGTTATAAGCAATAGAATGCCAATTTTTGCAAACAATTTTAGGGTAATCATTTGGTTGATAACAGTTTAATTTAATTTATTCTTTTTTTAGGTTGAGAGCTGTAAAAGAATTGATTATAAAAATACTAAATAATTCTTAATCATAAATAATTTATTCTGAATTAATTTTTCAACAATGCTTGGGCGATCAGCATATCGTCGGGGTAGGTGATTTTGATGTTGGAAGCATCTCCTTCAATAAGATGGATGGTTTCTCCCATAAATTCGAGCACAGAAGCATCGTCGGTAAATTCATTTCTGTAGGGCTCTTTGTAAGCTTTTTTCAATTTATCTGATAAAAAAACTTGCGGAGTTTGTATTAAATAGTACTCTTCGCGAGGCACCGCAACGCTTTTCTCATTTTCTACTTTACGAATAGAATCTTTTGATTTTACCGCCAAAATAGCATTTCCATGTTTTTCGGCTTCTTGGTAAGCCAATAGAATTTGCGATGGTTTTACGCAAGGGCGTACCGCATCGTGTACCCCAACTAATGATTTTTCAGAAACTAATTTCAATCCGTTTTTTACAGACTGATAGCGAGTAGTGCCACCTTTAACTAGTATATGAGGAATATTGAAAGAATGATCATTACATAATTTATTCCAATACTCATGATAGTCAACATTTAACACCAAAATGAGTTGGATGTTATCCATCGCAAATTTCTCGAGTGTATACATGAGTATTGGTTTACCATTAATCGTTAAAAATTGCTTAGGTAATTCGCTTTGCATTCGCGAACCCTTACCACCTGCAACTATAATGGCATATTTATTCATCAATATTTTTTGAAATTTTAAATAATCAACATCGCATCTCCATAACTGTAGAAACGATATTTTTCTTTAACTGCTTGTTTGTATGCTTCCATCACAAATTCGTATCCGCCAAATGCTGCTACCATCATTAACAAAGTAGATTCTGGGGTGTGGAAATTGGTAACCATACAATTTGCAATGCTAAAATCATAAGGAGGGAAGATAAACTTACTGGTCCAATCGTTTGCTGGCTTCAATAATCTGTTAGCAGAAACAGCTGATTCAATTGAACGCATACTGGTTGTACCCACTGCGCAAACACGTTTTTTATTAGCGTTTGCTTTGTTAACCATATCAGCAGCTTTTTGTGGAATAATGAATTGCTCAGAATCCATTTTGTGTTTGGTTAAGTCTTCTACTTCAACAGAACGGAAAGTTCCTAAGCCAACGTGCAAAGTAATCTCCGCAAATTCAATTCCTTTTAATTCTAATCTTTTGTACAATTCTCTACTGAAGTGTAATCCTGCAGTTGGAGCAGCTACTGCACCTTCTTCTTTTGCGAAAATGGTTTGGTAACGTTCTTTGTCTTCTGCTGTTGCTTTTCTTTTGATGTATTTTGGAAGTGGTGTTTCTCCTAAAATTTCAATTGCTTTACGGAATTCTTCGTCGGTTCCATCAAATAAGAAACGTATCGTTCTTCCTCTAGATGTAGTATTGTCAACCACTTCTGCAATTAATAAATCATCGTCACCAAAATATAATTTATTACCTACACGAATTTTACGAGCTGGATCTACTAATACATCCCATAAACGCATTTCGTGGTTTAATTCTCTTAATAAAAAAACTTCTATTTGAGCACCCGTTTTTTCCTTGTTACCGTACATACGAGCAGGAAAAACCTTCGTGTTGTTTAAGATCATTACATCACCATCATCAAAATAATTCAATAAATCTTTAAAAACTTTATGCTCAATAGTTCCAGTTTTACGATCTAATACCATTAAACGCGATTCATCTCTCTGTTTTGCAGGGGTAGAAGCTACTAAAGATTCTGGAAGGTTAAAGTTAAATTGTGATAGTTTCATATCTATTTATATCGAAATGCTATATTAAATTAAGTCGGCGAAGTTAAGAATATATTTTTAGTTTTTGTAAAATTGCTTATGCAAAGAGGATTCTTTCGCATTATATAGTAGATTTGTGTATGTTGTTTATAAAACTTTTCCGCGAATCGGTACTTTTTGCAATCAATGCACTGGTAGTAAATAAATTAAGAACTTTTTTATCACTCTTAGGCATTTCTATTGGCATCTTTACCATTATTACGGTTTTTACCTTTGTTGATTACATTGAAAACAATGTACAATCATCTGTTCAGAAATTGGGCAATGATGTGGTATACGTGCAAAAATGGCCTTGGGCTTTTGGCAGCGATTACCCTTGGTGGAAGTATTTTAACAGACCAACCCTTAGTTATCGCGATTTTGAAAGCCTAAGTAAACGGGCAGACCCCAACAAAGTTAAAGCAATGGCTTTTCAAATAGACATTGCCAATAAAACTGTAAAATACAGGTCAAACAATGTTGAAAATGTAAATGTGCTTGCCACTTCTCATGAGTTCGCTAATGTACGTTTACTCGAATTTGATAAGGGTAGGTATTTCAGCAGCACAGAATCTAGAAGTGGTAAAAACTATGCAATTATAGGATATAACGTGGCCGATGCTTTATTTGGTCAAACAGATCCTGTAGGCAAAGAAATAAAAGTGTTAGGTAGAAATTTAAAAGTAATAGGTGTGTGTATGAAGGAGGGGGAAGATATATTAGATAATAGCATGGATAATCAGGTTTTAGTTCCTATTAACTATGCTCGTAACTTAGTGGATGTACGTGCAGATCGGTATCAGCCATTTATCATGGTGAAAGCCCAAGACGATGTTACACTTTTAGAGTTAAATGACGAGTTGAAAAATCACATGCGTTCTATCCGTAGGTTATCTCCAAGAGAAGAAGATGATTTTGCCCTAAACCAATCGAGTATATTGTCTCTTCAAATGGAATCCTTGTTTGGAGTAGTAAACGTTGCGGGTTGGATTATTGGAGGCTTCTCAATTCTAGTTGGAGGCTTCGGAATTGCGAACATTATGTTTGTTTCTGTGAAAGAAAGAACTAACATTATTGGAATACAAAAATCATTAGGCGCAAAAAAATATTTCATTCTTTTGCAATTTTTATCGGAGTCGATTGTGCTCTGTTTAATGGGAGGATCTATAGGCTTGTTTTTAGTATGGATTGTAACCTTGATTGCCAATGTGTTTGATTATAATTTAGCACTATCTTTTTCAAATTCGATGCTAGGATTAAGCGTATCTGTTATAATAGGTGTAGTTTCTGGTTATTTACCTGCGCAAAGTGCAGCTAATTTAGACCCAGTAGAAGCAATTAGAGCGAAGTAATTTGAAATAGGGAATATGTATTATGAATAAAAAACTTAGCATTTTATTGGTAATCCTACTATTGAGTATACAATCTTTTGCTCAATTAAAACCAAACACACACATTGTTCATGGCAGGGTAATCGACTCTAAAACGAAAGCTCATATTCCATACGCACTCATACGTATTGAGAACACAGCACAGTATAAAATGTCGGATGCGAATGGTGATTTTGAACTGATTATTCCATATTCATATTGGCGCAAAAAGAAAATTAAATTTGAAGCATCTTCCGTTAACTACAAGCTCAATGCATTTGAGATAAAAACTAAAAAGAGAAAGAAAAACCAAGTTTTAGTTTTAAAGATGACTCCATTATAAGGTTTTATTGAGTTATTGGGTTATTAGGTTATTAGGTTACAATGTTGCTAATAACATATTAACTCAATAACCGAGTAACGAACAAACATCCCAATTCAACATTCACAATTTACAATTCACAATCTAAAAATACTGGTGTATCCCTGCCACAACTCCTCCTTGTTTGGGATTTGCGCTGTTGAATCCGTAATCGCAGCGAATTACAACTCCGTGTATGGGTTCTAGGTAGGCTCGTAAACCGCCACCTACAAAATTATATCCCGGACTAAAATCATTAAAAACTGCTGCTTGTATAATTCCTAATCGGTGTTCGTAAATGATTTGTCTTGTTTCAAAATTGAACACAAACTCGTAATCTCTTCGAATTCTTTTAAATCCAATGCCTCTAATATTTGTATTATCGTCCAACACGAATTGATCGAAGATTGCTGATTTGCCTATACCTGTACGCAAACGTACCGCTAAATTTGTTTCTTTTCGTACATTAAAATAATACCGAATATCACTTAACAATCGTATACTATTTCCAAATAATTTGTTTTGTTTGGCATTACTTTTTACTTCGTTATACGACAAATCTAAATACACTCCCTTTTGGTTAATTCTATCTAAATTGATAAAGGTATACCTGTAATTTGCTCGAATTAAAAATCTGTCGGCACTTGCTTTTAAAGGATATTCCAATGGTAAGTTTGTGTAGGTATGCGGACTAAATGTTTCATATTGATAACCGAGTCCTACTTTTGTGAATGAATGTATATTAATATCGTATCGATGCATTAAAAGCACTGTATATACATCATAACTAAATTCATTTTTTTGATTGTTATTGTAAATGGGTTCATAGCTTCCTATTTTATTGATGTCGGCAGCAATCCCATTTTTTCCACCAAATACAAAAGGGTAATCGCCGCTATAGATATAAGTCATTCTCCCTAATCTTCTCACATATAAATTAGAATTACCCGAACGTCCGAAGGTATTAAAATCAACCACTCCAGCTTGAATCTTAAAAAAATCTTTTGTTAATCCCATGTCTAAAACAGGAAAGATTGAAAAGGTTTCTACTAAAATAAAATAGAGCTCAGAGTAATTGCTGTCTAATGCAATTAGTTTGTATTGAACGGAAGAAAAATGGCGAAGGTTATAAATTTCTTGTACATCTTTTTTTATTTGAGATGTATCAATAATATCGCCGGCCTTACTTTTTACAATATGATCTCGTAGGTATGAATACTTGGTACGCGATAAACCCAAAAAGCGCACACTCGAAATGGTTTGTGCGGAGCTGTATTCTGAGAAAAGAATACAGAAAAAAAATAGAAGCTTATAAATTTTCGAGTAAGATGGCTTCATTGAGTAATTCGTTTTTGTCGATTGGTACGACACCAACTTTTTCACAAACCAATCCTCCAGCTAAATTTGCTAATTCAGTAAATTCTTGTGGACTCATTCCTGCTGCTAAACCCAATGCTGCTACACTAATTACGGTATCGCCTGCGCCAGATACATCAGAAATACTGCGTATATGTGCCGGACAAACTCTAGCTTCGGTTTCGTTAAGCAATAAAATACCTTGTTCTGAGAGCGTAATCATTACCATGTTTGCTTTTAGTTGCTCGCGCAATTTTTTTGCTGCCTCAACTAAACTTGGATGGTGGTAATGATCAAAATCGATTTTCAATCCCTCTTTAAGTTCTTTTACGTTTGGTTTAAAAAGTTGTACGTTTTTATATGCTAAAAAATTGCGTTTTTTAGGGTCAACCACCACGGGGATATTTTGTTGGTTGGCAATGTTTACAATGGTTTCAATTAATGTTTGTTGAATTACACCTTTGTCATAATCTTCAAAAATAATAACAGAAATTTTCTGAGTATTGATGATATGCATGATGCGTTCTGTTAATGCATTTGTTAAGGATTCACTTAACACACTATCATCTTCATCATCTACTCTAAATAAATGTTGATGTTGGCCAATTAGCCTAGTTTTTACTGTAGTTACACGATCTTCAGAAGAGACGATTCCTTCGTCGGTTAATTCAGCATCTTTTAATAATTTATAAAATAAATCTTGGTGGGTATCTTTCCCAATAACCGAACATAAAATAGGAGTGGCACCCAATGCTTTTATATTTAAAGCAACGTTTGCAGCTCCACCTAATCTGTTTTCGCGTTTTTGTATGTTAAGAATTGGAACAGGTGCTTCTGGCGAAATACGATCTACTTTACCCCATAAGTAAGCATCAATCATTACATCACCAATAATTAAAACCTTTTGCTTGTTAAAGGAATCAAAAATATTTAGCAGGTATTCCGACATATTATTTAAATCAATTTAGCCAAGGATTCTTTAATTCTACGCATTCCTTCACGCAAAATTTCCTCAGAACTTGCATAAGAAAAACGAATATTTGTAGGGCTACCAAATGCAGCACCGGTTACTAAAGATACATGTGCATCGTGTAATAAATACATACACAAATCTTCAGCAGAATTTATAACACCATTTGCATGCGTTTTTCCGAAAAATGAACTTACGTCTGGGAAAAAGTAAAATGCTCCATCGGGTAAATTCGTTTTTAATCCGGGTATGTCTTGCAATAATTCGAATACCAGGTCTCTTCTTTTTTTGTAGGCTTCGCGCATAAGAACAGTTGGTCCAAAATCACCATCCAATGCCGTAATAGCTGCACGTTGAGAAATAGAACTTGTTGCAGAAGTAAATTGACCTTGTATTTTGTCACATGCTTTCGCTAGCGCTAGAGAAGAAGCCATATAGCCCAATCTCCAGCCCGTCATAGCAAATGCTTTAGATAAGCCGTTAATTACGATGGTGCGGTCTTTAATCGATTCGAATTGAGCAATACTTTCGTGTTTGCTCAGGTAATTGATGTGCTCGTATATTTCATCTGAGATGATCCAAATATCTGGGTATTTTTCTAACACTTTTACAAAAGAGGCAAGCTCTTCTTTGGTATAAACAGAACCAGTAGGGTTACATGGCGAGGAAAAAATCAGCATTTTAGTATTATTGGTAATTGCTTCCTCTAATTGTGCTGCAGATATTTTAAAATGACTCTCAACCGTTGCAGGTATAAAAACAGGAACGCCTTCGGCCAATTTTATCATTTCAGAATACGATACCCAATATGGAGTTGGCACCAACACTTCATCGCCTGCATTAATTGTTGATAAGATTGCGTTTGCAATGGATTGTTTTGCGCCCGTAGAAACAACAATTTGCTCTGGGGTATAATCTAAGTTGTTTTCTCTTTTTAATTTACGACAAACGGCTTCTCTTAATTCTAAATAACCAACAACGGGAGTATAATAGGAGAAATTTTGATCGATTGCTTGTTTTGCAGCTGTTTTTATGTGCTCAGGAGTGGTAAAATCAGGCTCACCAAGTGTTAAATTGATAATGTCAATGCCTTTACTTTTTAATTCCCGACTCAGTTTCGCCATCATAAGCGTCTGAGATTCAGTAAATAAATTTAATCTATTGGATAAATTAGCCATTCAATAGGTGTGTTTGTAAGCCATAAAAATAGTAAAATTTACTATAGCGTGTACCTAATACTAAAGGTGGTGCTTAAATTAAAGTATCTTTCAATGGTTGCATTTATGTCGAAAACAGATTGAGCTACTCGTAAATTTGCTCCAAATTTAGTTCCTAATTGATAATGTAAACCTGCTAAAACACCATGATCAGAGCTTCTAATACTTGCCGAACGATCATAATCAATCACAAAATCGCTGTAGGTAGCTTTTAATCGCACACTGTTATAAATTCCAAGTTCAGCTCTAAGCTTAGGATAAAACTCATAAGTATACACAATAGGAATATCAATATAATTAAATTGAAATAGAGTATCTGGTATAGGGTTAGAAGGGCTGACAACGTCTTTACTGCCTTTTTCAGAATATAGAAACTCTAATTGCCAAGCAGATTTTAATCCAATGTTTCTTCGTACGCCGGCCCCAACATTTAGTCCAAACTTGTCAAAACCTGCAAGTTTATCGCCATTTACTTGAGTTGCATTTGCACCTACTGATAAAAGCAAATGAAATTTACGGTCTTGCGATTGTGCAAATTGATACATCAATAGGAATAAAGAGACACAAACTATTCTTTTCATACTGCAAAATACAATTTTTAGAAATAGGTGTGAAATATATAAGATATACACTTTTGTATATAATAAGTATCGTTTAATTAAGTGGAGTTTTGTGGTATGAGAAATATAAAATTTTATTTAGCTGCAATTATACTGGTTACAATTGTAAGCACTGTTTTACCCGCTTGTCAGAAAGGCGACGACGATCCAATTATTTCGGTTGTATCAAGAAAAGATAGATTCACGAATACGTGGACTTTGAAATCGTTTGAGAAAAATGGTGTAACTCAAGATTTAAGTGGAACGACATACATTTATAATATGTTTAATGATGGTACTTTAACACAAACTGTAGAAGGTTCAATTTTTCGGATTCCCTACACGTTCAGTAAACAATGGTACTTGGTCGTTTTTGAATGATGATGAAGATGTTAAAATTATTATAGGTTCTGAAACTGTAATTTACAATTTACAGCGTTTAGCTTCTAAAGAATTGTGGTTGCGTAAAATTGAAGGCACCGATTCTTATACGTATTATTTTGATGGATTATAGGGTTAGTACATCAATTTAATTAATCGCTTCTAGGCTTATTAAGCCTAGGAGCTTTTATTATTTTACCTCTAAAATTTCAATCTCTCGGTTCTGAAATAAAATTTTATCACCCGCCTTTTTTCCTTTTATCGCAACTGCAAAAGGGGATGTTTTAGAAATGGCATAATATTCATCATTTTCTAATTTAATTTTTCCAAAGGCAACACTAATAAAATACTTATCTGTATTTGTAAGTACGATGCTACCAAGTTCTACTGTTTGATGTGTAATATTGGCATCAATTTTTGCTAAATCTTGTACAATGTTTCCATTCATAAGTACCATTTCAGTCAATTTATTCATTTCGATTTGAGCCATTTCTCTCGAAGTTTCGTATTTATCTCCAGCACTACTTTTAGTATCATTATTTCTAGATTCTATTAACTGCAATAAATTTAGTTTATATTCATTAAGACGTTCTTCCAAAACGAGTGCAATTTTTTTAATAAGTTCAGCTTTAACCATGTTTCAAAGTTATAATTTTAAATGCAATTGTATAATTGGGATATACTTATTATATGCATAGTAATTGTATCTTTAGGAGTTAAACTTACCCTGTGGAGAATCAAAAAAAACGATTAAGAATAATAAGTGCAGTACTCATATTTGGTATACTAATTACCCTATTGAAGTTTGTTGCTTATTATATTACGCATTCTAATGCCATTTATACCGATGCCTTAGAAAATATTATAAACGTGGTAGCGGGCGGTTTTGCATTTTATAGCATTTATTTAGCAGCTCAACCTAAAGATATCAATCACCCGTATGGCCATGGTAAAGTAGAATTTTTTGCCGTTGGTTTTGAAGGGGCATTGATTGTATTTGCAGCCATCAATATTATTTATAAATCTATTTATGCTTTTATAAATCCTCAAGTAATACATCAATTAGATAAAGGTATTTGGCTAAGTATTTTAGCTGGGGCATTAAATTTTATTATCGGTTTTTATGTTGTACAACAAGGGCGTAAACTTAATTCAATGACTTTAGAGGCAGATGGTAAGCATTTAAAAACAGATGCTTATACAAGTGCTGGATTGGTATTAGGTTTGCTATTGATAAAATTTACTCAGATTTATATTTTAGACAGCATCATATCCTTAATTCTCGGTTTTCTAATTTTGTATAATGGTTATCATTTAATTCGGAAATCTATTTCGGGTTTGATGGATGAAGTGGATACAAACTTAGTAAATGACATTGTGAATATCTTACAAAAAGAACGCAAACCAGAATGGATTGATGTACATAATTTGAGAACTCAAAAATACGGTCACGATTTACACATCGATTGTCATATCACCTTGCCTTATTACTTTGATTTAGTAAGAGTGCATGACGAAGTAGAGGCAATCGAGGCCATAATTGAACACAATGTGGATAATAGTGTAGAGTTGTTTATACATGTAGATCCGTGTTTGCCAAATTGCTGCAATTATTGTGGGGTAGAATGTCCTGTACGCAAGCATCCACAAGAAAGAACTCTTGTATGGAATACCAATTTAGTAATGAACAATGCCAAACATTTTATAGAACATGTATAAATTTAATGTAAGAGTTTACGGGGTGTTAATTAATGAGAACGGAGAAATTTTGGTTTCTGATGAGTTTGATTTTAATTTTCCACATACCAAATTTCCTGGTGGTGGTTTAGAGCTAGGAGAGGGTACTCGCGAATGTTTAGCTCGTGAATTTATGGAAGAGTGTGATTTAAAAATTGAGGTTCTAGAACATATTTACACCACAGATTTCTATCAAAAATCTGCCTTCAACGATTCCCAAATTATCAGTATTTATTATAAAGTAAACAGTTTAGAGGAGTTTAAATTTTCTACATCAAACAAAGTGTTTGACTTTATAGACGACTCAAATGGTCAGCAAAGTTTTAGGTGGATTGCTTTAAAAGATTTTAATGCTGCTTGTATGACTCTACCTATTGATAAGGTGGTAGCAGATATCATTATTCAAAAATATTGGTATCAATAAGCTAAATATTCTGAAAAAACTAGTTGCATATAGGCTTTGCCATTCATCATTTTCTCATCGGTATTTTTCGTATAATTTCTTCTTGATGTGAGTTCTTTGGTGATGTTATCCATGGTATATCTATTATCATCATCTACCCAACCTAAGCCATTATCATATGTATAAAATGCAAAACTCTTAGCGTTTTTATTAAATAAGTCTTTCGACCATTTATAGCTACTATCGTTAATGTTTAGTTGATTTAACAAGGTTTTTGCAATATCTGTTTGTGATCCAACTTTAGTGATTTGTTTATGTTGGTATTCGTCTTTAATTACATCGCCATACAATACCATCGGAATTCTAAACTTTAATACATCATAAGCTGTTTTGTATTCGCGAGGTAAACGATGCCCATGGTCGGCAACAATAACAAACAAGGTGTTTTTATACCAGGATTCTTTTTTAGCTTTTGCGATAAAATCATTTAAACATTGGTCGGTATAATGGGCTGCCTTTCTAAATTTACTAGGTAAATCTTTTTTATTATAGGTACTAGGTGCTGGTATTTCAAAAGGTTCGTGTGAACTTAATGTAAGTATTACCGACAAGAAAGGTTCTTTTTTATTCGAGATGTTTTCTAATACTTTGTCGAATAAAAATCCATCGTGTGCACCCCATTTAGAGTTCATCTGTTCTTTAGAAAAGTTATTTTTATCAACAATATCATCAATACCGGCAGACACTAAATAGGATTTAAAATTTGAAAATTCCGACTCACCACCATAAAAAAATGAGCTCGAATAGCCATATTTTTCAAGCGTTTTTGGTAATGAAGGCAGTTTCTCAAACTTATCGGGCTGTTGTATAATGGTTCGAACTGCTTGGCTAGGGAAAGCACTTAATATGGCAATCATTCCTTTATCAGTTCTATCACCAGAAGCATACATATTTGTAAAACTAATTCCTTCTTTTGCTAGTCTGCTTAAATTTGGAGACACTCCTTTATCTCCACCAAAATATTCAACTACATCAGAAGTGAAACTTTCAAGAATAATAAAAACAATATTAGGTCGATTCGTTTTTAACATAGAAGTTAAACTATCAACTTTGTAAGTATATAAAGAGTCAACGATGGCTTCGGCTTTTTCTTTTTTCAAAAAAACATAAGGATTTTCATTGCTAAAATGATTTTCTATAACCGAGTGCATTAAATTCCATTCGGTATTTAAACTGGCATGGTTTATAATAGTGTTTTTAGAAAAATAAGCAGCACTTTGGTTAATAGGTGAAAGTTGAGTGCCACCTCGCATCATTAATACTGCTACACTTGCAAGTATTAAAATGCTGAAAATTCTAGGAATGTAATTAAACTCTTTCTGAAAACTGTATTTGAAAAATTTATAGTAAAGAGGAATAAATATAAGTAGCTGCACAATTAACAACATACTTGTAATGCCTATGGGGCTAGAACTACTAGAGGCAATGGCTTCACCGGGGGAGAGTATTAAAAACTCAATTGCTCGGCTATTTAGTTTGGTTCCCCACTCATTATATATGCCAATGTCTATTAATCCAAAAACAACAACAATTATTACTATGATAACAGTAAATGTATTTATTACTCTATCGAATAACCTTGTTTTATGAGTAAATACAAGCTGGACTATTAAAACCAGAATGCTAATAAAAAGAAAATACCCCGACATTGATAAATCGAGGCGTAATCCTTTTATAAATAGTAATGATTTTTCTTCAAATGAAAATTTACTCAGTCTATCGTAATAAGTTACAAAGAAAAGACTTCTTTGTACGGTAAACAGAATCATCCAAAATAGGATGTATTTTATGGAAGAACTAAATAGTTTATACATTTTATTCTCCCATGCTACCACTCAGCTCTTTCATTAACTCCTCTTGAGTAGTTAGTTTGTATTCTGCTGGAATAGTAAACTCTGTGTCTAATACTTTTATTTTCTTTACTTCTTTAACAGTAACGGTCATTTTAATGTTATTTAATGCCGATACATATTCCATTGGCATACCTTTTACCATTTTGAACTCAGCGTTAAATGAATTCTCGAAATAAGGAATTTCTGTAGTATAGTAAACACTCACTTCTTCTTTGGTTTTTTTGTTGATCAGAATTACTTTCTTGCAAGTATAACCAGCTATTACCTTGGTTTCTTTGCTTTCTACAGGTTCATATTCGGGCATATTGGCCTTTTGTTGAGCAATTTTTTCTTCGTCAATTTTCATCGCATATTTATTGCCCATTAAATCTAATAACACAACACCGCTTTTATTATCTTTAGAATCGTTTAACGCAATTGTTTCAGACATACCAGTGGCAAATTCGGCTCTAGATTTGGTGCCTTTAAATTTAACAGTCATTTCTTTTGGCATCATTGCAGCCATCATCCCCATTTCTTCTGCACCTTCAATTTTTAAGTCGTACAAAATAACGCCTTCTGTCATTAATTTTTGTGCGCTTACATTTTGTTGTGTGCTTAAGAATAATGTAATTCCTAGGTATACTAATATTTTTTTCATATCGATTTTATTGATGTACGAATTTAATAATAAATAAAGCAAAACAATTAAGAAACACAAATATTACATACATATTCGTTCATAAGCTACTGGTTCATAGGTGTTAAGTTCTTTCTTATTGCTAAACCTTTGTTTATTAATCTCCAAATAATAGGATTTATTCTTAATGAACCTTATGCATCGTTTTTTAATGTTGATAGTATTCCAATTCTGAATCATTCTTTTTTCTAAATAATCGTTTCTGTTTAATGGCAAAAAAATGAGTAGACTATCTTTGGTTTCAATGGTATAATTTACAGTATAAGGACTGTTAAATTTCCATACATGTGCGTGGTTATGTTTATTGTAATTATAAATTTCATGTAGGCTGTAGCATATTAATACTACCAATATATATTTTAAACTTTTTTTAATTTTTTCATGCATTAGTAGTATGAGAAAAAAGATTACAAGCGAGAAAACGAAGCAATCTATAAACGACCATGCAGAGAATTTTAAAACTGCTCCCGGTAAACTTGCAATTATTCCTAAATATTGATTTAGGTATTGGATGCTATAGGTTACAGTCCATTCACAAAGGGTGTTTAAATAAGGAATTGAAGCAAAAACTAAGTTAGCGATTGCAGCATATAGAGCAATACTTGATAGTGGTATGGCTAATAAATTGGCTAATAAAAAGTAATTGGGGAATTGATGAAAATAATACATACAAAAGGGAAGGGTAAATAATTGTGCTGCTATCGATACCGAAAATGTAAGCCAAATGTATTTGTCAAATTTATGCTTTGGCACATATAAATTTGATATTGGCTTTTGTAAGTAAACAATTCCAATAACGGCTAAATAGGAGAGTTGGAATCCAATATCAAACAAATAATTGGTGTTTATGCATAAGATTAATAATGCAGAGGCGGCAATATGGTTTATGGGGTTCGATTTAATATTGATGGCCTTGCCGATACTCAAAAAACTAATCATTAATGCCGAACGAATAACAGAAGCAGGTAACCCTGTTAAACAAGCGTACAGCCAAATTAATAGTATAATAGAGATGGTTTTTACTATTTCATTTTTTACAAAGGGAATAATTTTAAAAATGTAT
>CALRTZ010000039.1:0-26245 GCA_943371235.1 Sphingobacterium thalpophilum | reverse complement strand
CGTCTTTAAAAAAAGAAAAAAGAAAAAAAGGAAAAAAGAAAAGAGCTCGCCGCAGGCGAGCTCTTTTCTTTTTTCTTAGTTCGTCCAAGAGCCGGTCCCCGAACGAAGCGGAACGCGTAGTTGAGGGGTGGTGCTAATTTGATACCGGTGCTTGAATCGAATACGAACGAAAATTGCAGATTTGAAGAGTCGATTCTTGTAACCTTATCTACAAAATCACGAATAACTAACCAAATAACAACAACCCTATGTTACACCTCATGAAAAATTTGGTACGTCTAAGCTTGCAAATCTTGGGTATCTAGTAGAAATTACTCAAAAAAGCCCGTCATTTACAAAACAATGACGGGCTTTTTAGTGTATTCTCTATACATTTGCGCTTTGATTTTGAGAATATGGCAAAAGTTTCCATCAATATAGCTACAGGCAGCCTCCAAAAAGAGGAAATAATAATAGGTATAGATTTAGGTACTACCAATAGTTTAATAGCGTATATAAACGACGATAAAGAGGCTAAAGTAATAAACGATACAGGCAAAGGAATTTTAGTCCCTTCCATTATCCATTTTCACCCAAGCGGTGAGATAATTGTGGGAAATGATGCCAAACCGTATTTAATATCCGATCCACAAAACACTATTTTTTCGGTAAAACGTTTGTTAGGGCAGTCATACAAAGACATTGAAAACTTTAAAGACTTTTTTAGTTATAAAGTTATTGATGATGATGCGGAAAGCATTGTGAAAATTAAGGTTGGAGATAAATTTTATACTCCTATAGAATTATCGGCAATGATTTTACGCGAATTGAAAGAGCGTGCAGAACATGCTTTAAAAACGCCTGTAAACAAAGTGGTTATAACAGTACCTGCATATTTTAACGATGCCCAACGCCAAGCTACCCGCGATGCTGGTAAAATTGCTGGGCTTGATGTACTGAGAATTGTAAACGAACCCACGGCTGCTAGTTTAGCCTATGGTATTGGATTAAACCCCGACGAAGAAAAAACAATTGCGGTGTACGATTTAGGTGGCGGAACGTTTGATGTTTCTATTTTAAAAATACAAAACGGAATTTTTGAAGTTCTCTCTACCAATGGCGATACCTTTTTGGGTGGCGATGATTTTGACCGTGTAATTATTGATTATTGGTTAAACGCTTTAGCCTTAAACCCACAAGAGGTAATGAGTAATTCTTCGCTTGCACAAGCTTTTCGCTTGGGTGCCGAAGAAGCAAAAATAGCATTGAGCTCGCAAAATATCTATCAAACTACTATTGACGGGCATTCATGTGGCATTACGAAGCAAACCTTTGAAGAACTCATCAAACCATTAGTAGAAAAAACCATTACATGTTGTGCTTTGGCATTAAAAGATGCAGGTTTACAAGTGTCGGATATTAATGAAGTGGTAATGGTGGGCGGTTCTACTCGCACTCCATTTGTTAAGCAAAACGTCGCAACTTTTTTTAACAAAGCAGTGCATGATGAAATTAACCCAGATGAAGTAGTTGCCTTGGGTGCTGCCATACAAGCCGATGTTTTATCTGGAAATAGAACTGATATTTTATTGTTAGATGTAACTCCTTTATCATTAGGAATTGAAACGATGGGAGGTTTGATGGATGTAATTATTCCACGCAATTCTAAAGTGCCAACTAAAGCCGGTAGACAATACACAACTTCTATAGATGGGCAAGTGAACATGAAGGTTTCGGTATACCAAGGAGAAAGAGATTTAGTAAAAGAAAATAGAAAATTAGCAGAATTTGATTTAAAAGGAATTCCTTCTATGCCGGCAGGTTTACCAAAAGTAGACATCAACTTTATGTTGAATGCCGATGGAATTTTAAAAGTACAAGCCATAGAATTACGTTCGGGTGTGAAGCAAGAAGTAGAAGTAAAACCTACCTATGGGTTAACAGATGATGAAGTGGAGCAAATGCTGTTAGATTCAATTACAAATGCCAAAGAAGATATTGCACAGCGTATGGTAATTGAAGCGCGAACAGAAGGCGAACAAATGGTGTATACTGCAGAAAACTTTCTGAAAAAAAGCGCCGAATATTTGAGCATAGATGAAATTGCAAAAACGCAGCAATATATTAATGTGCTTAAAGAAGAATTGCCAAAAGCAAACAAAGATGCTATACTAAAAGCCATTGAAGAGTTGAATGAATACACACGACCTTTTGCCGAAAGAGTAATGGATGTGGCAGTTTCGCATGCCATGAAAGGTAAAAAAGTAGACGAATAAAAATGAAAAAAACAATAAGCATAAAAGTTGCATCCGACGTTGTATGCCCATGGTGTTTAGTGGGTAAAAAAGAATTAGAAATAGCTATTGATCAGTTAAAAGAGGAGTATCATTTTGATGTTCAGTTTTTGCCTTTTGAGCTCGACCCAAATATTAGTAAAGAAGGAGTAGAGTTTAAACCTTACATTACTCAAAAATTTGGCGACTGGAATCGTTTTTTACAGAATTCAAACATGCTAGTTGAGCGTGGTAAAAACATCGGAATCAATTTTGATTTTCAAAAAATACAAAGATCTCCCAATACATTTGATTTGCATCGCATCATTCAATTCGCACATCAGTTTGGTTTGCAAGCGGCTGTAAAAGAAGCGTACATGAAAGCGTATTTCGAAAATGGAATTGATTTAACGGATAGGGCTAATGTGCTAGATGTAGCAATAAATGCTGGCCTCGACGAAGAATTGGTATTGCAATTGTTAAATAGTAATGAAGGAGTAAACGAAGTGCATATGATACAAGAAAGTATGCGCGCTATGGGAATTTCTGGAGTACCATTTTTTATTATAGACGACCAATACGGTTTAAGTGGAGCCGTGCCTGCAGAGCAATTAGTTCAAGCGTTTAAAGAATTAGAAACGAAGCAAGACTAAGTTCTTGCTTCCATCATTTTTGCCAAATATTTTCCAATAATATCGAACTCAACATTTACCTTATCGCCAACTTTTAAGGTATGCATATTGGTATGCTCATACGTAAATGGTATAATGGCTACCGAAAATTCTGAATGTGTTGAATCTACCACCGTTAAACTAATTCCGTTTATACAAACCGATCCTTTTTCTACGGTTAAAAATCCTGCAGCTGTAGGATGCTTAAATCTAAATCGCCAACTCCCAGCTTCGTCAATAATTCCAATGCATTCCGCAGTAGTATCAACATGTCCTTGTACGATATGCCCATCTATGCGCCCGTTCATTTGCATGCAACGTTCTAAATTTATTTTACTGCCAACTGTCCAAGATCCTAAATTTGTTTTATTTAAGGTTTCATCAATAGCAGTTACGGTATGGCTTTGCTCATCGCATTTTACCACAGTTAAACATACGCCATTGTGTGCCACACTTTGGTCTATTTTTAATTCTTTAGAGATCGTAGATTTTATACTGAAATGTATATTCTGCTGCTCTTTTTCGATGGCAATTACCTCGCCTAAATTTTCTATGATTCCGGTAAACAAAGTGTTTGAATTGTGAATTGTGAATTGTAAATGGTGAATTATGTGTGCTGAATTGTTTTTTATTTGCTTATTAATTTTTTTTATTAGTTATTTATCAATTATGAAAGTAAGTTGTTTATAATTGACAATTTACAATTCACAATTGACAATTAACGAAGTAACTCAATATACCCAGTCTTTGCTTTCGCTTTTAGTCCTCTTAATCTTATTTCGCTGTATTCTATGGTATAAAAATAGGTGCCGGTTGGTAAATCGTTTCCGTTATTATTTTCTTTTCCGTTCCATTTTATCATTGGGTCAGAAGTTTGGTAAACCAATTTCCCGTACCTGTTGTAAATGGTTATTTGTACTTTATCAACAAAATCAATACTATCTGGCATTGGACTAAACAAATCGTTTATGTTGTCGCCGTTTGGAGTAAAGGTATTAGGTAAATTTAATACAGGGCAATTATCTACACACACTATGTTGCTGCGTTCACTTTCATTATTAAATGAATCTATAGAAGTAATAAAATAACAACCTGCAATAGATTTCAATAAATTGGCATCAATAAAACTAGTATCGTTTTGTAAACTGGTAGTATGTATAATGCTAAAATCACTTCCTTCAAATTCAGATTTATAAACGTTATAGCGAACTACATCGCCACTGTTTACTGTACTTGGCAGCCACGCTAATTCATTTAAGTACAATTGACAACTTGGAGTAACCGTTAAAAAAGGTGGCTCTGGTTTACGTGTATCTACTGGAGTAACACAATATTGTTGAGATAAATTAATCAAAGGGTTTAAAAATCCTCCAACTGGGTATTCGCCTACGGCTAATACATAGTAGCAATATTCTCTACCATCAACTAAACCAGTATCAGAATAGCTATTCGTAAAAGATATTCCAACAGAATCGAACACATTTGCATCGTTCAATCTGTATACAATGAAACTATCGTTTTCCCAAGGAGTGTTTACGCGCCAATTTAATTGTATAGTTCTGTTTTCGGCACTTAACGATTCTAAAAATACAGAACTTGCAGGTCTAGAATTCCCAATTAAACTACCAGCCGAATACATTTCTACTACATAGGTGTATTGCTCATCTTCTGTATTTAAATTTGTGTCGTATAAAACAGTATCGCTCACATCACCTAAAAAATTACCGGTGCTTGTTTTTAATAATTGAGCATTTGCATTAGTAGAGCTAGTTCTCATCCACCTAAACTCATACGGACCAGGATACTGCAATGTGTCTAACTCTGTAGGTTTGCTAAAAATTGCTGTATCTGTGCCCACTGTATTGCTTGTGGTTTTTATGCTCACTTTTGTAATAGATGGTAAATCTCTACTCAACCTGTTGCACGTTTCGTTAGATACAATACTTTCTGCGCCATCAGCAAAAAAGGCAAATATTCTATAGCAGTAATCTTTGCCAATAAATAAACCTAGCCCATTGTTATCATCTCTAAACGTTAGGGTATTTATATCGTTTATTGTTTCAATTAACTCGTATCCTTTTTGAGGGTTCAAGCCTGTTTCACATGTGCTAGGCGTAAAGGGGTTACTGTTTTCTTTTCTGTAAATTTTGTACCCAATGGCATTGTCGCAGCTTAAAAGATCCCAGCTTAAATTGATACCATTTCCAAGTCTTGCACTTTGTAAATTTTGTGGTGCAGGAGCAACAATTCTTATTTGCCAATCTTCTAAGTCAACCAGTTTTGGAGTACCATTATCTACTGCTTTAAATACAATTTGATAAGGTTGCTTACGTACCGATAAACAAGAACTTTTCCAATAAAAAGGCTGTGTAATATTTCCGGTTCCTACAGAGTTTTGTGTAAATAAAATGGTATCGTTTCCAGTTAATTCAAATGGTCCTCCTGTGGCAGATAAAGTTACTCTATCGTTATCCATATCATTCGCTAAAACATTAATGTTTAAAGCAGATCCAGCAATGATACAAGTATCTTTTATGGGAGTAATTACAGGTGGATTATTGTCTGTTAAAACGATTTCTATTTGCATATCTCTTACAATATAACCAATGCGCAAATACGTTTTATTTTTTTCGATGTAACGCCATTCTTCTACCATGATGGCAATGTTGTATAATCCAAGTCTAATGGGATTTTCCCAAACGAGTTGACCAGTACGTGGATCTATTTCAAATTTTATAGATGCAAATCCGTTGGCAACATCTGGAATTTTAAATCCGAATACATCTAATCCAACATCTTGTTTACAGGAAACGAGCTTAAAACTCAAACTATCGCCATCCACATCAAAGGCATTGGGGTTATGCACAAACAATTTATTTAAACCACCAAAATCGATCGGCTCTAATAATAAAGTAGGGGAGTTGTTGAATCCAATAAATGGGTTTATGACCAATTCTGTTTCTACATAAAAAGCTGTGTTAATAGAGTTCAACATGTTTTGTACATTGTTGTTTCTATTGGGATCTTGGTAGCTAATTGTATAGTTTGAAAAACCCGGAAAGGTATGTGTAAATTTGTATCGATTTCGTTGTATAAATGGGCCAACCAAAGTGCGTTCTACTCTTGGTCGCTCTTCTTCAGTACCATCTCCAAATTTTAGAGTAGCAGTAGGCCTGTCGGCATTGCCTGCATTACTTACATCGGTAAAAGTAGTTAAGGTAAATTCGTATTGAAGTGCACTTAATTGGCGGTAGGTAATTTCTCCTGCACGGTTGTGAGTAGCAAACGCAGAAACGCTTAACGTAAAAAAAGTAAATAAGAGTATTATTCGTTTCATAGGCACCCTACCACAACTAATATACCAATTATGCTAGATAATTGATTTAATAACGAATTATTAATTTCTTCTATTGTTTAACCAAGCAGAACTTTCATTGTTTTGTGTTTGTTCAATCGTTTTCTTTTGGTTGTTTTTCCAAAATTGAGCAATACTTAAGGCTGCCACCTCGGCTTCCTCTTCTTTAAAATCTTTTAAGCTATCGGCATTGAAGTAATTTTTCACAAAATGCGTATCAAAATTCCCCGATGTAAAAGCCTCGTGTTGCATCACAAATTTTCCAAATGGCAAAGTGGTTTGTATTCCTGTTATCACATAATCATCAATTGCTCTTATCATTCGTTCTATAGCTTCGGCTCTATCTTTGCCAAAAGTTACCAATTTCGCAATCATTGGGTCGTAATAAATTGGAATGTCCATGCCTTCTACAAAACCATCGTCAACTCGCACACCTAAGCCCTGCGGTACTTTGTAGGTTTGTAGTGTGCCAATGTCTGGTAAAAAATTATTATTCGGATCTTCTGCATACACACGTAATTCTATCGAATGTCCGTTAATTTTTAAATCCTCTTGAGTAAAAGATAATTTCTCGCCTCTTGCAATTTTAATCTGCTCTTTCACTAAATCTATTCCTGTAATTTGTTCGGTTACGGGGTGTTCTACTTGCAAGCGGGTGTTCATTTCTAAGAAGTAAAAATCTTTATTATTCTCTAAAATAAATTCTACAGTACCCGCACCAATATAGTCGCAAGATTTTGCCACATTTACCGCACATTCACCCATTGCTTTTCTAATTTCGGGTGTTAATACTGCTGATGGTGCTTCTTCTACCACTTTTTGGTGTCGGCGTTGCACCGAACACTCGCGTTCAAATAAATAGACAATATTTCCGTGGGTGTCCCCTAATACCTGTATTTCTATATGTCTTGGTGAGCCTACATAGCGTTCTATAAATACAGCACCATCACCAAAAGCAGATATTGCTTCGCTAACGGCTAATTGCATTTGTTCTTCAAAATCTTCTACACGTTCTACAATTCGCATGCCTTTACCACCACCACCGGCAGCAGCTTTTATCAAAATTGGGAAGCCTACTTCTACGGCTCTGTCTTTTGCAACTTGTACATCGCCAATCGCTTCTTCGGTGCCCGGTACCATTGGTATGTTGTAACGCAATGCCGCAGCTTTTGCCGATAGTTTATTCCCCATCATTTCCATTGCTTCTGGCGATGGTCCAATTAGCGTAATGCCAGCTTCTCTAACTTTACGAGCAAATGCTGCATTCTCGGATAAAAATCCGTAGCCTGGATGTATTGCATCTGCACCTGTAAGTTTGCAGGCATCAATAATTTTTTCCATTACCAAATACGATTGGTTAGAGGGCGCCGGGCCAATAAGCACGGCCTCATCAGCGTATTGTACGTGTGGCGATAAACGGTCGGCTTCAGAATAAACCGCAACCGTAGAAATTCCCATTTCTCTTGCCGATCGCATGATGCGTAAAGCAATTTCTCCTCTGTTGGCAATTAATATCTTTTTCAATGTTCTATCTGTTAATCTTAACGGATGGTAAAAATATCAATTTACGCGATATTTATTGCTATTTGAAAAAGGAAGTATTTATCAGAATTAATTCTAATTTTGAGGCGTGATTAGTATAAAAATTATTAAAGCCTTATTACTGAAAGATTTACTTATTGAATGGAGAAATAAATATTCCTTCAATGGCATTCTTTTATACGTGTTTTCAACGGTTTTTATCTGTTATTTATCCTTTAAACAAATAAATCCTGTAGTATGGAACGCTTTGTTTTGGATCATTATGTTATTCGCTTCGGTAAACGCAGTGGCCAAGAGTTTTATGCAAGAAACGAAAGGGCGGTTTTTATATATGTATACCATAAGTTCTGCTCAAAACATCATCATCTCCAAAATAATTTACAATGCTTTGTTGATGATGCTATTATCTCTCATCAGCATACTTTTTTACTCGGTAGTTTTTAAAAACCCAGTACAAGATCCTTTATTCTACGGAATTGCTGTAATACTAGGCGGGCTAAGCTTTTCAACCATTCTTACCATGGTATCGGCCATTGCTTCTAAAGTAAACAACAATACTACATTAATGGCAATCTTAAGCTTCCCAATAATGGTGCCTTTATTAATGTTGTTGATAAAGTTTTCTAAGAATGCTATCGATGGATTGGATCGTTCGGTAAGCATGAATGAGTTGAGTGCAATTTTACTGCTCAATGTAATAACAATTGCTATTTCTTTGTTGTTATTTCCTTACATTTGGCGTGAATAAATAAGACATAAATTTAGATGTTGATTAAACAAAATTGGTGGAAATATTTAGGGATACTACTTGTATTGTACAGTATTTTCCAAGGCTTATTAGGCTCGGTTCCAGAGCTGCCTATTTTACACGAATCCATTAGAAATGTATACTTCCATGTGCCCATGTGGTTCGCTATGATCATCTTGTTTGTGGTAAATGCTGTATACAGTGTGAAGTATTTAAATTCAAACAATACGAAACACGATACTTGGGCGGTAGAATCTGCTAACATTGGCGTATTACTTGGAATATTGGGCATTGTAACGGGCATGGTTTGGGCAAAATATACTTGGGGCGAAGCTTGGAGCAACGACCCTAAGCAAAACAGTGCAGCCATTGCATTACTTGTTTACATGGCTTATTTTGTATTAAGAGGATCGATAGAAGATGAACAAAAAAAGGCGAAAATTTCTGCAGTGTATAGCGTGTTTGCCTTTCCAATTATGATTGTGTTGATCTTTATTTTACCACGTTTAACAGACTCTTTGCATCCAGGTAATGGAGGAAATCCGGGTTTTAATACGTATGATATGGATAACGATATGCGTAAAGTATTTTATCCTGCCGTAATCGGTTGGATTTTAATGGGAGTTTGGATTGCACAAGTGAAATTCAGATTAAGAATGTTAGAGGTTAAATCATTAGAAAAATAAACAATGAAAAAGATAGTATTTACACTTACATTCCTATTTATGGCATTTTGTAGCATAGCACAAGAGGCAGAAAAAGTAGAAATGGCAGATGCATTAAGGAGTTCGGGTAAAATATATGTGGTAGTAGGAGTTATTGCTGTAATATTCTTAGGCATAGCTACTTATTTAATTTATATGGAACGTCGACTAAGTAAATTAGAAAAAGAGCAGAAATAATTTGCTAAAGAGAATTATTAATCAAACATTTGCTTAGAATTTTATAATAACAATTCAACAATTACTTAACAAAAAATTTGTTTATGGCTAAGAGCGTAAAAGCAAAAGCAGCAGCACACGAAACCAATTTCTTTGGTGATGTTTGTGCGTTCTTTGATAAAGCAGCAAGCTTTACAAAACATCCGCAAGGGTTATTAAACCAAATCAAAACATGTAACAGTGTTTATCGCTTTCAATTTCCTATCAGAAAAGCAAACGGTTCTATTGAAGTAATCGACGCTTGGAGAGTGGAACACTCGCACCACAAGCTACCTACAAAAGGTGGTATTCGCTACAGCGAGATGGTAAACGAAGATGAAGTGATGGCATTAGCAGCTTTGATGACGTATAAATGTGCAATCGTAAACGTAGGTTTCGGTGGTGCTAAAGGTGGTGTAAGAATCAACCCGAAAAATTATACTGTTGGCGAATTAGAAAACATTACTCGTCGTTATACTTCGGAGTTAATTAAGAAAAACTTTATTGGCCCGGGCATCGACGTTCCTGCACCAGATTACGGAACAGGCGAAAGAGAAATGTCTTGGATCGTAGATACCTATGCAACTTTTAACCCAGGTTCATTAGATGCAAGTGCTTGTGTTACGGGTAAACCTATTTCACAATCGGGTATCAACGGACGTAGAGAAGCAACAGGTCGCGGAGTATTTTTCGCAACTAGAGAGTGTGTATCTGTTCCTGAGGATATGAAAAAACTTGGTTTAACACCGGGCATCGAAGGTAAAAAAGTTATTGTACAAGGTTTAGGAAACGTAGGTTTCTACTCAGCTAAATTTATACATGAAGCAGGTGGTATTATTGTAGGGCTTTGTGAATACGAAGGATCTATCTATAACCCTAAAGGCTTAGATGTTGAGAAAGTTTTTGAACACAGAAAAAAAACTGGATCAATTTTAGGTTACAAAGGTGCTACTAAAGAATTTAAAAATTCTGCATTAGGTTTAGAGCAAGAGTGCGACATTCTAGTTCCAGCTGCTTTAGAAAACCAAATTACTGCCGATAACATTAAGCGTATTAAAGCAAAAATTATTGCTGAAGGTGCTAATGGTCCAACTACTCCGCAAGCAGCAGAGTACTTTGTCAAAAATGGTGGTATCATTATTCCTGATGCGTATTGCAACGCAGGTGGTGTAACAGTTTCTTACTTCGAGTGGTTGAAAAACTTATCGCACGTAGCATTTGGACGTATGGACAAGCGTTACGAAGAAAACCAAAACAGAACATTAGTAGATACTATTGAAAAAGCAACTGGAGTGAAGTTAACAGACGATCAGCGTAAAGCAATTGTTAAAGGTCCAGATGAATTAGAATTAGTAAACTCTGGTTTAGAAGAATCGATGGTACGTTCTTACCACGAAATTCGCGAAATCAGAATGCAAAATAAAAAGATTGACAGTTTGAGAACTGCAGCATTTGTTGGAGCAATCGACAAAATCGCAGTTTCTTACATGAACCTTGGTATCTTCCCTTGATCCGAGTTCATTGCTATAAAAAAGAAAAACCCTCATCGAAAGATTGAGGGTTTTTTTTAGTCTCAAAGAAAACGTCAGAAATCATCACCCCTCAACTCCGCTACGCTTCGTTCGGGGACCGATTCAATCTTGGTTAGGAAAAATAGGAAAAAAGAAACGCGCCGAAGGCGCGTTTCTTTTTTCCTATTTTTGATTGAATAATAGTCGGTCCCCGAACGAAGCGTAGCGGAGTTGAGGGGCGGTGAGAATGCGCACCAATATTTACTAATGTGCCAACTCTAACGACTAAATACTAACGACTAATATCTATTTTTAAAAGTTTGCTCTCAGCGTCACCCCAATGTTCCTTCCATTACTGTTAATGCCCGATGCAAATACTCGATACGCTCTATCTGTAATATTATCTACATTTAATTGTGCCATAAAATACTGGTTGAGTTGATAGCTATATCTCAAATTAAGCGTATACCAAGCTGGCATTCCGTTTACGGTTGCATAGTTTAAGTTATCTTCTCCTGCTAAATTATAATCTTCTAATTTTTTAGCAGCATTAAACAAAGCAAATACTTCCGTTCTCATTTTCTTAGCTTTCCACACAAATGAGAATTTTCCGAAGGCCGGTGCAATATGGTCAAGCGGTGTAGTTGGGCTTACACTTGTAACTCTGCCATAGGTGTAATTATAACTTGCTTGAGCGCTAAACTTATCGTTTATCTCGTAATTTAACAATGCACTAAAACCTGCAATGTATGCTTGACCTGCATTTACATTTTTTTGTACCCTGCTCAAGGTATCACCAAACACTATGTATTCGGCCCCGTTAAAAGTTGAGTTTTGCGTTACAATGGCATCGTTTATACGAGTAAAAAATCCGATACCTGTAATTTGAAATTTATCGGCAATTGATTTACTTATTGATAATTCTGCATTGTAAGTTTTCTCCGATTGTAAATCGGGGTTAGGTAAAATTACCGTTCCAACGGTACTGCTAGAACCAAGTGTATCGCCTTTCTGCGAATCAAATATTTTCGCTAAATCATCTACGTTTGGCGAACGAAAACCAGTTGAAATGTTAAATGCTATTTTCCAACTTTCTTCTGGCTTATACACCATACCTACCTGTGTGGTTAGTGTATTATTAGTTTGGTTTATTTCATTGTACGGAAAAGCGAAAAATGTTTTATCACTAAAATTTGAGTACAAATTATAATAGCTATATCGCAGTCCTTCGTTCAATATAATTTTATCTGTAATTCTGTGCGAAGAAGTAACATACACAGAAGCAGATTGAGTACTCGAACCATCAACTGGGTAACGTGTATCTAAATTACTACGTATACCAGTGTTAATGTTTTCGGAGTAAGCGCTAGATTGTACATCATTATAAATAAACTCTACACCGTAACGTAAATCAGCCTTTCCGAGCATCTTATCAAAATCAGCATTTACAGAATACACACTTACATTTTCGGTTCGGTGGTTTAGTTTGCTACTATTCCAATTTCTATTATGCCTGCTTTCTTCTATGGCTTGGTAAGCAAAAGTTACTTGTGCTTTATCATAAATAATATTTCCGTTTAACCTGAGTTGGTAGCTAGCTAATAAACGTTCTTGCGGGCCGTAATACCATTGTGCACTTCTAAACACACCGGCATTATTTACATCCGTTAGCCTATCATATCTTGGTATATCAGTAGAAGTAGAGTATTGTATATTCAACACATGTGTTAATCGTTCATTTTGTTTGAATAAAAATTTCTGCATAAAATCATACTGAGTATAGCCACTGTTTTTTTGTACTAAGGAGTCGGAGTTTCGTAACATTGTATCCACGCCATTAATTCTCGCTTGGTAAAAATTGCGGATGCCTAAACTCCCCATTTCTTTGCTTCTGTTTTTACCCTGTCTCAAATCGTCAAAATCAGAAACCGTAAAACTCGTAAGGCTTCCTATTTTATTATTTGCGACAGATAAATCTACGTGCGCAGTACGTTCGTTGTTAGCACTTGCATACCTACTAAAAGCAGATCCCGAAAAGTTCAAATCGTTGTTGCTTGCCAATTTAGGTTCTTTGGTATAAAAATGCATAACACCACCCAAAGCATCGCTGCCATACATTAAAGAACCCGAACCAAATAAAATTTCCATTCGCTCTAAAACAGATTGGTCCATAGTGATAACATTTTGTAAATGTCCGCCGCGGTAAATCGCATTATTTAAACGAACACCATCTATAACCATTAATACCTTGTTGGCTTCAAAGCCTCTAATTACAGGGCTTCCGCCTCCAGCCTGACTTTTCTGAACGTTTACTAATCCTGTATTCTGTAATAAATCGGCAGTAGTTTGTAAATTACTTTGTGCAATTTGTTTTGCTTTTATAACTGCAATTTGTTGGGATAATTTCTCCGACGATTCTTCGAAACGATTGGCAGAAATTACTACTTCATTGGTATTGTATGCACGCTCCGATAAATAAACTAAGTAATTTGATTTTTCTAATTCTTCTTTTGTTTTTACAAGTGTTGTATAACCAACCATGCTAAATTGAATACTTGTAATATTATTTGTGTTGATGTTTGCTATTCCATTTTTATCTGTGCTAACTACTTCTGTATTGTTAACACGTATTACTACACCTTGCATTGGTGCAAAACTCATTTTGTCTTTTACTGTAATTTTTTGTGAAAAAACAGAAAATGAATACAAAACAAACATCATAATGAAGATTGTTTTTTTCATGATATAAAATAATTGGTTTTAAAAAATAGATTTATAGTACATTGAAAGTTGTACAATGTACATTGTACTCTGTACAACGTACTATTTCTGGAGGTTCGATAGATGGTTTGACGCTATTGTTAGTGAAAAGCAAGCAGTGGGAAATATAATCAGTTGTTTTAAAATTATAGAGATTATTACTAACTGAATTATTAGTGATAGCTTGTATTTTTAATAGTTTTAATAATATTTTAGTGCTAGGTTTCCCATCTTTTTGGATATCACTAAAGCTATCTATATATTGATTTAAATTCGCAAATAATGTACTCTCTTGTGTGTCATTAATACAAGCAATTTTAACAGAATCGTTTTCTGTATCGAATTTTTTTACCACATCATACAGTGTGTTATGGTGCCTAAATTCTTTGTGGTTTTGCCAATCTAAATTTTCGAAATCTATATTGCTGAAAGTGAAATAGGTTAATTCTGATTCAGAGAGTCCCGCTTTAATTTTTCGTTTCATCTCTTTTTTGCACAACATAAAATTGGTGTTGTACACCAAAATGTATCCTGCACATTGGTAAAAAATGCTCAAGAGGAGTATGTATGCAATAATTCTTCTCACACTGCAAGTTAAAATAATATATCAATTGTAAAAAATATGTTTAAACAAATAGTTTATTAATAGGTTATTTATACATTTACAATCTTATCACCCAATCGACAGTTTTTTATATGAAAATATTATATAGTTATTTAAAGAATTTCTGGCAATTAGGCATTCTAGCCTTAGTTTTGGCCGCTATTAATCAAGGATTCTCTTTGTTAGATCCTCTCATTTTCCGACATGTAATAGATAATTACGCTACAAAGTTTGATCAACTTACCCGCGATGAATACATCCGAGGGGTAGGATTATTACTTGGCGGAACTATAGGGGTTGCTTTTATTTCTCGTATTGCCAAAAATTTTCAAGATTATTTTGTAAACGTAATCACGCAACGATTAGGAGCTAAAATGTATTCTGATGGCTTAGAACATTCCTTAGGTTTATCATACGCACAATTTGAAGACCAACGTAGCGGCGAAACCTTAGGTATTTTACAAAAGGTACGTAGTGATGTGGAGAAATTGATCTCAGTAGCTGTAAACACACTCTTCACTACCATCATCGGAATTATTTTTGTAATGGTATATGCCATTTCTGTACATTGGATTATTGCACCAGTGTTTTTAGCTGTGGTGCCCTTATTAGGAGCCTTAAGTTCTGCGTTGAGCAAACGAATTAAAAAAATACAGAAAGAAATTGTAGGCGAAACTACTTCATTGGCAGGTTCAACTACAGAATCATTACGTAATATAGAGTTAGTTAAATCATTAGGTTTAGTTCAGCAAGAAATAAAACGATTAAACACTATCACCATTAAAATTTTAGGGCTCGAATTAAAGAAAGTAAAATACATTCGCAGTTTAAGTTTTATACAAGGTACAGCGGTAAACTTTTTACGTACCTGTATCATGTTCATCATGTTGTTTTTAATTTTCCAAAGAGAAATTTCGGTAGGGCAAATGTTCTCCTTAATGTTTTATAGCTTCTTCATTTTTGGTCCACTGCAAGAATTAGGAAACGTAATAAATACATACCGTGAGGCAGAAGTTTCATTAGCAAACTTCGAGAAAATAATGAACACGCCACGTGAAGCTAAACCAGAGAATCCGATTCGCATTGAAAAAGTAAATGCATTAGAATTTAAAGGAGTAAGTTTCCAACATCAAACTTCTAATTCTAAAGCCATACATGATATTAATTTTGATGTAAAAGCTGGCGAAACCATTGCATTTGTTGGTCCTTCGGGTTCTGGTAAAACTACTTTAGTCAAATTATTAGTTGGATTATACCAACCAGATGAAGGAGCTATTTATTACAACACTGTTAGTGGGAATAAAATTGATTTAGATTTATTGAGAGAACGAATTGGCTTTGTAACACAAGACACGCAATTGTTTGCAGGTACTATTCGTGAAAATTTGTTGTTCGTAAATCCTACAGCAACAGACCAAGAGTGTTACGATGTATTGATGAAAGCAGCGTGTCAAAATTTATTGGAACGAGCAGACAAAGGCTTGGATTCGATGATAGGAGAGGGCGGCGTAAAAGTTTCGGGAGGAGAGAAGCAACGTTTATCTATTGCCAGAGCATTATTGCGTAAGCCAAATTTAATGGTATTCGACGAAGCAACATCAGCATTGGATTCACTTACCGAAGACGAAATAAACGAAACCATTAAAGCAGTATCTAGTGGCAACGAACATATTACAATTATGATTGCGCACAGGTTATCAACTATAATGCATGCCGATAGAATTTACGTGCTAGAACGTGGAAACATAATAGAACAAGGCAAGCACGAAGATTTGTTAGACCACAAAGGATTGTATTATGCAATGTGGAGACAGCAGATTGGGGAGCGTAAATTTGCAAAAGCGTAAAATTCGAAAAACCGATAATCCGAAAAACCGAAAGCCCGTTCATTCCATTAGTTCGTAAATTCGTTAGTTCGTAAATTCGCTTATGATATTCTTCATCTTTATTACCGTACTCACTTTCATGCTTTTCGCTTGGGCAGTTAAACCCGCGTACCGAGTGAAAATAATGCTAACCGTATTTGTTTGGGTAGCCTTGCAAGGTTTGTTAGCTTTTAATGGTTTTTATACGGTTAGGGATACCATTCCACCGCGTTTTATTTTCGCAGTGCTCCCTACTTTTTTATTTATTTTTTATATGATTTTCTTTCAATGGAAAAGTGTAGAAAATAAATTTGATGCTGAGCGCTTAACTTATTTCCATGTTATGCGAATTCCTGTAGAAATTGCCATTTTCACTTGGTATACTCAAGGCTTGGTACCTAAATTAATGACATTTGAAGGAGTTAATTTCGATATACTTAGTGGACTCACGGCCTTTCTTATTGGCTTCGCTTATTTTCGTAAAAAATGGATTTCTACTCGAATATATAAAATCTGGAATTTTATTTGTTTAGGCTTGCTTTTAAACATCGTAATTAATGCCATTGGCTCCGCACAAACCCCTTTGCAATTCCAAGCCTTTGAGCAACCAAATGTGGCGGTAATGTATTTTCCATTTTCATGGTTGCCGAGTTTTATAGTGCCGTCGGTGCTTTTTGCACATTTGTACTGTTTGCGAACGAAAGGCCGATAGGCCGAAAATCCGAAAGACCGTTCGTTTGTAATTTCGCAAGTTTGTTAATTCGACCTTCCGACAATTCGACAATTCGACCTTTCGATATTTCGACTATTCGATATTATTTCCTTAAATTTGCCTTATTATAAACCAAAACCACACATTTGGGTTATTAATCAAACATCAATTCGAATGAAAAAGAGTCACATTGTTTTACTCGTTATAATTGCAGTAGCCATTGGAGCCATTGTAAGCACTTTTGCAGATTCTAGCACTTACGGCGATTTTGCACAAGCCAAGGAAGATGGAAGCGAAATACACGTAGTTGGGAAGCTTGTAAAAGATAAAGAACTTGTTTACGACCCTGTTAAAGATGCTAATTACTTTTCTTTTTATTTAGTTGACAATAAAGGTGAAGAATGCAAAATTGTATTCAACGGTACTAAACCTCAAGATTTCGAACGTTCGGAGCAAGTAGTTATTACTGGTAAAATGCAAGGCGACCAATTTCATGCAGATAAAATTTTGATGAAATGCCCGTCTAAATATACCAATGACAAGGTAGAAACAAAAGAATTCAAAGCATCTTAATTCACAATTCACAATTTACAATTCATTTAATGGATATACAATACCTTGGAGAAAACTTATGGCCCGGTAAATTGGGCCAATTTTTTATCATCATTTCATTTGTTACAGCACTTTATTCGAGCATCGCTTACTTTTTTGCACAACAAAAAACCGACAATTCTTGGAAGAAACTAGCACGTGTTTCGTTTTACATTCACAGCTTTGCCATTATCGGGATAATTGTAAGTTTAGCTTACATTATCGGTAATCATTTGTTCGAGTATCATTATGCTTGGGCACATTCCTCGAAATCCTTACCTACAGAATACGTAATATCTTGTTTCTGGGAAGGTCAAGAAGGGAGCTTTTTACTTTGGGCTTTTTGGCAAATGGTGTTAATGTGGTTCGTACTACGTAAAGGTGGTAAATGGGAGGCACCCGTTTTAAGTGTAATCCTTTTATCGCAAGTATTTATAACTTCTATGTTGTTAGGTATAAATATTTTCGGACAAGGCGTAGGTAGTTCGCCCTTTATTTTATTAAGAGAAGCATTACAAGCACCTATTTTTCAGCGTGCCGATTATCTTTCGCTCATACAAGATGGTAACGGATTAAATCCATTACTACAAAATTATTGGATGGTGATACATCCGCCAACCTTATTCCTCGGATTTGCTTCTATGGTGGTACCTTTTGCATTTGCAATTGCAGGTATTTGGCGTAAAGATTTTGATGGATGGATGAAACCAGCTTTGCCATGGTCGCTGTTTGCAGTAATGGTACTCGGAACTGGTATTATTATGGGTTCTTTTTGGGCATACGAAGCTTTAAACTTCGGTGGATTTTGGGCTTGGGATCCAGTAGAAAATGCTTCGCTTATTCCTTGGCTAACTCTTATTGCAGCAGTGCATGTTATATTGGCTTATAAACATTCGGGTCATTCTTATTTCACCGCACTCTTTTTAGTTTTTATCAGCTATGTATTGGTATTGTACGCTTCGTTTTTAACACGTAGTGGAATTTTAGGAAATGCATCGGTACATGCTTTTACAGACTTAGGCATGTCGGGGCAACTCATAATTTACATCTTAGTATTTTTAGTATTAGGAGTTTGGTTGATGGTGAAAAACTGGAAACATTTCCCTATTACCAAAAAAGACGAAGCAACTTACTCACGTGAGTTTTGGTTGTTTATAGGAGCCATAATGCTAGGAGTTTCTTGTTTCCAAGTAATTCTTACTACCTCTATACCGGTAATAAATAAAGTGTTTGGCACCAATGTAGCGCCTCCAACAGATGTGATTGATCATTATAATAAATGGCAAATTCCGATCGCTATTTTAATTTTATTGATATCTGGTTTTGCACAATTTATGAAGTACAAAAAAACAGATGGCAAAAAATTAATATCGAATGTTTTAGTAGCAATTATTCTATCTTTTATATTCACCGCAGTTATTTCTTACTACGGAGAGTTTTATAGAAATGCACCCTTTATGATGTTAATATTTGCATCGCTTTTTACCATTTTAGCAAACATCAGAATATTAACAGATGCATTTAAAGGCAAAATAAAATTAGCGGGTTCGGCATTAGCTCATATTGGATTTGGCTTTATTTTATTGGGCGCTCTAATTGCAGCATCAAAAAGCGAAGTTATTTCTATTAACAGTACTGGGTTTTCTTACGGTAAAGAATTCAACGAAAAAAATACCCGCGAAAATATTTTACTCTGGAAAGACGAGCCTACAAAAATGAGTAATTACCTTGTAACGTATTTAGGCGATACCACTATTGCACCTAATACTTATTACGAAGTAAATTATAAAGAGCTCGATGAAAAAGGAGCAGTAGTAAACGAATTTACTTTATACCCTAATGCTCAAGTAAACCCTAAGATGGGCTTAATTGCATCGCCAGATACACGCCATTACATTACACATGATGTGTACACACACGTAAGCTCTGTGCCTCTTAAAGAAGAAGAGCACGAAGAACATGAAGGGCATAGCGACGATGAGAATTACAAAGAACCTAAAACGTTAACATTAGCCATTTCAGATACCATCCGTTTAGATGGATACTTAATTAAATTATTGAGTTTAAAAAATAATGTACCTGTAAAAGATTTAACCTTAAATCAGAACGATATTGCAGTTGCTGCCATTGTAGAAGTGACGAAAGCAGATAAAACGTTTTTGGCAGAACCGGTGTACATCATCAAAAATAATATCCCTTTTGACTTGCCTAAAAACATCGACGAATTTGGAATGAAGTTTAGGTTTGCAAAAATAGATCCTAAAGCTGGCAAAGTAGAAATTGTATATTATAAGAAGAAAGATGAATTGCGCGATTATGTAATTATGAAAGCTATCGTTTTCCCATTCATCAATTTACTTTGGGGAGGCACTATCATAATGGTTATCGGGTTCTTATTAGCCATAGTTCGTCGCTTGCAAGAAATAAAAGCATCTAAAAGCTAAACATACATGCGAGTATCATTTATTGGTTCGGGTAATGTAGCTACACACCTTGCAAAAGCAAGTAAGGCAGCAGGCATTAAGGTCATCAATATATACTCTAAAAATTTACAAAATGCAGAGAACCTTGCTGCACTGTGCAATGCCAAGGCTGTAAAAAACACTTTCGATTTAGATACAAACATCGATTTGCTAATTGTATCTGTAAGTGATGATGCATTGCCGAGTATAAACGAGCAATTAAAAAACTTCCCATGCCCAGTGGTACATACTGCGGGCTCTGTTAATATAAGTGCTGTTTATGCTGAAAATCATGCGTATGGAGTGTTATACCCTTTACAAACCTTTTCTAAAACACGCGAACAAGATTTACATAACATACCTTTTTTTGTAGAGGCGAGTGAAAGTAATTTAGAAAATAGCTTGAAGCAGTTTGTGGCAGAAATAGGGGGGCAGTATAATGCTGCCAATTCTGAGCAACGTTTAAATTTACACATTGCAGCCGTATTTGCATGCAACTTTAGTAATTACATGTACAGTGTTGCCCATAATTTATTAAGTAATCATCAACTCTCTTTTGAACATTTAGTTCCACTCATACTCGAAACGGCAAAAAAAGTACAGCATTTAAGTCCGCAGGATGCCCAAACTGGTCCAGCAAAGCGCCATGACCTAATTACGATGCAAAAACACCTAGAAGCCTTACAGGAGCAACCCTTATACCACAGCTTGTATATGCTGATATCTGCCGAAATCGAAAAAAATCAACTTTCTTAAAACATTTTTTTCTAAAACTTCTTATTTAGAAAGTTTCTTAAGAGACAAAAATTGTTAGTTTTGCAACGAATTAAGATCAAGGGGATTTAATTGAACACATGGAAATATTTAAACTCAAAATAAATTTCGAAGAAAAAGACCACGAATCCATCGAATTACCCATTGCCGTAGGCGAGTCGGTATTAGATGTTTGCCAAGAAAATGGCATCGATTTACAACATAATTGTGGTGGAGTGTGCGGATGCAGTACTTGCCATATATATGTAATAGATGGTATGGATAATATCCAAGAAATATCAGATAAAGAAGAAGATTTTATAGACAGAGCGGTAAACCCACGCATTAACTCGCGCCTTGGTTGCCAATGTGTAATAGAAAACGGAAATTTAGAAGTGTACATACCAGATCAGTCGGGCTTCATGGGACACTAGGTTAGTGTGCTAGTGTGATAGTATGCTAGTGTGCTAATAAGGAAGGGCTTGCTTAATTTACAATTTACAATTTACAATTCACAATTCAATATATGGAACGTTTCGCATTAACCTTTGGTTGGAAAGATACAGAAGACATTGCAATAGCATTGTATGAAAAGTTTGGCGACGATTTTGGGGAGGCTAAAATTTATCGCATACGTTTTACCGATTTATTAGAATGGGTATTAACCTTGCCTAATTTTGTGGGTACAAAAGAAGAGTGTAATGAATCGTATTTAGAAATGATACAATCTGCTTGGGTGTACGAGTGGCGCGACAATCAGAAATAAGATTAAATCCCTATCTTCGTTTTTAGATTATAAGCCAACGTTATGTCGTACATCACTCGTCTAAAAAACATAGATACCATAATTCTCGACCTCGATGGGGTACTAACAGATGGTTCGGTTTTAGTAACCGAAAGTGGTGAACAATTGCGTAAAATGTTTATTAGAGATGGTTATGCGATGCAGCTGGCTGCAAAAGTAGGATACATACTCATGGTCATTTCCGGCGGTAATTCTCAAACCGTAGTTGGCCGATTAGAAAAGCTTGGTGTGCATGAAATACACATCGGTGCCAAAAATAAAGTAGAACTTATAGAAGAGCTTTTAAAAAAGCATCACAAAACTTGGGAGCAGGTATTGTACATGGGTGATGATATACCGGATACCGATGTAATGCTAAAAGCAAGTATTGCTACCGCTCCAGCGGATGCTGTATCTGAAATAAAACAAATTTCTCATTATATTTCTGATAAAAAAGGAGGGGAAGGCTGCGTGCGCGATGTCATAGAAAAAGTAATGAAAGCCAGAAACAACTGGAATAATGAATACAGTATATTAACAAGATCTACCTAATGCGTTCCATTTTTAAACTTTTCAGAATAAGCAACCTTGTACTCATTGTTTTGCTACAAGTTTTTTTGCGTAAATATTTTATAAGCCCCATGCTAAACTCATTCGGTTTAGAATTACAGCTTAGCGATTTTCAATTTTTATTAGTTTTGTTGATGACTCTCTGCATCACCAGCGCTGGTTATATTATAAACGATTACTTTGATTTAAAACGCGATTATATAAACCGCAATCCTAACGATGTTATAGTTGGCAAAACAGTACCACGCCGTGCAGCCATGGCAACTCATTTGGTATTAAGCGCCATCGGCATACTCATTGGTTTCTATTTATCATACGTTCTACACGTTTGGGTACTTGCACTCTTACCTATTTTTATAGCAGGCTTATTATGGTTTTACTCTACCGAATATAAACGTCAGTTTATTATTGGCAACATTGTGTTAGCCGTATTGGGTGTACTACCAATTGTGCTTACTGTATTATATGAGCCAGCACTTTTTAAAGCATACTTAAATCCGGAATACCGGGCCATCTCTATTTTAATTTTTAAGGTGATAAGTTTCTTCACCGTCATTGCTTTTGGTATAAACTTATTATACGCCTTGGTAAAAGATTTGCAAGATTTACCAGGAGATGAAGCTACGAATTGCCGTACACTACCAATTGTTGCTGGAGAAATGGCATCAAAATTTACGTTTACGATTGTAAGTGTAATGCTCATTTTTGCTTTGTTCTACGTACAAAATATGCAATATGTAAACAAAGCGTATGTGCCTTTAATGTACATCGTGTTTGGTTTAGAGTTACCATTAATTATTGCAAACGTAATGTTATACCTCACCAATAAAATCGAAAAGTATAAATACGTAACACAACTGATGTCGGTAATTATGGTGGTAGGTATTTTTTCAATTTTAGTGTTAAACTTTTTCTCAGGAAATTAAAAAATGAAAGTGGTTTTGTTTTCTAAATCGCCACGCAGGCATGAGCTCTTAACATTAATGGGTGTTGCATTTAGAGTGGTAACTAAAGAGGTTGATGAGAGTTACCCAGCAGAATTATTACCAGAACAAGTAGCCGAATACATTGCCATAAATAAAGCCAAAGCATTTGATGATGAGCTAAGCGATGAAACACTCATTGCCGCCGATACTGTGGTAGCCATTGGTCCAGAAATACTAGGCAAACCAACAGATGCAATCGATGCTTACCGAATGTTAAAAAAGTTGTCTGGCAAAACTCACCAAGTATATACAGGCGTTGCTATTTTACACGAGCATAAACTCATTTCTTTTACAGATAAAACAGATGTTGAGGTAAAGGAATTAACAGACGAAGAAATTAATTTCTACATAGAAAATTACCAACCTTACGATAAAGCCGGAGCATACGGAATACAAGAATGGTTCGGCTTAGTGGCTGTTAAAGCCATACATGGTTCGTATACGAATGTAATGGGCTTACCAACCGAATTGCTGTATGCGAATTTACGAACTAGCGAAATTACGAATTTACGAAAGGTAACCTAGTTGCATCCTCGCTAATTCGCTAATTCGCTAGTTCGTTAATTCGTAATTTCGATTTAGTATCTCAACCACTTAAACATCTCCTTAAACGTTACCTTCTTGCCATACATTAAAATACCAGTTCTGTAAATTTTTGCTGCCAACCAAACGGTTCCGAGGAAACCTAAAATCAATAATACCATCGAACAAATTAATTGCCAAGCTGGCACACCAAATGGAATGCGTACCATCATAACTACAGGCGAGGTAAGCGGTATCATCGATAGCCAAAATGCAATCGGACCGTCAGGATTATTTACTACAGCAGAGCTTGCCAATACAAAAGAAAATATAAGAGGGATGGTAACAGGAAACATAAACTGCTGTGTTTCCGATTCGTTATCAACTGCCGAACCTATGGCAGCAAACAAAGCACTGTACAATAAATATCCAGCTAAAAAATAAAACAAGAAGGAACCTAATAATAAAGGATAGTTTATCGTACCAATAGCATCCATAAACTCCGTTATATCATTTCCATTTACTTGTTTGCCTTGTTCCGTACTTACAGTTGCGTCGACGCCTGCAATGTTTTCTATTTGCGCTGCATTACCAGGCATTCTAGAACTTAACTCTTGGTTTACTAATCCGCTGATGCCAATAGTTAGTACTACCCAAAGTACAAATTGAGTAAGACCTACCAAAGCAATACCAATAATTTTACCCATCATTAATTGAAAAGGTTTTACCGAAGAAATAATTACTTCTACTATGCGATTGTTTTTTTCTTCAATTACACCACGCATCACTTGCACACCGTACAAGAAAATAAACATATAAATTAAAATAGAAGCAAGCATACCAATACCATAGCTGGCATTAGCGTTTCCGTTTTCTTCGCCTTGCTCAGTTATGCGTATTGTTTTTAAACTTACATTCATATCTAAGCTGCTCAGTATGTCTCGAGAGATTCCGTTTTCTACTAATTTTTTATCTTTTAGTTCGGCTTCAATTTCTTTTTCAATATAATTTACTACCGCAACACTTGCTTGTTTTGCAGAGTACAATTGCACACCACTCAAATCTTTCGTAAGCTCTGGAATGTAAAGCAAATAGGCGTCTTCGTTCTCGCTAATGTTATTTTTTGTTTGCTCTAAGGGCTCGCTTGTGTACTCAAATGCAAGCGATTTAGAATCGCGCAGATGCCCAGTAAATTGTTTACTCTCATCAATAACATACACTGTTTTTTTCTTGTTCATATCATCAGCATTTACAGCTAACCATATGGCAAAAGCATACATACCGGCAATTAAAATCGGGCCCAAAAACGTCATTACAATGAACGATTTTTTCTTCACCCTGCTCAAGTATTCTCGGCTAATTATTAAGGCTATTTTTTTCATTGTATTAGTTATGTTGGGTTACGTTTTTAATAAAAATGTCGTGTATAGATGGAATGATTTCTTCGAAAGAAATGAGTTCGAAATGTTTTAGCAATATGCCCAAGGTATCGTTTACATTGGTGTTGGGTGCCAAGGTAATTTCTAATTGTGTAGCATCTTGCTTTTCTGTTATCGCATTAATTTCTACACCGGCACTCCTAATTTCCAATTCCGTTTTTCCTTTTTTTATAGAAACAGCGTATCTATTATCTTTGTACTCTTGTCGGATATCGTGTACACTCCCTTCCAATATTTTTTTAGATTTATGGATGAGTGCAATATGGTCGCAGAGTTGCTCTACCGATTCCATTCTATGTGAAGAGAAAATAATGGTGGTCCCTTTTTTATTGAGTTCCAAAAATTCGTTTTTAATTATTTCGGCATTCACCGGATCGAAACCGCTAAAAGGTTCGTCTAAAATAAGTAGTTCTGGTTGGTGAATAATGGTAGCAATAAACTGAACTTTTTGTTGCATCCCTTTAGAGAGTTCTTCTACTTTTTTGGTCCACCAAGTTTGTATTTCCATTTTCTCGAACCAATACTTAGCACGTTTAATAGCTTCGGCTTTGCTCAAGCCTTTTAGCTGCGCGAGGTACAAAACTTGCTCACCAATTTCCATTTTTTTATACAAGCCACGCTCTTCGGGCAAGTACCCAATTCTACTAATATGTTCGGGTTTTAGCTTTTCATTTTTAAAAAACACTTCACCAGCATCGGGCGCAGTAATCTGATTGATAATTCTAATAAGCGAAGTTTTTCCGGCACCGTTTGGCCCCAACAATCCGTATACAGAACCTTCCGGCACATGTATACTTACATCGTCGAGTGCAAGGTGGCTTTCGTATTGCTTGCGTATGTGTTCAATTCGTAACATTGTATATTGCTTTTCAACGAATATACAATGTGAATTGGAAAAGAGCTTGGAGTGATAAAAATTTTACAGAAATAAAAGAGTCAAATAATCACCACCCCTCAACTCCGCTACGCTACGTTCGGGGACCCCTGCCGAACATTATAAAAAAAGAAGGAAAAGTATCAAACTATCACCGCCCCTCAACTCCGCTTCGCTACGTTCGGGGACCCTTGCAAACGTCATAAAAAAAAGAAGGAAAAGTATCAAGTTATCACCGCCCCTCAACTCCGCTTCGCTTCGTTCGGGGACCTCTATTCCGACCGTAAAAATAAAAATGGAGAGAAAGTTTCGCCGGAGGCGAAA
>CALRTZ010000038.1:0-26462 GCA_943371235.1 Sphingobacterium thalpophilum | reverse complement strand
AGCATTATCATAAAGCTTTGGAGGCATATCTGTTGAAAGGTATGTTTGTATTTGCATTTCTCTGCGTACCTCTCCTATTTTAGTGGGCTGCCCCGCAATGTTTCTGTACTCTTCTACCTTCATGGAAACTAAATATGTATTTGCAATGGTAGGTTTAAAAGTGATGATTCCTGTTGAAGAATTTACTCGAAAATCTGGATTGCCATCGGCAAGGTTTCCGTTTAACGAATACCCATTTGGAAATGGTATTTCTGCAAAGCTAGGAGCAGTAGGACCTCCTTCTAATGCTTTTATTAATGTGTAAACTAAAGAGTCGCCATCTGGATCCGTTGCGCCCCAATCTGTATCATATTGTTTCCCAACACTGAATCCGTAAAGAGGTAACTCTTTAAATTGTGGCGACGAATTTTGTCGTGTAACAGAGCCAGTATTTAAGGGAGGAAACTTAATATACATCAAACTTGAATATGAACTCGACTCGCCCTGCACATTTACAATACCGGTGTTTCTGCAACAATGGTTGGATGTAGCATAATACCCAGTGCTGCTATTTAAAGCTATGTAATTTATAGCTGGGCTTTCATAAACTCCTAACTCTACTCTATTTTGAGCAGATACAGGTGCACATATATTTGCAGCATACGATATAAATGTTTGAGGATTGATTTTGCTTACAGTAAAATTACTAATGTTAGCATTATCGGATGTTCTGTATACATTAAAAGTAAAGTTACTTGGAATCGGAATCCCCGTAACATCTCTATAAAACCTTAAGCGCCACTTATACGTGTCTGTTGTGTTATTATTAGCATCTTTTAGATTAATCAATTCCATTTCGTAGCCTAGAAAATGAGAGGCAGAAGTTGATTGACTCAGCAAAAGAAATAAAGCAGCGGTTAATAAATAGATTTTACGTAACATAATTTTGTTTTAGATGAGTTATTACTAAGATACCAAATTTAAAAATAACAAACTATTACCCTATCGCATTTCCCAATGCTTCCAAATTATAAGCATGGCCATGGTATCTAGTTTGCAATATTCTAAGAGTCGGTTACATGAAAGGTAGCCAATGCATCGTAAGGGTTGCGTTCATATGTGCTAGTGTGGCTGCACTATTGCTTATCAATTAAATATTCCTTAACTTGCTCTTAACCAACCAAAACCCTTATGAAAACCTTAAACAGAATCTCTCTTTGTTTACTGTTGTTTTTAGGTAATCAAACGTTCGCTCAACATTTAAAACCTCAGTTAGTACCCACAAATTCCAGTGCTGTTGTTGAGAAAAATGTTGCAACAAAATCAAGCATTTACACAAGCTCCGTTTTTAAAGAAATTATTCAAAATAAAAACGAAAATAAATGGGCCATAAAAGTACGCCCTGTGCAATACAGAAAACATTATGCTCCTGATGTGGAGGCCATAAAAGCTGCGAAGGCAAAAGAGAAAAAGTTTAGCAATATAAACTCCGAAAGTGCCAATGCATTGAACATGCCAGTAACACCGCAAGTAGGTATTAACTTCGAAGCAAACTGGTCTATTACCAGTACTCCTCCCGATAATTCGATGGCTATTTCTAACGGTGGTTTTATTGTAACTACCAATAACGATGGGGTGGAATATTACAATGCAAACGGAACTATTTTACTTTCCGATTCGTGGACGAATTTTTTTAATACGCCTGCACTAACGGGTAATATTTACGATCCTAAAGTAATTTACGATAGCGGTGCCGATCGTTTTGTGATGACTGTTTTGCACGGCACAAAATCTAACAACTCGCTTGTGCTTATTTGTTTTTCAAAATCAAACAACCCGCAAGATGGTTGGTGGAGTTACTCTTTACCGGGCAATGCCCTCAATAATAATTGCTGGTTTGATTATCCTGCGATGGGTGTTTCTACCAATGAAATTTACATCACCGGAAATTTATTTTCGGATAACGATGTGTTTAACCAAGCCATCATTTACCAAATATCAAAAGCAAATGGCTACGCGGGTAACAATTTAAATTTCCAACATTGGTCGGGACTTACTTCATCTGCATTTACTCCTTCTACTCTAATGCCTGCTTCTTACGGGCACCAAGGTATTTACGGACCAGGCATCTATTTAGTAAGCAGTAGCTCCGGTGGGTCTGACAAGGTAGTGCTTTGGGACCTCACCAACGATATAAATGCGAACCCTCAATTAAACAGTATTGCGGTTACTACCACCAGCAGTTATAGTCCTTCGCCAGATGCCGCACAGCAAGGCAATGCAGATTTACTCGACAACGGTGATTGCCGTGTGCAAAATGCTTTTTACTTAAACGGTATTTTACATTTTGTATTGAACTCTGATATTGGTCAAGCTTGGAACGGTATTTTTTATGGCAGAGCAGATCTAAGCAACCAAACCTGTGTGACTTCTAAATTTGGAAATGCTGGTTTTGCCGATTACTCATTCCCGGCAGCAGCATCGTTTAGTACTAACCCTGCAAACCCTTCTACCATGATTGCCTTTTTAAGTTCGGCGCCAAATAAATTTCCGGAAGTTCGTGTGGTAAATTGCGACAATAATATGCAATGGGGTACTAGCACCTTGGTAAAAGCCGGTGATGCTTTTGTAAACATGTTACAAGGCAATGAGCGTTGGGGCGATTATACCGGTATTGCTCGTAAGCACAACAGTACCGATGCACGCGTATGGTTGGGCGCTTGCTACGGCGGCAACATTCCGAGTAAAAATGCGAACAACGTTTACCTTACTCGCGTAGCCGAAATATTTAGTAATTCGGTAGGCGTAAATACGGTGGAGAATACCAGTAATCCTATCGTTTTTCCGAATCCTGTACTCGATATGTTTACCTTAAATTTCAATGTGGTGAATACAGAAAAAATTAAAATTGAAATCTTAAGTATCGAAGGAAAATTAGTAAAACTTTTGTTTGAAGATTATCCTAAACAAGGAGAAAATAAATTGAGTTTTAATAAAGGCGCTTTACCCGATGGAACTTATTTCATAAAAATTAGCAGCTCATCTAACATACTAAAAAATGAAAAAATCAGCATACATAATTAGTTTGCTTTTACTCGTATTTGCATTCGCTTGCAATAAACACAAAAAGCATGAACACCCTCCTGCTACAGAAATTAGTAAAACAGATACAGGTGTTAGAGAAGCTCCGAAACATGGAAGCCCAGACCAGCATGTGGTAGATAGTATAAAGAAAGCGAAGAAAAAAGGATGATAGTGTGATAGTGTGCTAGTGTGTTAGTGTGCTAATGGAGGGTACATTATCAGGTTAGCGCCGCCCCTCAAATGCAATGTCCAGATTTTTCGGGATTCGGGGATCCCTGCATCAGGAAATCAAAGGAAGGTACTGTATCAGGCTAGGAAGTGAAATATGAGAATTTTTTATAAGAAAAAAGAGTCAAATTAGCACCGCCCCTCAACTTGCAAGGTCCCGATTTTTCGGGATTCGGGGACCCCTGTATGGGGCAACCAAAAGAAGGTACCCTATCAGGCTAGGAAGTGAAATGTGAGAATTTTTTGCACTTCATTTATAATAGGTATCACCAATATATTTTAAAATATAAACTCAATACATTACTTTTTCTTTTTTAAATAAAAAAAATAACCTCAATTCAAAAAAACTTTATTCTTAAATATTTTTTTTAAAAAAATTCTAATTCTCACAACTCCTTTCCTAACCTGATACTGTACCTTCCTTTGATTTCCTGATGCAGGGGTCCCCGAACGCAGCGGAACGCGGAGTTGAGGGGCGGTCATAAACCGATACTGTAGGTCCCCGAATCCCGAAAAATCGGGACCTTGCATTTGAGGGGCGGTGCTAATCTGAAGAATTCCATTAATAAAAAAAGGTGCTCCGAATTCTCATCGAAGCACCTTTCACTAGCACACTAGCATACTAACTCATTAGCACACTATTTTACTTCCTCGAAGTTCACATCTTGCACATCTGGTCCGCCTGAGTTTGTAGCACCTGCATCACCTTCTGCTCCTGGTTGCGCTCCTGCTTCTTGTGTTGCTTTGTACAACTCTTCTGAAGCGGCGTTCCATGCATTTGTTAATTCTGTTTGTGCGGCATCCATTGCATCGAAATCTTTAGCTGCATGTGCATCTTTTAATTTCGTTAATGCTGCTTCAATGTTTTCTTTGTTAGCGCCTGTTAATTTATCGCCGTAATCTTTTATTTGTTTTTCTGTTTGGAAAATCAATGAATCGGCTGCATTTAATTTATCAACTTCTTCTTTTGCTTTTCTATCCGTATCAGCATTCGCTTCTGCTTCTTGCTTCATTTTTTGGATCTCTTCATCACTCAATCCTGAGCTTGCTTCGATGCGGATTTTTTGCTCTTTTCCTGTTCCTTTATCTTTTGCGCTTACGTGTAAAATTCCGTTCGCATCAATGTCAAATGTTACTTCAATTTGTGGTACTCCTCTTGGTGCTGGCGGAATGCCATCTAAGTGGAATCTACCAATGCTTCTGTTTGCATTTGCCATTGGGCGCTCTCCTTGCAACACATGTATTTCTACGGTTGGCTGCGAGTCTGATGCGGTTGAAAATGTTTCAGAACGTTTTGTTGGGATGGTAGTGTTCGACTCAATTAACTTCGTCATTACTCCACCCATGGTTTCAATACCTAATGATAATGGGGTAACGTCTAATAACAATACATCTTTTACATCACCGGTTAATACACCGCCTTGTATAGCTGCTCCAATTGCCACCACTTCGTCTGGGTTTACTCCTTTTGAAGGTGCTTTGCCGAAGAAACTTTCTACTGCTGCTTGTATTGCTGGTATACGTGTTGATCCACCTACTAAAATAATTTCGTCGATGTCTGATTTTTGGTATCCCGCATTTTTTAATGCTTTCTCACACGGTGCAATAGTTCTCTTAATTAAAGAGTCTGCTAATTGCTCAAACTTAGCACGTGTTAAGCTGCGAACTAAATGCTTAGGCACTCCGTCAATAGCGGTTACGTATGGTAAGTTTATTTCTGATGCTGTTGTTGATGATAATTCAATCTTCGCCTTCTCTGCAGCCTCTTTAAGCCTTTGTAAAGCCATTGGATCTTTTCTTAAGTCAATGTTCTCATCTGCCTTAAATTCATCCGCTAACCAGTCTATAATCACTTGGTCGAAGTCATCTCCTCCAAGGTGTGTATCTCCGTCTGTAGATTTTACTTCAAATACTCCATCACCTAAATCTAATACCGACACATCATGCGTACCACCACCACAATCAAACACTACTATTTTCATGTCTTTGTGTGCTTTATCTAACCCATAAGCCAATGCTGCAGCAGTTGGTTCGTTGATAATACGGCGTACGTTTAATCCTGCAATTTCACCTGCTTCTTTCGTTGCTTGGCGTTGTGCATCGTTAAAGTATGCAGGTACAGTAATTACTGCTTCTTTCACTTCATACCCTAAATAATCTTCGGCAGTTTTCTTCATTTTCTGAAGTATCATTGCCGATAATTCTTGTGGTGTATACATTCTACCATCAATGTCAACACGTGGAGTATCGTTATCTCCTTTTACTACTTTATAAGGAACGCGCGATGCTTCTTTGGTTACTTCGCTAAAACTATTCCCCATAAATCTTTTTATAGAATAAATAGTTTTCGTTGGATTTGTAATTGCTTGTCGCTTTGCTGGGTCGCCCACTTTACGCTCTCCGTTATCTGCAAATGAAGTGATAGACGGCGTAGTTCTTTTACCTTCTGAGTTAGGAATTACTACCGGCTCATTTCCTTCCATTACGGCTACGCATGAGTTTGTGGTTCCTAAGTCGATTCCAATAATTTTAGACATATATTTTTAATTTATTTTTTGCTGATTTGTTTAACTATATACCCTTGTTCAATGCTTATGCCAAACCGAATTTTGAAGCAAAAAGCGACAATGATGCGGTTAAAAATAAAAAAACGACATTTTTTAGGTGTCGTTTTGTCATAAAATAGTTTTGAAAATCTTGTTTGTCCTAGTAAAAACCTAGGTCGTTTGCTCCTGCTCTGCGGCCTACTATGGAGTTGTTTTTTAAGCCATCGATAGAATTTAATGATAAATTCGTTTGCCTGATGTCTGCAAATTTCCTGCGTACTCGTGACGAGAATATTCCTAAGCCTCCGTTGATATTGGTGTATTCTGGTACCACTTCACTTAAACTAACCGTTGAATTATTGATTTCCATATAAGTATCTAACTCTTCGCCGGCATATTCAAAATGAAACTCCAGCGGTCCTGTATATTCTCTCCTGTAGCCAAATGGCAAAGGGTCTAAGGCTATTTGTAAGTTCGTATAAAAGTTTTGACCGTTTAAAATGTATGCGATTTCTGCTTTACCATCTGTACTTCCATTGCGGTTGTTCGACATTAATTGCATGTCTACGGAGTCGTTATAATTAACACCTAAGGCATCATTTACCACTCTAAACTTAAACCTTAGTTTTGCAGAATATCTTTTGCCATTACGCGCAGTAAACCATCTAAAGGTAGGCGACTTATATTCTGGTACAGAAGTAGAAGGGAATGGATTGTAAATATCTACTTGCGTGGGTGCGGTTTTGAAACGCATATCACTAACAATTGCACATGTAGCACTTGCAATTAATTTATTATCGGAAATTCTTCTTACCACTACTTGATATCTTGCCCAAGTAGTATCGGCTCCGCTGTTGCTGGTAAACTTTAATTTGTATGGGGGAGTTTTGTAAACAATGTCGTTTGTTTGGAATGTACCGCCCGATTTAAAAATGCGGGTAGTATCTAAACTCACACTGTCTATTCTAACATTTGTAGTGCTTAAGGCATATAACTTTACACTAATAGGATACGGGTAAATATTAGAATCGGCAACGGTGCCCGCTACATAAGCACTTCCATCTTTATTCAAATAAGCTTTATTCACTTTGATGTAATGGATAGAATCAGACTTGTTTAACAAGCCCACAATAACGGGTATTTCTTTATAAGGTGCTGCTACTTCAAAATCTGTAGAACAAGAATTGAATAACATTGCAACACTCGCAAAAAGGGATAAACTAAAAAGTATTTTCTTCATAATTATTAAGACCACTAATATGCAAAAAAGAAGCCAAAGATTTGTTGAGCAATTGTAAAAAATGAGATATGAATTGTGAGTTGTGAATTGTGAATTGTGAATTAAGGGAAGGGAATCTGGTTATTGGGAGGCTTGGGTTAATAGTTATTGGGTTATTAAGTTATTGGGGAACTACACTGCATAATTCATAATTCATAATTTTTTGTCAAAAAAAAAGCTCCGATGTAACATCGGAGCTTTTATTAGCACACTAGCATACTAGCACGCTAGCACACTAAAACTATTCTGCAGATTTTTCTTCAGTTGAAGTTGTGTCTGCCTCTGCTACTGGAGCAGCTGCATCTTCCTTCTTCTTCGTTGTTCTACCTCTTCTAGTAGTTGCTTTAGCAGCTTTCTTACCAGATTTTTCGTTCAACATTAATTCGTTATAATCTACTAATTCAATGAAACACATTTCTGCGTTATCACCCATACGATTACCAGTTTTGATGATACGTGTGTATCCTCCTGGGCGATCACCAACTTTTTGCGAAATTTCTCTGAACAAAAGTGTAATCACTTCTTTGTTTTGTAAATCAGCAAATACTGTACGACGATTAGTAGTAGTATCTTCTTTTGATTTTGTAATCATAGGCTCTACATACTTACGCAATGCTTTTGCTTTTGCTAAAGTAGTAGTAATTCTTTTGTGTAAAATCAAAGAACATGCCATGTTTGCTAACATCGCTGCACGGTGAGGTGCTGTTCTGCCTAAGTGGTTAAATTTTTTACCGTGTCTCATTTTTTTTCTTTTTGTACATCCGTCCTTGAGTCGTTATTAGTTAATAGAAAAAAGTTATTAGGGTCCTCCCTATTTTCTAATTACTATTTTCTTTTTACTGCTCCCTAGGGGTAATGTGCATTTAAATAATTAATTTATTTATTCCCCCGCCGCTATTTTTTATGCGGGGCCGTTTGTTATTCTTATTCTTCGTCTAATTTATATTTAGACAAGTTCATTCCGAATGATAAGCCTTTCGACTTCACTAATTCTTGAATTTCTGTTAATGATTTTTTACCGAAGTTTCTGAACTTTAACATATCAGCAACATCATACGTTACTAAATCAGCAAGTGTACGAATGTCTGCAGCTTTTAAGCAATTTAATGCACGCACAGATAAATCCATATCTACTAATTCAGTTTTTAAGATTTTACGCATGTGTAAAATTTCTTCATCTACTTCATTCGTTTGCTCTTTCGCTTGCGTTTCTAACATAATACGCTCGTCTGAGAACAACATGAAATGCTGAATCAAAATTTTAGCTGCTTCTTTCAACGCTTCTTCCGGGTGAATAGAACCATCTGTAGAGATATCAAAAATTAATTTCTCGTAATCTGTTTTCTGTTCAACACGATAGTTTTCGATGCTGTATTTTACGTTTTTGATTGGCGTAAAAATAGAATCGATTGCAATTACACCAACTGCAGCGTTTTCTGATTTATTTTCTTCTGCAGCAATGTAACCACGACCTTTAGCAACTGTTAATTCCATTTCAAGCGTGATGCTTGAATTCATATTGCAGATTACTAAGTCTGGGTTTAATACTGTAAAGTTGTTTGAAAATTTAGTTAAGTCGCCAGCCGTAAATGCATCCTGACCTTTAATTACAGCGAATATCTTTTCTGAATCGCCGCTCTCGCCAGTTTTCTTAAAACGAACTTGTTTTAAATTCAAGATGATGTCTGTAACATCTTCTACTACACCTTTAATAGTAGAGAATTCATGAGATACTCCAGAGATTTTTACTGAAGTGATCGCATAACCTTCTAAAGATGAAAGCAAAATTCTTCTTAATGCATTACCGATGGTGATACCAAAACCTGGTTCTAAGGGACGAAACTCAAAAGAACCGTCGAAATCCGTAGATTTCTGCATGATCACTCTATCAGGTTTTTGAAATGCTAATATTGCCATTCTTTAATTTTGTTTATGTGATATATTTTAAAATGAATTTGTCGCAACGTTTAAGGGAAGCGACAAATTCAATGATTATTCTTATTTAGAGTACAACTCGACGATCAATTGTTCTTTGATGTTTTCTGGAATCTCCGAACGTTCTGGCATGTTTAAAAACTTACCCGTCATGCTCGCTGAATCCCACTCCAACCAATTGTATTTTGCTGCTTTCGTTTGAGAAATTGCTTCTGTGATTGCTTCTAAAGATTTAGATTTTTCACGTACAGAAATTACATCACCTGGTTTCAATGCGTATGAAGGAATGTTTACTACTTCACCGTTTACTGTTACGTGTTTGTGTGATACAATTTGTCGAGCTGCTCTTCTAGAACCTGCAATACCCATACGGTAAACAGTGTTATCTAAACGAGCTTCTAAGAATCTCAATAAGTTCTCCCCTGTAATACCGTGCTTGCGGTGAGCTTTGTCGAATAAGTTTGCAAATTGCTTTTCTAATACACCGTAGATGTATTTTGCTTTTTGCTTCTCCATTAACTGCACAGCATATTCTGATTGCTTGCTACGTTTTTTCGACTGACCGTGTTGGCCAGGAGGATAATTTTTTCTTTCTAACGCTTTGTCCGGACCATAAATAGCCTCACGGAACTTACGTGCAATTTTTGATTTTGGGCCTGTATATCTTGCCATTTTCTATTTGTTTAGTGGTTAATCTTAGCTGTAAACTTATGCTTACAGTATAACTTCACCTGTTTTTATTAATTTTATGAGCGCATGAGCAAACGAGCACATGAGCAAACGAATTACACTCTTCTCTTCTTCGGTGGACGACATCCATTGTGTGGAAGCGGAGTAATATCTTTTATCAAGGTTACTTCGATGCCTACATTTTGGATGGTACGGATAGCTGATTCTCTACCTGCGCCTGGTCCTTTAACAAATACTTCAACTTTACGTAATCCTAAGTCGTGAGCAACTTTACCGCAATCTTGTGCAGCTAATTGTGCGGCGTATGGAGTGTTCTTTTTAGAACCCTTGAAACCCATTTTACCTGCAGACGCCCAAGAGATCACCTGTCCTTGTGTATTCGTCATCGAGATGATGATGTTGTTGAAAGTAGCGTTAATGTGTGCTTGACCAATTGGCTCAACCACTACTACTCTTTTCTTTGCAACTTTTTTATTTGACTTTGCCATGTTTACTTCTTATTACTTAGTTGCTTTTTTCTTACCTGCAACTGTCTTACGTTTACCTTTACGAGTACGAGAATTGTTTTTAGTACGTTGACCACGAACCGGAAGACCCTTACGGTGACGTAATCCACGGTAACAACCGATGTCCATTAGACGCTTGATGTTCAATTGAACTTCTGAACGTAATGCACCTTCAACTTTTACTTTATCGTTGATGATGTTACGAATAGCAGTTAATTGCTCGTCGGTCCATTCTTGAACTTTCGTGTTATAACTAATACCAGCTTCAGTCAAAATATTTTGAGCTGTTTGACGACCTATACCATAGATATAAGTTAAGCCGATTTCTCCTCTTTTGTTTTTTGGTAAATCAATACCTGCGATCCTTGCCATTTCTTATAATAATTTCTTCAGACTATTTTTTAATTAACAATCAATATTATCCTTGACGTTGTTTGTACTTAGGATTTTTCTTATTGATTACGTAAAGTTTCCCTTTACGACTGATGATTTTACAGTCGGCACTTCTCTTTTTGATGGATGCTTTAACTTTCATTTCTTTAATTTTTATTATTTATACCTGTACGTAATTCTTCCTTTTGTTAAATCGTATGGCGACATTTCTAATTTCACTCTATCACCAGGAAGAATTTTAATATAATTCATTCTCATTTTACCTGAAATATGAGCTACTATTTCGTGTCCATTTTCCAGTTCTACCAAAAACATTGCGTTAGACAATGCCTCTTTGATCGTACCATCTTGCTCTATCGAAGCTTGTTTGGCCATTAATTTATCTTTTTATTTAATACTTCTTCAACATATTGGAACGACGATAATATATCTGCCTTTCCTTTTCTTATTGCAATCGTGTGTTCAAAATGTGCAGATGGTAATCCATCTCTTGTTTTGATTGTCCAGCCATCGTTTAACTGCCAAATGGCAGCTTTGCCCATGTTTACCATCGGCTCTATAGCGATGGTTAATCCGTCCATCAATTTTAAACCTGTACCACGTTTACCATAATTTGGAACTTCTGGTTTTTCGTGTAGGTTTTGGCCTATGCCATGTCCTACTAATTCTTTAACAATTCCGTATCCATGCTTTTCGGCATGTTCTTGAACTGCGTAAGAAACGTCGCCCATTCTGTTTCCAACCACTGCTTTTTCAATGGCTTTATATAAACTTTCTTTAGTTACCCTTAACAGTTGTTTAACCTCTTCTGCTACTTCTCCAACTTCAAATGTATATGCCGAATCGCCATAATAGCCATTCTTTAATACACCGCAATCAACAGAAATAACATCACCATCTTTTAAATCCTCTTTTCCAGGTATTCCGTGTACTACTACTTCATTCACTGATAAACACAATGAATTTGGGAAGCTTCCACCGTAGCCTTTAAAAGCAGGTATCGCGTTATGGTCGCGGATAAACTCCTCAGCCACTTTATCCAATTCAATTGGATTTATTCCTGGCTTAATTAATTTAGCAACTTCAGCTAATGTTTTTCCAACAAGTAAAGAACTCTCTCTAATTAGTTCGATCTGTTCGTCAGACTTATAAATAATCATACCGAACTGATCTTATTATATGGCTGCTGCTCCCGCTGGAGTACGACCCTTTATGCGTCCGGTTTTCATCAAACCATCATATTGACGCATTAATAAATGACTTTCAATTTGTTGTAATGTATCTAACACTACCCCTACCATGATTAACAATGAAGTACCACCGTAGAAATTAGCAAACTGTGAGTTGATTCCCATTATTACAGCAATCGAAGGTAGTATTGCTACTATCGCTAAGAACACCGAACCTGGTAATGTAATTCTTGAAATTACAGCATCAATAAATTCACTTGTTTTCTTTCCTGGTTTAATACCCGGTATAAAACCACCGTTACGTTTCATGTCATCAGCCATTTGGTTAGGATTAACCGTAATTGCTGTGTAGAAATAAGTAAAGGCAATAATCATAAAGGCAAACAATAAGTTGTATGATAATGAATTAGGGTTACCTAAGTTCGTACCTACTACTTGTGCAAAACCCGACTCTGGCATGAATGATGCAAGTGTACCTGGTATAAACATAATTGCTTGCGCAAAAATGATTGGCATAACGCCTGCTGAGTTTACTTTTAGAGGGATGTACTGACGAACACCACCGTATTGTTTGTTACCTACAATTCTTTTAGCGTATTGTACAGGTATTTTACGAGTACCTTGAACTAATAAGATGGTAAATATTACGACAAATACTAATGCTGCAAGTTCAATGATGAATGGAATTAAACCACCACCGTTAACACTTAAGCGAGATGCACCTTCAAAATACAAAGCACCTGGTAATTGAGCGATAATTCCTACCATGATGATAAGAGAGATACCGTTTCCTAAACCTTTATCAGTAATACGCTCACCTAACCACATTACAAACATCGTTCCTGTAGTTAATACAAATATTGAAGAGATTGTAAATAAGCTTTGGCTTATCGTTATCGCTTCTTGAGGAACTTGAGTTTTGATGTAACCAATTGCTTGGCCAGCAGTAATGATGATTGTTAAGTAACGAGTTATTTGGTTTACTTTCTTACGACCACTTTCGCCTTCTTTTTGTAAGCGTTGGAAGTAAGGAATAACGATACCAAATAATTGTACTACGATAGATGCAGAGATATAAGGCATTACACCTAAAGCGAACACAGAAGAACGAGCAAACGAACCACCTGCGAACATGTTTAACAAACCTAAAATACCATCTTGAGCTTGCTTAGATTCTACTAAACTAGGGTCAACGCCTGGTAATACGATAAATGAACCAACTCTATAAATTAAGAGTAAGAGTAAGGTATTAAGAATCCTTACACGTAGGTCTTCAATTTTGAAGATGTTGGTTAATGTAGATATAAATCTCTTCATGTATAAATTACAATGTAACTACAGTTCCACCTATTGCTTCGATAGCCGCTTTTGCTGTTGCAGTAAATGCATGAGCTTTCACTTCTAACTTTGCTTTTAATTCGCCGCGACCTAAGATTTTTACTTTATCAGACTTCGACATTAAACCGTGAGCTTTTAAAGCATCAAGATCAATTGATTGAAGATTGAATTTCTCTGAAAGAGCTTGTAAAACATCTAAGTTTACACCTACGTATTCAACGCGGTTAATATTTTTGAATCCAAACTTTGGAATTCTTCTTTGTAATGGCATCTGACCACCTTCAAAACCTACTTTAGTAGAAGTTCCTGAACGAGAACCTGCACCTTTATGTCCACGTGTAGAAGTTCCACCTCTACCTGAACCTGTACCTCTACCAACTCTTTTGCGGTTTTTTATTGATCCTTCTGCTGGCTTTAAATTCGATAATTTCATCTTTGTTCAATTAATTCCCTAGTGGGATAAACAATTAAATATTTTCTACTTTTATTAGATGATTCACTTTCGCAACCATTCCTAAAATTTGAGGAGTTGCTTCAACTTCAACAGTTTGATTCATCTTACGAAGACCTAATGCGAACATGGTAGCTTTTTGCTTCACGTTGCGGTCGATCACACTTTTCGTTTGCGTAATTTTGATTTTTGACATAACCTTAACCGTTAAATACTTTACTTAATGAAACTCCTCTGTGTTGAGCAACTGTAATTGCATCGCGCATTAACGCTAAAGCAGTTACGGTAGCCTTTACCACGTTGTGTGGGTTTGAAGAACCTTTTGACTTAGCCAAAACGTCTGTAACTCCTGCACTCTCTAACACTGCACGCATCGCACCACCAGCTATTACACCAGTACCGTGAGAAGCAGGTTTTAAGAATACATATCCACCTGAATATTTACCATATTGTTCGTGAGGAACAGTACCTTTAATGATTGGAACTTTAATTAAGTTCTTCTTTGCATCGTCAATACCTTTGGTAATTGCTTCTGTTACTTCTTTTGCTTTTCCTAATCCGTATCCTACAACACCGTTTTCATCACCTACCACTACGATAGCTGAGAAACTGAACGTACGACCACCTTTGGTAACTTTAGCAACACGTTGGATGCTTACCAAACGATCTTTTAGTTCGATGTCTGTTGTTTTTACTCTTTTGATATTTGCTGTTGACATGTTTCTTTAATTAGAATTGTAAACCACCTTCTCTAGCACCTTCTGCTAAAGATTTAATTCTACCATGATATAAATAACCATTACGGTCGAATACCACTTGACTGATTCCTGCTGCTACTGCTTTCTCAGCGATCAATTTTCCAACTTGTTTAGATTGGTCAACTTTGTTAGATGCTGCATCTACTGTATCTTTCATGCTTGATGCTGAAACTAATGTTTTACCAGTAGTGTCATCAATTATTTGCGCATAAATCGCTTTGTTACTTCTGTAAACAGAAAGTCTTGGGCGTTCTGTAGTACCCGCTAATCTTAAGCGAATTCCTTTTTTGATTCTTAATCTTCTTGAAGATTTAATACTATTTGCCATGACTATAATTATTTTTTAGCTGCTGATTTACCTGCTTTTCTTCTCAATACTTCACCAGCAAACTTGATACCTTTACCTTTGTATGGTTCTGGTGCTCTTAATGAACGAATCTTTGCAGCAACCTGACCAATTAATTGTTTATCGATAGATTCTAAAATGATGGTAGGGTTCTGACCTTTTTCTGCAGTTGTAGTTACCTTAATTTCTGTAGGTAATTCGAATACAAAATGGTGAGAATAACCTAACACTAGATCTAAGGTGTTACCTTGGTTTGTAGCACGGTAACCCACACCTACTAGTTCTTGAACAACTTTGTAGCCTTGAGTAACGCCTATAACCATGTTATTGATTAATGAACGGTATAAACCGTGCAATGCTTTGTGTCTTTTTTGTTCTGTAGGGCGTTGAACTAAAATTTGTCCTTCCTCTACTTTAACGATCATATCTGGATCTACGGCTTGAGTTAAAGTTCCTTTTGGACCTTTAACCGTAACAACGTTATCCGATGATATTGTCAACTCTACTCCTTGAGGTAAAGCGATTGGTAATTTTCCTATACGTGACATTTCTTCTTCTTCCTCCCTGATTAATAAATGTAACACAATACTTCACCACCCACGTTTTGTACGCGAGCTTCTTTGTCTGTCATCACACCTTTAGAAGTAGAAAGGATTGCAATACCTAATCCGTTCAAAACTCGCGGCATGTTGCTCATGTGAGCGTAATTTCTCAAACCAGGTTTACTGATTCTTGAGAGTTTCCTGATTGCCGAAGTTTTAGTAATCGGGTGGTATTTTAAAGCAATTTTAATTGTGCCTTGAACACCAGTATCCTCAAACTTGTAATTCGCAATATATCCTTTATCAAAAAGAACTTTTGTGATTTCTTTTTTGATATTAGATGCAGGAACCTCGACAACCCTATGGTTGGCCTTGATGGCATTCCTTACTCTTGTAAGATAATCTGCTATTGGATCTGTAGTCATTTTTAACTGTTATTTACTATAATAAACTAAAATTTAGCGGACGGCAAAGATAGTAAAATCTTTTACTTTCCACTAAATTTTCAATAATTCTTTGTGTTGAGCCTTACCAGCTAGCTTTTTTCACACCTGGTATTTTACCAGCAAGAGCCATGTCTCTAAACAGAACTCTTGAAATTCCAAACTGACGCATGTAACCACGTGGGCGACCTGTTAGTTTGCAACGGTTGTGTAAACGTACAGGACTTGCATTCTTTGGAAGTTTGTCCAAAGCAGCGTAATCACCTGCAGCTTTTAAGTCAGCTCTTTTTTGAGCGTATTTATCAACAAGCTTTTTGCGTTTTACTTCGCGAGCTTTTATACCTTCTTTAGCCATTACTTAGTTGTTATTTTGGTTTTTAAATGGTAATCCGAATTCTTTCAATAATTCTAACGCTTCTTTATCTGTTCCAGCAGTAGTTACGAAGGTAATGTCCATACCCATGATCTTATTGATTTTGTCAATGTTGATCTCTGGGAATATAATTTGCTCCGTTACTCCTAATGTATAGTTACCACGTCCGTCAAATCCTTTATCGTTGATTCCTTTGAAATCACGAATACGTGGCAATGCCACAGCGATTAAACGATCTAAGAACTCGTACATTTTATTGTCGCGTAGAGTTACTCTTACTCCAACTGGTACGTTTTTACGTAATTTGAAGTTTGAGATATCTTTCTTCGATTTTGCAGAAATTGCACGTTGACCAGTAATTAAAGTCATTTCTTCCACTGCGTTGTCGATCAATTTCTTATCAGAAACTGCTGCTCCAACTCCTTGGTTGATACAAATTTTAGTCAAACGTGGCACTTGCATCACGCTTTTGTATTGAAACTTGTCTTTTAAAGAAGAAACTATTTCTTCTTTGTATTTGGTTTTTAACCTAGATACGTAAGCCATTATTTAATTACCTCCCCTGAGATTTTAGCAACCCTTTCAAGTTTACCAGCATCGTTTAACTTTCTAGCTACACGTGTTGTTTTGCCTGATTTAGGGTCAATTAACATAACATTTGAAATATGCATTGGCGCTTCTTTCTTAATGATTCCGCCTTCTGTATTTGTTGCGTTAGGTTTAGTATGTTTTGAAACCATATTTAATCCTTCAACAAGAACTCTGTTAGTAGTTTTGTTTACGCTTAATACTTTTCCTTGTTGGCCTTTAGAATCACCAGCAATAACTTTAACAGTATCGCCTTTACGGATATTTAATTTGGCCTGAGTGTTATTCTTTCTTTCCATGATTATAATACCTCCGGTGCTAATGAAACAATTTTCATGAATTGCTTTTCACGCAATTCTCTTGCTACTGGACCAAAAATACGAGTACCTCTCGGTTCGTCGTTTGCGTTTAATAAAACGGCAGCGTTATCGTCGAAACGAATGTAAGAACCGTCTTTACGACGCACTTCTTTTTTCGTACGAACTACTACTGCTTTCGATACAGTACCTTTTTTGATGTTTCCTGATGGAATAGCGTTTTTAACGGTAACTACGATTTTGTCTCCTAAAGAGGCATATCTCTTACCAGTTCCGCCTAACACACGGATACATAGTACTTCTTTGGCACCGCTGTTATCTGCAACAGTAAGCCTTGATTCTTGTTGTATCATGATTATTTAGCCCTTTCTAAAATTTCTACTACTCTCCAACGCTTATTTTTACTCAGCGGACGAATTTCCATAATGCTTACAGTGTCGCCAATGTTGCATTCGTTTTTCTCGTCATGAGCCATAAATTTGGTCGTCGTTTTTACGAACTTACCATAGATCGGATGTTTTACTTTACGTTCGATAGCAACGGTAACAGATTTCTCCATTTTGTTACTTACTACTTGCCCGATTCTTGTTTTTCTTAAATTTCTTGTTTCCATTTCCTGAATCAATTTCTACAGCTTAAGCTAAGGGAGCTGCTTGCTCACGTGCTTTAAGTTCTGTATTTAATTTAGCGATTGTCTTTCTTAAAGCGCGGATTTGCATTGGATTTTCCAAAGCAGACACAGCATGACCAAACTTAAGTTTAGTTAAGTTAGCACGTTCTTCTGTGATCCTTTCTTTAATCTCTTCTAATGAGAGTTCTTTAATTTCTGCGTATTTCATCTCTTTAATTTTTTGTATTCAGAGGGTTGCCGTTGATACACCGGATTCCATGAATAATTTTTTATGCCTCTTCGTAATCTCTACGTACTACAAATTTGGTTGCAACAGGTAATTTTTGTGATGCTAATCTTAAAGCTTCTTTAGCAGTTTCTAATGAAACGCCATCTGCTTCGAATAACATTCTACCTGGGCTTACTGGGGCAACCCAATATTCTGGCGCACCTTTACCTTTACCCATACGAACCTCTGCAGGTTTTTTCGTAATTGGTTTATCAGGAAAAATACGAATCCAAACTTGACCTTCACGTTTCATAAAACGTGTAACTGCAATACGAGCTGCTTCGATTTGACGGCTGGTGATCCAGCATTCTTCTAGCGTTTTAATACCGAACGAACCAAATGCTAAGGTAGCACCGCGTTTAGCGTTACCTTTCATTTTGCCTTTCTGCATTTTTCTGAACTTCGTTCTTTTTGGTTGTAACATAACTTTACCTATTATTTCAGGTTAACAATCCTTTAATTTATTTTGAAGATTTTCCTCTTCCGCCACCACCACCTCTACGATCGTTGTTTCCACCTCTCTTATCATTTCTACGATCATTTCTGTCTGGACGGTCGTTTCCACCTTCTCTTTGTTTGGTGTTAGCGGCTGCGCCGATGTTCGGAGATAAATCTCTCTTACCATATACTTCACCTTTACAGATCCATACCTTCACACCTATTTTACCGTAAGTAGTTAATGCTTCTGCTAATGCATAGTCGATGTCAGCACGTAACGTGTGTAACGGAACACGTCCTTCTTTGTACTGCTCAGAACGTGCCATTTCAGCACCTCCTAAACGACCTGAAGTCATTATCTTGATACCTTCAGCTCCCATTCTCATGGTTGAAGCGATTGAAGTTTTCATTGCTCTACGGAAAGAGATACGTGCCTCTAATTGCTTAGCTACACCGTCTGCTACTAATTGAGCATCTAACTCCGGGCGTTTAATCTCGAAGATGTTGATTTGTACATCTTTCTTCGTGATTTTCTTCAATTCTTCTTTGATCTTATCAACCTCTTGACCGCCTTTACCGATTACGATTCCCGGACGAGCCGTGTGAATAGTAATGGTGATGCGCTTCAATGTACGTTCGATAACAATCTTTGCAATACCGCCTTTAGCGATACGAGCGTGAATATACTTACGTATTTTTTCGTCTTCAACTAACTTATCAGCGTATTTGTTTCCACCGAACCAATTAGAATCCCAACCTTTGATGATTCCTAATCTATTTCCTATCGGATGTGCTTTTTGTCCCATTTTCTAATCAGATCTTAGTTAGCGTTAGATATTTTACTGTCAACTACCATGGTTACATGGTTAGAACGTTTGCGGATACGGTATCCTCTTCCTTGTGGTGCTGTGCGTAAACGCTTCAACTGGCGACCACCATCTACCATCACACTCTTTACGTATAACTCGCTGTCTTCCATACGAACCCCTTCGTTCTTTGATTGCCAGTTGGCAATTGCAGATAGAAGAAGTTTTTCTACCCTTTTAGATGCCTCTTTAGGGTTGAATTTTAGAATATGTAAAGCATGTTCTACTTTTTGTCCACGGATCAAATCGACCACTAGACGCATCTTACGTGGAGACGTCGGACAATCATTTAATTTTGCTATTGCTTCCATTGTTCTTATTTCTTTTTATCTCCACCGTGACCTCTAAATGTACGAGTTGGGGCAAACTCACCTAATTTGTGACCTACCATATTCTCTGTAACATATACAGGGATGAATTTATTACCATTATGTACTGCAAATGTGTGACCAACGAAATCTGGAGAGATCATTGATCTTCTTGACCAGGTCTTAATAACCGACCTCTTGGTTGTTTCATTCATTACATTAACTTTCTTGTCTAATGTATGATCGATATACGGTCCTTTTTTAACTGAACGAGCCATTATTTCTTCCTTCTTTCAATGATGTAACGATTTGACGATTTCTTTTTGTAGCGAGTTTTGAAGCCTTTTGCTAACACACCTGTTCTTGAACGAGGATGTCCACCTGAAGCTCTACCTTCACCACCACCCATTGGGTGATCTACCGGGTTCATTGCTACCGGACGAGTTCTCGGACGGCGACCTAACCAACGGTTTCTACCTGCTTTACCTAATCTTTCGATTTGGTGATCTGAGTTAGATACTGTTCCGATAGTTGCGATACATGTTGATAATACCATACGTGTTTCACCTGAAGGCATCTTTAAGATTGCATATTTGCTATCTCTCGCTGCCAACTGTGCGTATGTACCAGCACCTCTTGCAAATTTTCCACCTTGACCAGGGTTTAGTTCGATGTTGTGAACTAAGGTACCTAGAGGAATGTTCTTTAATGGCATCGCGTTACCCACTTCTGGTGCGCTGTTTTCGCCACTAACTATTTTCATTCCAACTTTCAATCCTTCTGGAGCAAGAATATATCTCTTCTCTCCATCTGCGTAATGCAATAATGCAATACGTGAAGTTCTATTCGGATCGTACTCAATGGTTGCTACCGTTGCAGGAATATCATTTTTGTCTCTCTTAAAGTCGATTAAACGGTATGATTTCTTGTGACCACCGCCAATATAGCGCATTGTCATTTTACCAGAACCGTTACGACCTCCGGATTTTTTATGTTTAACTACCAGCGATTTCTCAGGTACGTTTGTGGTGATATCTGAATTATCTACCGCTACTCTGAATCGTGAACCTGGCGTTACCGGTTTAAATCTTTTAACTGCCATAACTATTAAATGTTATTATAAAAGTCTATTGTGTTACCTTCTGCCAACTCTACTATCGCTTTTTTCACTCGTCCTGTTGAACCTACCACTACTCCGTTTTTCGTACCACGTGATTTTGCTTTACCTGGTGCGATCATTGTATTGACAGATTTTACTGTTACGTTGAACATTGCCTCTACGGCATTTTTGATTTGTATTTTGTTAGCCTTTTTATCTACTACGAATGCATATCTATTAAGCTTCTCGCCCATAGCTGCAACTTTCTCCGTAAGTATTGGTTTCTTTAAAATTTCCATGTCTCTACTTACTTGCTAAATGAATCCTCAATTGATTTAACTGAACTTGCGGTCAATACCAATTTATCAGCATGTAATAAATCGTAAGTATTGATATCTGAAGCCGTGATAACTTTAGACTTTTGTAAGTTTCTGCTTGATAAGTATAAGTTCTCATCAATGCTTGAAGTTACCATTAAAGCCTTTTTATCATTCATCTTCAAATTGTTTACCAACGAAATGAAGTTCTTAGTTTTAGCAGTTTCGAAACTGAAATCTTCTAAAATTACGATGTCGTTATTTTTTGCTTTGTAGCTTAATGCCGACATACGTGCTAATGCTTTCATTTTTTTGTTCAACTTGAAACTATAGTCGCGTGGTTGTGGACCAAAAATACGTCCTCCACCTCTGAACACAGGACTCTTGATACTTCCCTTACGAGAACCACCAGTACCTTTTTGTTTGTGTAACTTACGAGTAGAACCCGAAACTTCGTTACGTTGCTTTGATTTATGTGTTCCTTGACGTTGGTTAGCTAAATATTGCTTAACGTCTAAGTAAATTGCATGATCATTTGGTTCGATACCGAAGATAGCGTCAGAAAGAGTAACCTTGTTACCTGTTTCTTTTCCTTCAATGTTTAATACCTTTAATTCCATCGCTTATTTCTCTAGTATTACGTATGAACCTTTTGCACCCGGAACTGAACCACTTACTACTAATAAGTTTTGCTCTGGATACACTTTTAAAATTTGTAAGTTTTGAATTTTCACACGGTCACCACCCATACGACCAGCCATGCGCATTCCTTTGAATACTCTTGACGGCCAAGATGAAGCTCCTAATGAACCTGGTGCACGTAAACGGTTATGCTGACCGTGAGTTTGACCACCCACACCGGCAAATCCGTGACGTTTAACTACCCCTTGAAAACCTTTACCTTTTGAAGTACCAACAACGTCAACTAAATCGCCTTCGCTAAATAGTTCAACGTTTAACACATCTCCAATTACTTTTGCATCCGCAAAACTTTTAAACTCTACCAACTTACGTTTTGGAGTTGTACCAGCTTTTGCAAAATGACCTTTCATTGGTTTAGAAGTGTTTTTCTCCTTCTTCTCATCATAAGCCAATTGAATGGCTTCGTAGCCGTCTTTCTCGACGGTTCTTACTTGCGTAACAACGCAAGGACCTGCTTCGATAACCGTACAAGGAATATTCTTCCCTTCCGCATTATAAACGCTGGTCATTCCTACTTTTTTACCAATTATTCCTGACATTTTGTTTTGTTTTAACATCCATCGAAGTGTAGGGCACTTCGTTCAAGATGTGTAATTATTTATTAATCGTTTATTTATTTATCAAACTTTGATTTCTACCTCTACCCCACTTGGCAATTCTAACTTCATTAAGGCATCTACCGTTTTTGAAGTTGAGCTATAGATATCCAATAATCTCTTGTAAGAACATAATTGGAATTGCTCTCTAGCTTTTTTGTTTACGTGTGGTGAACGTAATACAGTGAAGATTTTCTTCTCTGTTGGCAATGGAATAGGGCCGCTTAACACCGCTCCTGTAGCCTTTACCGTCTTTACGATTTTCTCAGCAGACTTATCTACTAAGTTGTAATCGTAAGATTTTAATTTAATTCTAATTCTTTGGCTCATTTTTTTGTTTTTACTTTTTTATTTGTTGGTTTCAAGTTAGAGCTATTAACAACCTGACCCCTATGTTAATTAGCTAATTAGATAATTAGCTAATTAGCTAATTAATTACGCATTGACAGTTTTACCTTTTACTTTCGCGATTACTTCGTCTTGTACGTTTCTTGGTGCTTCAGAGTAGTGATCGAACTCCATTGTTGAAGTTGCACGACCTGAAGTAATAGTACGTAATTGAGTTACATAACCAAACATTTCTGAAAGAGGTACTTGTGCTTTAATTACTTGTGAACCTGCACGTGTATCCATCCCTTGTAATTGTCCTCTTCTTCTGTTCATATCACCAATTACATCACCCATGTTTTCTTCTGGAGTTAAGATCTCCACTTTCATGATTGGCTCCATTAACACTGGCTTCGCTTTTGGTAAAGCTTCACGGAATGCTGAACGTGCACAAATCTCGAAAGATAAAGCATCTGAATCGACTGCGTGGAATGAACCATCAATCAATCTTACTTTCATGCTCGATAAAGGATATCCTGCTAATACACCATTAACCATGGCAGCAGCAAAACCTTTTTCTACTGATGGAATAAATTCTCTTGGAATAGAACCACCTGTAATTTCGTTCACGAACTGTAAACCACCTTTTTCCCAATCTGCATCAACCGGAGAAATAACAATTTGGATATCCGCGAATTTACCACGACCACCTGTTTGTTTTTTGTATGTTTCTCTGTGTTGAATTGAACCAGTGATAGCCTCTTTGTAAGCTACTTGAGGTGCTCCTTGGTTTACTTCTACTTTGAACTCGCGTTTTAAACGGTCCATTAAAATATCTAAGTGAAGCTCACCCATACCTGAGATAACTGTTTGACCAGTTTCTTGATCCGTTTGTACACGGAAGGTTGGATCTTCTTCTGCTAATTTACCTAATGCAATACCTAATTTATCAACGTCAGCTTGAGTTTTAGGCTCAATTGCTAAACCGATAACTGGCTCAGGGAAATTCATCGACTCTAATACGATTGGTTTCTTTTCATCGCAAAGTGTGTCACCTGTTTTGATATCTTTAAAACCAACTACCGCTGCAATATCACCAGCACCTACGTTAGGAATAGGGTTTTGCTTGTTAGCGTGCATTTGGAAGATACGTGAGATACGCTCTTTGTTTTCTGAACGTGTGTTGTACACGTAAGAACCTGCTTCTAAGTTACCAGAGTATACACGGATGAAACATAAACGGCCTACAAATGGATCAGTAGCAATTTTAAATGCTAATGCTGCAAATGGCTCGTTAACATCTGGCTTAACCAAAATTTCTTCACCTGTATCTGGGTTTGTACCTAACACTCCTTTAGAATCCATTGGCGATGGCAATAATTCCATCACATAGTCTAACATCGTTTGTACACCTTTATTTTTGAATGATGAACCACAAACCATTGGTACGATTTTAGCATCTAATACCGCTTGGCGTAATGCATCTAATACTTCACGTTCTGTGATTGTTTCTGGAGCATCAAAGAATTTAGTCATTAAATTCTCATCGTACTCAGCAACTGATTCTAATAATTTCTCTCTCCATTCAGCAACCTCATCAAGCATATCTGCAGGAATTGGCACTTCAGTAAAGGTCATCCCTTTATCGTGCTCGTTCCAAACAATACCTCTGTTGTTAATCAAATCAACAACACCAGTAAATGCATCTTCAGCACCGATTGGTAATTGTAATGGAACTGCGTTAGAACCTAACATTTCTTTCACTTGGTTAACCACTTTTAAGAAATCGGCACCTGCACGGTCCATTTTGTTTACGAAACCAATACGTGGCACTTCGTAGTTGTTAGCTAGTCTCCAGTTTGTTTCAGATTGAGGCTCAACACCGTCAACTGCCGAAAACAAAAACACTAAACCATCTAATACACGTAATGAACGATTTACTTCTACTGTAAAGTCAACGTGACCTGGAGTATCAATAACGTTTACGTGATAATTTTGTCCTCTATATTTCCAATTAACAGTAGTAGCTGCAGATGTAATAGTAATACCACGCTCCTGCTCTTGCGCCATCCAGTCCATTGTTGCTGCACCTTCGTGCACTTCACCAATTTTATGGCTAACACCTGAGTAGTATAAAATACGCTCAGTAGTAGTAGTTTTGCCAGCATCGATGTGAGCAGCGATACCTATGTTTCTTGTATATCTTAAATCTCTTGACATTGTCTTTTTTTGTATCGATTATTTACTAGAATCTAAAATGTGAGAATGCTTTGTTAGCCTCTGCCATTTTGTGAGTATCTTCTTTCTTCTTAATCGCTGCACCTTCGTTTTTAGCTGCCGCAATGATTTCTCCCGCTAAACGGTCAACCATTGTTTTTTCGCCACGCTTACGTGCATAACCAATTAACCATTTCATACCCAAAGCAGATTTACGCTCCGGACGAACTTCTGTTGGTACTTGGAAGTTAGCTCCACCTACACGGCGACTCTTTACTTCTACTGCTGGCATTACATTTGTTAATGCTTTTTTCCAAGTATCTAATCCGTTCTCACTTGTTTTCTTCTCCACTAATTCTATAGCATCGTAAAATATGCCGAAAGCTGTTGACTTTTTGCCTTCGTACATCATATTGTTTACGAATTTTGTTACCAATACGTCGTTAAACTTCGGATCTGGTAGTATAATTCTTTTTTTCGGTTTTGACTTTCTCATTTTCTTAGATCAATCGTTGCGTCCTCTAATTATTTCTTTTTACCTTTTGTTGCAGGTGCTTGACCTGGTTTAGGTTTTTTAGTACCGTATTTAGAACGGCGTTGGTTTCTTCCTTCTACCCCTGAAGTATCTAATGTACCACGGATGATGTGGTAACGTACTCCTGGTAAATCTTTAACCCTTCCGCCTCTAATCAATACTATTGAGTGCTCTTGTAAGTTGTGGCCTTCACCCGGGATGTAAGCATTTACTTCCTTTGTGTTGGTTAAACGTACCCTTGCAACTTTACGCATTGCCGAATTTGGTTTCTTAGGAGTGGTTGTATAAACACGTGTGCATACACCTCTTCGCTGTGGACATGAATCCAAGGCTGGCGACTTACTTTTGTCGACCATCGCTACTCTCCCTTTTCTTACTAACTGTTGTATAGTAGGCATTTTATCTAATATATTTTTTTAATATGTTCTAAAAAAGACGTAATACTCCCTTTTGAGGGACTGCAAAGGTAACAACAATCTATTAATTCACAAGGGGTAATGTTAAAAATATTGAAGAATATTAGGTCTGAAGCCTTTTACCTTGTGTTTCTGAATATAAATAACTGAAAATCAATTAAATTTGGTCATGGTTAGCTCGCAGCCAATACTCACAAAACTCTTTACCATTTCCATAGATTTTGAAATTAACTCCGGTAATGCCGGAATTTCATCCTCATCAAAGCCACTTAACACATAATCAACTTGCCTTCCTTTCGGAAAATTATCACTAATACCGAATCGTAGCCTCGGATAATTGTTATGCCCTAGCATTAAATTGATGTTTTTCAATCCATTATGACCAGCATCTGCCCCTTTTGGGCGCATTTTTACTGATCCAAATGGAATTGCCAAATCATCTACCACTACTAACACATGGTTAACCGGCACTTTTAAGGCATCCATCCAATATTTTAATGCTTTACCACTCAAATTCATGTAAGTAGTAGGCTTAATTAAGGTAACCTGCCTCCCTTTCATGCTAAACTCCGCCACCGAAGCATATCGCTCCGTACTGAATTTTATGCCTTGCTCTTTTGCCAAGCCATCTAATACCATAAAACCAGCATTATGCCTGGTATCTGCATATTCGGGACCAATATTTCCTAAACCGACGATTAAGTATTTCATGTGGGGCAAAGATAATTGTAAATTGTGAATTGTGAATTGTGAATT
>CALRTZ010000037.1:0-28223 GCA_943371235.1 Sphingobacterium thalpophilum | reverse complement strand
CTTTAAACAACAGGAAATGAAAAAGTCAAAATTTACCGAGAGTCAGATAGCCAAGGCACTCAAGGAGTACGAAGGCGGTCGCAAAGTAGATGATTTATGCCGAGAATTAGGCGTAACAGCTGCAACGTTTTATTATTGGAAGAAGAAGTGTCTGGGAATGGATTCCGAGCAGCTTAGGCGCTTAAAAGAGCTAGAGCGAGAGAACTCTGAGCTCAAGAAGATGTACGCCGATTTAAGTTTAGATCATCACATCCTAAAACACATTGTCGAAAAAAAGCTTTAGGACCCTGTCAAAAGAAAGCAATCGTGCAAGAGGTGGTTGAACAAGAAAAACAAAGCATTGCCAGGGTCTGTAGGGTAATTGAGTTGGATAGAAGTATGTTCTATTATGAATCGAAGAAAGATGATTCTGCAGTAGAGCATAAACTTCAAGAGTATGTTTCAACCTTACCGAATAGAGGGTTCCCAGAGTATTATAAACGCATACGAAAGGAAGGATTAATTTGGAATCATAAACGAGTAAAGCGAGTGTACAAAAAGCTTGGACTAGCCAAAAGAAGAAGAGTGAAACGAAGAATACCGAACCCAAAGAAAACACCTTTATTACAACCTTTGTACAATAATTTAACTTGGAGTATTGACTTCATGCAAGACTCCTTAGATAATGGAAGAAAGTTTAGAACCTTTAATGTAATAGATGATTATAACAGAGAAGCACTGGTAATAGAAGTAGGATATTCATTTCCATCGGTAAGAGTGATTGAGATATTAAAAGACTTAATAGAATGGAAGGGTAAACCAGAACAAATACGATCGGATAATGGCACTGAATTTATCGCTGAAATATTCCATAAATTTTGTATTGACCATAACATTGAACATGTGAAAATACAGAAAGGTAAACCAATGCAAAACGGCTACATAGAGCGCTTTAACAAAAGTTTTAGACAAGGAGTATTAGATATGATGAACTTTGAAAATTTGGATCAAGTAAGAACGGAGATTGAAAAGTGGATGGAGGATTACAATAACAATCATCCACATGATAGTTTAGGAGATAGAACTCCGGTAGAGTTCCGTCAATATTTCCAGAGCATGCAATTAACCCAAAACACTGGCCAACAAATTGCATACTCTAAAAATATTGACGCTAATGATATAAATATTAAAAATGAAAATCCTAAATTAGTACTGTAGGATAAAGGGGGTACTTACACAGCAAAGAGAATAGAGCTTGGAGCACATTGTACTAAGTAACCTAGTAAGCCTCTCTCCATCAATACTGTAAATTCAGAAATAAAATAGCAAAGAGCTGGGAGCACATTGTACAATGTAACCTACTAAGCCTCTCCCCATCAATACTGTAAATTAAAAAATAAAAACATGCGACTCCGATTATAGAAAATAAGTGGTTATTTCCGTATCATGGAAATCATAGAAATATAGTGGTGACTAGCTTTTTTATTTTAGAATTTATAGTATTGAAAGAAAGAAAAAACTTTATTTATGAATTTATAGTATTGAAAGAAAAAACTTTGTAATAAATTCTATTTTTGCAAAAAAAATCAATTCAAGATGCCTAATCAAAACATCCTAAGTCTACAGGCTTGTATATCTATCAATAAAAACATAACTCACGTTTTTAGTTTTTTTGCCAACCCAAGTAACGATAAACGTTGGCGCAGCGAAATAAACGAGAGTACGTTAAATGGTAGTTTGCAAAAAGGAGTGGAAGTAGCAGAATATTCGAACCTTTCTAAAAAAGCACCTAACAATTTAATAGAACTTGTTTGTACAGAGTTTCAAGTAAATAAGCTAGCTATTTTTGAAACTAAACCTAATGCTCCTTTTTATTTAAAGAGTGAACGTAGTTCAACACGAGTATCCGATCAAGTAACAGAAGTTTGGTATACATTAGAATTCGATACTAACATCGTAAAACATGCCATTGGTTTTGGCTTACCAAGGTTCCTCATTAAATGGAAAGCCAATAGCGACCTTCATAAATATTTGAAGAAATTAAAGTCGTATGTGGAGAAAAATTGATTGTTTGCTTTATGATTGCGTCTAGAATCATTTTTATTTCACGCAAAGAGGCAAAGGAGCGAAGAAGCAAAGAGCATATAGCTAGGAGCACATTGTACGATGTAACCTAGTAAAACTCTCCCCATCAATACTGTAAATTCAGAAATAAAAACGTGCGACTCCGATTATAGAAAATAAGTGGTTATTTCCGTATCATGGAAATCATAGAAATATAGTGGTGACTAGCTTTTTTATTTTAGAATTTATAGTATTGAAAGAAAGAATTTATTTTAGAATTTATAGTATTGAAAGAAAAAACTTTTCTATTCCTATAAATTCTATCATCCAAATTCTTACTACCTTTACAGCGTACACTGTACACTGTAGACTGTACACTGTACTCCGTAAACTCACATTGAATGAATAAGCACGAAATATCCTCTTGGTTCCAATCCCTCCAAGACTCCATTTGCGAAGCAATCGAAAAAGCCGATGGTTCTGGGAAATTTGTAGAAGAAACCTGGACCCATACAGAAGAAGGCGGCGGACGAACACGAATTTTGCAGAATGGGAATATTTTAGAAAAAGTGGGTGTAAACTTTTCGGGTGTGGGTGGTGAGTTGAGCGATAACATTGTTAAGGCTTTGGGCTTAACAGAATCTAAATTCTTTGCTACGGGAGTATCAATTGTAATGCATCCTAAAAGTCCAATGGTGCCCATTATACACATGAATGTGCGCTATTTTGAAACACCCGAAGAATACTGGTTCGGCGGTGGCATAGACCTTACTCCGCATTATGTGGTAGAAGAGGATGCCAAATTCTTCCATCAAACCTTAAAAAAAGTATGCGATAGATACGATGCCGAGGGGTATGCGAAATACAAAACTTGGGCCGACGATTACTTTTTCAATAAACATAGAAATGAAACAAGAGGTGTCGGCGGTATCTTTTTCGACCGATTGAATGAAACGCGCGAAGGAAAAAGCAAAGAGCAGATTTGGAACTTCGTAAAAGAAGTAGGGTCGAGCTTGGCAGGTATTTACACCGAACTATTAAGTAGAAATTCGCAAATATCTTATAACGAGGAGCATAAACATTGGCAAAACCTACGCCGTGGGCGATATGTGGAGTTCAATTTAGTGTATGATAAGGGCACAAAATTTGGCTTCGATACGGGCGGCAGAACCGAAAGTATTCTCATGAGTATGCCACCTTTAGCAGAGTGGGTGTACCAATACAAAGCCGAAGAAGGGAGCGAAGAAGAAAAAACACTCCAGTTGCTCAAAAAAGGCATTTCTTGGGCATAAAATTTTATTCTTAACTTTTCCACAATCTTATATAAACACTTGCTTTTTGTTACCTTTACGAGGTTATAAAAATTAGTAAAAAGAGATGTCAGAATTCGATAGAATAATTCCAATTAACATTGAAGAAGAAATGAAATCTGCCTACATCGATTATTCGATGTCGGTTATTGTTTCTCGTGCCTTGCCTGATGTGCGTGATGGGTTAAAGCCTGTCCACCGTCGTGTATTGTATGGTATGTTAGATTTGGGTGTAACAAGTGGTAAACCTTTTAAAAAATCGGCTCGTATTGTAGGAGAGGTATTAGGTAAGTATCACCCTCACGGTGATGCTTCTGTGTACGATACCATGGTGCGTATGGCCCAAGAATGGTCGCTGCGCTACATGATGGTAGACGGACAAGGAAACTTTGGTTCCGTGGATGGTGATAGCCCTGCAGCAATGCGTTATACCGAAGCTCGCTTAACCAAAGTGGCGGAGGAGATGTTAAACGACATCAATAAAAACACAGTAGATTTTCAGTTAAATTTCGACGATTCATTAGAAGAACCAACCGTATTACCGGCTAAAATTCCTAATTTATTAGTAAACGGTACTTCAGGTATTGCAGTAGGTATGGCCACTAACATGGCTCCACACAACTTACGCGAAGTAATCGACGGTATTTTCGCTTATATTGATAACAAGGAAATTGAGATTTCTGAACTGATGAAATTTGTGAAAGCTCCTGATTTCCCAACCGGTGGTATTATTTATGGCTATGATGGCATAAAAGATGCGTACCATACCGGTAGAGGTCGTGTAGTAATGCGCGCCAAAGCCGAAATAGAAACCTATGGTGGTAATGACAGGGAACGTATCATCGTTACCGAAATACCATACCAGGTAAACAAAGCCAACATGATTGAGCGTACGGCTGAGTTGGTGAACGATAAAAAATTAGAAGGCATTTCAGATATTCGTGACGAGAGTGATAGAGATGGAATGCGCATTGTGTACGAAATAAAACGCGATGCAAATGCAGGTGTAGTGTTAAACAATTTGTATAAGTATACTGCCTTACAAACCTCATTTTCAATTAATAGCATAGCCTTAGTTAAAGGACGCCCTATGATGTTAAATCTAAAAGATTTGATTCATCATTTCGTAGATCACAGACACGAGGTTATTGTACGCAGAACCAAATTCGAATTAGACGAAGCCGAAAAACGTGCACATATTTTACAAGGTTTATTGATTGCCTTAGATCATTTAGACGAGGTAATTGCCTTAATTCGTGCATCCAAAACTCCAGAAGAAGCGCGCGAAGGCTTAATGGAGAAATTCGGATTGTCTGAATTACAAGCTCGAGCTATACTCGAAATGCGTTTAAGAGTATTAACAGGCTTAGAACGCGATAAAATTAAAGCTGAATACGAAGAGTTGATGGCTTTAATTGAGAAATTACAGAACATATTAAACGACGAAACCTTAAGAATGCAAATGATTAAGGACGAGTTAATAGACATTAGAGAGCGTTTCGGCGACGATCGTCGTTCGGAAATTGTGTATGCAGGCGGGGAATTCCGTATGGAAGACATGATTGAGAACGAAGAAGTGGTAATAACCGTTTCTAATGCAGGTTATATTAAACGTACTGCACTTTCTGAATACAGAGTACAAGGTCGTGGTGGTAAGGGTTCTATGGGAAGTAATTCTAGAGAAGAAGACTTTATAGAGCATTTATTTATTGCCAGCACACATAATTACATCTTGTTCTTTACAGAATTAGGCCGTTGCCATTGGTTAAAAGTGTACGAAATTCCGGAAGGAACGCGTACTTCTAAAGGTAGAGCCATCCAAAACTTAGTAAACATAAGTAAAGAAGATAGAGTTCGTTCGGTTATCAACGTTAATAATTTAACGGATGAAGAATACTTGAAGAACAACTATATTATTATGTGTACTAAGAACGGTACCATCAAGAAAACACTTTTAGACGCGTACTCAAACCCTAGAGTTACAGGTATTAACGCCATCAATATAAACGATGGAGACCAGTTATTAAATGTATTGTTAACCAACGGAACTTCAGAAATTGTAATGGCATTACGTTCTGGTAGAGCCATTAGGTTTAACGAAAGTACAGTGAGACCAATGGGTAGAACTGCTACAGGAGTAAGAGGTATTACCTTAGCAGGACCAAAAGACGAGGTAATTGGAATGATTGCAGTAAACGACCCAGAAACTACAATCTTAGTAGTATCAGAGAAAGGTTACGGTAAACGTACTGATATTGAAGACTATAGAGTAACCAACAGAGGCGGAAAAGGAGTGAAGACCATTCAAATTACCGACAAAACTGGCGATTTAATAGGTATTAAAGATGTAGTAGATGCCGATCATTTAATGATTATTAACAAATCTGGCTTAACTATACGTATGGAAGTGAAAGATTTACGCGTTATGGGAAGAGCAACGCAAGGAGTTAGACTGATTAAATTAAATGATGAGGATGAAATTGCGTCGATAGCTAAAATTGAAGATGTGAAAGAAGAAGATTTACCAGAAATTGAAGGAGCAGAGGCTATTGAAGGAGCATCAACTGATGATTTAAGTAATGATTCAGAAAGTTCAGATAATCAAGAAGATAACACAAGTAATTTAGAAGAATAATTTAACCAAATAAATATGAAAAAGTTAAGTTTGCTGATGATACTAGCTGGCTTTGCCTATGGTGCAAATGCACAAAATGCCGAGGTTGTAAATGCTTATAACTACCAAAAGTTTAAGGAATACGACAAAGCGAAGATTTCTATTGACAAGGCTATTTTAGATCCCAAAACGGGTATTAGTGCCAAAACATGGTATTACCGTGGGCTCATTTATCAAGACATAGAAGAGAGCCCGGATGCTGCAACAAAAGCAGTAGATGCACAAGCGCTGGATAAATCGATAGAGTCTTATTTAAAAGCCTTAGAGTTAGATACTAAAAAAGCATATGCAGAGGATATTAAGAAACGTATTCCGTTCTTACAAAATAGGTATGTAAACAATGGTATTACTGCTTATAAAGCAAAAGAGTTCCAATCTGCGGCAGATAATTTTATGAAATCAGCTGATCTTTCGGAGAAATTATACAGCAAAATAGATACTGGTTTGATATTTAACGCGGCATTAGCGGCTTTAAATGCTAAAAATGTACCAGTTCAAAAGCAGTTATTTACGAGGTTAATTGACCTAAAATACCCAGAGGTAGAAGTTTATAGATCTTTATCAAACCTTTACATGGCCGAAAAAGACACTGCCAAAGGCTTAGAGTATATTGCAATGGGTAGAGCGGCTTTCCCTGGAAACAATTCATTAATGATAGATGAGCTGAATGTGTATATGGCACGTGGACAATCTAAACAAATGATTAGTAAAATGGAAGAAGCAGCCAATGCCGATCCATCAAACAAAACCTTATGGTTTGCTTTAGGTGCTACCTATGATAATATGGGTAAAAGAGACAATGCAGAAACAGCTTACAAAAAAGCCATAGCATTAGATTCAGTTTATTTTGATGCCTTATACAACATAGGAGCCTTGCATTACAATGCTGGAGTAGAAGTATACAATAAAGTAAAAGATTTACCAATGAGCAAAGAAAAAGAGTACAACGCTGGTAAAGCTAAGTACACAGCATCATTCAACAAATCATTACCATACTTGGAAAAAGCATTAGATCTTCAACCAAGTGATTTAAATACCTTGGCTTCTTTAAAAGAAGTATACGCAAAACTCGATAAACTTTCTAAATCGAGCGAAATGAGAAAACGCATAGAAGCACTCAAGAAAAGTAAATAAGTTATTAGTAATTAGTTATTAGGGAAGGCTCATCAATTTGATGAGCCTTTTTTCGTACAGTCGTAAAGTCAATTTTCCTAAAGATCTACATCTGACAAATAACAAGCTAGGTAAGTTATCAGCGTCTCTGCTACCTCAGCGTCTCACATATTACTTAACATAATATTAATTATAAGACATATTCGTGTGCTCGTATGCTCATTAATTCATGTGCTCATAATTGCACCATTGAGCAAACGAGCATATGAGCACACTAGCATACGAATATTTTTTTTTGGAATTTAAAAACTATTGTGCTAATTTGTATTTTATTAACAATTATTATAATACAATGCTTAAAGGTAAAATTAAATTTTTCAATGATTCTAAAGGATTTGGATTCATTGTACCAGAAGATGGTAGTTCTGAAGTGTTCGTTCACACTACAGGTCTTATTGACAAAGTAAAAGAAAATGATGAAGTACAGTACGAAGTACAGCAAGGTAAAAAAGGAATCAATGCTGTAAACGTGCGTTTAGCATAATGTTTAAAGTACCTTCTAACTAATTTCGCCCCGACTAACCATCGGGGTTTTTTTTTGATATATTTCTGAATTTTTACTTATCATGCTGAATTCTCTTATTATCTTGCAGAATATATAAATACAATAAAACACCCTTTGAAAATGACTGTAAAAAGAAATGCCGCGCTTGGATTTATTTTCATTACCATATTAATTGATGTGATTGGTATTGGTATAATTATACCCGTGGTACCTAAATTAATTGCAGAATTAACTGGCTCTGGTTTATCCGAAGCCTCTAAATACGGTGGTTTGCTCATGTTTGCATATGCCATTATGCAATTCATTTTTTCACCCATTATGGGCGGCTTAAGTGATCGTTATGGTCGCCGTCCGGTATTATTGCTTTCATTATTAGGTCTTGGCGTCGATTATATTTTTATGGCCTACGCTCCTACATTGGCTTGGTTATTTGTAGGTCGTTTAATCGCAGGCATGGCCGGTGCTAGTTTTACAACCGCTACCGCTTACATTGCAGACATTAGTACTCCCGAAAAACGAGCTCAGAACTTTGGTTTAGTTGGTGCAGCTTTTGGCTTAGGTTTTATAGTGGGCCCAATTATTGGTGGTTTAACCGTAGAATTTGGCTCGCGAGTACCCTTTTTTGTAGCGGCAACTCTTACTTTATTAAATGTTTTATACGGTTATTTCATCTTACCAGAATCTTTGTTACCAGAAAATCGTCGTAAATACGATTGGTCGAGGGCAAACCCCGTTGGTTCTTTAATGCATTTACGTAAATATCCAGTGGTTTCTGGCTTAGTATCTTGCTTTACCTTAATATACATTGCTGGCCACGCGGTTCAATCTAACTGGACTTATTATACCATGTTAAAATTTAGTTGGAACGAAGCTTGGGTGGGTTATTCTTTAGGTTTTGTAGGTCTTTTGGTGGGTATCGTTCAAGGTGGTTTAATACGCATTATTATCCCAAAAATTGGGCAAAACAATTCTGTTTACTTGGGCTTGGCTCTATACAGTATTGGCATGGTGCTCTTTGCTTTTGCAAGTACCGGTTGGATGATGTTTGTGTTTTTAATACCGTACTCATTAGGTGGCATTTGCGGTCCGGCATTACAAGGTATTATATCTACACAAGTACCAAATAATGAGCAAGGCGAATTACAAGGGGCTTTAACCAGTTTAATGAGTGCAACGTCTATTGTAGGACCTTTATTAATGAACGGATTGTTTGCTTATTTTACAGGTGCAAATACACCGTATTATTTCCCTGGCGCTCCCTTTATTTTAGCATCTATTTTATGTGTGTTAAGTACTTGGTTTGCGTACTATAATTTATCGGGACTAAAAGCACGTAGAGCTCAGTAATTACATCGTTTTACATTTTTTCGGTTAAGTATTTCCAATACCGTTTGGGTACATGCCTAATGTGCAGAGCCGTATTTTTACGGTTTTCTATATTAGTATGTTTAAAATACTTTTTCCATAACTCTTGGTATAAAATTTCTTCTTCTTGGAAAATGTTGTTGGCGTTGGATTTGGGCGCTATCTCTAATTCCATTTCGCTTACGGTTTTTAAATCGTAATACAAGCCATAGTTGCGGCGCAAATCGTAAATAATCCATTGCTGGTCGGCATATCGGTGTGCAAAATGATCTTTAATTAATGGCAGCACATTAAAATCTGGCTCAATACCCGAATAGTAAATTCCATCTGTTAGTAGCTGAAACCTTACAAAAGCCTTCATTCTGTGGCGCTCGCGGTTTACCATTTTTACTACATCTTGTAGGCGTTGAACAAGCGGGTGACTTAAATTATCTTCTATATTTCGTTTAGAATCTATTAGGTATTGCACATACCTAATAATGGTATGTTCTTCGCCTTGTATTTCTGATAAAAAAGCCATTAAAATTCTTTCGATGCTTATTTTACCCGCTTTTCTTTGTATACCAGACCACACACGCTGAGCCCTTACTTCATCGGTATGTATTTCTATATTTTCGGCAAATAAATCACTAATTGGTTCATTTTTCTTTACGATTTTAAACACTAATATTTTTTGTTCGTAGATCCTAAAAATGCAACACAACAATCCCTCGAAACTGCCATCATAAATCAATATTTTTAATAAGTTCATTTAAAATAAGCTTAACTGTTGTTGTACGATATTTTTATATTTTCCGTGGTAATTAGATAAGACCAACTGCTCTATACCTTTACTCGGCAGCTCTGCTTGGAAGTTCATGGGGCTTGCCGTTCGTATAAAATATTGCGCTCGGTTAATGGCTATGCCTAATTGTTTTAAATGATCTAATCGTAGTTTCTGGAAATTACGAGACTTTACAATTTTCAAGGCTGATTGTACTCCAATGCCTGGCACTCGGTAGATCTTCCAGAGCTCAGCAGTGTTTATATCTACCGGAAAAAATTCGGGATGCCTCAATGCCCAGGCTAACTTCGGGTCTTTATCCAATTCTAAATCCGGGAAATTCGGGTTCACTATTTCTTCCACTTTAAACCCGTAAAACCGAACGAGCCAATCTGTTTGGTACAACCTGTTTTCGCGCACCATTGGTACTGCCGTACCTATAGCAGGCAATCGTGCATCTGTAGATATAGGCACATAGCCCGAATAATACACTCGTTTTAAATGGTATTTCTGATAAAAATACTTCGCAGTGTATAATATTTGCATGTCGCTCTCCCCGCTTGCTCCTACAACCATTTGTGTGCTTTGTCCTGCCGGTGCAAACAGCGGAGTTAACTTGCTTTTTTTCTTTTCCTCTTTATAAATTTGTATGCCTGTTTTTAAATCGTTCATCGGCCTTTCCATGTCGGCGCGGTTTTTATCCGGAGCCAATTCTTTTAAGCCCTCAATGGTTGGTAATTCTATGTTTACACTCAAACGGTCGGCATATAAAGCAGCCAAATTCATGAGTTCTTTAGATGCACCTGGTATGGCTTTTAAATGGATATAGCCGTTGAATTTATGTTCGGTACGTAGTTTTTTAGCAATGCTTACTAAGCGCTCCATCGTAAAATCGGCATCTTTAAAAATGCCCGAACTTAAAAAAAGACCTTCAATATAATTTCTACGGTAAAAATTGATGGTAAGATCTACCACTTCTTGCACCGTAAATGCAGCACGTTTTATATCGTTACTCTTACGACTCGTACAATACGCACAATCGAAAATACAATGGTTGGTAAGTAAAATTTTAAGTAATGAAACACAACGCCCATCCTCTGTATAGGTATGGCAAATTCCCATTCCACGGGCATCCCCTAGCCCTTTATTTGTATTACTTCGTTTGCTCCCGCTAGATGCACACGAAACATCGTATTTCGCCGCATCAGACAATATACTTAGTTTATCTACAATTTTCTCCCAGTTCATTTTGCTAATATTATTAGTACAAGTATACTAAAAGTTTTAGCAAAAAGAGAAAATGATTATGCGAGTCTACGACTGTTCAACTTCGCGTTAAATTTTAATCGTTCACGCAAAGAACGCAAAACTCCGCAAAATACGCGAAGTTCAAACCTTCATACTATTTAACTGCTTATAGATCTAAGACAATTTTTATATTTTCTTTTAAGCTTATAGCTTGATCTTTTCTAAGTTTTCCGATTTTTTTTATTAATCTTCTATTATCAATTGCTCTCATTTGATCAACCAATACATCACTCTCTTTAACTAATTGCCCTTTGTTTAAATGCACACGAAGCAGCTTAATTTCTTTTTTAACATTGGTTGTAATCGGACAAATTATGGTAGATAAATGCTGCACATTTAATAAGTCTGTTTGAATAATAACTACTGGTCTGGTTTTACCGGGCTCGGTACCAATGCTTGGATTTAAATCAGCAAGCCAAATTTCATATTGTTTAATCTCCATCTATTAATTGCTCAAAATCCTTCAACACTTCCATCGAATCTTTGCTGGTAAGCTTAGATTCTTTCATTAATTGACTTTTTAATAATCTTCTTTTATTGTATAAATTATAGATCTTAACTGCTTCATTTATATACCTATTTCTAGGCTGATTCATTCTCGAAGTCATCTTTTCTGCATCTTCGAATATTTCATCGTCGAGTTTTAATGATAATGTTTTCATGATAATCTGTTTTTACAAAGGTATATACTTTTAGTGTATACTACAAATATTCGAAAATTCAAATGTTCGACATTTCGAAATTTTCGTAGTTTCGTATCATGTCGATTCGCCAGCAACTCCAAAAAGAATTCTCTAAAATGAATAGCGTTAAAGTATCGCTAATGGTGTGTAATAAGGAGGAGTTATTTGCAGAGTTGATGGATTGTTTGTTAGAGGATGACAAAGAAATTGCTCGCAGAGCAGGTTGGGCACTTAGTTTCTGCCTAGATAAACACCCTTATCTGTTCGATAAATATGTGAATGTTTTCGTTGAACTGATGAATAATAAAACCTGCCATGTGGCCGTAAAAAGAGCGGCTACTCAAGCACTACAATACATGCAAATACCAGAAGATATAGAAGGCTTGGCATACGATTATGGAATAAATATTTTAAACGACCCAGATGAAAGCATTGCTGTAAAAGCCTATTCCTTGCAAATACTACAAAACATTGTAGTTAAGTACCCAGAACTCAAACAAGAACTCATACAGCTTGTTGAAGTTAAAATGCCTTTTGAAACACCCGCCTTCAAATCGCGCGGAAAAAAACTATTAAAGCTTCTCAAATAAATGAGCACAAACGAGCAAACGAACATAATACTATACGACGATGCTTGTAATATGTGCAAGGCTTCTGTAGAATTTTTACGTAAACGCGATAAACATCAACGCTTACAATTTTTAGCACTTGATAGTGTAAATGCTCGTAAAGAATTAAAAAATGTTGGAGTTCCCTTTATGCAGAAAAACACGGTTTATTTCATCCATCAACAAAAAGCATACATAAAATCCACCGCAGTGCTAAAAGCCTTATCCCTCTTGCCTTTCCCCTACTTTACACTTAGCTATTTACAAGTATTTCCACTATTTATTCGTGATGCGGTTTACAACTTCATTGCAAAAAATAGACACAAGTTATTTTAGTTGTACAACGTACTATGTACAATGTACAATGTACACAGTACAATTAAAACTCCTTCTTCAAACTCTCCACAATCTCAAACACCGCAGGGCAATATAAAGTATTTACCAAGGTTACATCGATAATGCTTCTAAACTGTTTGTCGCCTGTATGCGGATAACCTCTGCACGCTTCTGGACGCGCAATGTAAACGCTGCATTTATTATCGCCTTTTAAAAACGGACAAGGCGCGCCGTGGTGTACAAAATCGCCTTCTTCATCCATCTCCAAATAACGCTCCATAAATACTTTTGGCTTTATGCCTAGGTGTTTAGATAAACGTCGAATATCTTCTGGTTCAAAAGTGGGACTAATCGTTTTGCAACATCCTGCACAATCTAAACAATCTATTTTTTCAAAAGCATCGTTATGCGCTTTGTCAACTATTTCTTGTAAATCTTTTCTTCTGGTTTTTTTTAATACTGCAAAAAACTCTTCATTTGTTGCATGTTCTTTTTTCGCTTTACGCGCAAAAGCTTTTAAATCTATTTGCTTTACAGGCATTATAATTTTACTCCCAATTCTTTAATAATATGATCTGCTTTGTCTACTTTTTGTGCTACCCATAAAACATATCGTATGTCGCAACCTATAGAGCGCGAATACAACTCGTTCCATGCAAAATCGTTAATAGTTGCTTCGTACGATCTATCAAAATTTACCCCAATTAAGTTCCCGTTTTCATCTAAAATTGGGCTACCAGAATTACCTCCTGTAGTGTCCATGTTATACAAAAATGCTACCGGAACATCTTTCCCATCTTTAGTAGTAAAACTTCCGAAGTCTCTGTTTTTATAAAGTGCTCTAATTATTGGCGGTAAATAATATTCGCCAGAGTTCTGTCCTTTTTCTATTAATCCTGTTAAGGTTGTTGTTGGTTTCATATATGTAGCATCAACAGGTGTATAGCCTTTTACATAGCCATATGTTAAGCGCAAAGTGCTATTTGCATCGGGTATAAAATCAGTCTTTTTATACAAGATGCTTACATTTACAAAATCTGCTAAAAGCTTATTCAACTTTCCATTTCGTTCCTTCCTAATATCGTTCATTTTCTGAACTTCTGCATTTGCAATTGCAGCCAACTCATACATCGGGTCTTTCACTTTCATGAATTCTTTCAATGGCATATCCAAAACTCCCATTACTTCTTCTGGCATAATAAAGAACGATTTGCTGAACAACGTATTAATATATTTATCAACCGAAGCTTCTAAATTTTTCTGTTTAGCAACATCAAACTTCGGAATAAAATTAAACTTTTCTTTTTCTGATAACTTCATGCCATCCAAAATCGCACGTTTCAGCAAACGCTTATCCGTTTCTAATACAAAGGTTTCGTATTGGGTATCTAATTGCTTTTTAATAGCCGCTTTGCTATCTGCAAATAATTTTTCTTGTTCTGCAAGCGGTGCTTTAGCAATTTTCGTACGCAAATTATTCATAATATTTGCTGCACTTAAGGCATTAGAACTTGGTATAAATTGGTCGAGTTGCAAGAATTTATTGGCATCAGAAAATACTTCGTTATACACCATGTCGATGTTGTTTAACATAGCCCCGTATTTTGCTTTCAAGCCTGCATCTGCATCAATAAACTTTTGCAATTCTTTTTCTTGCGTATATTTTTGGTTTACCAATTCAATATTACGCAAGCCTTTAATTTTGCCTTTGTAGTTCTTCAACACATTTGCTTTTCTTTTTATTCTTGACGCCTGTTTAAGCTCTAGCTCTTTGTTTACAGAGGTTTCTTCCATTTGTTTATTTTGCCATTCGTATAAACCCGACATGTATGGCAATTGGTATTTCTCTTGGTACTCGATGTATTTAGCTGGGTAATTTCTGAACGTTCTGCCTGGATAACCCAATATAAATACAAAGTCGCCTTCGTTTGCTCCCTTTGGGTTTACTTGTAAGAATTTTTTAGGTTGATACGGAACATTATCTTTAGAATAGGCTGCACTGCTACCATCTTTAGCTACGTATGCTCTCAGAAACGAGAAATCACCTGTGTGGCGTGGCCATACCCAGTTATCTCCTTCTCCTCCAAATTCACCTATAGCACGTTGAGGAATGTAAACCAAACGCACATCTTTAATCGTTTTGTAACGGAACAGTACATACGTTCTACCAATAAACATTTCAGAAATTTCTGCTTTTATCGATTTATCTTTTGCCTCTTCCGCTTTAATTAGTTCTGCAATTTTTGCATTTATTTTATTTATTCTTTCTGATGGATCTACGATGTCGCTTACTGCTGAAAGTATCGTGTTTGATACGTCTTCATAAGAATCGGTAATTTTACAAGTAAGGTTTTTTGCAGGAATTTCTTGCTCCAAGGTACGTGCTACAAAACCATTGGTTAAGTAATCTTTCTCTGGAGTGCTTGCCAATTGTACCGACTCAAACGCACAATGGTGGTTGGTAATGATAAGTCCTTGGTTGGATACAAAAGAACCTGTACATCCACCCACATTTACCAAGGCATCTACCAAACTTAAACCATTTGGGTTGTATACTTCCGATTGGTTTATTTTCAATCCAGCTTTTTTTAAATCGAGTTTAGAAATTTCACTCAATGGAAACATTCCTTCGTCTGGGGTGGTGGCAGAAAATTGAATCGACGATAACGCGATTAACATGGCCAACATCAACAAGCTTTTTCTAATGATCATATCCTAAAAATTAAAATTCTTTCCCAAAAATATATTTTATATGCATAGAAACCGAATCAATTCTGAGAATGTTACCTTTGTGCCATGTCTGAAGATTTATACATCGATAAAAACAGCTCACGCGAGGAAAAATACAAAAGCTTAGTTCCTCAAATACAAGCCTTAATAAGCGGAGAACCAGATTTAATTGCCAACATGGCTAATATTTCTGCTGCCTTAAAAGAAGTGTTTGCTTTTTGGTGGGTTGGTTTTTATTTGGTAAAAAATAATGAATTGGTACTTGGGCCTTTCCAAGGACCGGTGGCTTGCACCCGAATTGCACTTGGCAAAGGAGTGTGTGGCAGCTCATGGAAAGAAGCAAAAACCATCATCGTTCCAGATGTTGACCTGTTCCCAGGCCATATTGCATGTAGCTCTGCCTCTCGCTCAGAAATTGTATTGCCACTCATTATAAATAATGAAGTAATTGCAGTGCTCGATGTAGATTCTGAACATTTAAATTATTTCGATAAAACAGACGAACTCTATTTAAACAACATTCTAAATTTATTAACTAATAATGAATAACCCTCCTATTGTCTATTACATTTCGGGTTTAGGCGCCGACCATCGTGCGTACATGTTTTTACAAGTTGACGGCTATGAAACTAAAAACATTAATTGGGTTGAACCTGCAGATAAGGATACTATGGGCGATTATGCCACAAAACTTATTGAGCAAATAGATACAAGCAGACCTGTTGTATTAATTGGTACTTCTTTAGGAGGAATGTTATCGGTAGAAATTGCCAAAAAAATTAAAGTAGATCATGTTTTTTTAATCTCAACTATCAAAAATAAATCGGAACAACCGGCTTATTTTAATTTTTTTAAGTGGTTCCCAATGTACGAGTGGATGCCAGATAATGTAATGGGTAACCCCGACTTTTGGCTGAAGTTTTTATTCCCGGCAGGAATGAAATCGGAGTGGAAAGATATGTTTGCGGATATGTTCAGCAAATGGTCGCCAAGCTTTTTACGTTGGGCTATGCGTGCTTCTTTACAATGGAATAACGACACTAAAATCGAAAACTTTACCCATATACACGGCGATAGTGATATTGTATTTCCACACATACATTTGAGCAATTTTCGATTAATTAAATCGGGAACACATATCATGGTGCTCTCTAAAGCAAGAGAAATAAAGGCGATAATACAAGAAGAGTTAAAGAAAATCTTTTAATTAAAACCTACTTGGACATTTTCTTAAAAAATTATTACTGGTTTTTAAAAAACTAATGTAAACACCACCGTATGCAAAGGGGAAATAATTTTGTCGGTCTTGATACATCAATTCTAAACCATAACCAAAAGCAATGTTTTTATTGAAGTTGTATTTTAGTCGACCACCAATTTGTAATATCTGCGACTGATTCTTTTTAGTTAATTTTTGGTCGTCTATCACGTTTACGTGCTCATGATATTGCATCCAACCAATTCCAATTTTGGGTTCTATATTAATATGAGGCAGTATATGTATAGTATAAATACTAGCAAAACTTATAATGGTATTATTATCTGAATATGTATAGTTTATGTTAGGAGCCGTATTTTTTAGAGAATTATACACTCCCAACTCCGCAGTCAAATTTTTTGAGAATTGTTTACTTAGCGTAACTCTATAGGCTAATTCTAAATATTTTTGTTGAAAACCATTTTCGTTATAGGTCATTTTGCGTTGAACTAAACCAGACTCAACACCAATACGAATAGGATAATCTCGCTTGTATTTGTTCAACTGATTTGTTCTGTTTTTTGCAGTTGCAAAAGTGGTAAATAGAATTAAAAGTATCGCGATTAAAAAACTGATATCAATTAATTTTTTATTCGATTCTACGAAATTTGGCGATTTACTTGAATTAGTACTGTTATCCATAATTGGGAATATTTATATTTTATTAGGAATTAAAAATTTCAATTTTATCTTCGAAAAGAGCCTTTTAATGGATTTAATCGATGTTTTATGAAATATTTATATTCTTTATAGAATATAGTATGCCAATACTATTCCAATTAAAAAAAACTTGGACAGTTTCTCGCTATTCTTTTTAAAGTGGTATATGGAATATAATATGTTAGCCCTACATGGAGCATTGGAATTTGCAGTTGTTTTTTACCTATTAAATATTCTCCACCTAGATGTGCAGAAAAGTAATCATTTAGTACATAATTGTAGTTTAGTCCAATTTTCAACAATTCACTTATTTTGTTTCTATCAAAAGATTCGTCTAAACTTCCCTTGTATTGCTCTTTGTAATACATACGGCCAACACCAAGTTTCGGACTAATAAAATTTTTAGCATCTAGGTAATAATCATAACTACCCGAAAGAATATACATTCTGCTGTTGTAAATTCGTATGTATTTTAAACTGTATTCAGAATTATCGAGTAAAGTTCCAATTTTGTTAAAATTATAGATGTACGTAGCTTCCATCTGAAATCCGTTTTTATAGTATTTGCCAAGTGTGATGCCCATAGCAGATTCTAAAAACTTTTGTTCAAATGAAGTTTCAAAATTCAACATTTTTACCTGCATTAAACCTCCACTTATTCCCAAAGTAATGCTCTCGTTAAATCTACTTTTTCTATATCTTGTTTGATTAGCTTTAACTTCAAAAAAAATGAAATTAAGTACAATTAATAGTATAAAAACGCTACTTGTTTTTTTATTAATAGGTTGATTAAATCTTGCACTGCATTTAGTTTTATCCATATTTTGGAATTTTACTTGAGCCTTGGGAAACTCTAATTCATAAAATATTTTGTTAGATGCTTATATAGCTTGAAAACAAATTATATAGAATGAGAATTCCTGTTAAATACAGTGTATTAGTTGCCAAATGCATGCCTTTGTGAGACTATATGACTTTACATAGTACATTGTACTATGTACTTTGTACAATGGAGTCTAAACTTCGTATAATCGTATTTGCAGTAAGGGTAGAAATTCCCTAACTTGTCTATACAACTAAAACCTAAACACCATTATGAAAAAGCTCTTACGTTACTCTCTGTATTTAATAGCGCTTGTGCTGGTTGTAATTACTGGCTTTGCTGCATTTATACAATTTAGTGGTATACCTACCTACGAGGCTAAGGAATATCCTATTAAAGTAGAAAGCACGCCCGAAAAAGTGCTTCACGGTAAAAAATTGGCATCCATGTTATGTGTTAAATGCCATTTAAATCCTGAAACGAATTCGCTTAGCGGGAAATTCCTAGCCGATTCGCCTCCTGTTTTTGGTAGAATTTATTCTAAGAATATTACTCAGAGTAATATGCATGGCATTGCCAATTGGACCGATGGCCAAATTGTATATTTACTTAGAACAGGTATACGTCCAGATGGTACTTTTGTACCTCCGTACATGCCTAAATTTAACGGCATGGCAGATTATGATGTAGAAAGTATACTAGCTTGGTTACGATCAGATGATCCTATGTTAGCGGCTAACGAAACTGTTCCCCCTCCTTCTGAACCATCATTCTTCACTAAATTCTTAACAACAGTAGCTATAAAACCTTTGCCTTATGACGGTAGCCCTAGAGCACTTCCTGATACGAATGATGCGGTAGCACATGGTAAATATATGGCAACTTATCAATTACAATGCTTTGCTTGCCACTCTAAAGATTTCGCAAAAGTAAATGATTTACAACCCGAACTATCGTTAGGATTTTTTGGTGGTGGAAACCCTATGACCAATTATGATGGGAAAGTGATAAACACTGCAAACATTACCATGGACGAAGAAACTGGTATTGGAACTTGGACCGAAGCAGATTTTATAAAAGCGGTAAAACAAATGCAAACTCCTCATGGTAAAGTTCTGCAATACCCAATGGAACCGTATCCCTTGTTGAGTGATAAAGAGGTTTCGCATATTTATGCGTACTTAAAAACGGTACCGAAGGTTAGGAACCGCGTGTCAAGGAACTGAGTCGAATTAGCACCGCCCCTCAACTTCACTACGCTACGTTCGGGGACCGCGCAATGAACGAAAAATATAGAAAAGAGAAGAAGCAAAAAGGTTATACGTGGTCCCCGAACGTAGCGAAGCGAAGTTGAGGGGCGTAGCAAACTCGATCACACCGTTGCTATACACTTCAACTCTATCGCTATCGGTGTTGGCAAGCAATTAATTTCGCAAGTGGTGCGGCAGGGTAAATTGTCTTTGAAATACTCTGCGTAAATTTCGTTGTATTTCTTGAAATCGTCTTTCATATTGGTTAAGAAAACCGTTACGTCTACCAATTTATCCCACGACGATCCTGCTTCTTCTAATATTAATTTTACATTGTTAAATACCGATCGGCATTGAATTTCGATGTCATACGAAACAATGTTTCCTGCTTCATCCAATTCTACCCCTGGAATTTTTTTTGTTCCTTTTTCTCTCGGTCCTACGCCCGATAAAAATAACAAATCTCCCACTCGCCTTGCGTGTGGATATAAACCTACTGGTTCTGGTGCCTTTGAACTGTTAATTATTGACATATTTATGAATTGTAAATTGTGAATTGTGAATTATGGCAACACCATCTAAATATAGCAAGCTGTATCTTTCTAACGACTAAAGACTAAAGACTAAATACTAACGACTAATCAATAAGCAATGCAAACATTCTTCGCTTCTGTAAAAAACCTCAGTGCTTCCCAACCACCTTCTCTACCTACACCTGAGTTTTTCATGCCTCCAAAAGGTGTACGTAAATCGCGGAGTAACCAACAATTTATCCAAATAATTCCGCTTTCTACTTTCTCCGCCATGCGATGCGCTCGTGAAAGATTTTCTGTCCAGATACTTGCTGCCAAACCATACTCCGTTGCGTTTGCATACATCAATACTTCTTCTTCGGAATCAAATGGCATTAAGGTTACAACTGGCCCAAATATCTCTTCCATATTTGTTCTGCAATTATATGCCAAGCCTTCTATAACCGTTGGTTTTATAAAGTATCCATTTGAGCATCTGCCTTCAGGTTGATACGCTTCGCCTCCTGTTAATATGTTTCCACCCTCTTGCTTGGCTATTTCTATGTACGATAATACTTTTTCGTAATGTGCTTTCGAAACAATGGCTCCTACATTTACATCTGAAGATGGATCTCCGATTTTAAGTTCATTTACTTTTTCAATAAACGCTTTTTTAAACTGATCGTAAATACTTCTTTCCACAAAAATTCTTGATCCGCACAAACATATTTGTCCTTGATTTTCGAATGATGAACGAACAGTTGTTTTTAACATCTTCTCGAAATTACAATCGGCAAAAATGATGTTCGGATTCTTACCACCGAGTTCTAATGATAATTTTTTGAACATAGGTGCAGCTATACTCGCAATAGTTCTACCCGTAGAGGTACCACCTGTAAATGAGATGGCTTTAATAAGCGTATGTCTGCTCAAAGCATCGCCTACCTTAGGTCCTAGGCCATGCACAATATTTAATACTCCCTTTGGTAAACCTACTTCTTTACATACTTCAGATAGTAAATACGAAGTATAAGGAGTGATTTCTGATGGTTTTGCAATCACACAATTTCCTGCTGCTAATGCTGGTGCAATTTTCCAAGAAAATAAATATAAAGGTAAATTCCATGGAGAAATACACGCTACCACTCCAATCGGACGACGTAAAGTATAATTTACTCCCACTCCTTCCATAAAATGTGTTTCGGTTGATTGTTGTTGTATCGCAGTTGCAAAAAATCTAAAATTACTTACTGCCCTTGGTATGTCTACTCTTCTAGCTAAACTCAATGGTTTCCCATTGTCTAAACTTTCTGCAACCACAAACTCTTCCATGCGTGCTTCAATTCCTTTCGCAATAGCTTCTATGTAGGCAGCACGTTTTTCATAATGCATATTGCCCCAAGCATCTTCTGCAGCCTTTGCCGCATCCACTGCTTTTTGCACATCCGTAAGATCCGAATCAGGGATCATCGCAAAAACCGTTCCCGTTGCAGGATCAATATTCTCTAAATATTGACCCCCATTCGGCTCTACCAATTCTCCGTTTATATAATTTTTTAAATATATCATCCTTTAAAGATTAAGCTCCTACGAAGCAAGCAATTCACAATTTACAATTCACAATTCAAAATTTAAAAAGCGCTCGTTCTTCCCCCATCCACTGCAATACTCTGCCCATTAATATACCCACCAGCCGGTGAAGCTAAAAAGGCTGCCAAACCTGCAATTTCATCAGCAGTACCAAATCTACCTGCAGGAATTTCATCTAGCATTTCCTTTTCAATGGCATCTACTGCATGTTGCGTTTTTTGAGCTTTGCCTTGTATAATATTTTCTAATCGTATGGTTTTAGTAGCTCCTGGCAATACGTTATTTACGGTGATGCCGTCTTTTGCCAATTCAAAACTTAATGTCTTAGCCCAACCAGCAACTGCTGCTCGCGTTGTATTACTTACTCCTAGGCCTTTTAATGGTTGACGAACAGAGGTTGAAACTACGTTAATTATTCGTCCCCATTTGTTGATTTTCATATTAGGAATTACCGCTTGCACCAACACATGGTTACAAAGTAAATGCGATTGGTAAGCGGCTATAAATGCGGATGGTTCTGCGTCGGTTATTGGGCCTGCCGGAGGACCGCCAGTGTTATTAATTAAAATATCTATTTTCTTATTTTCTAAATATTGAGCTATTTTAAACTGTACATTTTTATAATCGGAGAAATCGGCTACCAAATATTCATGTGCACCTTGATTGGGTAAATCGAGTACCACTTCTTTTAGGGCTTGCTCATTACGAGCCAATAAAGTAACACTAGCACCTAATAGAGCCAATTCTATAGCGATGGCTTTGCCAATACCTTGAGTACTACCGCAAACCAATGCTCTTTTACCTTTTAAATTTAAGTCCATCGTATATTTTCTTCAAATATACATAAGTACAGCATATCCGGAAATGAAAAAAGCAGGTTTAGGGGCTTTGTATTGCCTTTTTCAAATTGTACATTTACCATCTCTAAACAATTATACCATGGCTATACTAAGACCTTTCAATTTTAAAAAATGGATTGATGATAATAGACATCTCCTCAAACCCCCAGTAGGAAATCAATGTGTATATAAAGATGCAGAAAACTTTATTGTGATGGTGGTGGGTGGACCGAATTCGCGTAAAGATTTTCATTACAATGAAAGCGAAGAATTGTATTTACAAGTAGAAGGAAATATGGTGCTTCGAATTATTGAAGATGGTAAACCCGTAGATATTCCAATTAACGAAGGCGATATGTTTTTACTTCCTCCTAAAACACCGCACTCTCCTCAACGTCCCGAAAATACAGTAGGTTTGGTGGTAGAGAAAGTTCGTGAAAACAAAGAAATCGATGGTTTTATTTGGTTCTGCGAGAATTGCAACGAGAAATTGTACGAAGAATATTTTGAACTCACCGACATTGTAAAACAATTACCTCCAGTAATGGAGAAGTTTTATTCGAACGAAGAGAAACGAGTTTGCAACCACTGTGGTAATGTGATGCAACCACCAAAAGCGAAATAGCGAATTTACGAACTGACGAATTTACGAATGCCTTGGCTTATGAGCACACTAGCATACGAACACACGAGCACATGAAAATAGATATACATACTCATATAATACCTGAGCACATGCCCCGATGGGCGGAGAAGTTTGGTTACGGTGGATTTATACATTTAGACCATCATAAACCATGCTGCGCAAGGATGATGCAAGACGATAAATTTTTCAGAGAGATACAAGATAATTGCTGGGATGCAGAAGTTCGTATTAAAGAATGTAATCACCACCATGTAGATGTACAAGTGCTCTCTACTATTCCGGTAATGTTTTCGTATTGGGCGAAAGCTAATGATGCCTTGGATGTTTCTAAATATTTGAACGATCATATTGCAGATATTGTACGTAAATATCCTACCAAATTCGTAGGGCTTGCTACTATTCCTTTACAGGATATAGATTTGGCAGTTCAAGAACTACATCGTTGCATAAAAGAATTAGGCATGGCCGGTGTACAAATCGGTTCGCATGTAAACGATTTGAATTTAAACGACCCACACTTTTATCCTTTTTATGAAGAAGCGGAAAAACTAGGTGCTGCTATTTTTGTTCACCCTTGGGACATGATGTCTAAAGAGAAAATGCAAAAATATTGGTTGCCTTGGTTAGTAGGAATGCCTGCAGAATCATCGCTTGCAATATGCTCTATGATTTTTGGTGGTATTTTTGAAAAGTATCCGAAACTACGTGTTGCCTTTGCGCACGGCGGTGGAAGTTTCCCTGCAACCATTGGAAGAATTGAACACGGTTTTAATGTGCGTCCAGATTTAGTTGCCATTGATAACCCTATAAATCCGCGTAATTATTTGAATAAATTTTACATAGATACCCTGGTGCACGACCCATTAATGATGAATTATTTGATGGAATTATTCGGCCCCAATCAATTAGCCCTAGGCACCGATTACCCATTTCCATTAGGCGAATTGCAACCCGGAAAATTAATTGAAAGCATGCCATACACAGCAGATGTGAAAGAGCGATTAAACTCGGGAACTGCGTTGGAGTGGCTGGGACTTGATAGAAGCAAATTTATTGTTTAGAAAAAAAGAAAAGAGGAAATGGAATTAAGTATTAAGAATTAAGAAAGCAACGCCTCTCCTAATTCACAACTCACAATTCACAATTCAACAAGATGATATTTGAAAATACACTACCCTTTGCACAACAACAAGATGCAAGCGACTCTTTAAGAAAATATAGGTCGGCGTTTTTATTTCCTCAACACGAAGGCAAGGATGCTATTTATTTTTGTGGCAATTCTTTAGGACTACAACCAAAAGCAACACGCGAATATGTGTTAAAACAACTCGATAATTGGGCTGCATACGGTGTTGAAGGACATTTTAAAACCGACACTCCATGGATGTATTACCAAAAAACTACGAAAGATAGTTTAGCGAAATTAATTGGTGCTAAACCTATTGAAGTAGTTGCCATGAACCAACTTACGGTGAACTTACATTTAATGATGGTTAGTTTTTATCGCCCAACAAAAGATCGTTATAAAATTATAATGGAAGGCGGTGCATTCCCTTCCGACCAATATGCTATGGAGTCGCAAGTTCGTTTTCATGGATTTAATCCTGATGATGCCATCATAGAATTAATACCTCGCGATGGTGAATATACCTTACGCCACGAAGACATTTTAGACACCATAGAACAACACAAAGATTCCTTGGCATTAGTAATGATGGGTGGTGTGAATTATTACACCGGTCAGTTTTTCCCATTGAAAGAAATTACCCAAAAAGCACACGAAGCAGGTGCATTTTGTGGATTCGATTTAGCACATGCCATGGGTAATGTTCCGATGGAATTGCACGATTGGGAGGTGGATTTTGCGATGTGGTGTTCTTATAAATATTTGAACTCTAGCCCTGGTGGAATTTCTGGAATTTACATACACGAGAAACACTCTACAAACCCCGACACGCCTCGCTTTGCAGGTTGGTGGGGATATAAAGAAGATACACGTTTCCAAATGAAAAAAGGATTCATTCCGGAACCTGGTGCTGAAGGTTGGCAAATGAGTAATGTGCCTGTGTTAACCATGGCGGCGCATAGAGCTGCCTTAGATTTATTTGATGAAGCAGGTCTATCAAACTTAAGAGAAAAAAGTTTGAAGTTAACCGCTTACATGGAGTTCATCGTGAACGAAACAAACAAAAAAATAGGCTTCGAAAAATTCAACATTATTACTCCTGAGGAACCTACTAATCGTGGCGCACAACTTTCAATTATTTGTAAAGAAGGTGGTAAAAAAGTATTCGATAAATTAACCGAACAAGGTATAATTGGCGATTGGCGCGAACCGGAAGTACTACGCTTTGCCCCTGTACCAATGTATAACTCGTTTGAGGATGTTTATCACTTTGGGCAGATTTTGTCTCAATAAACGGTACGCTGTATGTTGTACAATGTACAGTGTACAACATACAGCGTACAATTTTTTAAATAATTAACAATTCAATTTGTATGATATCACAAAAAAACATAACCCTCATTGGCGCTGGCTTAGTTGGCTCGCTGCTTTCACAATACCTAGCTAAACGCGGACATAAAGTAACGATTTATGAGAAACGATCAGACATGCGTCAGGCTGGATATGTTGGTGGAAGATCAATTAATTTAGCATTAAGTCACCGAGGTTTTAATGGCTTGCGTGCAATGGGCTTAGAAGAAGAAATCCGCAAAGTTGGCATCCCCATGTACGGTAGAGTAATTCACCAAATAAATGGTGATGTACAATATCAAGCATACGGAAAAGAAGATGAAGCAATTTATTCGGTTTCTAGAGGTGGCTTAAATAAGCGACTAATGGAATTGGCAGATGAGAACCCGAACATCAGCATACATTTTGACGAACGTTGTTTTGATGTGGATGTACAAAATGCTACTTGCCATTTTGAAAACATGAACACCAAAGAACATTCTGCAGTAAAATCAGACTTAGTATTATCGGCAGATGGTGCATTTTCGGCAGCTCGTTTAGCCTTGCAAACCAAAACAGATAGGTTCGAATATTCTCAACATTATTTAGACCAAGGCTATAAAGAATTAACCATACCCGCTGGTCCAAATGGCGAGTTTTTATTAGAAAAAAACGCCTTACATATTTGGCCACGTAATCAATTTATGTTAATTGCCTTGCCAAATTTAGATGGCAGTTTTACCTGTACCTTATTTTTTCCCTTCGAAGGAAATCCATCGTTTGCAAGTTTGCAAACTGAAGCACAAGTAAAAGAGTTTTTAACAAGAGAATTCCCGAATGTAGTGGCTCTTTCACCAGATGTTGTGAACGAATACATGTCCAATCCTAATGGATCCTTAGTTACCGTGAAATGTTTCCCTTGGGTATTTAAAGATAAACTAGGCTTAATGGGCGATGCTTCTCATGCCATTGTGCCTTTCTTCGGACAAGGAATGAATGCGGGTTTTGAAGATTGTTTTGAGTTCGGGAATTTGATGGATAAACACGGTGATAATTGGGAAGCTTTGTTAGCGGAATTTCAAGACATCCGTAAAATAAATGCAGATGCAATTGCTGATATGGCTGTAGAGAATTTTATTGAAATGCGCGACAAGGTAGCTGATCAGAAATTTTTACTACGCAAAAAAATTGAAGCCAAATTGAATAAGCATTTCCCTGATCAATATGTTTCCAAATACTCTTTAGTAAGTTTTAGTACCAAGCCATACAGTTATGCATTAGAAATGGGATTCCGCCAAGATGCCCTGTTTGAAAAGGTTCTAGCTATACCTGGTATCGAAAATAATTGGGACAGCGATGAAACTTTTGCAAAACTTGAAGTGTTGTTGAAGGAGTTTTTATTCTTAAACTAATTTTGATAAAAATAGCTTTCGACCCAATTTACGCTCATCCTTTACCAGCGGGACACCGTTTCCCAATGTTAAAGTATGAGCTAATTCCCGAACAGTTATTGTACGAAGGTTCTATTCATCAAAATCATTTAGTTAGTCCGGAAGAAGTACACGAACAATATATATTGCTCGCCCACACTGCTGAGTATTGGCATAAACTAAAAGATCAAACTCTCTCCTACCACGAAATCCGCAGAATTGGTTTCCCTCTCTCTGAGCAATTAATAAAACGTGAGCTCATGATTACTCAAGGCAGCATAGATTGTGCCTTACACGCTTTAAAATACGGCTGTGCTTTAAATATCGCAGGAGGCACACACCATGCCGGTAGTAATTGGGGCGAAGGCTTTTGTTTACTAAACGACCAAGCCATTGCAGCCCATTATTTATTGCATCATCAACACGTAAAAAATATTCTAATTATAGATTTAGATGTACATCAAGGTAACGGCACTGCCGAGATATTTGAACATCATCCGCAGGTATTTACATTCTCAATGCACGGGGCAAATAATTTCCCTTACAGAAAAGAAAAGTCCGACTTAGACATTGCACTTAAAGATTTTACAACGGATGAGGAGTATTTATCCATCTTAAAAAAACAATTAGAAAAGTTTGAACTAGAGAATGCATTCGATTTCATTTTTTACCAGGCCGGTGTAGATGTATTAGAAACCGATAAATTGGGAAAACTCGCCTTAAGTATGGAAGCTTGTAAACAACGAGATAAACTCGTGTTAAATTTTGCTAAAAACAACAATATTCCTTTAGCCATAAGCATGGGCGGCGGTTATTCTGAAAACATTTAACACATTGTTGAAGCACACTGTAACACCTTTAGATTAGCCCTAGAAATGTTTAAATAATTGTACAATGTAAGTCGTACAGTGTACAAGTACATTGTACTATTATTTTTTCAAAAGGCTAATTAGCTGAAAAATGCCCAGAAATATAAACATCCAAGCAGTTACGAGATTTGCGTATTTACGCAATGTTGTTTCAAATTTATCGTTGAATTTTTTCAATAGTACAACTATTAAATATTGCAATAAAAATGCACCCATAGCAGTGCCCATTATAAAGGCAATGTTGTTTAAGTAACTAGGAATTACCATTAACTCATACTGATGGTAGGTACTTAACACTACAATCCAAAAGGGTAATAACATTGGGTTTAGTAAACCAATTCCAAATCCAACCGCGATGGATTTTATAATAGATTTTGGAGCTTGTAATTGATG
>CALRTZ010000036.1:0-28780 GCA_943371235.1 Sphingobacterium thalpophilum | reverse complement strand
AGAAGATTTGGCTGCAGCGATGGAGTGTTTGGAAGTGGCGTTGAAAGAATATAAGTTAATGAGTTAATTAGCTAATGTGATAATGTGATAATTAGCTAATGGGGTGCAAAGATGTTAATTTTTACTAGGTGGCTATTTATTTAGAATATTAGAGGTACACTTGAAATTTTCTCAGCCTTACCTTCATTAGCTAATTAGCTAATTATCCCATTAGCTAATTAATTTGTATCTTTGCACCCGCTAGCACACTATCACACTAGCATACTAGCACACTAACTCGGGGCTGCTTGGAATTGACAGGGTGGCAGATTTGAATGTAAGCATGCAGGGTTTTGTTAGGATCCCCTTTAAAGAAACTTTCATACAATAATTGGCGAAAATAACTACGCTTTAGCTGCTTAATTTTAACGGAATGTTAAAATGCCTCGTCCCTATCAGATAGGGAAGCTGAATATCTCACGGGAGCGCCGAACGACCGCGACCGAGCATGGGATACTGGAAAAGTCGGAATAGAGAAGGAAAGGTTCCGTTAATTCTCGAAAACAAAGGAAATAAGTTTGGTATAGATTGATTGCGATCAGTACCAGATCGAAAACTTAAAGCAATCTAAGCATGTAGAAGGCGTTACACATCCCATGTTTGGACGAGGGTTCGACTCCCTCCAGCTCCACTGAAACTAACAAAAATTAGTGCAAAAGCGTGTTAATCGATGATTAACACGCTTTTTTGTTTTATTAATAATGCAAATAAGTGCATTTCGATGATATTTTTTGTACCATAATCGTGACCCCTCATGAAAATTTTCAAAGGGGTCACGAATTGTTCGAAATGCACTGAGATACACTCTATTAGTGAAGTAGAATGTAAATAGGTCATCGTAACATTGCAAGCTAAATAAAGGGTAATTAACGATAAAATCTATGTCAGAAAAAAGCATGTTCAGTTTGTTGTATTATATCAACAAATCTAAAATCAAACAAAACGGTGAATGTCCTGTGATGCTGCGAATTACGATTAAAGGTCGCTCGGTAGCCATGAGAACCAAGCGATTTGTTGTCTTAAAACAATGGAGCCAATCTAAAGCAAAGTGTATAGCTAAAACCCCAGAGGCAGCATCCTTAAATTTATACTTAGATGCATTAAGGGCAAAAGTGTACAATAAATATACAGAGCTACTCTCCTTGCACGATGAAGTAATTCCTGAATTATTGAGAGATGCCATAATGGGGGTAAATTCAGAAGCTCCAAAAATGCTTTTAGAATTATGGGAGGAAAATAATGTAGAGATGAAAAAGCTCATCGGCACAGACTTCGTGTATTCTACCTGGTTAAAGTATGATACCTGTAAACGATACATGGCAGAGTTTCTGAAGCTCGAGTACAAAATGAAAGACATCAGTATGAAATCTATTACTCGTGCTCACATTCTCAAATTTGAAACCTTCTTAAAAATCAATAAAATATGTAGTGAGAATACTACAAAGAAATACCTTCAATATCTAAAAAAGATAGTTATTAATAGTTTCAAAAATGGATGGATAAGAGTAGATCCATTTGCGGATATTTCTTTATCGATTAAACCAGTAGAAAGACAGTATTTAACTCAAGATGAAATTAACCGAATACTTAAAACAGATTTCAGAAATGAGCGATTGAACTTTGTTAGAGATATGTTCATATTTAGTTGTTATACTGGACTGGCATATGTGGATGTTTTACAATTAAAGAAATCTGAATTAGAGTTAGATAAAAACAATGTGTATTGGATTCGTTTTAAACGTCAGAAAACTGGCTCTAAATCACATGTACCATTGCTAGATATACCAAATAGCATCTTACATAAATATTGTAATGTGGAAGATTTAATGGCAAATGAGACAGTATTTAATCTCATTAGCAATCAAAAAATAAATGCTTACCTAAAAGAAGTAGCAGATGTATGCAGAATTGAGAAGTGTTTAACTTTTCATATGGCACGCCACACATTTGCTACAACTGTTACAATGTCTAACGGTGTACCGATTGAAACGGTAAGTAAAATGCTAGGTCATAAAGACCTTAGAAGTACTCAACATTATGCAAAGATTGTGGATGAGAAAGTGGGGAATGATATGTTTGTACTTTCTCAAAAATTAAAACCTGCGATATAAATTTATTTCATAATAATTATTAATAATTTATGATTAAAATTATTAACCATTTGTATGTACTTGAGGTTTTAAGATTGGATAATTCTTTGGAGAGTATTTATTATTTAATAATTAACTTACCAAAAGCTTGAGATTTATTATCTAGTAAAACCTGAACAATATAGCTGCCAGAAGGAAGTCGAGTTATATTAATCCCAGATTCAATATAATTTCCTGCGTCTAATAACTTTCCATTATAATCTGCTATTCTATATGAAATAACTTTAATTGAATGTTTGAATTGGATATTTTCCTTCGCAGGGTTCGGATAAATTTTAATTTCCTCTCTACTAAATGGAATATTATCAATTCCCACTAATTGGCAACCTGGAGTCAAACATCCAAAACTATCTACTTTTAAAAGCCAAGCATCTTGATTAATAACCGTGTCCAAAGGGTCATATCCATACCCAGACATCAAAAAACCATCATTGGTCTTACTAATATTGTAAACTTGTTCTGGAGTTTTTGAATTAGGGTTATATAACCTTTGAAATAAGCTATCACCATCTAAACTTAATGCCATGAACCAAGCTTGTCCTCTATTAATATTATCATTAACATCATTTGTTCCAACGAAATATATTTTGTTATTATAATGTATTAATTGATTTACTCCTGCATTTTTAGTATTTCCAAATGATTTATTCCAAACTACGATACTATTTGTATCTATCTTCATCAAAAAACCTCTATTACTACCACTTCCATTCATATTCAAATTATATGAACCAGCAACAAATAAATAATTATTTACTAGAATAATAGAGTTGCCTGATTCTCTTGGATAGTCAGTATATACATTACTCCATAATTTATTACCATTAACGTCAGTTTTCACTATATAACATTTCATAACTCCATTTATAACTGAGTTACCTATTAAATAGTAACTATCATCATTTGATTGAACAATCGAGCATGGTGATTCGAAACTGGAGTTATTGTACTTATAAATTTGATGCCACTGTTTGTTACCATTGCTATCTAATTTAATTAACAAATAATCACAATTCTTACCCATTTGTATCTGATTACAAGTTTGACCCAAAACTGCAAAACCGTTATCGTTGGTTCTAATAATTCTAATGGATAAATCATCACCATTCTGGATATCATATACACTAGTAGAAATTGTATCACCAAAATTATCTATTTTCCATAATTTAATATATGATGCGCCTATTTTGTTTTCATGATATTTCTTTAAATCATATTCTTCACTTGCTAAAAAATATCCCCAATTTGTTTTTAGCAAATTAGTACCTTTTATATTAAACCTAGGTTTGTGATAAACTTTTGTAAAAATAGTATCACCTAGTTGATTAGTTTTTATAAAATACAAATACGTCTTTAGAAAATTTAATGTATCGATTACATTTAAATCTACACATTGACTCACAGTAAAGTATGCACTATCACCGAGCACTGCTACATCAGAAATTAAATTAGCGGTGTGGTTATAGTCGTAAAATTTTGAAAAACGTATCTGCCCAAGTACATTTGAAAATGTATAAAAAAATAGTCCGATTAACAGGCAGATACGTTTCATTTTTGAATTATCAACTTACCAAAAGCTTGGGTTTTATTATCTAGTAAAACCTGAACAATATAGCTGCCAGGAGAAAGCTGAGTTATATTAATCCCAGATTCAACATAATTCCCTGTATCTAATAATTTACCCGTGTAATCCGCAATTCGATAGGAAATAATCTTATTTGAATGTTTGATTTGAATATTGTTAATTGCAGGATTTGGATAAATTTTAATCTCTTCTCGACTAAATGGGATATTATCAATACCAACTAATTGACAACCTGGAGTCAAACAACCAAAACTATCCACTTTTAATAGCCATGCGTCTTGATTAGCAACTGTATCGTTTGGATCTACTCCATATCCAGACATGAGAAACCCGTCGTAAGTTTTGTTTATGTTATAGATTTGTTCGGGCCACTTTAGATTTGTATTATATAATCTTTGAAATAAACTATCACCATTAAAATTAATTGATAAAAGCCATCCTTGACCATTTTTCAAAGAATCGTCGGCAATGTTATAACCACTTAGCAAAAGTTTATTATTAAATAATATACCACTAGTAAATCCGCTTTTAGAATTGCCACCATAAGACTTGCTCCAAATTTTATTACCTGAAGTATCTATAATCATAACACATCCTCTAACGATTGAAGCAGAAGATCCATTTACATCAGTAGAGTATGAGCCACTAAGTAAAATTTTATTCTCTTTTATATGTATTATAGTTGAACCAGCTTGCCTAGGAAATTCATTAAATGTTTTATACCATAATTGCTTGCCTGTAGAATCTGTTTTAACAAGAAACCATTTCATGACGCTATTTAGAGTTGACTGTCCAAACAAATAAAACGTACCATCTGGAAGTTGTATTAACGAATTTGGATTTTCAAAACTAATGTTACTTTGTTTATAAATCTGATGCCATAATTTGTTTCCATTATTATCCAATTTCATTAAAAAGTAATTACACTTTTTACCAGATTGAACTTGATTGCAAGTTTGCCCTAATACGGCAAAACCATTATCATTAGTATTAATTATTTCTACAACTTGATCATCTCCAAATTGCAAATCATAATTAATAGTTGATAAAGAGTCTCCTGAAGTTGAAATTTTCCAAAGTTTAATATAAGCACCAAAACCATTTTCTTTATATCTTTTTAAATCATACTCTTCGCCTGCTAACAAATAGCCCCAATTTGCTTCTATTAACTTTAGGCCTTTTATACTAAAACGAGGTCGTGTATATATTTTAGTAGAAACAGTATCACCAAATTCATTTGTACGGATGAAATATAAGTGAGTCTTTTGATAATTTAAAGTATCAAATGATTTAAAATCAGTACACTGACTTACCATAAAATAACCTGTATCAGCAAGTGTTATAACATCTACAATAAGGTTTGATGTTCTATTATAATCGTAAAATTTAGAAAAACGTATCTGCCCATGTACATTTGAAAATGTATAAATTAATGTTACAATAATTAAGCAGATACGTTTCATATTTATTCCAATATAACAATTCTTTTATTAAGTTGATAAGAATCAGTGCTGTTTATCAGACGAATATTATAAACTCCAGGCGTTACACTACCTTTTTCTATATACATATTTCCATTTTTAGAAAGTTCAACTTGACTTATAATTTTACCATTCATATCAATTATATAAACAACTCCACTTGCTGAAGAAATTAATTTAACAACAAAATTACCATCACTTGGATTTGGGATTAACAAAAAATCTGGTTTTACATTTAAAGGCATTTCATTACTCTCAATATTTTCTTCTTTAGTTACCAAATTTGAAGCCGTTTTTGTTGTGTCATTATTATGTACTACCATATTGGATTCTTCCCAACGTTCAGCCTCTCTAACATATTGATAATCATAAAATAATTCTAATATTTTTTTTGCTGCTGCTGAAGTTGGTGAATTACTTTCTGCAATTGTAATAATATCTTCAGTAAGACCAACGTCTCCAATGCTATCGATAGGTAAATCTTCATTTTTAATATCCAATATTACTTGCATGAAATCTTTATAATCCCCAGAAGGAAGATTATCAATCAAATCTTGAGCACTAACACCCATACTTTCACCGTACTCAATATATATTGGTAGTTTTATTTCTTCCCACTCTGTGCTAGTTTCAGCCTCAATCATTTGTCTCAACTCTTCCATCATACCGCTATCTCTTAATTGTTGTGCTAGATTAAGTTTATATTTAAATATTAAATCTGAACTAGCCTCAGAATTATTATTTACTAAATCTTGAGCATAAGCAACACATGGAATTGGATTACCACCACAAGGGTCTAGTGGAATTTGACATTCTCCTTCATAACTTGAACTAGAAACAGAAGTTACTAATACATTGTCAGTTACATAAATAGGAAATACAGAATCTGAAGGCTCTGCTACAGAATAATATGTAAATGTCATATTTTCATTAAGTCGGATATGATTTACACTATCACCTACAACTGTATCAGGAAAATAATTTGCAGCTTGCATTTCTGCTGGATCATCAAGCCCAAAATGATGAATAGTACCCACGGTAACTGGATTAATCGACCAATCTTGGTTTGTCTGATTGTATTGATTACATTGTATTCCTATTACATCGTTGTTTCCTTCTAATTGATTTGCAAATTCTAATTTTGTAAAAAAATTATGATCTATATTACATGGGATAGTTTGTGAATTTTTAACTAAAACTCCATATGTATTTATATTACTTATATCAGACTGAACCTCAATTAAATTATTTGAAACATTAAATCCTCTCGATAAATCTAGCTTAATACCATAATTCTCCATTAACCAATTATTACTTTCATACTCAGGAAGCACAATCGTATTTTCACGTAATTGAGATCCAGCCATCGCTGTTTCTGTTATAGCTAATGAAACGTCCGTAAACTCGTTGTTGTAGACGCTATTATATTGTAACACATTTAAATTCCCACCAGATTCAATTCCAAATGCAAGCCCCGTAAAATCATTATTATGAATATAAGTTCTACTAGACCAGGTAACTACACCTGTGCCTTTTAAATCTGCTCTAGGTCGGTATGTAGAAATAAAGTTATTATTAATAACTCTAATGCCATCCTGTTGAGCAATTGAAACAAAACTTTTTGATCCCTCTCTAGTTCCTTCATCCATATATGTGTTGCTATCAACCATTGGTTTACTGCAAATGAATTTTGAATTTGCTACTACACTTAAATTAGCGTGTTGTCCGTTATTATTTAAGCTGTATAAGTTAAATGAAACACCAAATCTATTATTATAAAAATTGCCTCCTATAACTCCCTCCAGCTCCACAAAAAAAACAAACCCCTTTTGTCGTTGACAAAAGGGGTTTGTTTTTTTCGAAATACCGAATATTTGAAAGGCCGATAGACCGAAAATCTCAAAAATTCACAATTGGCAAACTCTCTACTCCACGCTCAACACCTTCTCCCCTTGCTCCTCAAACCTGCCGATCTCCCACAATTCCACTCCGCGCTCCGCTGCTGCTTTCTTGAGCTCTTCTTGCGTGCCTGCTCTCACAGCTATTAACAAACCTCCATTCGTTTGCGGGTCGGGTAACAGAGAAAAACTTTGCTTCGGATCTATGCCTTCGGCAATTTTAGTTTTAGGCAGGTAGGCATTCCAATTTCTAAAAGTAGCATCGGGCAAAATATGCTGATCTATGTATTCTTGAGTTTGGCTAAGTATTGGCAATTTGCCAAAATCTAAGCGTATACTCAACCCCGCTCCTTCTGCCATCTCAATTGCATGGCCCATTATTCCGAACCCCGTTACATCCGTCATCGCACTTATATTTTTTTGCGTTCCAAAATATTCGCCAACAGAGTTTAAACTACACAAGGCATTTACTAATACTGCTTCGTGTTCTTTTTTTAATACTCCTCTTTTTTGTGCGGTGGCCAAAATGCCTACACCCAATGGTTTGGTAAGCAATAATACATCGCCTACTTTTGCAGTACTGTTGCGTTTTACGTTTTCTAAGGCAACCATTCCATTTACAGATAATCCAAAAAATGGTTCAACAGAATCTATCGTATGCCCTCCCGAAATAACAATGCCTGCCTCTTTACAAATTTCTTTCGCACCTGCCATTACTTTTGATGCCAATTCTGCCGGCAATTTATCAATGGGCCAACCCAGCAAAGCGATGGCTGTTATTGGCTTTCCACCCATTGCATACACATCACTTATAGCATTGGCAGCCGCAATTTTTCCGAAAGTAAAAGCATCGTCAACAATCGGCATAAAAAAATCGGCTGTTACTAATAAAGCCGTTCCATTATTCAAATCGTATACCGCGGCATCGTCGTTGCTAGCATTTCCTACCAATAAATTTTCTTGCAAAACTCCATCCACTCTGCTATTCGCTAAAATATTTTCTAATACACTCGGTGCAATTTTACAACCACATCCTGCACCCTTCGCAAATTGCGTTAATTTAAATTCTTCCATCAATTTTTAAAATTTCTAATATACTATTTGCGTTTTCTTTAACATTTATGCTTTCCCCATTTATAATTTTTCCAATTCGAGTAGATCTATTGGCGGCAACTAAATATTGTCGATCATAATATTTCAACAATAACTCAAAAGCATTGTAAATTGAGCCTTCCTCTATGAACTGAATTACATTTTTAGTTTCCAATCCTCCGAGTTTTTTTTGTATGCGTAACACTGCATCTATTAATTCTTGTGAAGTAAATTTTCCATAATGTTCTACTATAAATTTTAAACGCTCTTCAAATGGTATTTGTAAAATATATAAAGAGGATGTTATTATATTTTCAAATAATGCTTTCGGAATATTTACCAAACCAATTCGCTGACTTTCGTTTTCCAGCCATATTCTTTTTTCTTGATGAAGTTCACCTTCCTCATTTACACGAATATATTCCAGCAATTCCTTATGTAAATTATTTTCGAATTGTTCTTGCGTGGGTTGTATTGGTAAACCTAATGCACCAAAGCTCGAACCTTTGTGAGAGGCTAAGCCTTCTAAATCTATTACTGCCTCTCCTCTTTCTTTTAAAGCTAATAGTACTTCTGTTTTTGCGCTTCCAGTATATCCTCCTAACACATTAAAGTCTATGGCTAAGGTAAAACTTTGCAAAACTAAGTTTCTATAGGCTTTGTATCCTCCTTGAAGTAAAATTACTTCAAATCCATAGAAATCTAATAACCAAGCCATGGCACCACTTCGCATTCCTCCCCTCCAACAATGTACCAACACTTTTTTATCGCTTGTAGTTGCAAGTTGTCTCTCTACAATTTCAATGTGTTTCGTTAAATCTGTTCCAAAATAATTTAGTCCAATCTTAATCGCATCTTGTACACTTTTTTGCTTATACGTAGTCCCTATTTCTGCACGTTGTGCATCGTTAAAAATGGGTAAAGATATTGCTCCAGGTATATGTGCATGCGTATATTCAGAAGGGCTGCGCACATCAAACAATGGATTCGTTTTGGCTAACTCTAAAATTGCATGTATAGGTAATTTTTGGATCATCTGCCAATTTACAGAATCTCTTCTACATTTCTTTTAATAGTTTCTGATATCTTATCCAATGGCAAGTCGTTTTCATCTGTACCAAAAGGATCTTCTATTTCCTCGGCAATTAATTCTAAACTGGCTAATACGTAAAAGATAAAAGCTACTACAGGGATTACGAAATAGCCCAATAAAAACACATACCCTAAGGGTAAAGTAATCACATATATAAAAATAAATTTTTTTAGAAATGCTGAATAAGAATAAGGAATGGGTGTGTTCTTTATACGTTCACAGGCACCACAAATATCATTAAATGATAACACCTCTGGGTTAATAAACAATAATTGCTCTTGTGTTAGTTTCCCATGTCGAACTAAATTTTGTAATCTTTTATTGATGATTAAAGAAACCTGATTTGGTAAATGTTTAGTATGATCTATCATTTCATCGTCGTTCGCAGATTCAAATAATTCCAGTTTTGTTTCTTCCGAACGTAAATGATTTTTTAAAGCCGATGCAAATGCTGGGATGGTTTTTTTGAAAAAACTACGATCCACCGTATTATCTGGAGCCAATATGGCCGACATTTTAATGGCCAAACCTCTAGAATTGTTTACTAACGAACCCCATTGCTTCCGGCCTTCCCACCACCTATCATAAGCTGTATTGGTTCTAAACACCAATAGCATCGAAATTACAAAACCCAATAAGCCATGCATCACCGTAATATTTTTTAAATGCGAATTTTCACTCAAATTCAAAAAATTTAATTCGATGAATGCAACAATTGCAGAGTATACACACATCAACACAATTGCCAATGATAAAGTTCGTATGGTATCCGATTTGTGGAACTTAAAAATAAATCCTATCCAATCTTTGGGGTCGTTTTTAATCATAATCGAAGATAGGAAAAATAGATATTAGTAGTTAGTCTTTAGTCGTTAGACAAAAAACTCGCAAAGTGCGGTCTAACGACTAGTGACTAGTGACTAGTGACTAGTAACTAGTCTGCAACATTTCCGATAGTAACCCTATAGTTACAATTTTGAAAGACAAAAATCGTTACCTTAGATTATTCATCTAATAAATTCTACTCGAATGAAAAAAATTGTTCTACTGCTATTGCTTGGAATATGGTCGTACCAAACAAAAGCACAAAACGCTGATGCGAAAGGCATTATAAGGGGTACTATAATTGATTCAACTAGGAATCAAAAGTTATCGTATGCTACCATCACTATTAAAATAGAAAATCTGAGTAATTTAAGAACTACCTTGAGTAAAGAGGATGGCTCTTTTATTTTTGAAAAAGTTCCAACAGGTAAACATCAATTGAGTATTTTAAATGTTGGGTATAAAAAAATTACCAAGGACATCGAGGTTACAGAAAATAATTTCAACCTAAACATTGGAACCATACTTTTACCCATACAAGGAAACAATTTACAAGAAGTAGAAATCACTACCGATAAAGCATTGGTAAAACAAGAAGTCGACAGAATTTCGTACGATGTACAATCGGACCCTGAAAGTAAGTTTCAAACGGCATTAGACATGCTTAGAAAAGTGCCCTTAATAAGTGTTGATGCAGATGATAATATACAAGTAAAAGGAAGTGGAAATTTTAAAGTACTAATTAATGGTCGCCCTTCTTCTCTGGTGGCTCGCAACCCGAGCGATGTATTTAAAGCAATGCCTGCAAGCAGCATCGTAAAAATTGAAGTAATTACCAATCCGCCTGCAAAATATGATGCAGAAGGTTTGGCGGGCATCATCAATATTATTACTACCAAAAAATTGGAATCAGGTTACAATGGCTCGGTAAGTACAAGATACAATTTTCCTTGGGGGCCAGGTATGAGCGCATCCTTAACACTCAAAAAAAATAAATTTGCCATGAGTGCATATTATGGCAACGGTTACCAAGACATTCCGGAAACAGGTTTTAACTCTAGTAGAGTTGGTATTTTACAAGAAACTACTTTATTGCAAAAGGGTACCAACAAAAATTTTTGGTTTTGGCAATATGTAGAATCTGAAATGAGTTACGAGTTCGATACTTTAAATTTATTAACTGCTACTATTGGAACAAATCCAGGTTATGGGAATTCTCTAAGCACACAAAGCAGTACACTCTATGGATCTACAGGTTCGCTAGATCAATATTTTATTTTAGAGAATGATGGTAAAAATGATTGGGCGGGTACCGACATTGGTTTAAATTTCCAACACGGTTTCAAAAAAAATAAAGACCAATTGTTAACGCTCTCTTATAAATATTCGCCAAGTACAAACGGCAATGAAAACAATGTAAGCACAAGCCAAAATGTTAACTTTAATTTTAATCCATACAGACAAAATAACGAGTCGGGTACAAAAGAGCAAACCTATCAAATGGATTATGTACACCCCATAAAAAAAGTAGACATAGAGGCTGGTGTAAAAGCAATTTTAAGAAATAATTTCAGCGAATATTCTCAACACAATTTTGATCCTTTTGTAAATGATTTTGTATACGATTCTGCAAATAGTAATAATTTCAACTATCAACAAAATGTATACAGCTTTTACAATTCGTATAATTTAAAGTTAGAGCATTGGGGAATACGTGCGGGCGTAAGAGTAGAGCGCACTACAGTAAATGCCGACTTTGAAACTACTGCAACCAAAGTGACACAAGATTATACCAATGTAATTCCTTCGGTATCTGTGCAGCGTAAATTTAAAGACATGAGTAGTTTGAATTTAGGCTATACACAACGCATAGAACGCCCAAGTATTTGGGAACTCAATCCTTTCATCAATCAAACTAATCCACGATTTATTAATTACGGAAATCCTAATTTAGAAGCAGTGCTAACCAATAATTTTGAAGTTGGATACAGTACGTTCAAAAAAGGAAGTATTAATGTGGGTGCGAGTTATTCTTTCGCAAACAATACCATTCAGAGTGTTACTTCATTAGGTGTTGATACGATTAGTAGAGATACCTATGAGAATATAGGCAAAGACAGAAAACTAGGTTTCAACGCTAATATTAGCTACCCATTCAGTAAAAAACTAAATGTGAATTTAAATGCATTACTTTCATATATATGGATAGAAGGAACCTATAATTCGCAATTTTTTACGAATGAAGGTTTTCAAGGTAACGCATTTGCATTTGCGAGTTATACCTTACCAAAAGACTACAGAGCAAGAGTAAACGTTGGATATTACAGTCCATGGATACAGTTACAAGGGCAATCAAATGAATTTGTATATTCATCATTTAGCATTTCAAAAGATTATCTAGATAAAAAATTAACGATTAGCGCTCAAATTAGTAACCCTTGGAAAAAGTTTAGAGATTGGAAACAAGATTTTAATACAGCACAATTTACACAAACCACAAATTTTCAAAACTTCTATCGCAACTACGGTTGTAGTATAAATTACAGGTTCGGAAAATTAGATGGTGGAGTTAAGAAAAACCAACGCGGCATAAGCAATGATGATGTGAAAGGGAAAAGCAGCGGCGGGCAAGGGGGATAGTGTGCTAGTGTGTTAGTATGCTGGTGTGCTAGTGTTTGCATGAGTAATGATTAACAGATATATTTGCTTATTAGCACACTAACACACTAGCATACTAGCACACTAATCTATGAGCACACGAATTTTTGGCATTAAAAATTGCAATACAGTAAAGAAAGCACTCGATTATATTGAGTTGCACAATATAAGCTATGAATTTCATGATTATAAAAAGCAAGGAATTGAAGCAGCTAAAATTAAAGAATGGACGAAAATAGTTTCTTTAGAAAAGTTAATAAACACGAAAGGACCTACTTACAGAAATTTATCAGAAGAAGATAAAAAGAAATTAAAAACCATTTCTACTGCAATTACTGTAATGCAAGCAAATACAAGTGTTATCAAACGACCCTTAATTGAAAATATGGGGAAAATTATTCTCGGTTTTGATGAAGATGAATTTAATCTTTACTTTAAAAAGTAAGCTTCAATTACTCTATAAAGTACTTTTAGGGTTTAGCAGTAGAAATCTGTAACTAAACAAATATAGCTCCGTACATATACCCCAATTCAAAAAAATAGGGTATGAAAAATTTGACGTTGATTATGATGCAAGTCCTATGAATAACCTTAACATGGCCAAAATGAGCAAGTGGATACAAGATTCTGGTGATGCATTTGTATTAGGAGTAGGTGACCATGTAAAAAAAGATACTGAAAATGGTTTTTTAAGTTTCTTAATTCGAAACAACTGGTGGAGAAATAATTTTTATCCAACTATTGCCGATGCAGAGAATGAATATTTCGGTAATGGACAAAGCGATTGGGGAAGCGGTTCTAAACTATTGAATTTATTAGGTGTTGACAGGAGAAGTAATGTTAACATGAATGAAAATGGAGCTGAGTATTATGCACAGATGGATGTAAAAGGTATCACTGTACACTACATTGTATTACATTTCCCAGACAATCCATACAATCAAGAAATTGCATTTCCTAGCACTACTAAAAACTATTTAATCAAAACATTAAATAGCATAAATAAAACAGATAAGGATATTATCATCGTATCTGCACATTCAATGTACGGTTCTTGGATTGATAATTTAAGTGCAGCACAACAAAAAATTGTAAACAGTAAATGTGATTTATTATTAGCAGGTACTACACATTTCTTTGAACGCAGAGTATTGGATGGTTTAGAGAACTCTGGCCCTTTAATGATTTCATGTGGCTCTGTAAACAATGCTCGTTGGGAAAGTTCAAATGGTTTTGTACAAGTGCACGTTATGCAAAATCCATTGTCATTAATTGTACAATATGTAAGTACCGATGAAAATGCAAATAGATTGCAAGAAAGTCCTTACTCTTATGTAAAATACATTAACGGTGGTGTTTATCCATTAACATTTCCTGAATCAACACTATCTAGCCAAATGATAGCGAAAGCCTATTAATACTCTACGCCCCTGCATAGGAGCATATCCATAAGTAGCATCAAACGTATAATTATTAGGATTATTTACATTCACATTTTTATCAAAAGGATCATTCGCTCTTATAATTGGATCTGAAGGCAAAAAGTTAAAAATGTTTTTTACTGCTATATACACATCCAAATTTTTAATACTCGTATTGGTTAATTGAACTTGATGAATAAAATACCAATCAGAATATTCAGGCCTAAAATCATTTGGTAAAATAGGCAAACGCATAGGGCTATATCCAACCACCTGATAATCTATTTTAGTTTTCAGTTTAAGCAAGTCGTAACTTAAATTCACATTGGTGTTTAACCTAGAACTAAACATCAATGGTATCTTCGCCCGTATGCTATCTCTCCTATTTTCAAAGGCATCTAAAAAGGTGAAACCTACCTGCAAATTCCAATTGCTTTCTGTTTGTAAATCGAATCGCAAATTTGCTCCTCTGCTAATTACATTTCCATCTAAATTTTTATATACAATTAAATTCGGATCAATGTCGTAGTTCGCTTGAATTCTATTAAAGAAATAACTATAAAAAAAATGTATTTCTGTTTTTAAGGTTGCTTTTGTTAACAACGAAAAATGATCGATAGAGAAAAAAGTATTTAATGAACTTTCTGGATTCAATGCTTCTGCAATTTTTATTTTACGATCGCCTGTTAATGCTGCATGGTCTTCGGTAAAAAGATTTACGACTCTAAATCCTCTACCCATGCCCAATCTGTATTGAGTTTGCTCGTTTTTTTTGAATTGAATTGATAAACGTGGAGAATGAATTAATCCATGATTCTTTTGCAAATCTGTTCGCCAAGCCGCTAGCGTTTTCCATTGTTTATTCCAAGCACGCTCTTGTTGAATAAAAACTCCAGGCATCACTTCTACTTGAGCTTGTGTAAATAAGGTATCCTCAAGTTTTCTAGTTAAAATTGTATTGTCATCATAATGTTGATATTTTATAGATGCTCCAATTTCATATTCATTTTTTTGTTGTTGATTTCTGTATATACCTTGTAAAAATCCGGTGTGTTGCACCGCATCAAACCTTGTTATACCATAAAAAGATTGTTGCTGATGATATACATACGAGCTCTGAATTTCTACTGGAACAGGCAAGGGCAATAACCAACTTTGTATTAACTCTATTCTATTGGTTTCAATGCTTTCGCCATAAATAGAATCACCTCCCCTCCATCTATCTGTCCAATTTAATTGGCCTCCCCAGCGATTTTCTTTGTACAACCTCAAACCAATTTGATAAGGATGTTCACCATTCCCAATCTTAATTTTATTAAAAACAGATATTCTATTTTGTAAAGCTATGTCTGTAAATCCATCGCTATTTACATCATATGGTTTATTATAATTGAATAAACTGATGCTACTCAAAGCGGAAATATTTTTTCTGAGTTTCCATCTAAATGCTACTTCGTTATTATACTCCTGCATGTTGGAAATATTTGTTTCTAAAGAAAGTACATCTCCTGAGTTTGTTTTTTTGGTAATGATGTTGATTACACCCGCCATGGCTTGCGAACCGTACAATGCAGTTGCCGGGCCTTTAATCACTTCCACACGCTCTATCATACTCAGCGGAATACCACTCAATCCATAAATGGAAGATAAACTACTCACTATTGGCATCCCATCAATTAAAATAGCAGTGTAAGCTCCCTCCATTCCGTTCATGTGTATATCGCCTGTATTGCAAACAGAACAATTTATTTGCGGTCGCAAGCCAGTAATTTGTTGGGTGGCATCTAGTAAATTGTTAACCGCAGATTTTTTAAAGAAATGAGATTGGTAAGATTCTATTGGAATCGGACTGTCGATTTTGCGCATCTCCTTCATCTTTCCAGAAATAACCACTTCCTCTACATTAATTTTCCGTTTTAAGAGAGAATCTTTTTTTTGAGCGGTACTGGGTAAAGCCAAAAACAATGCTAAAAAAGGAAGTATTAAGTTTTTCACGCACAAATATAACTATATTTTTAGATTAGTCTAAAAATATATAACATACTTCCCTAATAATTATAAAAATTGGATAAATGACATGTTTTCGGCACATTTGTGTATGCGATTTCTCTTCATATCATTATTTATTCTTGGAATATCCTATAATTCTTGGGCACAGATTAATCGTCCTGAGCTTATAGAAGGAGATTTAGTTTTTCAAGATTTAGATTGTGGTCCCTTATGTGATGCTATAGAAGCGGTTACTGAAGGATTTCAGGGCAGGGATTTCTCGCATGTGGCCATTATTGTAAAAATAGATGGTGAGTTACGAGCTGTGGAAGCGATAGGATCCCGTGTTAAAAGTACTTCTATAGATAGTTTGTTTTTACGATGCCCAAACCCTGGCAAATACTTAGCTATGCGATTAATACCTGAGTATAAATATTTAATAAAACAAGCCAGTGCTTATGCCATAAGCACTATTGGCAAAGCATATGATGATCGATTTGTAATGGATAATGATTCCTTGTACTGTTCGGAATTAATTTACCATGCATTTGAATCGCAAAAGAAAAATTCCAAATTGTTTTATTTACAACCCATGACCTATAAAAACCCAAACAATAATCAATTCTTTCCGGCCTGGGTAGAGTATTACAAAAGTATACAATCCTTCATTCCTGAGGGATTAATGGGAATAAACCCAGGATTAATCTCAAGATCCCCATTTTTACAAGTTGTTAACAGCAAATAATTCGCTATTTCTGTTCATTTGTGGATATTTTAATGAGTTTTAAACAGGCTCCATTATATAAAAACACATAGATTTGAACGTTATAAATAGAATTTGTAAAAAACATGGTTTTAAAAAAGAAACTATCCATATATATCATCCTTTTATTCTGTTCGGTTTTTGCACAAGCGCAAGAGTCGTCGAAATTCAAAGAAATTGATAAAGAATTTAGGCAAGGCTTGCATTTGTACGATTTACAGCAGTTTAATGCAGCCTACCACAGCTTCGAAAAAGTAAACGAAGACCTTATTAAAAACTCAACCTTGTATTTAGGTGATGATGCAAAGCAACTCTTGGTGCATGCTCAGTATTACATGGCAATTTGCGATTTAGAATTATACCATCAAGGAGCCGAAAATAAATTGATGGCATTTGTGGATCGATATCCCGAGAATCCTTTATCGAAAACAGCGAGTTACGAGTTAGGTAGTTTTTACTATCGCCAACGAAACTTTCCGAAAACCATAGTATGGTATCAAAAAACGGATGTAAGTTTATTAGGGAAATCCATTCAAAACGAATATTATTTCAGGTATGGTTACTCCTTATTTGAAACAGATAAGTTTGAAGAGGCTAGCACACAATTTGAGAAGCTTATTGATAAAAATAGTAAATACTCCTACCCTGCAGCATATTATGATGGGGTAATACAGTTTAATTCAAAAAATTATTCGGAAGCATTAACTCGGTTTGAATTTATTAAGGCATCTAAAACGTATGCAGAAATTGCACCGTTTTACATCTGTAAAATTTATTACGAACAAAAAAATTATACAGCAGCATTAAACACAGTTGCAGAAGTAGCTCAAAACCCGAATGCAAAAAACATAAACGATATTTATTTAATTGGAGGTGCGAGTGCTTTTATTTTAAAGGATTGGGCCAAAACAGTTGAGTATTATGAGTTGGCAGCTAAAAAAACAAAGTTGAATGATTTAGCGAACTACGAAATTGGATATGCATCATTTCAAACGCAGTTGTATCAAAAAGCTATTGATTACTTGAAAACAATTGCAGATAAAAAAACAGCATACACTCAACACGCATTATACATTATAGCACAAAGTTTTTATCAATTAAAAGACAAACCTTCTGCGCGTAATGCTTTTGGTAAAGCTGCAAAATTAGATCAAGAGAAATTTTTAAGCTCCTCCTCTTTATTAAACTACGCAAAGTTATCTTACGAATTAAATTTCTATCAAACAGCTATTGAAAGTTTCCAAGATTACATTGATGAGTACCCTGATTCTGCTGATGCAGAAGATGCACAATCGCTTTTAGGCGAAGCATTGTTGTATACCCGTAATTATAAATTAGCGATTGAAATTTTAGATAAAATACAACCTAGATCTAAACGTGCAAATTTGGCTTTACAAAAAGTAAGTTACTTTAGAGGCATTGAGTTGTTTAATGAAGGCAAACATCAAGAAGCTATTAAATTATTTAATCAATCTCTCAGCAACCCCTTAGATAAAAGTATACAAACCTTTGCTTGGTATTGGAAAGCGGAGTGTTACTATCAATTAAATAATTACGATGAGGCATTAAAATATTTCTCCTTATACGAGCAATCGGATATTCAATTCAACAAAGAACTAAACTCTGCGGTAAATTATCAATTAGGCTATACTTATTTCAAAAAAGAAGAGTACAAATCGGCTATCGTATATTTTGATAGATTTTTAAAATCAGAAATTAAACTAGGTACACAGCAAAATTCTAAACGTTTTAACGATGCAATATTGCGCTTGGCTGATGGGTATTTTATGATCAAAGAATACGACAAAGCATTGTTTAATTACAATAAAATTATTAACGATAAACTTGCTGGTTCTGATTATTCATTGTTTCAGAAGAGTATGATTTTAGGATTACAAAATAAACAGAACGATAAGATAGTAACCTTAAAACTATTGTTGAGTAACTACCCAAGTTCAACATATGCAGATGATGCAACGTATGAAATTGGAACAGGTTATTTTGTAATGAATAACATTCCAGATGCGATACAATATTTTTTATCTGTAATACAAAAATTCCCAAACAGCAGATTTGTAGCGAAGAGCAGATTAAATTTAGGCTTAATTTATTATAACGAATCAAACGATGAGAAAGCTACAGAGATGTATAAAGCAATTATTGCCGATTACCCAGGCACTGAGGAAGCAAAAGAAGCATTATTAGCTATAAAAAATATTTATGTGGATGCAGGCAATGCCGATGGCTATCTGAATTACGTAAAAACATTACCCTTTGCAAGCGTTAGCTCAGGTGCACAAGATTCTATTACTTACCAGGCAGCAAACAATAGGTATTTAATTGGCGATTGTGAAAATGCAATAAACGGCTTTAATAATTATATAGAACGATTTGCGAATGGATCTTTTATTTTAGAAGCACATGCTAACAGAGCAGAGTGTTTTATGAAAACCAAAAAAGAAAAAATGGCCTTAATAGATTATGAATTTTTAGTTGCGAACTCCAATCCAAAATATTTAGAAAGATCATTAGCGCAATCTGCTCGAATTAATTTCAAACTAAAAGATTACGAAAAGGCTGCAAAGTTATACACCAGCTTAGAAGCGCAAGCAGAGTTTAAAGACAACTATTTAGAAGCAATTTCTGGTGCATTAAAATCGTATGCAGCACTGAATGATTCTACTGGAATTATGAAATATGCTCAACAAGTATTATTAGTTGAAAAATCGAGTATTGAAGACCAGTACTTGGCGAACTTATACTTAGGTAGGTATTATTTCAGTGTAAATAACATCGAACAAGCCGATAACTATTTTAGAGCAGTTGCGAAATTAACTAAAACAGAATACGGTGCAGAAGCAAAATACATGCTAGCTCAAATACTGTTTATAAAAGGAAAATACTTAGATGCACAACAAGCTTGTTTTGATTTAAGTAACCAAGTACCTGCCTATGAATTTTGGGTAGCAAAGGGCTTTATTATTTTAGCAGAAACATACGCTAAATTGGGTAACGACTTCCAAGCAAAAAGCACACTCGAATCTATTATTGATGAATACAGTATAGAGAATGATGGTATAATTGAAGAGGCAAAAAAGAAATTAACTGAACTTACACAGCCAAAATAAAATGAACAGAAGATACATATACATACTGTTGGCTGTAGGATTGATAAGCACTAACAGTTTTGCACAACGAAATTTATCGGAAGAAGTAAACGTAGTAAGGCAATATAAACCCATATTGGCAGAAGCGGTAAAAGTTACGGCTAACCCAGAAATTAAAGTAGAAGAGCAAGGCAAGGAAACACCTACTTATAATTTTCTATCGCATAGAATTGATAGTTCTATGAAGGTAAGCGCTGCCCAAATTGAAAAAATGAAAAACGAAAGCATTGCAAAGCTCTACAACCATTACATACGTGTAGGTGCAGGAAATGCCAGCACAACTTATTTTGAAGCTTGGACAAACAATTTACGTTCTAAAGAATGGGTACTGGGCGCACATTTTAGACATCAAGCTCAAGCAGGAAGTGTTAAAAACATGGCTTATAGCGATAATACAATTGAAGCCTATGCAAAAAGAATTTATGCTAAACAGAATATTAGTTTAGGGATTTTGTATGATAGAGATGTAAATCATTTTTATGGATACGACCATTCACTGGTTTCTTACGAAGCAAAAAAGGTTCGTCAGAATTACAATTTATTTGGCATTCAATCTGAATTAAAATCGAATTTGCAAGCATTTAATTCTTTATCGTATGTAGGCAACTTTGATTTTTATACTGTAAACGATCGTTTTGATGCTAAAGAAAATAGGTTTGCTTTGAGTAGCACAGTTAAATATAAAGAGTTTAAAACCAAGATAGGAATTGACGTTGCGAACTTTGAGGATTCATTAAGTTCGAAGAATAATTTGTTTTACCTTGAGCCTAGTATTCATTTAAAAGAAGCGGGCTTCAATGTTGAAATTGGAGCAGCTATTTACCAAGAATTTGGTGATAATAATTTGTTTCATATTTACCCAAATGTATCTGTTAACTACAGATTAGAAGAGTTAGACGCGATTGTTTATGCAGGCTTAAATGGTAGAGTAAAGAAAAATAGTTTACGAGATTTTTACAGTGAAAACCCTTTTATTGGTGATGACATACGAATGTTAAACACAAATGAAAAAATAAATTTATTGGGAGGTATTAGAGGTAAAATAGATTTAAAAAATACCTACCAAGTAAATGTAGAATACAAATCACTTTCGAGAGCAGTTTACTTTGTAGCAAGCAACGATGCCTTCAGAACATATGATGTAGTGTATGATGGACCAGATGCATCACAAACTAAAATTGACTTAAACTATAGCCACCAAAGTTCTGAGAAGCTTAGAATATTTGCCGGTTTTGAACATACATTTTACAACGTGGATACTATAAGATTTGCGTGGCATAGGCCTGCAAGTATTTTTAGGCTAGGTACAAATTATAATATTGCGAATAAATTTATAGTAGATGCACAACTATTTTCGTACTCTAAAATGCAAGGCCGTGAAGTAAACGGAAATGCAAGAAGCATTAAAGGAGGAGTTGATTTGAATTTGGGCATCGACTACCGTTATTCTAAAATCATTTCGGTATATTTAAATTTAAATAACGTATTGAATTACAAACGAGAAACGTTTAACTATTATAATGGACTAGGCTTCCAAGCAATGTTAGGTGCTAGTTTCCGGTTTTAAACTTATGCTATGAAAAAATCATTATTTAAGTATGTACACGAAATACTGGCGCAAAAAGAATTAATAATTGTGCCAAATTTTGGTGCTTTTGTACTTCAAAAAACAACCACATTTTTAAATGATGGAGAGTACATTTCAATCATATTTAGTGCTCAACAACAAAATGATGATGGAGCTTTATCAAAACACATTTCGATACAAAACAACTGTTCCGAAGAAGATGCAGATGAATTTATAGAATCATCATTAGAAGAAATTTACAATACGATAAACAGCACAGGAACGTACACAGTAGAAGGCATTGGAGAGTTTAGAGCAATTAATGAACGCATCGTATTTAAACCATTTGATGATCAGTTTTTATTAAAAACAGAAGAAGAATCGATTGAGTTAATAGCAGAAACAACGCCAATAATTGAAGAAGAAAAGCCGGTAATTGAAATACCAGAAAAAAAAGTTGAACGAGAGAGTCCAGTTGTAACAGAAAAACAATCAGAAAAGATAGACATTGATACAATTAGGCAAACCTATGCAGAGCGTAGTGCTGCCAATAATGCTACTGCAGATAAAAGTAATACAACTGAACCTATTACTGCTCCTGCTGCAGAACCAGCAAACGAGAGTATCCCAAAGATTAAAAAAGAAAACAAACCATTAGATTATTCGAAAGTAAAAGCCCCATTTATTATTATTATAGTATTGGCATTGTTTGGCATTTTAGGCTATTTTTTCAGGAACGAAATTGCTAGTTTAAACAAACCAGCAGTAACCAATGATACCACTCAAGTGATAATGGAACAAGGAATGGAACAATTGGCAGATACGCTAAATGAAATTCAGAACTCACAAAATAATGAAGTAAGTAATGAGCAAACACCTATAAACAGCCCTGAAGAACCTGCTACACAAACAAGCAACAGCAATGTAACAGATAATTCAAGAGTAACCTATGGCAACAATACTGTAACGATGTATTACGTTACTAAAGCATCATTCTTAACAAAACAAGATGCTAATGTAGAAGAGAAGAATTTGGATTACACAGGCTTTGAAGCAAGTGTACTAGAAACCGATGGTACTAAAAAATACCATGTAGTGATAGCCGAGTTTAGCGATATTCAATTAGCAAAACAAGAATTAGCATTTGCAAAAGAAATAGATAATAGTTTTTATTTAATGACTGTAAAACCAAGAAAATAAATGATTTTATTACAAATAACTGAAAATTTAGGAAGCGATACGTTACAGCAAGCTGTACAACAAGTTGTTCAACAAGTATCGCAAGCTGCTACTGCACCTGAGCAATTGAATTTATTACAATTGATAATGAAGGGAGGCTGGGTAATGTATCCGATATTGATTTTATCAATAATGGCCTTTTACATTTTCTTCGAAAGATATTTCACTTTACGTAAAGCCATAAAAGATGAAAGCTCTTTGATGATGCAAGTGAGAGAACTTATTAAACAAGGAAACCTTAATGCAGCATTAGCATTGTGCAAACAATCAAACACTCCTATAGCTAGGATGTTGCAAAAAGGATTGTTACGTATTGGTAAGCCCATTAAAGAAATTGAAGGGGCCATAGAAAACGTAGGTAAATTAGAAGTTGCAAAACTAGAAAAGAACATCAGTGTATTAGGAATTGTAGCTGGTATTGCACCAATGCTTGGTTTCGTAGGAACGATATCTGGAGTCATCAAAATATTTTATAACATCTCTTTATCAGATAACATTAGCATGGGTAGCATAGCAGGTGGTTTATACGAAAAGATGATTACCTCTGCTGCTGGTTTAATTGTTGGTATACTTGCCTATGTTGGTCACCATATACTAAACCTCATGGTTGATAAAATTATTTTAAAATTAGAGACCGAAAGCATTGATTTTATTGACCTTTTGGAAGAACCTAGCAAATAATGAATTTACGAAGACGACATAAAATTGCACCCGAAGTAAGTACTGCTTCGATGAATGACATTATGTTTTTTTTAATGTTGTTTTTCTTAATTGCTTCATCGGTTGTAAATCCAAATGTTATTAAGTTGTTATTACCGAAAGCATCAAGTGGGCAATCTGTTTCTAAAAAAACAATTAGTGTTTCTATTACCAAAGACCTTGAATATTATGTTGAAAAACAAAAAGTACCACAAGATCAAATAGAACAAGTGCTTAATGGGTTTATAAAAAACACCGAAGAGCTAACGGTCATATTATACGTTGATAAAACTGTGCAAATACAAGACATTGTAAATGTAATGGACGTATCTAACCGATTAAAAATTAAATTAGTATTGGCTACAGATCCTAAATAAATAGCAGGATGAATACAATTGAGCATAAAGAAAATTCGCAGAGAGTAAAAGCAATTATTAGTACTTCGGTATTACATATTGTGTTATTTGCTCTTTGTTATTTCTTTTACATAAAAGTACAAATACCGATTGAAGAAATTGAAACGGGCGGAGTGGTTATTAATTATGGCACTAGTGAAACAGGCATGGGTAGTGATTATACGAGTATGGACGAACCAGCTATTGGTGAGAACATTTCTTCGGAACCAATAACAGATCCAAACAGACCAAATTCTCCTTCAGAAAGTAACAGCTCCGCAGATAAGGATGTATTAACTCAAAACAACGAAGAGGCTCCTGCGGTACTAGATAAAAATCCGAATACCTCTAATAACACGAATACAAGTACTACTACTCCTACCGAACCTGCAAAACCAAGTGTAGACCAACGAGCACTGTTTAAAGGGAAGAAAAACAATGGCACCGGTGGTGGTGATGGAACCGGAACCACTCCAGGAAACCAAGGTGCTACAAATGGCGACCCCAACAGTAAATCATACGAAGGTAGTGGAGGCACAGGAGGAAATGGCGTTTCACTTAACTTAAGCGGCCGTAAGTTTATTTCATCCCCGCGTATACAAGACGACGGGCAAACGGCAGGCAAAGTTTCTGTAGAAATTACCGTAGATAAAAATGGAACCATTGTAACTGCAAAAGCGGGCGCAAGAGGTACAACCATTTCAAACGCTAGTCTTTGGAACAAATGTGAAAAAGCAGTACTAGGAGCTAAGCTAAACGCAATTACAAGCGGACCAGAAATACAAGCAGGTTCTGTTATATTTACCTTTATTTTAGAATAAGCAATCCCTTGAATTATCAAGAAACACTCGATTTTTTATATGCTCAGTTACCAATGTTCCAACGAATTGGAGCGCAAGCATACAAACCAAGTTTAGATAACACCATTGCATTGTGTAATGCAATAGGTAATCCCCAACAACAATTAAAAACAATACACATTGCAGGCACAAATGGAAAGGGTTCTAGCTCTCATCTACTTGCATCTGTTTTACAAAGTAATGGATATAAAACAGGCTTGTATACCTCTCCTCACCTACTAGATTTTAGAGAGAGAATTAAAATAGATGGTGTAATGGTTTCGCAGCAATACATTGTAGATTTTGTGCATCAAAACTTGAAAAATATAGAAGAAATAAAACCTTCTTTTTTTGAACTCTGTGTGGCCATGGCATTTCAATATTTTTCTGATGAAAAAGTAGACATAGCAGTAATAGAAGTGGGCATGGGTGGACGACTAGACTCCACAAATATAATCCATCCGGAAGTGTGTTTAATCACTAACATAAGCTATGATCACATGCAATTTTTGGGAGATACCATTCCTAAAATTGCAGCAGAAAAGGCAGGCATCATAAAACCGAATACCCCAGTAGTTATTAGCGAAGAGCAAGAAGAGTGTAAACATGTTTTTATTGAAATAGCTAAAGAAAAAAACGCAAGTATTTATTTTGCAAATAGTGAAATTAAGGTAGAATATTTAGAAAAATCAAGCAATGAATTCTCCTGTTTTAAAGCGCAGAATTCGTTTTTAAACGAGAATGAAATTAAGTGTTCGCTACCGGGTTCTTACCAACAAAAAAATCTAGCCGGTGTATTAAAAACAATTGAAATTTTAAAATTAAAAGGGTATCAATTAACTGATACTAATGTTTTAGATGGAATCAAAAACGTAAAAGAATTAACAGGCTTAAGAGGCAGATGGGAAGTTTTAAAACACAATCCTTTGTGTATTGCAGATACAGGTCATAACGAAGATGGCATTTCTGAAATATTAAAACAACTCAATAAAACAAGCTATAAGCAGCTTCATTGGGTATGGGGCATGGTGAATGACAAAGCACCCGATAAAGTTTTTAAACTACTACCACAAGAGGCAATTTATTATTTCTGCAAACCAAATATACCTAGGGGATTAGATGCAGATGAGTGCAAAAAATTGGCTGAAAATTACAAATTACTAGGTAAATCATATAATTCTGTTAGTAATGCATACTCTGCAGCCCTTAAAAATGCTGATAAAGAGGATTTAATTTTAATTGCAGGTAGTATTTTTGTTGTTGCGGAAGTACTTTAATGTTATTTTTACGTAAATAACCATAAAGTATGCAAAAATACTTCAATAAATATATAAATCTAGGGATATGTAACGAGCTAAGTATAAATGAAATAACACAAGTGAGAATGGTGAATTTTGGTTCATTATTCGTAACATTTGCGGGCATTGCATTTTTCTTAGAAAGTTTAAAAATTGGTAACACGACTCTAAGCTTAGCCTTAATTTGTGCTCCAGTTTTTTTTACACTTGTTCCTCTACTACACTCCATACACCGTAGAGTTGCTGCCAGAAATGTTTTGTTTTTCGGGTTATGTGCAGAAATAAGTGCTTACTCATTAATTGATAACCCGAGTAGTTTTACAGTAAATTATTTCTTTGGTATTGCGATGATTTCTTTCGTGGTATATAACAAACCATTGAACAGAATTTTAGGATTATTACTTTCTTTATTTTTATTCTTTAGCATAGGTTTCATTCGTCCTTATTTTCAAAATCAATTGCCATACAACGAAGTTATTTATATAATGGATGTAATTACTTTATTTACTGGTATTCTCCTTTGCTTAAATTATTTTCAACGAATTACAAAAAATCAGCTCGACGTTATTATTAATCAGAAATTAGAACTCGAAAAAATAAATGTTAACAAAAACAAACTGATTTCAATAATTACACATGACATACGTAACCCCATAAATAATTTAAATCAAATTTTAAAACTTGACGAGAGTAAAAATTTGAGCAATGAAGAACTGAATTATATTTTAGATAATATAAGAAAAGAGTTTGTTACCCAATTTGAATCTATTGAATACTTACTAAAATGGGCTCAAAATCAGTTAACAGAAATTAATGCGAAAATAGAGCGCGTGGAAGTCGACCAACTTATCATGAATTTAATTAAAGAATTAAATTACTCTATAACAAAGAAAAACATACATTTATCTATTAGTACTTGCGGAGAAGACACTATAAGCATAGACAAAACTCATTTATTAATAATCCTCAGAAATTTATTGAATAATTCTATAAAATTTACCAATGAGAATGGATCTATAAACATAATAACTTCAAGAGAGCAGAATAAATACAACATAGATATTGAGGATAATGGTATAGGTTTTCCAAATGGTGTGAACGATGAGTTTACTGTACTCGAAGTTTCCACTCAACAAATTGGAACATTTAGTGAAAAAGGGAATGGATTAGGGCTCATCATTTGCAACGAATTAGCAAGTAAAAATAATTCGAAGTTATTGTATAAAAATAATAAGAACGACGGTTCTGTAGTTCGAATAGAAATAAACACATAGGATGAATAAAGATTTTTCTATTTTAATTCTTGATGACGAAAAAGATATCTGTTTATTATTAAGTATTTTTTTAAAGAAAAAATTCGAAAAAGTGGTAAGCATCCATTCTATTCAAGAATTAAAAGATACTAGTTTACAACATTACAACCTCATATTTATAGACAATAACCTAGCGGATGGTAGTGGTTTTGATGAAATTGAAACCATTAGAAAAGAAAATGAGAAAATTAAAATAATTGCAATTAGTGCATTTGATACAAGCAAAGAAAAAGAAGTAGCTTTAGAAAAAGGTGCTGATATTTTTTTAGGTAAGCCATTTAATCAAGAAAATATTCTTGAGGTAGTAAATAGAATGATATCATAAATGAAATACCAACATACGATAAAGAAGCAAATATTATTATACATGATGATAGTACGATCATCATGGGATGAATTTATGGAAGATAACGCCATCAAACTAAGTGCATCATTAGCGTATTATACAATCTTTTCATTAGCACCCATGTTAATTGTTATAATTTCATTAACTGGTATTTTTTTAGGCAACCAAGCCGTACAAGGAGAGTTGTTCCAACAAATTAGATTATATGTAGGTGATGATGCGGCATTGCAAATTCAAAACATGATTGGCGATGCAGATGTTATTAAAGAAGGTTTAAAAGCAACCGTAATTGGTATAGTAACTATGTTAATTGGTGCTACTGGAGTTTTTGCCGAAATACAAAGTTCTATAAACTATATGTGGGGTATTAAACCTAAACCTAGGAGAGGTTTTTTAAAATATCTTTTCAACAGGCTATTATCCTTTTTAATATTAATAGGCATGGGTTTAGTATTGATTATTAGTTTAGCAGTGAACAGTATTGTTACAGGTTTTAGCAATAGAATAAATGACTTGTTTCCGTTTTTCCCTACTGAATTTGCAAACAGTTTAAATTCAGTATTTATATTTATTATTTTGAGCATATTATTTTGGGTAATATTTAAAGTACTGCCAGATGCAGTAATACATTGGAAAGATGCCTTAGTAGGCTCCTTATTTACTACCATCTTATTTTTAATTGGTAAATGGGGCATCGGGTTTTATTTAGGGTATATTAGTTTAGGAAGTACTTATGGTGCTGCAGCATCATTGGTTATCATTTTACTGTGGATATATTACTCAGCCATTATCATTTATTTTGGAGCGGAATTTACGCATATGTACTCCTTACATGCAGGCAAAGGAATTATTCCTAAAAAGAATGCAATTTTTGTGGAACATAGAGAAGTAAAAATAAAACTTCAGAAAATCCAGATCGAACA
>CALRTZ010000035.1:0-29205 GCA_943371235.1 Sphingobacterium thalpophilum | reverse complement strand
TGAATTGTGAATTGTGAATTGTGAATTGGGGGAGGTGGGTAAATAAGTTATTAGGTTAATGGGTTATTTAGTTAATGGGCTGCTTCATTGCGATCATTCACCATTTACAATTCACCATTCACAATTAATAAACCAAATAGCTTAAAAAGCAAAAAGACCGCTAGAAGCGGTCTTTTTGCTTTTTAAGCTATTTGGTTTATTTAGCTTTTGCATCTGCAGCTGCAGCTTCACGTAATGCTCTTGAAGTTTCAACAGATACGATTGAGTTTGCTTTTGCATCTAAGATTACACAATTAGGTACCGAAACCTCGCTTACGCGGATCATTTTACCTAACTCTAAGCCTTCAATGTTTACCATCACATTGTCTGTCATGTCTTTTGGTAAACCTTTAACTTTTAATCTTTTGATTTTATGCACTAATTTACCACCCATTTTAACACCTGGAGATGTTCCGCTGAAACGAACTGGCAATAACATAATAACCGGTTTGTCTTCAAACACTTCCATAAAGTCGATGTGATTAATCAAATCTGTTAATGGATGAAATTGGATATCTTGCATGGTAGATTTGAACTTCTTACCATCAATGTTTAATTCCACGAAGTAAACTTCAGGAGTGTACACAAGGGATTTTAGATCTGCTTCGAATACTGAAAAGTGAACTTGTTCTTTTCCACCATACAATACACATGGAACCTGACCTTGGTAGCGTAGCTCCTTTGCATCTCTTTTCCCTACGTTCTGACGTACAGAACCGCTAATTGAGATTGTTTTCATACTTATTATTATTTTAAATTGTTTCTTACTTTTGTACGCTGTAACTTGTACAATGTACAACATACATTGTACCCTTTTACGATATTTTGAATAACTCACTTATTGAGCCGTGCTCGTTCACATTTGCAATTGCCTTACTAAACAAATCTGCTACAGAAAGCACCTTAATTTTAGGGCTTGTGTGCTTCAATGGTATCGTATCGCAAACAATTAGCTCTTCTAATACCGAATTTTCAATGTTTTCATACGCTTTGCCTGATAATACTGGATGTGTACAAACTGCTCTTACACTGCGTGCACCTTTATCCATAATTAATTTGGCAGCTTTTGTTAATGTTCCAGCGGTATCCACTAAATCATCTACTAGTACAATGTCTTGCCCTTCTACATCACCTATCACATTCATCGATTCTATTTCGTTGGCACGTTTACGTTGTTTATCGCAAATAACCATCTCCACATTTAAAGCCTTTGCAAAAACCCTAGCTCTACTTGTACCACCCATATCTGGAGCAGCAATGGTAAGATTAGGCAAATTCAAACTCTTTATATATGGTATAAACACCACCGATGCATCTAAGTGATCTACCGGGACGTCGAAAAATCCTTGTATTTGTGCCGCGTGTAAGTCCATAGTCATTACTCTATGTGCCCCCGCAGTTGTAAGCATATTTGCCACTAAACTCGATCCGATAGAAACACGTGGTTTATCTTTACGATCTTGGCGTGCTAAACCAAAATAAGGGATCACTGCAATAATATAATGTGCAGAAGCCCTTTTAGCAGCATCAATCATCAACAACAATTCCATCAAATTATCTTGTGGAGCATACGTTGATTGTATGATGAAAATATCACAACCTCTAATAGATTCGTTAAATGAAGGCTGAAATTCGCCATCGCTGAACCTACTCAAAGTTAAATCGCCTAATTTATTTCCGCTTGCATTCGCAATTTGCTCCGCTAATTCTGAGTTAGCTGATCCAGCAAAAAGCTTAATTGGATTGAAATGTAAAGGCATAATTTCTATATTATAAAAAAAGGGATTGCATCAATACGTTCAACGCAATCCCTTTTTATGTTGTCCGACTAGGGCTCGAACCTAGACTCTTCTGGACCAAAACCAGACGTGTTGCCAGTTACACCATCGGACAATTTCCCCTAAAATTTCTCTTTGGGTCTGCAAATGTAGAAAAGGGATTGGTTGAAAGCAAAATTTTTTTAAAAAAACAGAAAATAGTCGTTAGTCTTTAGTCCTTAGTAGCTAGAAAACTTAGATTTTACCGTGACAGCTGTCGAATTCCACAGGATGATTTTATAATCTACATTAATCTTACTGATTTGAACATTCTAAAGACTAATGACTAAATACTAAAGACTATAGACTAGATTAACACAAATATTACCAAGCTTCAAAAATAAATTCCTATTTTCGACGCTTATCGATAATCAATAGAGGATATAAAATAGAGTTATGTTAAAATTCAAATCATTAAACAATGTGTTCGGATGGCTAAGTTTTGCAATTGCAACCTTAACCTACGCGATGACGATGGAAACCACTGCAAGTTATTGGGACTGCGGGGAGTTTATTTCAGCTGCTTATAAATTACAAGTAGTTCACCCTCCAGGTGCACCTTTGTTCTTGTTAATTGAACGTTTGTTTTCAATGTTTGCAAGCTCACCTGATAATGTAGCTTACTTCACCAACTTAGGTTCGGGCTTATCTAGCTCTGCAACTATTTTGTTTTTATTCTGGTCGATTACCTTAATGGCAAAAAAATTAGTAGGTAAAAAAGAGGAAGACTTCAACGCAACTGATATCATTTTAGTAATTGGTTCTGGTTTAGTAGGTGCATTAGCTTATACTTTCTCAGACACCTTTTGGTTCTCTGCTGTTGAAACAGAAGTATACGCAATGTCGTCTCTTTGTACTGCAGTTGTATTTTGGGCAATATTAAAATGGGATAACATTGCAGACCACAAACACTCTGATCGTTGGTTAGTTTTTATTGGGTTAATAATTGGTTTATCTATCGGTGTCCATTTACTTAACTTATTGGCTATACCTGCAATTGCGTTTGTATATTATTTCAGAAGATTTAAAACTACTACAAAAGGTATTATTTATACCGCTCTTGCATCTATTGGTATTTTAGGATTTATACAGTTCGGAATTATACCAGGCATTGTGAGCATTGCAAGTAAATTCGATTTAATATTTGTAAACGGATTGGGCTTACCTTTTTGGTCGGGCGCATTTGTTTGGTTTATTATATTGATAGCTGGAATATATTTTGCAACTGTTTACAGTATTCGTAAAATGAATGTATTGTTGAATACATCATTAATGGTGTTAACAGCAATATTAATTGGATACTCATCTTATGCAATGATTTCTATTCGTGCGAAAGCAGATACGAATATTAACATGTATGCGAATGATAATATCTTCAATTTAATTTCTTATTTAAATCGTGAGCAATACGGTGAAACGCCTTTATTAACTGGTCAGTTTTTTACAGCACAATTAGATTCTGAAAAAGAAGGTGCCATGCAATATAGAATTGAAGATGGTAAATATGTAGAAACCGTTCGTAAAACGAAACCTGTTTGGGATAAGAAAAATTCTGGATTCTTCCCACGTATGTGGAGCAATCAACAAAACCATATTTCATTTTACAAAACTTGGTCGTCATTAAAATCTACTACCAACAAACCTAGCATGAGTGAGAATTTACATTTCTTCTTTAGCTACCAAGTGGGTCATATGTACTTCAGGTATTTTATGTGGAATTTTGCTGGTCGCCAAAACGACATACAAGGACATGGTAATATTACCGATGGAAATTGGTTGAGTGGTATTAAAGCTATTGATGAATACAGATTAGGGCCACAAGATAATTTACCAGATTACTTAGCTAAAAATACTTCTAGAAACGAATTGTATTTCTTACCATTGATTTTAGGAATTATTGGAATGTTATTCCACTTCAGAAGAAACATGAAAGATGCATCGGTTGTTATGATGATGTTTTTCTTTACAGGTCTTGCAATTGTAATTTACTTAAATCAATATCCTTACCAACCAAGAGAACGTGACTATGCATACGTAGGATCGTTTTATGCTTTTGCATTTTGGATTGGCTTGGGCGTATTTGGTTTATATGATTTAATAAGTAAAAGATTAAACGGACCAGTAGTAGCAACTGGAGTATTGGGATTAACTTTATTAGCAGTTCCAACCTTAATGGCAAGAGTAGAATGGGATGATCACAATCGTTCGAACAGAACTGTGGTAAGAGATTTTGCTTATAATTATTTAAACTCTTGCGCACCAAATGCCATTTTATTTACCATGGGTGATAATGAAACTTACCCGTTATGGTATGCACAAGAAGTTGAAGGAATACGTACGGATGTTCGCGTGGTAAACTTAAGTTTATTAGGCATGGATTGGTACATCGATCAAATGCGCGAAAAATCGTTAGAAGGAGATTCTGTTTCTTTCACCATTCCGTCAATAAAATATGTACAAGGAAACAGAGATTACATTCCGTATTACGACATGAAAATTGGTGGTGTATCTGAATTGAAGGATGTAATAAATTTTGTTACAAGTGATGATAAAGCTGCGATGATGCAGACTCGTTCGGGCAAATCTATAAACGTATTACCTACAAAACTTGTTAGAGTAAAAATTAACAAGGCGGATGTAATTGCTGCTGGTTTAGTGAAAGCAGAAGATAGCGCAATGATTGCTGATTATTTAGAATTCCAATTAAATAAAGACGGTTTAGTGAAAAACGATTTAATGGTATTAGATTTATTAGCTAACAACACATGGACACGCCCAATTTATTTTGCAGCAACCATGGGTAGCGATAACTATTATGGATTAAACGAATACTTAGCATTAGAAGGTTTAGCCTTACGCTTAACTCCAATTCGCAAGCCTCGTAACCCAATGGGTACGCCAGGTTCTGTTAATGCAGAGGTGATGTATGATAATGTGATGAATAAATTTAAGTGGGGCAACATGAGCGACTCTTCTGTATACATCGATCCTGAAACTGCTCGTATGAGTTATAGTTTCCGTATCCAGTTCTTCCAATTGGCAGATGCTTTATTTAACGAAGGCAAAAAAGATTCGTGTGAAAAAGTTATGGATAAATTATTTGAAATTTTACCAAAAGCTCCAACATCATTACAATACAAAGTATTTGATTTTAGATTTGTAGATATTTACTACCGTTGTGGTAAAAACGAAAAAGCGAATACACTTGCAAAAAGTATTGTTAGAGAAATTACTCAGAACTTAGATTACTACAAACAATTTACTGGTAAGAAAATGAATATGTACACTGAAGAAGTTCAGCAAGGCATTGCAATCTTAAACGAAATTGGCAGAATTGCTGGTCAGTATAACGAAGCTAAGTTCTCTGATGAGGTAAACAAGAAGTCTGCAGAGTACCAGAAAGACTTTCAGTACTTGTTTCAATAATACTTAAATAAGTCAATTTTAAAATAATTTAAAAAGGGAACCACAAGTTCCCTTTTTTTGTGTTGTAACCTTATTAAAGTATTTGCGTTAAAGATTTTAACCCCCTTATCAAAAAATTTATGGAACAAGTAATTTTTGCTAGAAAAAACACTAAACTTTTAGGTCAACTTTATGCTGATTTTGATAGTAGATATCAATGCGAACAAGCATTGCTTTCAGACCTTTCGAATGAAATGCATGAAGATGCGATTTGCTTTTTGAATTTAAACGAATTAGAAAAAGCGCAAACTAGTTTGTTCGCATTAGCGAGTTGGTTGAGCAGGGATGTTCAATATTTCATAAAAATGAAAAACGAGAAACAACGCATGTATGAATATGATTTGGTTTCGAGTTTGCAATTAATGGGGCAACTCATTAACATCTGCGAAGATTTTAAACAATGGGATATCGCTTTTGAATTACAAAGAGAATACGCTAAATTAAACATTAGGTATTCTCTTATGAAAGAAGCCGCGTAATCGAAATTGCGAATTTGCGAACTGGCGAATTTACGAGGGAATGACTATGTTGCATTCTCGTAAATTCGCCAGTTCGCTGGTTCGCAAATTCGTTAGTTCGATTCTACAACCACTCCCATTGCGCTGAACTTCTCTATACGTTGTTCGATGCGCTTTTGGGTATCGAGTTTTGATAACTCGCTTAGGTCTTTTAATATTTTGTTTTTAACTGTTTCAATAATTTCCGCTGGGTTGTGGTGAGCACCACCTAGCGGTTCTTTAACAATACCATCAATCAATTTATTTTTAAACATGTCTTCGGCAGTTAATTTTAAAGCATCCGCAGCACGTTCTTTATAGTCCCAACTTCTCCATAAAATAGAAGAACATGATTCTGGTGAAATAACCGAGTACCATGTGTATTCTAACATATACACCTTATCGCCTATTCCTATCCCCAATGCTCCGCCCGATGCTCCTTCGCCAACGATGAAACATAAAATGGGTACCTTTAATACCGACATTTCTAATAAGTTTCTGGCAATGGCTTCTCCCTGTCCGCGCTCCTCTGCTTCTAAGCCTGGGTAAGCTCCTGGTGTATCAATAAAAGTAACTACTGGAATGTTGAATTTTTCGGCCATTCGCATTAAACGCAATGCCTTACGATAGCCCTCTGGGTTTGCCATACCGAAATTGCGGTATTGACGCATTTTAGTGTTTATTCCTTTTTGATGACCAATAAACATAATAGTTTGGCCATTTACGGTACCTAAACCTCCTACAATCGCTTTGTCGTCTCCAACAGTTCTATCTCCATGCATTTCGATAAAATCGTCGCACATGGTTTCTATGTATTGTAAAGTGTATGGGCGTTCTGGGTGACGAGAAATCTGAACTTTCTGCCAGCCAGTTAAATTGTTGTATAAATCTTGTTTTGCCTTTTCGATCTTCTCTTCCAATTCTTTGATGGTTGCAGTAACGTCTACTTTCGACTTTTCTGCAACTTGTTGAACCTTTTCCAACTGATCCATTAACTCGCCAATCGGTTTCTCAAAATCAAATGATAATTTCATCGTACAGGGGTTTGTTTGAAAGAGCAAAGTAAAGGTTTTTTTCGAAGATTCGAAATTTCGAAAGGTCGAAGGGTCGAAAAGTCGAAAGTCGAATAGTCGTATAGTCGTTTAGGTTAGTTTCTGATAGAATACTGCAGCCCTACGTAATAGGTGCGTGGATCTGAGGGTAAAATGCCTGGGCCTGGGTAGCCCTCGGCTCTGCGTGTGAAATACAATTCATTTAACACATTATTGATTCCCGCAGAAAAAGACAGTTTTTTCCAAGTATAATCCATCGAGAAATCTACTACAGAATATGCCGGAATAATTCCGCCAACTGCATTAGAGGTTTCTGTTGCGTTACTTGCATCTGCAAATTGCTGTGTTAAATAAGTGTATTGTAAACTTCCCGAGAAATGATTTCGCTTTATTTGCAATCCTGTTTTAAAATTTAGTTCTGGCACATATTCTACTAAATTGCCATTTATACCAGGATCTTCGCCTGCTAAATAAATTGCATTAATAACAGCTACGTTCACAAAATAGTTCAACTTGAGTTTTGCATCTTTTTTAAACCACTCTACAATGTCGGTTTCAACAAAACTTTCAATACCTATATTTCTAGAATCGGCTACATTTGTCCTGTATCTGTAAATTTGGTAGGTATTAGTGTCCGATTTTAGCAAGGTGCCAATTCTATCGTTATATTTCAATAAGAAAAAAGTGAAATCGTATGTTAAGAATGATGATTTATTTCCCCTAAAGCCTATATCCATTGACATTCCCGACTCATCTTTTAAATTAGGATCAACAATTAAATTCGGATTTAATACACGCATATCGTTAAAATTTATAGAACGATAATTCTGAGAAATATTAACATAGATTTCATTGTTTTCTGTTGGCTTAAACGAAGCACCTAAACCTGCCAAGGCAAAATTTCTAGATGAATTTCTGTGATCATCTATTCTGTTTTTATAGATAATAGTGCCTGCTAAATTTCTTTGTATATCATTATAAAAACCTTTTGCTTGGGTATTAATAATCTCGTAACGAAAACCTGGAGTAATGCTCCAACGTGGATTAATATTAAAAAGAAATTCGGAAAATAAGGCGATGTTTTTACTTGGAAACGTAAAATCAGAATAGTCTAATGATTCTGGATTTAAAAATTGAAAATCGTTTTTATTTCCAGTAGCATTTGTGTTTGCTAAGCCCTGTTGCCTATGAGTGTATCCTTGGTAATAGCGTGCCCCAATAATAAAGGTAGAAGGCATAGAATTGTATTGAAACGTATGTAGCAAACGAGTTTCGTTTCCAAAATTATTGTATTCATCTGTCAATAAATCGCGCTCCTTCATGGGGTCGGCTCTGTTAATAAAACCAAGTACTCCCAATGCATTTCTCTCTGCATTTAAATAGAAAAACTTGTTATTAATTTTCCATGATGAATTAATTGAATAATCATACGTAACAGCAGAAAGCGCCCACTTTACTTCGAACCAATTACGTGTTCTATATACTTGGCTTGGGTCGCTTGCAAATTGTGCATCTGTTAAACCTCCTGGCTGCTGTGCCAAATAGTACATATAAGTTTGTTCGAATTTTATTTTTGAATTTGCGTTTATCGCATATTCAACATTTCCAAAATAGGTATGCTGATTAAAATTAGAATAGGCTCTCCAAGAGCTGCCTTGTTTATATTGATAAAAATGGTAGGTGTTCCATTTCTTTTTGTGATAACCAACACTTGTAGTACTTGAAAACAAACCAAAAGAAGCCATGGTGTTTTTCTGACTAAGTTGTAGCCCTTCTGTTTCTTTTGCTTTTTTTAGTTTGAAATTGATAAAACCGCCGAACTGCGTTCCGTATTGTAATGAGGCTGCACCTCTCACAATTTCTATACGTTCAACTAAATCTGTGGCCGGAGTATAATAACTTTCGGGATAACCGAGTGCATCTGCACTTATATCATATCCATTTTGTCGGGTGTTGAAATTAGAAACTCTGTTGGGGTTTAGCCCTCTGCCTCCTATGCCCAATTGCAAACCGGCTCCTTCATTCTCGAAAATATTTAGGCCTGCAACTTTCGAAAATATTTGTCGCGCATTATTACTTGCTGTGTTTGCATTTATTTCTGAAAGTACAATTACTTCTGATTTTTTAGATGAATAAATCGCGTCGGCTTCTACATTTCGTAAACGCATAAAACTCATTTTCTCGGCTTGGTCTTTTACTACAACCTCAGCAACTTCCACCTTCATGGTGTCTTTTAAGGTTTGTTGAGCAAATGCATTCGTTACCAAGCAACAAAAACCAATAAGTACAATACTATTCTTCATCATCCAAAATCCAGTTCTTTGCTCTCCAAGTATTTTTTTCTTTCCCTAAATCAACATTCGGGTCTATAAATTTTTTCGATCCTCTACCATTCAAATTCACGAAAACATCTGCCACTATTTTAGGTTCTTTGATGCCTTCTTTTATGTAAATATTTTTTAATTGATGTGCATATTGAACCAGCATATCTGGCTGAGTAGCCATCATCTTTTCTTGGTTCATGCTTAAATAATCTCTGTTGTTAACTTCTATCCGTTTCCCGCTCTCCGAATCTATTACATAAAAAAATGCAGTGCCCGCTTTTTCCATTAACATTACCCGCCAAGAAAAACGATAGCCTTGTTCTGTCCAATACAAATTACCAGGATACATTAAGTACCGTATAGGTATTAGCAATTGTATGATGAAAAATAAAATAAAAAAAGATTTGAACAGCTTTGTATTTTTCAATGGTGTTTGCACATACACAGCATTTTTGGAATTAAAAAAACTGGCTAATTTTTTCAATACGTTTTCATGAAAATTTTCTGAAAAGAATATCAGGGTTGATAAAATCATGATGTAAGGGAACATTCCTATTGGGAATAAGATGCGTGTAAGCACATGAAATACTATAACAAAGCCATAAGCGTAAATCCTTGTTCGTTTATTCAGCAAAAAGAAAACAATGAATAAATCGTAGGCTGCACCAAACCAAGAGAACATATAAGCTACCCACTCAAAGGTTAACAGTTCGCCAATAAGTGGCAAATGCATTTGTGCCGGCAACCATATTTTAAGAGGCAATGCATGTAACATCCAATCTGTATTAAGTTTTGCAATGCCTGCAAAAATGTACACAATGGCTAACTGTCCTTTTAAAAACCACAAAACATAATTAGTAGTTTTATTGCTTTCCTGCACTCGATTAAAATAAGTGTCTAATGAAAACCGCTTATGTGCAGGCAGAAATATCAGAATAAAAGCTACTAAACTTACAAAGTAATAATGGTTTAAATAATTAGATTTATCTAGTAACTCTACATACGTAAAACATAGAAAAAAAATTACAGCAGATAGCCTGTAAAACAACCCCAGCATAATAGTACTTGCTGAAAGCAACATCACTATAAATACTATGTACATTGCGTTTCCGGGCAATGGTTTCAACCAATAAAAACCTTCAAACGGAAAAAACATTTTAGGCATTATGTAAAAATCGTGCACCCAGCCCATCGACATAAATCTGATGGTGGAGTACAACATCATAAAGCCAAATAGAATACGGAACACCACTAATGGGGCATTCGATTTTTCTTCGTTAAAATATGATTGGATTGAGCTTAACATTAATCGCCATCATTATCTTGGTAGGTGATCATTATTCCTAATGCCGATGGCATATCAGTTTTTGTATATATAATGCAGCGCTGCACTTCTGTGTATGCTGTTTCTACGAGGCTCGGTTGACTTATAATGGCATCGGATAAATTTGAAGGCAATGCTTCTACCGCATTTTTAGCATTTGTTAATTGTTCAAAAATTTTCAAATCTAAATCCACTCCATTATTTTTTGCGGAAACGGCTTTTAAGTATTCATCTAAACCAGTACCAAGTATTTGATCGTTTACATTGCCTGCAAAAATATTTTTAATTGAGTTGATGTTTAGTAAAATTAATTCTTTAGAAATTCCAGAATAATACCCTTCCACCATTTCAGGTAATGCATCGCCCATGGTTTTCTTTCCTAATGGAATTCCAAGCTTAGCAGTTTTCAAAATTTCTAAATCGAAATTTAATTGGTTTACCATTAATCCCAATGAACTTCCTATATCAACCCCATCTTTTTCGGCAAAAGCAGCTCTAAATGATGCTTCGTTCCAGAAAACGTTTACGAAGTTGACTCTCGAACGCATATCTCTTAAAATTTCATCAACATATAATTGATTTTCAGGTTTACTTAAGAATTCTAAAACATTTACTTTTTTATTGTAAAAAAGATAATCTAATGCTGGTAAGCCTTTCGCATCTATGTTCGATGCTGTTGTTACATTATAATTCTGAGTTCTAATGTTATTTCCTATTTTAAATGTATCCGTTGGAAAAGTATTTATGTTTGCTCTTAATAACATTTGTTCTGCTGGGCCGAATTCAAACAAGCTACAATATTGCCAAGCCTTGTATGTTTCAATAAAAGTATACCTTAATTCCGATAAGTTTGTTTCTGTTGTTTGGGTTTTAAAATTCTCCCAAGTAGTGTTCATTGCAAGAACATTATCATTTAACAATTTATAGTGCCTCGGAATAATATGATTTGCATAATGTTCTAATAAAGCTTTTCTATCAAAATCTACTTTCTTAGAAAGCACATCATCTTCTTTACATGAACTTACAAAGAAGATAATCGCTAATAATAAATATCCAATATTTTTTTTCATCAATATAAATTATAAAATATCCTTTACTGAATTCAGGTTATAAATATTCGCTAAACTAGTTTTCAACTCGTCTATTTGAGTTATTGTAATGTTATAATAATTATTGCCAAGTGTATTTAACAAAGCGGTAATCTGCTCATTTGTAATTTTCTTTTTTGCATTAAATTTCAATCCATACACAAACCCATAAAATTCGGAGAGCGTATGGCATCTTAAAGCGTCATCGGCAAAATTTGTTTTTGCTTGGTTCAAGTAATTGATAGCTGTTGCCGCCATCACTTTTTCTAGTTCGGCATTTATAATTTCAATTTGTGCATCTCTAGTTGTATAGTCCTTATTATCTATAGCTGCTCTGCCAGTAATAAATGCATTCATTATTTTTTTATTACAATCTATTATTGCATTTCTTGCATTCATGTATTTACTTAAATATTTAATCCCTGTTGCATTAGTTGGGAAATCTGCTGGAACGGCTAAATACCCAAATGCTTCGTCCCAGTGATGTTGCATTGCGGTACCAGTTGCTTCGTTAATTAGTGTATTGTCTACATTCATTTTTTCTGATGACAGATAAACAGAAGTTATTTGATTGTAGATTAAAGCCATCATTAATCCTTTATCAATCCTTTCCTTAAATTCAATGCCATTTGCCGATAATAAATATTTACGCGTACCGTCATTACTGCTTACCACGCCTGCTATTCCCATGCTTCCTGGTTTAGTTGACGAACTTATTATTTCTAATGAATCAAAGTAGGATTCTATAACGCTTTGTTCTGATAAATATGTTTTGTCTTTTAATTGCTTTCCTGAAGTATTTAAAGAGGCATCGGTAAACGAATTATTTATGTTCGAATACATCTCTCTTAATTTTTGAGCACTTACAACCGTATTCGGCACATTTCCTTTTTTTACCTCGTTCACTAATTCGTCGAGCATGAGCAAACGTTGTGTTTGACCGGAGTAATTAACACGTTCAAATGTATAAGTGGTAGGAATTTCATAATTGCTAGATGTTGGGCTAACTTCTTGCTTTGCACACGCCGAAAAGAGCAGTAAAATGCTAATTACTAGTAATATAGATTGTTTTTTCATGGTAATAATCGATGTTGTTCTTATTTAGACTAATTCTTAACGATGCAAATATGAGTCTTATTTAGACTAATTACAAATAAAATATGAGAAAAAATTAAGCTTAAAAATGGCCTATAAATGAGTGGTTTAAATATTTTGCTATCTTGTAATATGAATTACAAATTAATAATAGGCTTACTAATACTACACATAAACGTTAGTTTAGCTCAAACTGGCCCATATGTTCAAGTTCAATTTGAAGCAAATCCTTCTCAGATGCGAGCTATTCTACAAGAAGGAATAGATATGGAAGGAATCGTAAAGAAAGGCAGTTATTATATCGCTGAACTGAGTCAAGAAGAACTTGCAATTATTAGATCGAAAACGGGGAAAACACAAATATTAATAAATGATTTGGGTAGTTTTTACACTGAAAGAGCTAAAAAGGATTTAGCTTCTGCTAATAAGAGCACAAGTGTTCCGCCACCTGGTTTTTCATTAGGCACCTTAGGTGGGTATTTAAAATACAACGAAATAGTTAGTATGCTAGACAGTATGCACAGAAGGTATCCGAATTTAATCACAGCAAAAAAGAGTATTGGAAATACATTAGAAAACAATCCGATGTATGTTATGAAAATATCCGATAACCCAAATAAAGAAGAACCTCAAGAAAAACAAGTACTATATGATGCCATGCACCATGCTCGCGAACCACAGGCCATGATGCAGATGATGTATTTTATGTGGTATATTATGGATCGATATGAGAAAAATGACCCAATTGCTAAGTACATTATTAATAATAGGGAATTATATTTCATACCTATAGTAAATCCCGATGGTTATTTATACAACGCAAGCATATCACCGAATGGAGGAGGCATGTGGCGCAAGAATAGAAGTTTCAATGCCGATGCTACACGTGGAGTTGATTTAAATAGAAATTACAGTTACGATTGGGGATATGACGATGTTGGCTCTTCGCCATTTGGCAACACTAATACCTTTAGAGGACCTACTGCTTTTTCTGAACCAGAAACTCAGAACATGCGAAACTTTGTGAACTCTAAAAAATTTAAAAGTAATTTAAGTTACCACACGTATGGTGGTTACTTAATTTACCCATTTGGTGCGAAAGAAAATTATTATACACCCGATAGCAATATGTTTAGATTGTATGCTGATAGTTTAACAAAAGATAATAATTACTCATCGGGTACTGTTTTTGAAACACTCTCATACTTTGCAAATGGAGGTTCTTGCGATTGGATGTATGGAGATACAACACATTCTAAAATATTTTCTTTTACACCTGAAGTTGGATTTTCAAATGATGGCTTTTGGCCAGCACCTTCACGAATAATACCATTGAGCGAAGAAAACATTGCACCTAATTTATTTTTGGCAAAATATGCAGTAAATGGATTAGATGTAGTTACTAATGATACTGCATTTAGCTCTTCGTTGAACACAAAATTGAATGTAAATTATTTCTCAGCTGGATTAGAAAATAACAAAACAATAAAATCGTATTTAGAGTTTTTTGATAATACCATTGTAAATTCAAACATCGATACTTTTACTAGCTCTAATTTAAACACCTTTGCAAACATCCAAAAAACTTATTCTGTGATTTTTAATTTCAATGATATTGCAAAGGAAATTCCTTATAGAATTGTTACCTCTATTAATGGCATAACACAATATGACACATCATTATTAATTATTAATAAAACAGTGGGATTTACTAGTAACACCAAAGATTTATCGAATATTAAAATTTACCCGAATCCAAGCACAAATACCATTACTGTTGATTACAAATTAACAACAAACACAAGCTTAAGTATTTATACTATTGAAGGAAAATTAATTTCCAAACATCAACAAAATACTATTGATGTATCTGGCTTAACAAACGGGATGTATTTTATCAGTATAAAAGAAGGAAGCAAAATTATTGGAATTGAAAGTTTCCAGAAACAATAAAATTAGAAAGGTGCAGCGTTAAAATTAACGTCTGCACCTTTTTTGATTTTGTGTATAATTCAAAAATATTACTTAATAGGCACCACTTTATAATGTGGAGCTTCGCCTTCTGGCCTAAAACTTTCTACTATTTCAATTATTTTTTCTTTCGAAATTTTTGAGCTATCGAATATTACTTTTGCACGTTTAGTGTCGTAATTAACAACTGATGATTTTATTCCTTTTTGCTTAAGTACAGAAAGCTCTATTCCTTTTGCACAGCCTTCTGCACACGTCATTCCTTCAATTACAAATTCGAAGGTTTGAATTTTAGTTTCTTTACTTTCTAAAGGGTCTCTTTCGTATTTGCAACAGCCTGGTAAACTTTTATAAACTTTATCGTCTGCACGAAACAAATCTGTATCGTGACCCACAGATGCAATTACTTTTTGTATGGCTGTATTATTTGTTACGGCAGCATCATAAGTACATACCAATCTTGCAAAACTCGGATCCCAACTTGCTGCACTTACACCCTTAATTCCCAGAACAGTTGCCTCAATTCGCTCTTGGCAATGTCCGCAATTTCCTTTTGCATATATGGTATCGGTTTTAGTTTGAGCATTTACACTTGCGTTTATACATATAAATGCTAATACACTTAAAATAATTTTCTTCATATAACTAATTTCTAAATTCTAATATCTAAATTCTAACGACTAAAGACTAAATATACTAACGACTAATCTTATACCTAAACCCTGCATACACTCTCCTTCCATCCATAGGCCCCCAAATATACGCCGCATCAAAATACGGTCCGTACGGATCATCGGAACCAAGCAAATGTGTCATTTGTTTAAAGTCGAACAAATTTTCTGCTCCTAAATACACTTCCCACTTTTTAAATATACGAGTTACTTGTGAGTTTATAATGGTGTAGCTTGGTGATTTAAGTGGCAAGTTTTCTGTGCCAAAGTGAGGGTGTGTTTGTGGTAAACGTTTAGAGCCTACAAAATTTATCCCTACATTAGTTCTCCATTTCCTATCAAATGATTCGTAAGAAAAAGTAGTTAAAAATCTATTAGTAGCAATGTAAGGATCTCTAATAAAATTGCCGCTAAAATTACTTTGAACATCTAAGTATTTATAGGCTAATTTCATCTCTACCGTTTTTAAAATCTTGTAAGTTAACTCCGCCTGAAAGGTGTTTGAAAACGACCCGTTTTCTTGCGAGTAAACATTCACTACCAATGGGTCTTTATCTAAATCAACACGCAATCTGTTTTTAAATTCCGTTCTGTATAAATCGATTCCAATGCTTCCTTTTTTATAAAGGAATGTAAAGGTGTGTACTAAGTTTGCACCGTAATTAAAGGCTTGTTCGGCTTTCAAATTTTTATCAATATTAAAGGCTTTAGAACTCACCAATAATGCCGGATTTTCTGCAAAAACATGAGCTAACCTTACCCCTGTACCTGCACTAAACCGAACATCAGTTTGGTCGCTAATACTGTATTTCATATTTATCCTAGGGGTATGGTATATATTAGTATTTACACGATCTAACCTGTAGCCAAAAATAAATGTTAAGCGCGGACTTGCTTTGTAAGTGTCTTCAATAAAAACACCAGGAGTTAGTTCAGTTCTATCTACATTTAAGGTATCAAACTGCTCTGTAATATTTTCAGACTTTAAACTTAGGCCCACATTTACCGAATGTTTTGAGTTGAGTTCCATGTTGTAAATCAACCTTAAATTCAATAAATTTTGCTTTGCATCATACGCTCTAATTCCATAATAACCTTTTTGCTCATGGTATGCATAGGAGTATTGGAAGCCTATGCTTTTATAATCGGCAGCAGGTATTACATAACCTGTACGTCCGTATAATTCAATTCTGTTGGTATTTATTTTTTGACCCCAAGCACTCATGTCGGCATAACTCCTGTCATAATCATAGCCAACTTCGCCACTCATTCTTCTTTCATTTAAATATTTAAAAGAGAACTGCGACATTAAGCCTTTTTGGTTGGTGTATTTCCATTTGTTTAAAATGTTGATGTTGCGCACCAATGGCATATCCAAAAAACGATCTCCATTTTCATCCACTTTCCTCGTCATGTCATCTATATGAAAAGATAAAAACGTACTTAAATTCTGATTTAATTTAATCGTCCTGTCAACATTAATTTCTCTTCTTAAATTTTCATCGACGTAGCCATTTATAAACCACTTGTCGGATTTTTCTGGGTCATGCAAATCAACATTAATCATACCGCTTATGGCTTCGGGTCCGAAAATTACAGAGCCAGGACCTTTAACAATATTGATGGCGTTAATTTGTGTTCCAGGTATTCCATTTAATCCGTAGGTAATGCCTAAGCCAGAAATTAAGGAGGCATTTTCTGTAAGCAATTGTATGTACGAGCCAGATAGGCCTAGCACTTGTAATTCTTTGCTTCCAGTTAATGCGTCTTTGTATGTAACATCAACGGTGGCATTGGTTTCAAAGCTTTCGCCCAAATTGCAACATGCTGCTTTTTTTAATTCTTTAATTCCAATAATTTCCGTTTTTATGGGCTGCATAGATATCATCACGCCCGATTTCTCGAAATTAACATTGGCTTCTTTTAAGATCACTAAACGAGTGAGATGGATCATCACCATTTTAGTACTTACTTCAAAAGTATCACTGTTGTACCCTATTAATTGAGTAATTAATCGTTTATCCTTTATGCCAGTACTGTCTATTTTAAATTTGCCCTTGGCATCGCTCATGGTGCTAATACTCGTATTAATCCAATATACTGTAGCGCCTTCAATGGCTTGGTGGCTACCGTCCATAATTGAGCCGGTAATGGTTTGTGCATTAAGTGTTGGGCTAAAAGCCATACTTAACATTACACAAAATACTATGAGTATTAATTTTATTGTTTTCATTTTATTATTGATCTATAAACCTACAAATAAGATGCCTTAAGCATCTACTATTTTAAAAGGCTTATAATCAAATACGAAATATACTGTATAAAATGTTGATGTTAGGGGTGGAACGATCTGGGGGATCGGTAAATATAGAAGTATAAATGCTGCTCGAATTAGCAAACAGACCTGTGCTAAATTCATTTACATAAGAAATAGTAAAGTAAAAAACAGGCAATTCAATGGCGTTAAAACTAAGTTCCGATTTTATAAATTGATCTTCGATTTTTACGAGTACATCTTGCTCTTCGCAGCAACTCATTGCTTCTGAGTTGGGGATGGCCTCTGTTTCATCTATATCTTCGGCGCAGCAAGATTCGTTGGTATTAACTAATAGACTTGCCTCTTTCAATTCATCGTCGCAATAATGCGCATACACAGTGTACCCAACTGAATTGATCAGTAGGAATATAGCCATGCTTACAATGAATAGTTTTTTCACAATGCAAAAATATGTATAATTGTTATGTAAACGAAATTTAATGAATTTGATTATGAAAAGCTTAAAATTTGCACTGTTTTTAATTATTGGAGGATTACTAATTGGCCTAAGCGCGTGTAAAAATGAAAAAGAGCGTCAGTATGATGAGATAGTATCCATAGAAAAAAGCCTGTTTGGCGATCGTACTTCTTTTAACGATTCTATCGCTCGCATCTATTTAAGCAAAACAGACGCTTATGTTAAAAATTACAAAGAAGATGAACATACTCCCGATTTATTATTTAAATCTGGAGAAGTATTAAACGGATTACAGAGTTATACCTTTGCGATTAGAAAATTTCAGGAAGTGTATTTACTTTTTCCAAAACACAGCAAAGCATCTGAAAGTATATTTTTATGTGCCTTTATTTACGATACGTATTTACAAAAATATGAAGATGCGGGTAGGTATTACAGACTTTTTTTAAAGAAATATCCAAACCATCCATTAGCAAAAGATGCTAAAATATCATTAGATAATCTTGGCAAAACTCCTGAAGATTTGGTAAAGGAATTTGAGTTGAAAAATGACACGTTGAATCAATAAGCTTCTACTTCGAAAAGACCTTCTTCTTGTATTTTTCTAAAATAAACAGAATCTGCAGCCGTTGAAATATTCTGTATGTATAACTTTGCTCTGCAACTTGGTAGGAGTCCATTTTTAGTAATCAATCGGTTGGAGAGTAACAATGCACGAGCTATTCTAACATCTTGCTTTTGCAACCTGCATTGCGCTGCATTGAAGAAGAAATAAAAAATAAAATTTTCTTGCACATCTGTTGCTCTTAAACTTACTTCAGAAAGCAAACTATCCGAACCAAGTAATTTATTTAAAGAATCTAAATCAAAAACCACATTTGGTTTAGGCGGGTTTAACTTAGCAATTTTATCAACAAACTGCTGTGTATCGTAAATATTTGTACTAACTAAAGGTTGTTTGCCATTACTAATATATAGAAATAGTTTGTGCTCGGAATCTTGCACTGCATTAAACAATTTGTTTCGAATAGAAAATTGACTATACATGGCAGAGGCATCTGCATACACAAGTAAAATTTTATCTTGAGCAATACAAATTGTTGTTGTTAACATTAAAATGAAAAAGGAAAATAGAACTTTCATATTTACAACTTTATACTTAAGCCAAAGCCTGCGTTCATATAATTAATAATATATTGATGATTTAAGTTGCTTAGGGTATTTATTGTATTAAAATTATCACTTAAATTTAACCCGCTTTCTATAAATAATGTACCCATTGATTTCCTATAATTTATTGCAAAATCAACATAAGCCTTGCGAGTAATTTGTCTTTTATAACCAATACCAAAGCCATATGACATAACAATTGGATCTACCACTAAAGGTAAATTTCTGATTTCAAAATTATAAGCACCAAAATCATAAACCCCATTTTCTTGAATTGTTAGATTGAATAAATAATCGTAATAACCAGCATACAAAGCGTCGGCATCTTGATTATATGTTGCCGAAAAATTTAACATTACATAATAAGCTGCATTAACAAAAAAAGAATTTTTACCAAAGCTTATCCCTTTTTCTAATACTAAGGGGGCTGTTAAGTAGGTTAAGTTATGCTTCTCTCTAATATTAGAAATTTTATTGATGCGTAAATACGGATCTCCATCTGGATCAATTGCAGGATAAGTATTCGTGTTGTTTAGCAGGTATGACGTATAAGTGAAAACATCTGCGCCACCACCAAATTTCACACTCCAATATCCTTTTTCATTTACACGCCTTACTAAATTTAACATCACAAAATTAGAGAAAGACCCGTTATTCATAATGTTTATTCCAAAAGTGTCGCTGGCTAATTGTACCGGCGACTCTCCGTTAAATACAACATGAAAATCAAAATCTGCATACGCCATCCATTTCCAGAAATTTATTTTGACAATATTTTTATCCTTTTCATCAAATTTATTTTTACGAATCGGAATGTTGTCTGGCACTCTGAATGTTTTATAAAATACAGGTTTCTTATATGCTTGAAATAAAAATTCATTGCTAATGTTAACGTCTTTAAGCAATACATATCCCTCTTTATTTACAGGAAATACTTTACCCGTAACCAAAATGGTATCATTGGGCATAGCGGTTGTATTTCGAAAGCCTTTGTATTGAGGATAAACTTGAATGTACTTTTCTCGTTTTTCTAAACTGGTGATGTCGTAAATTTTACAATCGTTAACTTTAAATACATAAATGATATCAATTTTTAAATTGAACGTATCTATGTAAGGCACATTACTTTTGGTTACGCTACTTACATACTTGGTAGCCAATATGCTTAACATTGCATATTCATCTTCTACAGAAATACTACTTACATCATAAGGTAAAATTTGCACTTCTAAAAATCCTGTATCTGCATAAAAACGTTCTATGTATTTTATGTATTCTGATGGTATAGTTTTTTCATGCAGTTTATTTTCAGGCATCACATCGTTAAAAATTTGAGTTGTACTTAAATGAAACAATTTTTTAAACTCGTTTCGCTTTAGTAAAGTGTCGAATTTTAAACAATCTTCATATTTTGAAATAAGATAAAGGGCTTTAACATTGATTACCCTCGCTAAAGAATCATTCGCCAAGTATTGTGCGTTCGTCGATTTTAAAGCAAAAAAAATAAATAGGAAAACAATTATTCTTCTCATTACTTTAAAACTACTTTAGCATTAAAGATATCATTTTTCACTTTAACTCTAATTATATATACACCTCGAGATAGTTGTTCATCAAACAAAATACTATTATTTACCGAATCTACAATTATAGGCACCTGTTCTCCAATTAAGTTATAACATTCTATAGTAGCCTCCACAAAATTAATATTTTTTATATGTACAAAATTAGTAGAGGGGTTGGGATATATTTCTATTTTATCGAAAGCATGATCATTAAGTCCTATACTCAAATCAGAACCATTCATAAATGTAGTAGTGATACAATTACTAAACCAAGTTTTCACAAAATACAAATACAAACTGGTATCAAAAGTATGCGGTAATTGTACGTATCTTAAATTAGAGTTTGTTAAGTCGGTATAAGTTGAGGTAGCTCGTTCTACATAACCCCATTGATAATTAATCCCAGCTGTTGTGTCTTTGCATACTAAAATATTAGTACTGGATTTTCTATGAATTTGAGTTTTGCTTGGCGCCATTTGTTCTTCGAGTTGAACTGGCAATTTCATATAATTAAAACAACCCGTGAGTTTATTCGTTTGCTTTACAAAAATGGTATCTGTTCCTACTTCATCGTTCCATGTAATGAATACCGCAAAATTAAAAGGATTCGTTAACACCTCTCCCTTATTTACAATCCACTCATAACTGTACTGAGAAGATCTCTGTTCTAGATTGTAAAACAATTCTTGCTGATTTCTACAAACAGATATCGGGCCTAAAACATTGGTGGTATCTGGCAAATCGAGCGCAATAATAGTTACTACATTTGAAGTGTCGATTCCGCATGATAATGTTGAGTAATTTATCAGCCTAAAATAAGTAGTAACCAAATTTTGAACCATCGGCAGTGTATCATTTGTTTGATTTTGCATATCAAACCAATTTAAATTATCGGTACTATATTGCCATTGATAACCATAAATTTTACTGCCACCCAATGGCCTTTGAGTAATGTACAATGGCACCGGTACATAACTATAACACACTTCAACTGAATTGCCAATTTGTGCACCTATAAATTTTTCGTACACTTTTACTTTTATAATATTAGTGCTTACTGTACCACAACCAAATGTTGAAGTGACCAACACTCTGTAATATTTAGTAGTGGTTAATTTTGTTGGCTTATAAGTTATGGCTGTTGCACCTATAATATTTGTAAACGTGATAGAATCGTTAGATTGTTGCCATTGGTACGAATAAATAGCTCCTCCACCACTTGGATTTGTTGCAAACGTTAATACAGATGGAATAGAATCGTAACAGATTGTTTGCGCACCTTGTAATATGCCTGCTTGTAAATTTCCATACACGTTTATCTTTACCGAGTCTGATGAAATAAAACTACAGCCATAAGTTGAAATTGCTTTTATTCTATAATATTTAGTAGTGGTTAATTTCCCTGTGAAATATTTTAAAGCATTCTGCCCAGCAATGTCAGTCCAAATTATACCTTCATCAGAAATTTGCCATTGGTAGGTAAATATATTATTGGCTCCGGTTGCAAGTTGTACTAATCGCAAAGTATCTGCATTGGTATTAAAACAAATGTTTTGATTGCTATTAATTCTTGGTTTTACCAATTTAGGCCATACCTTAATTGTAATGGTATTACTCGTATCGACTCCGCAATTCGGCCCTGCAAAAGTAACCAGTCTGTAATGAGTGGTAGTTAACAATTCGTTGGGTCTGTATTTGTTGGTATTCTGACCTGATATGTTTTGCCATAAAATACCAGTAGTACTTTGTTGCCATAAATATGTATAAGTGCCATTGCCACCAATTGCAGCAACACTTAGCCTTAATGTATCTGGCCTGGTATTATAACAAATGGTATCATTAGAAGAAATAGTTGGCCCAACAAAATTTGCAAATACTTTTATTTTAATAATGTTCGTATTTACAATTCCGCAAGATTGTGTACTGGTAACTCTTGCCCTGTAATACATTGTACTTGTATGTGGAGTGGGTTGATATAGAAAATTTACAGCCAAAGGAATATTTATAAAATTTATAGAGTCAACAGATTGTTGCCATTGGTAGTTATAGCTATCGCCTCCACCGCTTGGTAATGTTTGAAAACTTAATAAACTCGGTGTGGCACCAAAACAAATATTCTGATTGGTTCCAACAATACCTGCTTGTAATTGTGTATAAACCGAAACCAATACACTGTCTGTAAAACGCACTCCACAATTGCGTGGCCAAGTTGCTTTTACTCTATAAAATTTGGTGATGCCATTTTTTGTTAATACTAATTTCTTAGTTGTTTGCCCGCTTATGTCTACCCACACATTACCATTAATAGACGATTGCCATTGATAAATTACATCATTACCAATTCCGGCTTGAGTGACAATTTTTAAGGTGTCTGGATCTTCATCAAAACAAATAGTTTGTGTGCCGAAAATTGAAGGCTTGCTTACGATGGAGAAAGGCGTAACAGTTGATGTATCTGAAAACAAAACGCCACAATTAAATTTCTGTGTTGCACGCAATCTGTAATATAATTTCTGCGTAATGCTTTGCACACTTTGTTTTACAACACCTGTATCGTTAACTAAATTTATAAAATTTACAGAATCGCTAGAAATTTGCCACTGATAAGAATAATCTGCCGAAGGATTAATAACACTAAGCGAATCGGGGTTGGACAAATAACATGTAAAGAAAGTAGAAGTAGCTAATTTAGGTTTTTGTAATGCTGTATTAATTCTGATAAAAATACTATCTGAAATTACAATTCCGCAACCAGCCATTGAGGTTGCTTTTAGTCGGTAAAACTTATTGGCACTTAAAGTATCTATTGAAACAAAACTGGAGTCGGGGTTACTTAAATTTACCCAAAATAAGCCATTATTTGAATACTGCCATTGATACCTAAACCCGGTGTCAGCACCTTGAGCATGTTGCACAACACGTATGGTATCTCGCGTTGCATTAAAGCAAATATTTTGCGATGGCGTAAGTTGTGGCTTCACAATTTGCGACCTAACAAAAATTATACTATTAACTATTGTATCTCTTTTTATTCCCAACCCTGCAGAATCTATAATGCATCTAAATTTCCGACCATTTAAATTTAAACTAAGATTTTGTATAAATAAAGTATCGTTAGTAGCTCCTTGGAAAGTTGCATTTGGAATGATTGTATTCCAACCTAAAATGGTTGAATCTTGCCAAACAAAAGTAGCATCGGTGTCAACTACATTTAGTACTTGAATAGTGGTGTTAGAATTTAAACATACTCGTTGATTACTTGGGTTTATTGTTTGTGCAAAGCTGCTTTGAACTGCACTAAATACGCAAATCAAAATAATTATAACAAGCCTAAGGGTCTTTGGGTACATAACCTCTAATTGATATTTATATTAAAAATAAGTTTTTCATTTGTAAAACAGAAATTTATAATAGAATAGGGGTATTCATATTGTAATGTGTCTTATCTACAAAAAAAAAAGATATGAGAAGTATTACTACATTATTCTTTGCGATGGCATTTATTGCTACCTCATTCGCACAAACAAATTGTTTCCAAACAAAAAGTGTAAAAAAAAACTTAGACATTACACTTAAAAAAAACAATACAGTTAAGTTCAAATACGATTTGTCGAAACTACTATTTGCATCAAAATACCCAGTAAAACAAGTACATCATGAGTGGTCGAATAATAATTGGGATTTTAGTTATGATTCCGATATCAATTACCATTCAGATGGTCGCAAAAATTCAGAAAGCTTAAAAGATTTAACTGGTAAAGAATTCTCGAGAATTAATTATGTCTACGATAATCAAAACAGATTATTGGAAATCGCTTCTGAAATGAAATCTAACTCTGGTTGGGTACCTTATTATTCAACCATTATCGAATACAATATTCAAGGTGATATGATTAAATATGAAGATAGAATTTGGATGGGTAATGAATGGACTATTTTAAATGGCTTGGCTTATGGAATTACTTATGATATTACAAACAATAGCAAATCTACTATCGAAAGTTATTTTAACGGTATTAAATACGACACCAGCATGAAGTATACTGAATTTAAAAACAATAATGTAATTACATCTGAAGAGACATATCAATATGTTGGGAATAATACATTCATTGCATTAGAAAAGTACAATTATTTGTTTGAAAATAATGTGGACACTGGTTTGTTGAAATTCCGCTGGGATGGAACAACATGGGTTGAGGATTTATTGTACTGCAACTATGAATGGAGTAGTCCATCAAAAGATTTTTTAACTAAAAATAATGTTTATATAAAACTTGGTAACGATTGGGATTTGTATCAACAAGATTTATTTACACAAGAAAATTACGGAGGATTTACTTATTTACTTCAAGATTATAGAAATGGAATGTGGTTTGATAACATGCGTATTCAAACACTAAATGATTCCTTGGGAAATAGAACTACTTATATTTATGATTTATATATAGGCGGTAGCTGGCAACAATTATTTAGAATCGAAGAGGAATATATCTATGATGGCGAAGGAAACATATTAGAACATGTTTATAAAGAAACAGACAGCAATGGAGATTTAATTCCAATTACGAAAGATGTATACAGTAATTTCATTTTGCTAACAGGTATCAATAATTCGAAAATAAATTCAATCGGATTTTATCCAAATCCTACAACGAATTACGTGATTTTAAAAGATGAAAAATTTCAAAATAAAAAATATTTATTGATGGATTTAAATGGCAAAGTATTACAATCAGGAATAGTAGAAGCTAACTTGAGAATCTCATTAGAAAATTTGAATACTGGATTATACATCTTAAACATCGACAATTTTCAATCTAAACTATCGGTGAAAAGAGATTAACGAATAATTACTTTTTCACCTTTAAAGGGAATTCCAACATGTTGAAAACCCCGTTCGCGTAATTTATCCGCAAAATACTCTTGAGCCTCTATGGTACCGTGTACTAAATAGAGGCTTTTTACTTTAGCAGGATCTTGACAATTTAAAAATTGAATTAACTCTGCATAATCTGCATGTGCACTATAAGATGATATTACGTCAACGCTTGCATTTACAATAAATTCTCTACCATAAATGCGAACGCTTTTATCACCATTTAATATTCTACCTGCAATAGTATTCGGTTCACAATAACCTACAATTAGAATCGTATTTTTTTCATCTTCAATATATTTAGTAAGATGATGTTTAATTCTACCTGCTTCCATCATACCCGATGCAGAAATAATAATTGCTGGGCCTTCATCTTCATTTATGGCTTTTGATTCTTGAATACTTGCAGTATATTTTAGGTTTGGAAATGAGAATGGATCAGGATCCTTTTCCATGTACTCTAATATGTCTTCATTAAAAAACTGTGTATGCTTGCGCATAATTTTGGTGGCACTCGTAGAGAGCGGACTATCAACGTATACTTTAACATTAGGCAATTTGCCTTCTGTGCGCATGCGGTCCAAGGCATATACAATTTCCTGAGTTCTGCCTAAACTAAAAGCAGGAATTAAAAGTTTACCTCCTTTTTGTATACAAGTACTTATTACAGCATTTAACAGTTTCTGTTCTGCATCTTCCGTTATATCGTGCAACCTGTTTCCATAAGTACTTTCCAATAAAATAACATCTGCTTGAGGGAAATCTGCTGGAGCTTTTAATATTCTGTCCTTGTATCTTCCTACATCTCCCGAATAAAAAATCTTGCGAATTTCATTGTCCAATTTTATGTTAATTGTAATACATGCACTCCCTAAAATATGGCCAGCGTCTGTAAAATAAAAAGAAATATTTTCGTTCCAACTATACTGTTCGTTGATTTTTACTTCATGAAACATTTTTAGAGTGAGCTCCACATCTTCTAATGTATATAAGGGTTTGATAGGCTTTTTGCCTTCTTTAACTCTTTTTTTATTGATGTATTCTGCATCGTCTTCTTGTATTCTAGCAGAATCTGCAAGCATAATACTTAATACATCAATGGTTGCTGCAGTTGTTAAAATCTTACCTCTAAATCCTTGTTTTACAAAATTCGGAATGTTTCCCGAATGATCAATATGCGCATGCGAAACAATTAGTACATCTACCTCTTGAGGGTTAAAACCAAAATGTTTATTAGCTTCTGCTGCACCAGCAGATTGTAGCAAACCACAATCCAGTAGTATTTTTGTACCATCTGCTGCAGTTATTAAATGTTTAGAGCCTGTTACTTCTTGTGCAGCGCCCCAAAATTCGATTGAAATAAAATCGTACATTAGTATTACGTTTTGATTATGAAAGATAAGCAATATTTAATCGAAAAATCATCGGGCGAGTTGGCTCAGTTTTCTGAAGAGAAATTAATTCGTTCATTGCTTAATAGTGGCGCAACAGAAGAACAAGCATTATTAGTTTTAAAAGACGTTAAGAATCAATTATCAAACGGATATTCAACACATAAAATTTTCAGATTAGCGTTTAAGTTGTTAAAGAAATATTCGCGAGCAACTGCATCAAAATATAAATTAAAAGAAGGCATTATGGAATTAGGACCCGCGGGTTTTGCCTTCGAAAAGTTTATTGCCGAATTAATGATTGCACAAGGATATACTGTAGAAGTGGGAGCTTTTATGAAAGGTCTTTGTGTGCAACATGAAATAGATGTTATTGCAAAAAAGAATACACAAACAATTTATATCGAATGCAAGTATCATAATTTATTGCATATAAAATGCGATGTAAAAATTCCTTTGTACATACGTTCTAGGTACAATGATATTCTTGCAAAACAAAGAATAGAAAATTTTGAAGGCTGGCTTGTAACGAATACTAAGTTTACGGAAGATGCTTATAAATATGGTACTTGTGCAGGAATGAAACTCATAAGCTGGGATGAACCAAAAGGTAAAGGATTAAAAACAATTATTGATGAGAGTAAACTTTTCCCGATTACTTGTTTAACACTGCTAACCAAACAGGAGAAAGAAATACTGTTAAGTAAAGGGATTGTTCTAACAAAATCATTACTCCACAACAAAGAGTTATTGGGGTCTGTAATTAGATCCAATCCAAGGGTAAATAATATAATTAAGGAGGCAACCGATTTAGTTGAATTGTAAATGGTGAATGGTGAATTAATTTACCATTCACAATTCACCATTTACAATTCAATTAGATTCTTTTCACCCAAGAGAATTCATACTCCAATTCTGGAGTTTTCATTCTATCGGCAATACGAGTTAAGCGATCTGGCAATGCCATTAAATAATCTCTTGCTTTTTCGCCAGCATCATTTAAATCATTGACGCTTTCAATTTGCCATTCTTTAATAAGATGTCTGATGATATCAATGTAATCAATCGAGGTATAAACACCAAGACGTTGAGCTGCGTTAGAAAAATGATCGAATGTTGCTTCCATTGTTTTACCTGCTTCTTTTAAAAGATGTGCTGGCATAACAATTTTCTTACGCATCATGTCTTCAAAAGCGAGTAAAACTTCAGACGCATCAACTTTAATAATTTCCTTTATAAAAGCTTGGTAAGCGGTTGCATGTCTTGCTTCATCTGCTGCAATTACGCCACACATTTTAGCCAACAACCCATCACCACTTTTTTTAGAAAGACTTGCTACTCTGCGGTGAGAGATATTAGTAGCCATTTCTTGGAAAGAGGTATATACGAAATTACGATAAGGATCACGATCGGTGCCGATATCAAAACCATCAGCAATTAAATATTGTGTAGAAATTTCGAGTTGGCGCATGTCAACACGACCAGAAAGGTATAAGTATTTATTTAGTAGATCACCATGACGATTTTCTTCACCTGTCCAATGGCGTAACCATTTCATCCAGCCACCTTCTTCATCTTTAGAAACTCCTTCAACGGTAGCTAACCAAGATTCGTAGGTAGGTAATGCTTCTTCTGTAATTGTATCTCCAATAAGCACAATCATTAAATCGTAAGGGATTTCACGAGCGGCAGCTTGTAGATCTTTTACTTGATCATAAAACTCAGGTTTAGATGAATCGGGCAAAAAATCAGTAGGTTGCCAATTCTCTTCAACAGGTTTTAAGTAATTAAACATGTTGTCAAGCATGAAGCCTTCAATGTGCTTCATTACTTCTCTTCTTTTTTCTTCAAAATATTTCACGTTGCAAGATAGGGAAAAAAATATGAATTGTGAGTTGTCAATTGTGAATGGTGAATGGTGAATGGAGGAACGGATACGACCTTACGATTACACGACCATTCGACATTTCGACTATTCGACCTTTCGACTATTCGACCTTTCGTAAACAAAAAAACCCCGTCGACGAATGAACGTGACGGGGTTTAATAAAGATTGGCGACGACCTACTCTCCCACATTTTACTGCAGTACCATTGGCGCTGAGGGGCTTAACTTCTCTGTT
>CALRTZ010000034.1:0-31709 GCA_943371235.1 Sphingobacterium thalpophilum | reverse complement strand
AGAAGAAATCATGAAGATTTATAATATGATATTGAAAAATGATATTCAAGAATTATTTACATATGAATTAAAAATATTTAACGGTATAGATGATGTACAAAATCAATATGATCAATTTGGTTTAGATTTTGACGAATTTAAAAAGTATCAAGATTATAAATATTTCTCGGACTTAGAAAAATATACAAATAATGAATTAAATAATATAAAAAATATAGATCAAAATTTAAACGAACAAATTAGTATTCTTAAACAAGATTATGAGATTTCGAAATCTGATTTTGAAATACAAACTAAACTTTTCAATCAAGGTGTTATTTCCAAAAGTGAATTAAAAGTTCATAAAAGTAAAATGTTGTTAAAAGAACTGCAATTGAAACAACTAGAATCTACTTTGTTTAAAAATGTCACTATTATTAACAATCTAAAAAAAGAGAAAATCGCATTTAAGAATAATTTAGAATTAAGTAGAAACAAACTTTTTAGTTCAACTATAAGTTTATTGAATTCAATTTCTGATTGGAGATTAAAATACCTTTTAATTTCACCTATAGATGGTTATACTATTTTTACAAGTATATTAGAAGAAGGCCAGTTATTACCACAGAATAAAGAGCTATTATATATAATGAATGGCAATATTAACGAGATAATTGGAGAAATCAATATTCATCAATCTAGTTTTGGTAAAATTAGATTAAATCAAGAAGTAATAGTAAAAATTGATGCTTTTCCATATGAAGAGTATGGGGTAGTATATGCTAAAGTATCAAGTATTTCGCCAATTTCAGTTGATAATAAATATTTAATAAAAGTTAAATTTCCTAATGGTCTAAGTTCTAATTTTAATAAAAAATTTCAATATTATTCAGGTATGACAGCTCAAGCCGAAATAATTACTAAAGATAAAAGTATAATAGAACGACTTTTTCAGGATTTCTACAGATTAATCTTATAAATTTATAGCTTATATTTTATTGGTACATCAAAAAAAAGTCCCGCTTCATTTCTGAGCAGGACCTTTTTTTTCGTTAATTCGAAAATTCGCTAGTTCGCTAATTCGATTAAAGCAGGCTTTCCACCAACACCACTACCTTATTCGATAGCACTTCTATCACGCCACCAGAAATTTTCATCTCCTGGTTGCCTTCTTTCGCTTTAAATTTTAATGTTCCCTTTTCTAAAGTAGAAATAATAGGAGCGTGGTTGTTCAATACTTCAAACGAGCCAGAGGTACCTGGTACGCTTACAGAACTTACTTCTCCTGAATATACTTTTTTATCGGGTGTTAATACTTCTAATAACATAATATTAAGCGTTAGCTTCTGCGATTAATTTTTTACCTTTTTCCATTGCCTCTTCAATAGTACCCACCAAGTTGAACGCCATCTCCGGATACTCATCTACCGCGCCGTCCATAATCATGTTAAATCCTTTGATTGTTTCTTTGATGTCTACTAACACACCTTTTAATCCAGTGAATTGCTCAGCAACGTGGAAAGGCTGTGATAAGAAACGTTGAACACGACGAGCACGAGATACTATTAATTTATCTTCTTCAGATAATTCGTCCATACCCAAAATCGCGATGATATCTTGTAATTCTTTGTAACGTTGTAAAATTTCTTTCACTTTTTGTGCACAACCGTAATGCTCAGCACCAATAATTTCTGGAGCCAAAATACGTGAAGTCGAATCCAATGGATCTACCGCTGGGTAAATACCTAACTCAGCAATTTTACGACTCAATACTGTTGTAGCATCTAAATGGGCGAATGTTGTTGCCGGTGCAGGGTCAGTTAAGTCATCGGCAGGTACGTAAACCGCTTGTACCGATGTAATAGATCCTCTCTTTGTAGAAGTAATACGCTCTTGCATCATACCCATCTCAGTTGCCAATGTTGGTTGGTAACCTACTGCAGATGGCATACGACCTAATAAGGCTGATACTTCAGAACCTGCTTGCGTGAAACGGAAGATATTATCAATAAAGAATAAGATATCACGTCCACCACTTTGCTCATCACCGTCACGGAAATATTCCGCTACAGTTAATCCTGATAAAGCCACACGTGCTCGTGCACCTGGAGGCTCATTCATTTGTCCGAACACGAATGTTGCTTTCGAATCTTTCAAGGCTTCGTGATCTACTTTAGATAAATCCCAACCACCTTCTTCCATCGAATGTTTAAATGCATCACCATAACGGATAATGTTTGCTTCAATCATCTCTCTCAATAAGTCGTTACCCTCACGAGTACGTTCACCTACACCTGCGAATACCGATAAACCATCGTATGCTTTCGCGATGTTGTTGATTAATTCTTGAATTAATACTGTTTTACCAACACCCGCACCACCGAACAAACCAATTTTACCACCTTTTACGTATGGCTCTAATAGGTCGATTACCTTGATACCTGTAAATAGGATCTCAGTTTCGGTTGATAAATCTTCGAATCTTGGTGGTTTATTATGAATGGCACGGCCATTTTCTTTGCTAACCTCTGGCATACCGTCGATTGCATCACCTACTACGTTAAACAAACGTCCTTTGATGGCTTCGCCGACTGGCATAGTAATAGGAGCAGCGGTATCAAATACTTCCATTCCACGAACTAATCCGTCTGTAGAATCCATCGCAATGGTACGCACTCTGTCTTCTCCTAAGTGTTGTTGACACTCTAATACGATTTTCTGACCATTTTCTTTAGTCACATACATAGCATCTAAAATGTTAGGCAATTTAGCGTTCTCCGCTGCAAAGCTAACGTCCACAATAGGACCGATGATCTGTGCAATTTTTCCAATATTTGGCATAGTGAATCTATTATTTTTTCGTGCCGCAAAGTTAACTTTTCTTCCCTAATTTCAAACGGATTGTTAAAATAATATCAAGAATTTTATCGCTTTATTAAAAATAGGGCAAAATAGGCCTTTCTAGCACGTATTTAAACTATTTCATTGATTTTTAAGCCTTCCAAAAATTGTGGAAAAAGCGAGCAAAAAGCAAGCAAAACATTCTTTAAATTTGATTTCTCAAATAAGCCATGCCAGATTTTTCACATTTACACGTACATACTCAATATTCTTTACTCGACGGAGCCGCCGATATTAAAAAGCTGTTTAAAAAAGCTTCTAAAGATGGCATGAAAGCCCTCGCCATTACCGACCATGGGAATATGTTTGGTGCTTTTAAATTTGTGGCAGAGGCTGGTAAGCACGGAGTTAAGCCCATTGTAGGTTGTGAGTTTTATGTGGTTGATGATCGACATAAACGCCAATTTACCAAAGACGATAAAGATGTACGCTACCATCAATTACTCTTAGCCAAAAATGCAACCGGTTATAAAAACCTGGTGAAGCTTTGCTCTTTGGGTTATATAGAAGGTTTATACGGTAAGTACCCTCGTATAGACAAGGAACTGATTGAAAAATACCACGAAGGATTAATTGCTACCACTTGTTGCATCGGTGCAATGGTGCCTAAAACCATTCTCCGCAAAGGCGAAGCAGAGGCCGAACAAGAATTTAAATGGTGGCTCGATTTGTTTGGAGAAGATTATTACATAGAATTGCAACGCCATAAAATGCAAGACCAAGAAAAAGTAAATCAAGTGCTTTTAGGTTTTGCAAAAAAATTCAATGTAAAAGTAATTGCCTCTAACGATTCGCATTACGTAGATCGTGAAGATTCGAATGCGCACGATATTTTATTGTGTATAAATACCTGTGAAAAACAAAGCACCCCAACCAATAAAGAATTTAGTGATGACGATGCTTTTGTAAAAGGTACTCGTTTTGCTTTTTATAACGATGAGTTTTATTTCAAAACTCAAGAGGAGATGAACAAATTGTTTATCGACATACCCGAAGCCATTGATAATACCAATGAAATAGTTGATAAAATAGATACACTGAAATTAAAGCAAGATATTTTATTGCCCAATTTCGTGATACCTGAAAATTTTAGCACACAAGACGAATACCTACGCCACATTACCTTTGAGGGTGCTTATAAACGTTATGAAACACTTACTGCAGAAATTGAAGAACGCTTAAATTTTGAATTGTTCACCATCGAAACCATGGGTTTTGCCGGTTACTTTTTAATTGTAGCCGATTTTATAAAAGCAGGAAGAGACATAGGTGTTTTTGTTGGTCCGGGCAGGGGTTCTGCGGCGGGTTCTGCAGTTGCATTTTGCATCGGCATTACCAACATCGACCCAATTAAATACAATTTACTTTTTGAGCGTTTCTTAAATCCAGAACGTAAGTCGATGCCCGATATTGATACGGATTTTGATGATGAAGGCCGACAAAAAGTGATAGATTATGTAGTCGACAAATATGGTAAAAACCAAGTAGCACAAATTGTTACTTATGGTACCATGGCTGCTAAAATGAGTATTAAAGATGTGGCTCGTGTAATGGATTTACCATTAGCAGAATCAAATGCCTTGGCAAAGTTAGTGCCCGATAAACCTGGCACTGAGCTTAACCGTGTAATACTTGCAAACATTGATGGTGAGGGAGGTTTGAAAGATAAAGAAGGCTATCAACAAGAAGATTTAGATAACATAAAACAGCTTCGTGCAATATATAACGATGCGAACGATTTTAAATCGAAAGTATTAAAAGAAGCAGTAATATTAGAAGGCTCTGTACGTGGAACGGGAATACATGCGGCAGGAATTATTATTGCTCCGATGGATTTAACAGACATCATCCCGGTATCAACATCAAAAGAAACAGATTTATTAATTACCCAATACGATGGGAAGGTAATTGAAGATGCAGGCGTAATAAAAATGGACTTCTTGGGATTAAAAACCCTTACCATTATTCGCGATGCCTTGGAATTGATAAAGCAAAATAAAGGGATTGAAATAGATATTGATAACATTCCACTCGACGATCCGAAAACATTTGAATTGTACCAACGTGGAGAAACCAACGGAACGTTTCAGTTTGAATCTGCAGGGATGCAAAAACATTTGATCGATTTAAAACCCGATAAGTTTGAAGATTTAATTGCGATGAATGCCTTGTACCGACCAGGTCCGATGCAGTACATTCCGAAATATATTTCACGTAAACATGGTAGAGAGCAAGTGACTTACGACTTACCAGAAATGGAAGAGTACCTCCAAGATACCAATGGAATTACGGTTTACCAAGAGCAGGTGATGTTGCTCTCGCAAAAATTAGCAGGCTTTAGTAAAGGACAAGCTGATACATTGCGAAAAGCAATGGGTAAAAAAGATCGTAAAACACTCGACGATTTAAAAGATGTGTTTATAAACGGAGCGGTTGATCGTGGCTTAGATAAAAAGAAATTAGAAAAAGTATGGACCGACTGGGAAGCCTTTGCTTCTTATGCTTTCAACAAATCGCACTCTACGTGTTATGCATTCGTAGCATTTCAAACGGCGTATTTAAAAGCGAACTACCCTTCGGAATACATGGCATCGGTGCTTACTCATAACTTGAGTAATATCGATAAAATTACCATGTTTATGGAAGAGTGTAAGCGAATGGGCATGTCGGTTTTAGGGCCTGATATAAACGAAAGTATTTACAAGTTTTCGGTAAATGAAAACGGACAAATTAGATTCGGTCTAGGAGCGGTAAAAGGAGTAGGCGAAGCGGCTGTAATTTCTATTATTGAAGAACGAAATGAAAAAGGAAAGTTTGTAAATATTTTTGATTTAGTAAAGCGAGTAAATTTAAGAGCAGCCAATAAAAAAACCTTCGAATCGCTTGCGAATGCAGGAGCTTTCGATTCTTTTAATATTCACAGAGCTACCTATTTCCATCATGAAATAAATGAAAACGGAAATTTCTTAGAAAAAACATTACGCTTTGGTGCTAACTTTCAAGACAGCTTAAGTTCTGCTCAATCATCATTATTTGGAGCAGGAGCAGCCTCACAAATACCAGAGCCCAAAATTCCAATTTGTGAAGAATGGGGTTTCTTGCAAAAGTTGAGGTATGAAAAAGAAGTAGTAGGATTTTATATTTCTGGTCACCCGTTAGATGAATTTAAATTTGATTTAGAAAAATTTTGCACGGCGAGTGTAAGCGACTTAAAATTAGTGAGTCGATTTTCTGGAAATAAATTTGAAACGAATGCGAGCATACAGGAAAAAGCTGAAGAGGAAGAGGATTCTGCGAGTGATATATCAGCGGAACGTTTTGAGCGATTAAAAAATAAAGAGTTGAGCCTGGGTGGAATGGTTGGAGGAGTAAACCACAGGATAGCTAAATCGGGTAAGCCATATGGTTCATTATTTATTGAAGATTACGGTGACCAAACAGAGTTAACCTTGTTTGGCGACGATTACTTGAAATTTAAACCCTATTTAAACGAAGGCTTGTTTTTGTACATACGAGGTAAAGTACAAGAGCGATACGGGCAGAAAGGGAACTGGGAGTTTAAGGTTACCAGTATACAATTATTGACAGATGTACGTGACAAGTTGACGAAGAGCATGACCATTACTTGCTACCTTAGCGATTTGAGCGAACAATTGCTCCATCAAATTGTTGCATTAATTGAAGAAAACAGTAAAACAGACTTGCAAAAGAACTGTGAGTTGAAAATAAAAGTGATAGACCAGGAGCAAGGGATTGCCATGGAAATGCCTAGCAGAAGATGTAAAGTAAGCCCATCAAATGATTTATTACAAGCATTAGAGCAATTAAAAGGTGTAAGCTTTAGATTGAATTGATGACAAAATTGCATTTTTTGGGGATTGGCAATAAATTTGACTAATTGTACACTGTAAGTTGTACATAGTACATTGTACAATTTACAGTGTACGTTATAAAACAAAAAACAAATTAAGAACAATAGTAATTATGGCATTAGAACTAACAGACGCTAACTTCGAAGAGTTAGTATTAAAATCAGACAAACCCGTATTAGTAGATTTCTGGGCAGAGTGGTGTGGACCTTGCCGCATGGTTGGTCCAGTGGTAGAAGAATTAGCGAAAGATTTCGATGGTAGAGCGGTTATTGGTAAAGTAAACGTGGATAACAATCCGGGTATATCAATGAAATTTGGAATTAGAAACATTCCGGCTTTATTATATTTCAAGAATGGCGAAATTGTTGACAAACAAATTGGTGCAGTTCCTAAAAATGTATTACAACAAAAATTAGAAGCACAGCTTTAATAAAAAAAGCTCGGTTAAGTTATTGCAAAAAAAGCTCCTCATAGGGAGCTTTTTTTGTGTGCTAGTGTGCTAGTGTGATAGTATGCTAATAAGCAAGAGCAGTGCTTCGTATAGTCGCAAACTCGTATAGTCGCATTATCGTATACTTCGTTTCTTCATCAATTGGAATGCCGCTGTTAAAAACACAAACGAAGTTCCTAATCCAACCCAGATTTCTTTGCTATTGAAATTTACTGCCATTGTTTTTGACTCGAAGAGGGTGCTAATAGAATATAAAGGTTGTGCGTATGGGCTGATGTACACATATTCCCATCGCATTATAATCATACTGGCAATGGTTAAGAATAAACCAATTCCCATCGATTTCATAAAATCGCTCCATAACATGCTAAAGAAAAATTGGATGCAGATAAGGGCGATGCTTGCTAAAAACATTTTTGTAAACATTTGTAACATCGGTATTCCCATTGCGTGGTTTTGAAAACCAAAGTCTGGATTTATTTTTCCTAGTAAATGCCCTGCGAAATAAGTAAACACATAAAAGCTAAGCATGAAGAGAGCAAAAATGAGTACACTACCCATCCATTTGCCTAGAAACACTTGTCGCTTTTCGATTGGGTAACTCAATAAGTTTTTCCAGGTATCGGCTTTGTGTTCTATATCATTAACCGAAAAAGTTAGAAACACAATGTACATAGGAAGTATTAATGAACCCATAATGCCCATTACGAAATCGAGGTAACGGAACCACATGTTTGGAATTGGTGCTTTTAGTAATTCATCAGCTTTAGCAATAAAAATTACTACAATTAATAAATTGATAAGCAAGGGTAAAATCCATGCACTGCGAAAGGCCAGTGTTTTGCGGAGTTTAAAAAACTCGTGGCGAATGAGAGTTGCGTAATTTTTCATGCAATATTGTTGGTTAGTTCAAAGAAAATTTGTTCTAAAGAATTTTTAATTGGTTTGAGTGTTTCGACATCCACTCCACCAAATACAAGTATTTTATTTATTTCAGAGGCGAACAATTCTAAATTAGTACTTACTAATAATCCATCTGAAGTTAAGGTGTATTCTATATTTCTTTCTTGAAGTAAAAAACATGCACGAGCATAATCATCGCAATGTATTAACACTTGAGTTTTACTAGAGTTATGTATATCAGAAATTTTCCCTTTGAATTTTATTTCACCATGATCAATCATGGCAATGTGAGTGGCAAATTTTTCTATTTCGGAGAGTAGATGGCTGGAGATAAAAATGGTTTTTCCTAATTCGCTTAATTCAATAAGCAAATTACGAATCTCTACAATGCCCGATGGGTCTAGTCCGTTGGTAGGTTCGTCTAATATGAGTAACTCTGGATTGTTTAATAATGCTAACGCTATTCCTAAGCGCTGCTTCATGCCTTGCGAAAACATTCCCGCTTTTTTATTTCGAACTTCATATAGTTTCACCAGTTTTAATACTTCTAAAATTCTCTCATCAGAAATATTGAAAATAATAGCTTTTGCTTTTAAATTATCAAAAGCGCTGAGGTGTGCATATATGCCAGGGTATTCTACTAAGGCACCAATTTTTTCTAAACAACTGTTTCGATGTTCTTGTAAATCACTTCCAAATATTTTTATCTTCCCTTTGTCTGTTGAAATTAAGTTTAGCAAAAGTTTAATGGTGGTTGTTTTGCCTGCACCATTATGCCCAATAAATCCATAGATACTCCCAACAGGAACATCTAAATTTATATTTTTCAGAATTTGTTGATTGCCATAGTGGAAATCAAGCGATTCTATTTCTATAGCGTTTATCATATGCTTAAAAGATGTTGAATGCCTTGTACAATAATGCTTAAACTTGCTATAAGAGCTAGGCTAATGCCTGATACTAAAAGGATGTCGATTTTCTTGGTATGCATAATTTTCTGGTTTGATGTTCAAAGTTGTTAAGGATTTAAAAGCCCTGCAATGGATACTAGATTAATGGCTATAAGCCCTATACAAACGGGTATTTTTAGCCGTTAAATGAATTTATTTCCTTGAGTTTTATTGGTCGACCAAAAACGGGTATTGGTCGATATTTTGGGTTTATTTAACTTCGTTTAACCTAGTTTAGTATAAATTTATGTTGATGAAAAAAAATATACTCATAGCTGGGCATGCACTATTTTGGATACTTGTACTATCCTTTTTCATTGGAGTATTAGGTCCAAATGCTTCTCGATCATTCAAAATGGTAAACTCAGAGGCGTATATATTGGTGCATTTTGGTTTATATGGCTTACTTAATATTTCAATATTTTATGCAAATCTATATTTATTAATTCCCTTAACGGTTAACAAGAAGAAGTACATTTTGTATGTACTTTCTGTAATGCTAATGGTAGTTTTATTTGCACTCCTTAAGTATTTAATTGCCATCAATTTTAAACATTATTATTTAACAGTTGGTCCAACTCAAAAAGAAATTCCTGCAGAGTTCTGGGTGTACACTATCAACACCTTATTACCAAGCATATTTATGGTTGGTTTTAGTATAGTGTACAAAGCTATAGAAGATTGGATAAAAAATGATGCTATACAAAGGGAATTAACAGAGCAAAAAACTCAAGCAGAGTTACAATTTCTGAAATCTCAAATCAATCCACATTTTTTGTTTAATTCCTTAAATAATATTTATGCATTAGCCTATAAAAAATCCGACGATGCACCATCAGCAATTTTAAAACTCTCGGAAATAATGAGGTATATGTTAAAAGAAAGTGAAGATGGTTTAGTGGATATAAATGATGAGATACAATACCTCAATAGTTACATCGATTTAAATCGTATTCGATATAAAGAAGGGGTGCATTTATCAATAGATATTAATATCGACAAGCCTAAATACAGAGTAATGCCATTGCTATTGATTTCATTTATCGAAAATATTTTTAAACACGGATTGGTAAATGATTCACAAAAACCTGTTCAAATTTCTATTAAAATTACAGAAGGAATTCTTACTTTTTATGCTAAAAATTATATTAGAAAGGGAAATAAAGATGAATCGAGTGGTATTGGGTTAAGAAATATATATAGAAGATTGGACTTAGTATATAAACGCAATTATTCTTTAAAAATTAAAGAAGATACTGATATTTTTGAATTAACTTTAGTAATTAAATTAGATGCATGAGGTGTATAATTGTTGATGATGAGCCCTTGGCTCATGATATTTTAAGTGATTATGTTTCGAAGTTAAATAACTTAGAATTGATAAATACTTATACAAATCCTATTGAAGCATTTTCATCTATTGAAAGAGATAAAATTGAACTTGTTTTTTTAGATGTACAGATGCCCGAACTTACTGGCATACAGTTTATGAAATTGTTGGGTAATAAAGCAAAGGTAATTCTTACCACAGCTTACCCAGAATATGCTTTAGATGGTTACGAACACAATGTAGTGGATTATTTACTGAAGCCGATATCTTTTGAGAGATTTCAAAAAGCGTGTGATAAAATTATTAATAATGTAACTATTGTTGATGAGTATAATGTAGAGCTCGATCATATTTTTATTAAATCGGAGCATAAAATTGTACGAATAGATTTGAGTTCTATTTTGTACATAGAGGGCTTAAAAGATTACATTTCTATTTATACAAATAAAGAAAGAGTGCTTACTTTAATGAATATGAAAAAAGTGGAGGAATTACTCCCTTCCAAACGCTTTATAAGGGTACATAAATCTTATATTGTGTCTTTAGAAAAAATAAGTTCGATAGAAAAAAATAGAATTTATATTAATGGGCAAGGCATTCCGATAGGCGATACATACAAAGATGAGTTTTATATGCGTTTAGAAGGAAAGTAATTTATATTTGTGTATGCAAGAGGAGTTAAACATAGAGGAGATCATTCCGAAAACCAATTTGGGTTTATTAGCCAAACAAGTGGTAGAAGGTTTTATAACTGGTTTACATAAGAGTCCTTTCCACGGATTTTCTGTGGAGTTTGCGGAGCACAGACCTTATCATCCGAGCGAAAATATTAGAACCATAGATTGGAAATTATTTGGACGTACAGATAAAATGTATGTGAAGAAATATGAAGAGGAGACAAATTTGCGATGCCAACTGGTATTAGATGTTTCGAGTTCTATGTATTATCCTGATAAAAAATGGAACAAAATTAAATTCTCTATTTTAAGTATTGCCTCTTTAGTAGAATTGTTAAAATCGCAACGAGATGCATTTGGCTTGAGTTTATTTTCTGATGAACTGAAGTTTTCGAGCATTGCAAGATCTACTACGGTGCATCAGAAATTAATATATGCAGAGTTAGAAAAAGTATTGGTTAACAAACCTCAATTACAAAAAACTTCGATTGCAAAATCATTACATGAAATTGCGGAGAAAATACACAAAAGATCTTTGGTGATTATATTTTCTGATATGTTCGAGAATTTCGAAGAACGTGAAAAAATATTCGAAGCCTTACAGCATTTGAGATACAATAAACACGAGGTAGTAGTATTTCATGTGAGCGATCATTCAACAGAAATAGATTTTAATTTTGACAACAGGCCCTATTTATTTGTGGATGTGGAGTCGGGGGAAGAGGTGAAAGTACATGCAAACAGTATTCGAGAAGAATATGTAAAAAGGATGAATTCTTACCTTGACGAAATCACAAAACGCTGTCAGCAAGAAAAAATTGACTTTATACTCTCAAACACTGAAAAAGGTTTCAACGAAGTATTAAATTCTTATTTAGTAAAACGAGTAAAAGCGTATTAAGTCTGCATAACCTCCTGTAAAATATACTTTTACATTTTTTTTATTTTTTTTCTTGTAACCCTTTCCTACATTTTTACGATTAACATCAATAACTGAACTATTAGATATTAATCCCCAAAAATCAAAAAAAGGTTATGAAAAAATTTTATGTATTCATCGCATCTATGTTCTTACTTGTAATAGTAAGTAAAGTATCAACGGCACAAACAGCAGATACCGTTTGTGTGAACACAAACCTAGTACCCTATAGTGTAACGAATACAGCAGGTTCAGCATATGCGTGGACATTATCTGGTGGTGGAGCATTAAGTTCTGCAACTGGTAATGCAATTACAGTAAACTGGGGAGCAACTCCAGGTACATACAATTTACAAATACAAGAAACATCGTCGACTGGTTGTGCGGGCGATCCAGTAAGTTTAAATGTGGTGGTTATTCCATTAGCAACCGCTACCATTTCAGGAAATACAGCAATGTGTTATAACGATCCAAATCCTACCATCACTATATCATTAACAGGAGTAGGCCCATGGACATTCTCATATAGCAACGGTACAACTACAAGTACAGTTACTAATCACGCTTCGAGCACCTATACATTTACACCAACACCAACTATACCAGCTGCAGGTACAACTGCTGCAAACACAACGTATAGCTTAGTTTCTGTAAGCAACAAATTCTGTTCGGGTACCACATCAGGTTCTGCAGTAGTAACTGTAAATCCTAAGCCGGTAACATCAGCAATAATTCACTAAGAATTATTTTTAGAATTAGCATTAGTATTTAAATCTCGCTCTCGCTTGCTTAAACTAATAAGTACATACAATGTTTCGAATCTGGAAAATATGTTTATCCATGATGCTGGGAATGCTTTGCTTAAACGAAGCATTCCCACAATCATCGGATAATTTATTTAACAGACAAACGAGTATCTCTTATAGCATAATTCCCAATCCAACTTCTACTTACGAATGGTTTGTTTCTGGTGGAGAATTTGATGGTCCATCAACGGGTTCTTCTGTAACTATTTCTTGGAATATTTATGTTGCATTATACAGAGTAGGTGTGTTAGAAACTACAGCTTATGGATGTAGAGGAGATACAGTATGGCATCAAATGGAGAACGAGCGAGTAATATTTCCGTACATTAATGGTAAACGTTTAGTATGCGAAGGCGAAAGTGTTGATTTGGTTGCTTCCTCATCTGATTCTATCTATAAAGATTTGTATTATCGTTGGTCGAACGGCGCTACTTCACAAAACATCAGTGTAACATTATTCAAAAAAACAAGTTTGTATTGTGTAGTATATTATAATGGCGATGCCATAGATACTGCATTTATAACGATCGATGTATTACCGATTCCGAAACCAGATTTCTCTTGGTCGCCAATGTTTCCTAAAGAAGGCGACGTGGTTACGTTCAGAATGAAAGATCAACAATATCCATTTGGATTTAATTGGATAATAAACGGAGAAACAGATACTGTTGCAGGTAAGGAGTTGAAATTAGTAATGGACTCTGGAGGTGTAAATAATATTGCTTTGTACATGCAAAATGAATTAGGTTGCGATGCTGAGAAGCAGTACACTATTAATGTAGAGCAGGATTATCCATTCCCAGTTCCAGAAGCATTTAGTCCGAATGGCGATGGACTGAATGATGAGTTGTTAATTGTATTGCCAGAAGATTTAAAATCGTGTGAGTTAAGAATTTTTAATCGATGGGGTAAAGTAGTTTTCGAATCGGATGCAATTGACGAAGTACGTTGGGATGGTAAATACAATGGCGAAGCATTAGCTGATGGTGCTTATGTTATTCAAATAGTAGCGTATGCTAACAACAATAAGTATTTGCATCAGAATGGTACGGTTGCGATTTTGAGGTAGTCGTTTACAAGGCCTCCAAAATTACCCCACACGCAAACCTAATTTCCTCTTCAGAAATTACAAGCGGCGCCGCTATTCTCATGGCATCGCTGCAATGTAAAAACCAATCTACTATTACTCCATTCGCAATACATTTATCGATTACTTTTTTATTGTATTCGAAACTTTCTAATTGCAAAGAGAACATCAAACCTAATCCTCTTATCTCTTTAATCTTTGGATGTACCAAGAGTGAGCGAAATAATTCAGCATTTTTTGCTACCCCTTCAATTAGATGTTCATCATGTAAAACTTGTAAACTCGCCAATGCTGCGGCGCAAGAAACCGGGTGACCACCAAAGGTGGTAATGTGCCCGAGTATCGGATTGTTTGTGAGGCTGTGCATGTTTTCTTTAGAAGAAACAAATGCGCCAATAGGCATTCCGCCGCCCATGCCTTTCGCAAGTACCAAAATATCGGGTACTATGTTATAATGTTCGAAAGCAAACATTTTACCAGTACGGCCAAAGCCTGCTTGTATTTCATCTAGTACTAATAAACAACCCATTGCTGTACAATGTGCACGCAAAGCTTGCCAGTATTCTGTTGTAGCAGTTTGTATGCCCGATTCGCCTTGTACTGTTTCAATAAAAAAAGCTGCGTGTTCTTCAGTTATTTTGGATATATCTTCCATCATCCCAAATCGAATAAATTCGATACCAGGGACTAAGGGGCGGTAGGCTTGTTTGTATTCCTCGTTACCCATTATACTCAAAGCACCGTGCGAACTGCCGTGGTAAGAATTGATGCAAGCCATTATTTTTGAACGTGCAGTTACTCGCTTGGCTAATTTCATTGCACCTTCTATGGCTTCGGCACCAGAGTTTAGTAAATAGATAGAGTTTAAAGTTGATGGTAAATATTTACACAGTTCGGTGGCGAATTGAGTTTGCGGTGCTTGTACATACTCGCCATATACCATGGTGTGTAAATATTTGGCAGCTTGTGTTTGTATCGCTTCTACCACTTTTGGGTGGCAATGCCCAATGTTATTTACGCCAATGCCCGATATTAAGTCTAAATATTTTTCGCCTTTTGTTCCATATAAATATACGCCTTCGGCTCTTTCAATTTCGAGCATCAAGGGCATTTCGGTAGTTTGTGCGTTATGCAATAAAAATAATTGTCGGTTCGATAACATGGTACAAAAGTACGAATTATCCGTTTGTATGATTACATTTGAATATGGAAGATTCATCAAATTCTATAAACGAAATAAGTAATTATTGGATCGACGTTACCAATCCGAGCGAAAAGGAGTTGCTTGAGTTGGCAACTAAATATACATTACACCCAAATGCAGTACAAGATTGCTTGGAGCCAGACCATCTTCCGAAATATGAAGAAACTGGTAATTCTTCGTTTATAGTCCTTAGAGTTTATGATGCCCAGCAGGCCAGTGATGCCGATACTATACAAGAAGTAACTCGTAAAATTGCCATTTTTATAATTGCCGATAAATTAATTACCGTACACAGAACAAATCAACCTTTATTAGAAGAAATAAAGAAAAAATATGTAGATGCTCATAAATGTAATGATAAACATGAGTTATTGCTACATATTTTAAACGCCTCTTTTTTATCTTATGATTCACCATCAGATAAATTAATTGCGGAAATAGATTTTTACGAAACTCGAATATTTTTAAAAACAAAATTGCCGAATCTCTTAAAAAATTTATATCACATAAAACGTAAAGTGTCTGTAATTAGAAGAATCTTAACTCTATCAAAAGAAATTACTAATAAAGTAGAAGAAGGATTTAAAAAAGATGCCATGTACCGAGAGATGCGCGATAATTATGTGCAACAAACTACGGAATATGATCAGTTAAATGAAGATATCAATAACTTACTCTCTTTATATCTTTCGATCTCTGGTCAACGTACCAACGAGGTAATTAGAGTACTCACTATATTCTCTGTATTTTTAATGCCGCTCACCTTTATTGTGGGAGTTTACGGCATGAATTTCGAGCACATGCCAGAGTTGAAGTGGGAGTACGGTTACCTCTTCTCTTTTGGGGTAATGATTTTAGTAACCGTAGTAATTTACTTATGGTTTAAGCGTAAAAAATGGCTTTAATCCATTTCTGGTCCACGTGGTCCGCGTCCGCCTTTATCTTGTATTTGCCTTAATAGTTCTCGTTTAAATCCCTCTTGTGCTCTGTAATACAGGGCGAGTTTTCGTATAGATAAAATTGCTTTGTAGCGCTCGTGGTATTTTTTATCGAGGTCTAATTCTTGCTGACGGTTCGTCATTTCGTCGTTAATCGCTTTCTCTAATTCTGCATCGCTCATACTTTCAAAATCCTCGCGAATGTTACGCATGCGTGCTCTTTTTTCTTTATGCAATTTTTGCATTTCCGTTTGCATTTCGTTGTAAACTGGCCAGAATTTTTTTGCTTCGTCGGCAGTTAAATTTAGTTGGCGAGTAAAATACTCTTTCCTAAATTTTTCTATTTCTTCTTTTCTGTTTCCTTGTGCAAAGGTAGAATGTACCATTGCAAAAAGTACGAATAATATAGTGTAAAGTTTTTTCATGGTGTTGTTATTAAAGTTCTTCAATAATGGTTTCTTCGTCGAGGTATTGTTGGTAAACATCTGTTTCGTTTTTTGATTCTTCCACATAAGTAGTTTGTGTATATTCAATAAGTGTACTTTCATCAAACTCTGTAACATAAATTTCTTCTAATGGAGTATCTTCAATTTGTGTGTTATATTGAGTTTTGTACAAATATAAACTGATGCTCATAAAAATAAATATGGAAGCAGCTGCTAAGTATTTTTTTATAGAATACAATGGAATTGTTTTAGCATCGGGTTGTATCTTTTCATGTTCAATACGAGCCATCATTCTACTCGAAAAAGATTCGAAATAACCTTCTGGTGCCTCCAACTCCTTTTTAGGGAGTTTTGATAGCATAGGGGCTAATTCGTTTAATTCATCTTTCAATTCTTTGTTCATATGTATAGGATAAAAATGTGGTACAATGGTTTAATGTTCTGTTAAATAAATTTCAATTTTTTTCACGGCGATATGAAAAGAGGCTTTTAGCGCACCCACACTGGTACCTAGGAGCTGCGACATGTCTTCGTATTTCATTTCTTGGTAATATTTTAAATGGAAAACCATTTTTTGTTTTTCGGGCAAAGTATCTAGGGCTAATTGAAGCTTTTGTTGAATTTTAGTGCCATCCATTGGGTTATCGCCCACTTTGTTAATAAATTCTTGCTCATTTACATCTTCAATGGCAACCTGTACTTTTTGTTTGTTTTTACGGTGGAAGTTTACACACTCATTAGAGGCGATTCTAAACATCCAAGTATATAATTGAGAGTCTTCGCGGAAATTGGCAAGTCCTTTCCATATTTTAATGAAAACCTCTTGCATTAAATCATCCGCATCGTTATGGTTGTTAACGTATCTGCGGATGAGCCAATAAATTTTTTGTTCGTATTTTTTGATGATTAATTCGAAGGCGCGCTCTTTCGATTTTTCCTCGCGGAAAAGTTCCAATAACTCTTGGTCGTTTAGTTGTTTAATCATGCGCTAGGTTCGCGCCGTAAGCAGAAATTATTTTCTACTCATAACTTTCTGAACGGCTGCAATAATATTTGGGGTTTCTAAACCATATTTTTTCATCAGTTCATCTGGAGTTCCACTTTCGCCGAAGCTATCGTTTACAGCAACCATTTCTATAGGTGCTGGGAATTGCTCTCCTAACAATTGTGCGATGCTATCACCTAATCCACCATTTTTCTGGTGTTCTTCTGCTGTAACTACACATCTTGTTTTACGAACTGATTGTAGGACGGCTTGTGCATCTAAAGGTTTAATGGTATGTATATTTATTATTTCTGCACTAATGCCCATCTCAGCTAATTGCTGGCCTGCTTCTATTGCTTTCCAAACTAAATGACCGGTTGCAAAAATACTTACATCTTTGCCTTCATTTAAATGTACTGCTTTCCCAATCTGAAAATCTTGGTCGGCTGGTGTAAAATTTGGAACCGCAGGGCGACCGAAACGTAAGTAAACCGGTCCGTTGTATTTAGCAATGGCAATGGTTGCCGCCTTGGTTTGGTTATAATCGCATGGGTTAATTACTACCATGTTGGGTAGCATTTTCATTAATCCTATGTCTTCTAATATTTGGTGTGTTGCACCGTCTTCACCTAAAGTTAATCCTGCGTGTGAGGCACAAATTTTTACATTTTTTTGTGAGTAAGCTACCGATTGGCGTATTTGATCGTATACACGGCCAGTTGAGAAATTCGCGAAAGTACCTGTAAATGGTATTTTACCACCAATTGTCATACCTGCTGCTAAGCCAATCATGTTTGCTTCTGCAATACCCACTTGGAAAAATCTGTCTGGGTTTTCTTTTGCAAAGGCATCCATTTTTAATGAACCAGTTAAATCGGCACATAAAGCCACAACTTCTGGGTTTGTTTTTCCTAATTCTGCTAATCCTGCGCCAAATCCTGAGCGAGTGTCTTTTTTCTCTGTGTATGTGTACTGTTTCATTGTAATGGTGTTAGGGGTTTATGATGCTGCAAATATAAGTGTTCTAATATTAATTAAAAGCGTATAGAATATGAACTTCCTGAACTTATTTGAAAACGTTCGGATCTAGTACTCATGGTTTTTTTAGAACCTTTGTTTTTATATACTAAATGGTAACTTCCTGGTTGTAAGGTAATGGTTTCGGTTACTGTATTTCCATTAATCTCACATACAAACTCTAACTCTTGCCCACGTTCTACATAAATACTTCCAAATACAGGTACTGCATTGGTGTTTAAAATAGTGAGCAAACCCGGTGCAGGTATTTTAATACTCGTCGTTTCGCTTTGTTTTATTTTTAAGTTTGATATGCTAATGCGTGGTAAAGTGAGAATTTCTATGTCGTAGGTTCCCGTTAAGTATTTTCTTTTCTGATTTATTTCAAGCTTATCAATAATTTCCTCTTCGTTATTTTTTTTGATGATGCTGCTTAATTCTTTATAAGTGCTTAAACCTTCTGTTTGTATAATTAAATCTCCTTGAGCGGCATCTACATTTATTACAGTGTGTTTGTTTGGCAATACTTGTATATCCTTCTTATAAACAGGAGGGATGGTGTGTACAATCATATCGTACATATTAACAGGATCGAGTTGTAAAGTATCTGGGTTGCCGCGTGCATTTAAAGTATGTATAAAGTTATAACGCAAAATACCTGCACTTTTATCATAAAAACTTACTGGTACATTAGATTCAGTAGGCTTTCCACTTTCATCCATTAAATTAATTTGCGAAGTACTGCTGTTAAGTACCGTATTCATTACACTCTTCAATGATTTTTTAAAACCGATTTCATCTTGAGCATCGTCATACCTACCTACACATTCAAAAGTGAGGGCTGCTTCTTTTGTTAAGCCTAAGCCAATAATAAAGGGTTGTAAAAATATTCCTTTGGCTTGCAATTTTTTAGAAATCTCACAAGCATTGCCGTCGCAAGATTCTATACCATCTGTAATTAAAATTAAAATATTTCTATAGCCTTCTCCGCTGTAAATAAAATCGTTTGCGCTTTGCTCTAAAGCATACGCAATAGGTGTAATTCCGTTGGCTTTTAAGTTTGCGAGTTTTAATTTGATGGTAGCGGCATTGTTTGCACGTATAGGCGCTTCAAGCTTGGTATCTTTACAATCGTTTGCATTTAATGGAGACATGCTACCAAAAACTCTTAAACCCATTTCTAGGTTCGGAATTTTTTGTAATGAATCTACAAGGCCAGAAATAATTGTTTTGGATGCGCGAAATCTATTTCCATTTCCCCATGTATTTGTCATACTCCCCGAAGCATCTAATACAAATAGAATACGAGTTTTTACAACAGGTTTATTTGCAGTTTGAGCTTGCAAATAATGGCCACTAAATAAAAATAATATGAGCAATATTTTTTTCATATTAAAAATTTATGGTGCTAGAGATCCCTGAAATAATGGTTATTTTTTTACTAATACTCGCCTTGCTTGTTGTGCTAGCTTTCGTTCTAAAAATAAGTTCGTAATTACCAGGTTGTAATGAGATGCTTTCTTTACCTGGTCCTGAATCCATTGAATATACTCGCTCTAATTGATTTTTAGCATCGCGTTTGTAAATGTATAAATATCCGGCTTGTTTATTTATTTGTAACATGCCAGGGTTGGTAATGGTAAGAGTTTTGGTTTGCGATTGAGAAATTTCTACATCCTTTATAATAGTTAGGGGTGTAGTTAATACTTCAACAGTATACGTTCCGGTTATATAATTAATGCTGGTATTTAAATCTTGCACATTAATTATTTTATCATTTTGTTTAATAATGCATTTTATATTTTTGGCCTTCGTATTGCCAATCATACTTAATTTTAAAATTCCTTGTGGTGTTTCTAATGCTTTTACAGTATGTTTTCCTTGAGTAAGTTCCACATCTGTTAAGGTTTTAGAAGGAAGCGTATGCACTTTTACTTTATACTTAATGTTTGGGTCTAGGTACAAAGTATCTGGTTGTTTAAAGGCATTTAAAGTATGGTAAAAATTATTTTTTAAATCGCCATTATTCTGATTGAAAAAGCTCATTACCACATTTGTTTCTGTGGGTTTTTCATTTACATTTAATAAATTTATTTGTAAACTAGTAGGGTTCATCATGGTGCTAATTACTACGTTAGCGATGCCACCTTCTGTTTGTTTATCACTTTCTTGTATGTCGAATATCTGACCAACACATTCAAATTGTTTACGTTGCTCTGGCGTTAAACCAAGGCCTACAATATATGGTCGCAAATAAATTCCGGAGTTCTGTAACTTAGCACTGGCAACGCAAGCATCGCCTTCGCAATTTTCGAATCCATCAGAAATTAAAATAATTACGGAGCGTTGTTCTTGTTTGGTTAAAGGGAAATCGTTTACTGATTGTTCTAGTGAAAGTGCAATAGGCGAATAACCTTTCGGGAGTATTCTTTGTAAGGTTGTGCTAAGTGTAGAACTATTTTTTGAAGTAAAAGGAATTTCGAGTTTGGTGTCTTTACAATCTACCAAACTTTTATCTTTTTGATGTCCGAATACGCGAACAGCATAAGGTATATTTTCTCGTGTTAAACTATCGGCTAAATGGGTAAGTATTAATTTAGCCATTTCCATTTTAGTGCTTTCTTTCCATTTGCCATTCATGCTACCTGATGCATCGAGTATAAACAATACACGAGTAGGTTTTTGGCTACGGTTTTGAGCAAAGCAGGAAATAGTAATTAAACCAGTAATTACAATTAAGAGTATTTTTTTTATTAAAAGCTGATGGATTTTTACAATCAAAATTTAAATGGATTAATAATCGCCAATGCTTTCTTCTAACTGAGCTAATGCAGCTGCTAGCTGCTCGTTGTTTGGAGCAATTCCATGCCATTTGTGTGATCCCATCATAAAATCAACACCTGCACCCATTTCAGTTTTCATTAAAATTAACACGGGTTTACCTTTGCCAGTATGTTGTTTAGCTATATTAATAGTATCTACTACATTTTGCATGTTATTGCCATTCATCTCTAATACATCCCATCCAAACGCAATCCATTTGCCTTTAATATCGCCAAGCGACATTACTTGTTCTGTAGAACCATCAATTTGCTGACCGTTAAGGTCGATAGTAGAAATAATATTATCTATTTTATGGTGAGCTGCATACATAGCTGCTTCCCAAATTTGACCTTCTTGTAATTCACCGTCGCCATGCAAAGTATATACTAAACAATTATCGTTGTTTAGCTTTTTTGCTTGCGCAGCACCTAATGCTACCGATAAGCCTTGGCCTAAAGAACCAGAGGCAACACGTACACCAGGTAAATGTTCTGCAGTGGTAGGGTGACCTTGAAGTCTTGTATCTATTTTACGGAAGGTAGCCAATTCTGCTACAGGGAAATAACCGCTACGTGCTAATACAGAGTACCAAACCGGAGAGATATGACCGTTAGAAAGGAAGAACAAATCTTCAGTTTTACCGTCCATATTAAAGTTTTTGTCGTGTTTCATCACTTCAAAATAAAGAGCGGTAATAAAATCCGCACAGCCTAAAGATCCACCTGGGTGACCAGATTGGCAGGCATGTACCATACGAACAATGTCTCTTCTAACTTGTGAAGCTGTTTTTTCTAATTCTGTAATAGTTGACATAAAGGTTATTTTGTTCTCAAAAGTAGTTCAAATTTTCGAAGTTTCGAAGTTTCAAAAATTCAAAAATTCGACATTTCGACAATTCGAAACATCGAAATAGGTGTAACATTTTGCAAAAAGCTACGTTAAAGAAGAAAAAGGTAATTTAATTTAGTTTAGTTAGGTAAAAAGAGCTTCGAGAAATCGGGGCTCTTTTTTTGCAGGGAGTTGGGAGCTGGAAGCAGGGAGTATCAAATTAGCACCGCCCCTCAAATGCCTGGTCCCGTTCGTACAGGATTCGAGGACCACACATTTACATTAAAAAAAGCATCACATTAGGCCCGCCCCTCAACTACGCTTCGATGCGTTCGAGGGGTGTTGAAAATACGCAATCTTTTTCCTGTATTTTTTTAAAGGCATTTCGCGATCCAGAACACAGCGAAGCGTAGTTGAGGGGCTGTCCTAATCTGATAATTTCCCTAAACCTATATGCGGTTTGTGGGGAATTCCTAATCTGACTCTCTTGCCCTCTAAAGACTAACGACTAACGACTAATTACTAATTACTAACAACTAGCTTCAATATCTGCCCTGCATGATCCTTCGTATCTACCTTCTCAATGATATGAGCAATTTTACCCTTTTCATCTATAATAAAGGTTTTACGAGCGGTGCCCATGTATTTTCTTCCGTACATACTTTTTTCAACCCAAACTTCATAAGCATTTACAACTGATTGGTCGGTATCTGCTAAAAGTGGAAAAGGTAATTCGAATTTTGTGATAAATTTTTGATGCGATTTTTCATCATCAATACTTACGCCTAATAATTCGAATCCGTGTTTCTGAAGTAATTTATAATTATCGCGAAGGCTGCAAACTTCAGCAGTGCAACCCGGTGTATTATCTTTTGGGTAAAAAAATAAAATCACTTTTTTACCTTTATAACTAGCTAATGAAATTGAATTTCCATTTTGGTCTTTGCCTTTAAATGCGGGAGCTTTAGCGCCTTCTGTAATTGTTGCCATTTTATTTTGTAAAACTTGCTAAGTACTGGGTTTTGTTGTCTTTCATATCGGTAACAACTAATCGGAAAACATGTTTTCCGGGAGGGCATTTTTCGTCGAAAGTATAAGCCAACAGTGCATACTTCGCATCGTGTGTCATTAATACCCATTCATCATCGATATAGGCATTAAATGATTTTACTCCCGAGAGGTTATCGCCAATTTTTACTAAAATTTTTGAAGCGGCACGCATATTTCTACCGTTCGAAATGTTTACAGGTTTAATGCTTGGCCCTACTGAATCAGCACCTAAATAAAAAGTACCCATTGTTTTGGCTTTGCCTTTAATATATCCCTCATGGTTATAACCACCTGCAGAGCCTCTGCCTGCTTGTACAACCAATGCTTTCGATAATTGATAGGGTGTGAGTTCACGTTCGGGTTTAATCCATACATCATACAATCCATGCACAGGAATATCGCTATTCCCAATGGTATATTTTGATGAATAAGCATTGCCAACTTTTGGAGTACTTGTTCTATAAAGCAAAATACTATCGTAAAATGAATAGGGAGGGAATATGGCTTTAAAATTGCCCATTTCAATTTTATTTTGATCAGCATACGACCAAAAATCTTTTGAATTTCGGTAATTACTAAAAGTTAAGTTGTAAGGATTTTTATCAACACAATTGATGGTAAACTTGAGTGTAGAGGTATTTCCTTTCACATCTTTTACAATGTATTCCATGTTGTAGACATCGTTCGGCTCTAACACTATTCTTCCTCTATTTGTTAAATCTTTATAAATGGTAAGTTGGTTTCCTGGTTCTACAAAACTTTTTTGCACCCATCTGCCCGAATTATTTCGTTCTTTAAAATCGCAATGCGAATTAATGGCACGAGTATCCTTAAAAAAGTAGCGTTCCATTTTAGAGAAATAGATTCGCTCTCCATTTTGTTTGAGTTCTACAGAGTACACTCCGTTTTGATTGCTGGAGTTGCTTTGTAAATCAATGGTTTCGATACCTAAACCAATAGTACCCCAGGCATTTATAATGCTGCCATTATTTAAAGTATACTCTGGTCGGCTACCAGTAGCTGCGTAACGTTGTTTTGTTTTTATGTTATTTACCGAACTGTTTTCATCTAAAGGGTAAATACTCACCCCTTGTATAAAAGGATTTACTTCATCGGGTACATCGAAGCCACATAACAAAGGATTAATGGGTTCTTCTGTTAAAGCATCTCTAATTTCGAAATGCAAATGCGGACCTTGAGATGCACCAGAATTTCCTCCAAAGGCAATCACTTGTCCCTTTTTTACAGGTAATATTTCTGGACTTAATAAAGTGTCTACTTCAAAGGTTTTTAAATTATATTGAAGGTCTTTTAAATATTGATTAAAAGGAGTATTGTATCGTTGTAAATGCGCATATACACTTACCAAACCATTCGGATGAGTAATGTATAGTGCGTTACCGAAGCCGCTCGCTTGTACACGTACTCTAGAAATATATCCATCGCCAACCGCGTAAATTGGTAAACCTTCCATTGAGTTGGTACGTATATCTATACCAGAATGAAAATGATTTGGGCGTAATTCGCCAAAAGTTCCTGCTAAAAAAACTTTAATGTCAACAGGAGATCTGAAAAAATCTTGAGGATATTCTCTGTCGCTATTATTAGTTAATCGTGGGTACGAATAGTTAAATGCAAAGTTTGTAATTACTAATAAACTTAAGCCTATAACACTAATTGATTTTAAAATATAATGGTAGATGTATTTTTTCAATTTCATTTATTTCACTTCTAAACTTAATAATGATTGTGTACCGATAAATGCTTCGAATTTATCGCCGATGTTTATTTTTCCTACACCTGCAGGGGTTCCGGTAAATATTAAATCACCTTTCTTTAAAGTGAAACGCTTGGAAAGGTAGGATATGATTTGTTCGAAACTAAAAATCATATCACCACTATTTCCTTTTTGTACTAGGGTGTTGTTTTTTTGTAATGAAAAAGAAATATTTTTTAAATCATTAAATTCATTTATAAGAATAAAATTTCCAATAGGAGCACTGTGATCAAATGCTTTGGCAATTTCCCAAGGCAAGCCTTTTTGTTTACACTTTTCTTGTAAATCGCGTGCAGTAAAGTCTAAGCCAATGCCAATAGATTCGATGTAATTTAACGCAAATTTTTCTGCGATGTGTTTACCTTCTTTCTTAATCTTTATCACTAATTCTACTTCGTAATGTATGTCGGCAGAATAATCTGGGTGATAGAAAGGTTTGCCTTCGCGCAACAGAGCGGTATCTGGTTTTAAGAACACAACTGGTTCCGTAGGAACGGGGTTGTTGAGTTCTTTTGCGTGTTCGGAGTAATTTCTACCTACGGCCAATATTTTCATAGCGTGCTTTTATTGCGAAGATAAAAAAAACTGCAGGCTTAAAAAGCAATGTGAGCAAATGATGCAACACATTTATTCATATATGTTAAAAAATAATTATTGGATGGAAATTCGTTTGATGGCTACTTCAGTGCCAACACTTACTTTTACAAAGTATAAACCTTTGGTAACTCTTGCAGGTACTGCAAATGATTGACGGTATTCGCCAACAGAATATTTGTCGCTTACCAAAACGGCAACATCGTTTCCTAATACATCTAGCAAACGGATTAGTACATTGCTTTCTTTTTTAACCACAAAGTTTACATTAATTTTATCGTTCGCAGGGTTTGGGTAAACACTTAAGGTATTCACTAATGATTTGTTAGCAAGGCTGGCGCTCAAGCCAGTAACGTTAATTACACCCGCCATTCCGGATCCATTTTGCTCTCCATGTGTGGTACTGTAAAATGGGATAGTGCCTGCGCTTGTCATTACAAACGATCGTGTATTATTAGAATTATTGAGGTTAAAAGTTGGAATGCTTTGTCCATCGTCTGAACGAGTAGGGTTATTTCCAGCAACCCAGAGAAATTTGATAGTATCACCTACGGAGCAATTAATGACACGAGGGCTGTAATGGTGACCATTTACACCTACACGAATTTCATACGTATTTTGGGCTAGTAGCGCAGAACTGGCTATTAATAAAATAAATAGGATGATATGTATAGATTTTTTCAACACATTCAAATATACTGAATTTTGTAAATAAGATTTTTAAATAATGTAACAATTTTGTAAAGTTGCCGAACAATTCTTTTATTTCCTCCACCCGAAAAGAATTTGGCAATTGATAATTATAAACTACATTTGAGCACTTTATACATAATTTCTTGGACGCGAATAAATTAAACAGATTAAGCTTCGCCGGATTATTGGTTTCATTTGGAATCATATTTGGTGACATTGGTACATCACCTTTATACGTAATGAAAGCTATAATTGGTGAAGGGGCCGTAATAGATCGTAATGTTGTTTACGGCGCATTGTCGGCTGTATTCTGGACTATTACCTTACAAACTACTATAAAATATGTAATCATCACCTTACGTGCAGATAATAAAGGGGAAGGTGGGATTTTTTCATTGTACACTTTAGTTCGAAGGAAAGCCAAATGGCTTATGATTCCTGCCATAATTGGCGGTTCCACACTTTTAGCCGATGGAATTATAACTCCACCTATTTCTGTTTCTTCTGCGATTGAAGGCTTACGTATTTTATATCCTGATATTCAAACCGTACCAATCGTAATACTCATTATTACATTATTATTTGTGCTACAACAATTTGGAACCAAAGTAATTGGAAATGCATTTGGTCCGATCATGTTCTTTTGGTTTTCTGTTTTAGGGGTATTAGGATTCACACATTTAGTACAACATGCTGATATATTAAAAGCAATTAATCCTGTTTATGCTTATAACTTATTATCAAATAATCCTTCTGGTTTCTGGTTATTAGGTGCAATATTTTTATGTACAACTGGAGCTGAGGCATTGTATTCAGACCTTGGGCATTGTGGTCGTAAAAATATACGAGTTAGTTGGACTTTTGTAAAAACTTGCTTGCTATTAAATTACTTCGGTCAGGGTGCTTGGTTAGTTACACAACATGGGATGAATTTAGATTCAAACCCATTTTATGCAATTATGCCCGAGTGGTTTTTAATATATGGAATTGCAATAGCAACTTTGGCAACCATTATTGCTAGTCAGGCAATGATTAGCGGTTCCTTTACTTTAATATCGGAAGCCGTTCGTTTAAATTTTTGGCCAAAAGTAAAAATCAATTACCCATCTGATGCTAAAGGTCAGTTATATGTTCCTAGTATTAACTGGTTATTATGGGTTGGATGTATAAGTGTGGTTTTGTATTTTCAAGAGTCGACCTACATGGAAGCAGCATATGGTTTATCCATTACCATGACTATGTTGATGAGTACCATATTATTAACGGTATACTTATTAAGTAGAGGGTTTTCGAAATATTTTGCTGCATTAATTCTTGTGGTATATGGAACAATAGAACTTTCTTTCTTGGTTGCAAATCTTAAGAAGTTTACACATGGAGGTTTTGTAACTTTTATAATTGCAGGTGTTTTATTTACAGTAATGTGGAGTTGGATAAACGCACGAAAAATTAGAAACAGGTATTTAAGGTTTTCAGAGTTCGACGATTATTTGCCAATATTAAAGGAATTAAGTACCGATGAGAGTGTGCCTAAATATGCATCGCAATTGGTGTACTTAACTGGGTCTAACTTTACTTCAGAAATTGAATCTAAAATTATATACTCTATATTTCAAAAGCAGCCTAAACGTGCAGATGTTTATTGGTTTGTGCATGTTGATGTAGAAGATGAACCTTATAAGGCAGAATACAAAGTGGTACACTTGGTACCAGGAAATGTTATTCGTGTGGAGTTTAAATTAGGATTCCGTATTGAACAAAAAATAAATGTAATGTTTCGTAAGGTGGTAGAAGAGTTGGTGAAAAACAAGGAAGTAAACATCACAAGTAGGTACAATTCATTGAGTAAACACAATATGATTGGCGATTTTCGATTTATAATTTTAGAGAAAAAGTTATCAGCAGATAATTCACTTTCATTATACGAAAGATTAATTATGCAAATTTATGGCATACTAAAGAAAGCATCACTCTCAGAAGAAAAAGGCTTTGGTTTAGACTTGAGTTTTGTAACTGTTGAGCAGGTGCCCTTGTTGCTAACACAGAGCAAGAACTACGATTTAAAACGTGTAGGAGTGTGATCGAATTGTCGAAGGGTCGAATATTCGAAATTTCGACTATTCGACTATTCGACCATTCGAATGGTACTATACCAAATAGCAAAACTGATGCGTACTAGTCACTATTCACTAGTTTACTAGTTTACTCTTCCAGTATCCATAGCTAAAGTAAATAACTAAGCCAATTACCAGCCATATACCGAAGCCTAGCCAGTTGGAAACTCCTAGTTCCGACATCATGTATAAACAACTCAATAGACCCATAAGTGGGATCATCGATAAGTTGTATTTAAATGCATAATACGCAAGCACTAAACACACAAAGAAGAATATCCACATTGGTATTTTGTGTTTGAATAAAGCCCAGCCACTTTCATACACTTTGTTTTCGGGAATGCTATTAGACAGTAGTATTGCCGCAGCATCTGCTTCTGAAAAGCTATTTAAATATTGCAGCAAATCATTGTTATGTGATGCGAAATTTATGCTGTCTTTTTTTATGGATTCTACTTTAACTAAATTCACTTCTTCACTACTCATGCTTGTAATAACGTCCTCCATCGGAAAAACTTTCGGAGTATTTTTTACAAATGCCATGGCACTTTCTTGTTGGAAATTGAATAGGTAAAGTATGCCGAGCAATAACATTGCTGGGTAAATAAATTTAGAATTTAGATAAGGTGTTTTAAATTTCCCACGTTGCACAGTAGTGTCATTTTGTAAACGCAATACACCGGCGCAAACCAATACAAAAGCAAACAAAGTACCAATGCTACAAAGGTCGGTTACAATGGTAAGGTTCATAAATAATGAGGGAACTGCCACCACAAAACCGGTAACGATGGTAGCAAATGAAGGGGTTTTATGAATTGGGTGTATTCTAGAAAATGCTTTTGGTAATAAGCCATCTCTACTCATGCTCATCCAAATACGAGGCTGGCCCATTTGGAAAACCAACAATACACTAGCCATTGCTACAATGGCACTAACCGCAATAATACCAGATAACCATTTCAGATTTAATTTTTCGAACACAAATGCAAGTGGATCGCCAACCGCAAGTTGATCGTATTTTACCATTCCTGTAAGTACAAGCGCAATAGTGATGTATAATAATGTACAAATAATAATGGCCCACATCATACTTCGAGGTAAATCTCGTTGTGGATTTTTGCATTCTTCGGCAGTAGTTGATATGGCATCAAAGCCAATGTAGGCAAAGAATACAGCCGATACACCTTTTAAAATACCACCAACTCCGTTTGGAGCAAAGGGGTTCCAATTTTCAACATCAACATAAAAAATACCAACAGCTATAACCAGTAATATAATGGCAAGCTTTATAACTACCATTACGTTACTAGCGTTTCGCGATTCTTTCATGCCACGATATACTAACCAAGTAATAAATATGATGATAAATAAAGCAGGCAAATCCAACACTAAATGAAAGCCTAAAATAGTTGGTGCATTTTGCCAAGCCAAATAAGCGGCTTGCATGCCATTGTCTAAATTTTCAAATAATCGTCCGCTTTCAATAAGTTTCACCGCATCATGGTAACCTCTAGAAGCACTGAGGTAATCCATCGTCATCCAATCGGGTAAGTGTAGCCCCATGCTGCCTAAGAAGCCCGTAAAATAATCAGACCAAGAAATTGCTACCGTTATATTGCCGATGCCATATTCCATAATAAGCGACCAGCCTATAATCCATGCAATTAATTCTCCGAAAGCTACATAAGAGTAGGTGTATGCAGAACCAGAAACAGGCACCATCGAAGCAAATTCTGCATAAGCAAAAGCTGCAAAACTACAAGCAATAGCGGTGAATAAAAATAAGTAGATAACCGCAGGGCCACCGTCGGCACTGGCTTTGCCAATGGTACTAAAAATTCCAGCACCAATAATTGCAGCAATACCAAATGCTGTTAAATCACGTACACTTAGCGTTTTATTTAGGCCTGAGCTATGTGCATCACGCGCATCCAAATCACTTAAAATTTGCTGAACGTTTTTCTTTCTAAAGAGCTTTTGAAACATTTATGAAATCTCTATTTATTCTATGAAAGTATAAAAAAAATCATTAATTTAAATAGATTTGTATTGATATGAGAAAATTGATTCAAGAAAATAAGGTCTTTTTTATAGGCTATTTATTAATTCTGATGACTGTTTTAAGTCTATTTAGCCTATATGGTAAAGAAGCTTGCTTTTTGTTTGTAAACTCAAATTACTCCACTTTAGGCGATGCTCTTTTCCCTTATATCACTCATTTTGGTGATGGAATTACTGTCGTAATATTTACACTCATCTTGCTATTTTTCAGTTACAGAATGGCCATTCAGTCGGGAATAATTTACCTTATAAGTTCTCAGATTACGCAAATTTTAAAAAGAACTGTATTTAAAGAGATTCCTCGCCCGAGTAAATATTTTGAAGGACTTGCAGATTTGCATTTTGTGGATGGTGTAGAAATTCATAAAATGATGAGTTTCCCCTCTGGGCATACTACCAGTATTTTTGCCTTCATGGCATTTCTCGCAATTATTACTAAAAACAAATCGATTAGTATTTTATATTTATTGATGGCTTGTTTAGGGGCCTATTCTAGAATGTATTTAGCACAGCATTTTTTAGAAGATGTGATTGCAGGTTCAATAATTGGTGTACTAAGTGCATTTGCAGTAATGACTTTATTGAGTAATTTTAAATGGTTTCAATCTATACCAGCTGAGGCCGCTTTATTTAAATCTAAAAAATAATTAGATGGGTTTAGTAAGAAAATATGGAGATGAGCTGTTGATATTACTGATATCAATCGTTTTATTTATTCCTTTTTTAGGCAAGGCGCATTTGTTTGATTGGGATGAAATAAATTTTGCTGAGGCAGCTAGAGAAATGTTGGTAACTGGAAATTATTTCCATGTTCAAATAGATTATAAACAGTTTTGGGAGAAACCTCCATTGTTTATTTGGATGCAAGTGCTAAGTATGAAAGTCTTTGGTGTAAATGAATTTGCAGCCAGGTTCCCAAATGCATTGGCAGGATTTATTACACTTATTAGTTTATTTAAAATTGGTAGAAAATATTTAAACCGTCAGTTTGCATGGTTTTGGGTGATGTGTTACAGCGGCACCATTTTAACACTCTTGTATTTTAAATCAGGCATCATAGATCCTTGGTTTAATTTATTTATTTTTTTAGCGATTTATGAGTTTAGTTTCTTGTTAGAAAAAGGAAGAAATAATAAACATTGGAGAGCAATAGCGTCTGGTGTTTTTTTAGGCCTAGCTGTATTAACAAAAGGACCTGTGGCAATACTTATAGCATTGCTTTGCTTTGTGGTTTATGTTGTAATAAATAAGTTTGATGTATTTATTAAATTCTCGGATATACTCTTAACAATATTGTTTACATT
>CALRTZ010000033.1:0-32619 GCA_943371235.1 Sphingobacterium thalpophilum | reverse complement strand
GTATGACACGAGAGGGAATGAAAAGAAGAAAATTACCAATCAGAGGACAATGGAAAGACAACTATTTTTATGGAATTTTGGAAGAAGATTTTATCAAAACCGACTAACTGAGGACAAAAGCACTACCGCTAACATCCGTTTTGCAAAAACTGGGGTTTTATGCATCTAATGAAGTTTAGTGCTGAAACTCCCCACCTTCGCCAATCCGAAAAACGTTAAAGAAAAATCAAAAATGACAAAACAAATAATTTTATTCTTTCTCATAATCTTAAGTAATCAATCATTTGGACAAACAGAAAAATCATCCGAATTGTACAAATCCATCAAAGAAAAAGATAGCCTTCTTTTTAATCTTGGGTTTAACAACTGCGATATCAAGCAATTTGAAAACCTTGTAGGGGATAATTTTGAATTCTATCACGATCAATCAGGAATTACGAATTCAAAAACAGCCTTTATTTCAGGAATTAAAAATGGACTTTGTAAATTACCCTATAAACCTAAGAGAGTATTATCGGAAAATAAAATGGAAGTGTTTCCACTAGAAAAGAATGGTGTATTGTACGGTGCCATTCAAACAGGTGTTCATCATTTTTATGCATTGGAAGATAGTAAACCCGAATACCTCACAAGCACTGCAAAATTTACACACATTTGGATTTTAGAAAAAGGAGATTTCAAATTATCAAAAGGACTAAGCTACGACCATAAAGATTTTGAAAAGCCCTTTGATGAAAACCTTTTGTTTATTGATAAAACTGAAACGGAAAGATGGCTAAAACAAAAACATATACCAGCTTTGGCTATTGGTTTTATTAAAGATGGTAAAATTGAACAATTAAGTGTGTTTGGTGAATTACAATCAAACACACCAGCACCCCTTAATACTATTTGGAATGTTGCATCCATGACAAAGCCGATTACCGCTATTGTTGCGTTAAAATTAATAAATGTCGGGAAATGGGACTTAGACGAACCTCTTTATAAATATTATACCGATCCTGATGTTGCAAACGACCCACGTGCCAAATTATTAACTACGAGAATAATTTTAAGTCACCAAACAGGTTTCTCCAATTGGAGAGGAAATAATGAAGACGGCAAATTATCATTTGAATTTGAGCCCGGAACAAAATATCAATACTCGGGTGAGGGTTATGAATACTTACGAAAAGCCATAGAAAAGAAGTTTAAGAAATCATTAGAACAATTAACAAGTGAATTAATTTTTAAGCCCCTAAAAATGAAGGATACCAGATTTATTTGGGATGAAAAAATGGATTCAACCAGGTTCGCAAAGTGGCACAATGAAAAGGGGGAACTTTATGTAACTCAGAAAAACACAAGAGCTAATGCTGCAGACAATTTATTGACGACAGTTGAAGATTATTCCAAATTTTTGGTTCATATTTTGAATGGTGCCGGTTTATCAAACAAATTATATAATGAAATGATAAGCAAGCAAGTTAAGATAAACGATTATAAACATTGGGGTTTAGGTTGGTGGGTCGACGAAAACATAAATACTAATAAAGACTTTGCTCTTGTACACGGGGGAGACGATATAGGGGTGCACACCATTGCGTTTATAGTTCCTAAAACAAAACAAGCATTGTTAATTTTTACAAATTCTGATAATGGAACAGAAGCTTTCGCAGAAATACTACTGAAATTTTTAGGAAAAGACGGAGAAGGAATATTAAGTATCGAAATGAAATAACATAATACTAATAAGCGTTAGGTAAATTGGACTGCTAAGTTCTTTTGTTGAACATTCCGATCATCGCAAATCCCGACTAATGGTACAGATCTTGCAGATCCTTAGCTTCTATTATACGCTAAACCTATGAAAATAATCACTATTTTATTTCTATTCTTTGCCACAACTACAAGTTTTGGACAGATCAAAATTGGAGATAAAGCACCACACTATATCTTTAAAGACGTATTAAATGGAGACAAAAAGCCATTTGATATTAGTACTCAAGGCAAACCACTCCTATTAGAATTTTGGGCTACTTGGTGTTCTCCTTGTATACCAGCAATGAAAGAATTAGAAATATATCAAAGCAAATTTGGTAACCGCTTAGAAATTTTAACTATTTCTACTGATAAACGAAGTAATCTATTACGTTATATTCACAATACTAATACCAGTTTAAAAATAGCCCATGATACCCTTCATGTCGACGTATTTAATTACCATACCGTGCCACATACTATTCTTATAGATAAAAACGGCATAATAAAAGCTATTACTAAACCCAATCAACTTAATGAAAAAATCATCGAAGATTTTATAGCAGGAAAAGAAATTGCAATCATAAAAAAACTGGATAGCCCAACCAATTTAGGTTTGTTTAAAGAATATAAAAATCAGTTTTATCAATATACATTAAGGGATGAAAATAAAGAATTAGACTGGAAGAATGAGATAAAACGAAACCAAAATAACGAGCCTATTTCATTAGATTTTGTTAACGTATCAATATACAGGTTACTCACAGATATTTATGAACTTACCACAGCTGCAAGGTTAGATGTAAATAAAGATTCTATTAGTAAAAATAAATATTGCTTTAAACTAGAGCAATCTGCAGATTATAGTAAAAATATACTTGAGAATGCTAAGGATATCCTCAATGAAAATAGTGGTTTTAAGGCTCGTTTAATAGAAAAAACCCTAGACTCTTTATATACTTTGCAAGTAATAGACAGTACAATGCTTCCTAACATTTCTTTGAGTACAAAATTTAGTAGAGAAGGTGGGGGTAATTATTTTAAAGGGTTAAAAATAAGTTCTAACGATTTAATTATGTATTTGGAGGATGTAACATATCTTCCAGTAAAAGACAAAACAGGAATTAATTTCGTTTTTGATATGGAATTAAATTGGAGTTTAGAGAATCCCAAAACATTGAATGAGGAGTTAAAAAAGTATGGTTTAAAACTAAAAAAATCAAACGTACCTGAAAAAATAGTATTATTAGAAATAAAATAACGACAGCAGTCCCTTAGTTTAATTCCAATAATCTGTAAAATATAGATATAGAAATGAAAAAACTCTTTTTTATAATATTAAGTTTGAGTGTAACAACTCTTTCTATCGCACAAGAATTCAAACAGAAGTATGTATCTACAGATATTGCGAATTTTTGGACTGCTTATGACCAAATTGTTTTAACAAAAGACAGTAGTAAACAATATAAACTTTTACAAGAGCTTTATCTTGACAAAGGTTCTGAAGGATTAAAAAGTTTATTGGAGGTTCGTAATTATACAGACAAAGATTTTATTGATGCGATCAACAAATATCCAAATTTTTGGACTTCAATAAGATCTAATACCTTAAAATTGGAAACACTTTATCCGAATATTAATTCTGACATTCAAAAACTTAAAAAGGCATATCCTGATTTAAAACCTTCAACAATCTATTTTACAATTGGGGCATTTAAAACTGGTGGAACAACTCAAGGAAATAAGGTTTTAATAGGCTCTGAGCTTTCATTAGCAGACAAAACCACTTTGGTGGAGGAACTTCCCAATTGGCGACAACCATTCTATAAGATACAAAATCCAATAAATGAAATTGCCTTATTGTGTACTCACGAATACATACATACACAACAAAAAGAAATAGTTCATAATTTGCTAACTATGTGTTTGTATGAGGGAATTGCTGAGTATATATCATGCAAGGTTACTGATAAAAAATCTGACGCACCCGCAATTGAATTTGGAAAAGCGAATCAAAAAATAGTAATCGACAAATTTGTTTCTGATTTATTTATCATGACCAATAACTATAGTTGGCTATGGGGAGAAAATCGAAATGAATTAAAAGTGAGGGATTTAGGGTACTACATTGGTTATGAAATTAGCGAACGCTATTACAATCTTTCTGTAGACAAAACAAAAGCAATTAAAGAACTTATTGAACTTGACTTTACGAATGAAAAGGAAGTAGAGCGTATTGTAGACGCTACAAAACTATTACCAAAAACATTAGAAGAATTATACAGCGATTACGAAAAGCAGCGACCAACCGTAGTAAAAATGACACCATTTGAGAATGGCAGTCAAGTTGTAAAATCAGGACTAACAAAAATTACCATCCTATTTTCTGAACCTTTGCTGAAATATAATACAGGGGTTGACTTTGGCCCAATGGGTGAAGCATATTTCCCTAAGATTGATCTCGAAAGAGTTTTTTCTGAAGATGGGAAATCGTGGACATTTGAGGCAGACTTACAGCCAAATCAACATTATCAGATATTAATTACAAACAATTTTAGAAAAGAAGATGGTGTTAGGCTTAAACCTTATTTAATAGACTTTAAAACAAAAGACTAAAAGCACTAAGCCAAATAGTTAATGATATAAGCTTACAGAGTAGACACAGGGTTTCCCCGTAAAACTTTGTACTACTCTGTGTGTACTTTGTGCTACTTTGTGAGCTAAATTTTAAATCCATTTTTCCTATTTTTTTACTCCAAAATCACAAAAATTTCATATTTTCATAAACTTATGGTAATTTGTACCATAATACGTTTTTAATACTCATACATTTTTTATAATTAATCTGTTAAAATTTAAAGAATAAATTTTTTTGTAAACCCTATTAATACAATTAAAAAATAAATTTTATGCGCAATAATTACTCCATAAAAAAATTCTTAATTCCTCTTATTTTATTACTAATTCCAGTACTTACGTTTGCACAAAGTAACGAAGTGTTGGTAGTAAAATCGAATAACGGATTTAAACTTTCCGTAAACGGAAAAGACCTTTTCATAAACGGTATGAACTGGGATTATTTACCAATTGGGACCAATTACAATTACAGTTTGTGGAAACAATCCGACGATGTAATTATGGCTGCCCTCGATAACGAAATGCCTCTGCTTAAAAACATGGGTGTAAACGCGATCAGACAATATACGGGCGTACCAGCTAAATGGGTACAGTACATTTACGAGAAATACGGCATTTATACCATGCTGAACCATTCTTTTGGTCGTTATGGCTTAACCCTTAATGGCAAGTGGGAACCTAATACCGATTATTCAAATCCCGAAGCTCGTGCCTTAATATTAGCCGAAACAAAGGCAATGGTGCAAGAATACAAAGGAAACCCAGGAGTCTTGCTTTTTTTATTGGGTAACGAGAACAACTACGGTCTTTTTTGGAGAGGTGCAGAAACAGAAGACATTCCACTGGCCGATCGAAATTCTACCAAAGCTGCCTACCATCTATATAAATTATTTAACGAGGTAACTGTAGAGTTAAAACAAATTGATAAAAGTCGCCCAATTGCTATATGTAACGGCGATTTGTTGTTTTCAGAGATTATTGCGAAAGAATGTAAAGACGTAGACATCTTAGGAATTAACTCTTACAGAGGTATTACCTTTACCGATTTATACGAGCGTGTAAGAAAAGAACTAAACATGCCGGTAATACTTACCGAATTTGGCTCCGATGCATATAATACTATTGCCAACCAAGAAGATCAAGAATACCAAGCAAAAGTTTTATTAAGCAACTGGAAAGAAATTTACAGTAATGCTGAAGGACAAGGTAGAAACAACAATAGCCTTGGTGGTTTTACATTTCAGTTTAGTGATGGATGGTGGAAAACTGGTCAAACCATCAATTTAGAAGAGCACGATGCAACCGCATCATGGTCGAACGGTGGATACAGCAATGATTTTATAGTGGGCGAAAATAACATGAACGAAGAATGGTTCGGTATTTGCGCAAAAGGCCAAAGCAATGAGCGCGGCATCTACGATCTCTATCCTCGTGCTGCATATTATGCTTTGCAATCTGCACACCGCATTAACCCATACACCGAAAGTCCTGCTTCTTTAAACGCTGCATTGAACAACATCTCTGTTGCCGATGCTACGTTGAAGGCTAGGGGCGATAAAGCAGCCATGGCCGCTAAAGACCGCGGTAAATTATACCTAAGTAATTTACAAGCAAATTTCAATACATACTTAACCGGTGGAAGTTTAATTTCTACGCCACCAAGTACAAACCCTTCAACAACATCTTACCCAAGTTCGCAAGGTTTCGACCACATGGAGTCGTTTAACATAGGAGTTACTGCAAGGCCTGCACCTAATATGAAAGCAAACGTTCAGTTTAACGTATTAGGGAATGTTGCAACTAAACCTATCGACGAAATATTTTATGAGAATAGAGGCAGAGCAGTTACTGTATCAACACCAACTGGTCCGCAACAACTCAACTCAAATAATAGAATACAATTATATAAAGCAGATTACAGTTGGGATGCCAAAGATTTTAAATTAACAGGCTTTTACAGAACCGGTCATTACCACTGGGGGTATGAAGGCGATTTCTTCGGATTATATCCTGAGGCAAATTACGGCCCGAACATCGATATCTATAATGGTAATGCGCCATTTGGTTTCGAACTAGAAGGCAAGAAAACATTTAAAGGCTTGAAAGTTGCTTTCGGTCCGGAATTATGGTGGGGAGCTAACCCTGCAGCACTTATAAAGTACAGCAGAAAAGTAGCTGGTTTAGATGTTACCGGTATTTTCCACGAAGATTTAGTACAACGTACCAACTTACAAAGTTCTTTTGCTGTGCCTATTCCAAAAACACGTAGATTATCTGTTGCCATTGGAAAGAAAATGGAAAAGTTAACATTTGATGCGGGAGGTATTTGGGCAGGTCAGCCATTAAATGGCAGAACATTCGAATTAGAGCAAGACAATGTAGTATATATTGATAAAATAAAAAGTTCAGATAATTACGGAGGTAAACTAAAAGTAACCTACTCAACTGGGCCAATACGTTGGTACGGATTAACCTCTTACATGGGCTTAGTAGCCAATGGGGGAGTAGACCAAACCAAAACCTTTACCGGTTGGGTGTTGAAAGACATCGGCAGTGGTAATATGTACAGTGCGCTTACAGGTTTTACATACAACTTAGGCGATTTTCAAATAGCACCGAATTTCTTATTTCAAAAACCATTAGCTGGTCCAATTGGTCCGGAGTTCGCAGCCCCAGCTCGCCCAAGAAATATATTAGACGATCCGTTTTCTGTTAGAGGAAACCGTGAAACCATGGGAGGGGAGATTTTATTAACCTACGACCCAACACCTGCAACATGGATGTACGAGTGGGACAACGACCGTATGGAAGATGCTAAATTTGCGATGAGCGCAGGCTTTGTGTATCGCCACTTGCCAACCGTACAAGATGCCGCTATTGGTATATTGGGTAACGGACGTACCACCTTTGTTTTCCCAGGTTCGGCACCAGCACAAGATTTGTGGGAATCGAACATAAGAATGGTATCGAAAATAAATCCTGATTTTGGAGTTATTGCAAACGTGTATTTCGGAAACGGACAAGCGAATGGTAGCGATACCCGCACCATCAATCGTTACGGAATGGACATTAGAACCATCTACAAAAAAATGAAATTGGCAACCATTGTGAAGATCGACGATTGGGGACCATTCGATTATCATAGAGATTTTAACCAGACCTTCCCATTACAATTAATCGGCGATTGGTCGATGGAAATTGGCAAGCCAGATTGGTTCCTGTTACCAGGTACAAAAATTGGTTTGAGAACTACTTACCGTACACTTGATAAATACTCTAACAGGTATTCGCCAGTTATGAGCTTAAACAATTTAGGAGTATTTGTTCCGGATCCAAATGCTATTGGTTTCCCTAATGGCAACGAGTGGGAATTCCGCACTTACGTTCAAATCAATATCAATAATTAATAAAATTCATTAAGATTTAAAAAAGAAGAAGATGAATATTTTAAATAAACAAACGATATTAATAGGCCTCGCATCAGTTCTACTTACAGCCCCATTGGGATGTACGAGAGAATTATCTGACGACGCAGTATTACCAACTTTTCCAAACACCGCCGATATATTTACCGACAACTTTATAGGTTTAGGTTCCGATTTTTATTTACCATTTGCCGATGCAAAACCAGATGTGTTTTCTGTAGACATGACGGTAGGATATGCAAGCAATTCCTCTGTAAGAATCGACGTACCTAATAATACCGATCCTTCTGGAACCTACGCCGGTGCTATCTTCAGAGTAGATGGAGTAGGTAGAAATTTAACAGGTTTTGATGCACTTACTTTTTATGTAAAAGCATCTACTGGTACACTACTAGGCGATGTAGGTTTTGGTATCGATTACCTAGGCGATAAAAACAGAATTTCTATTCAAAACGTAAATGTAAGTACGAACTGGTCAAAAGTGATTATTCCTATTCCAGATCCTTCTATACTTTTAAGCGAGCGTGGAGTATTCTGGTTTGCTGCCGGAACACAAGGTACAAATGGCTCGGGATACGCGCTTTGGTTCGATGAAATAAAATTTGAAAAACTTGGCAATGTAGGAAATCCAACATCCAAAATAATGGGAGGGTTAGCAACTACAGTGAATACCTTCGTGGGTGCATCTGTAAATGTAACTGGAATTAACCACGTATTTAACTTGGTTAATGGTCAAGATGTACAAGTGAATTCAACTTCAACTTATTGTGATTTCTTTAGTTCTGATACCTCTATTGCTACTGTAAATGATGAAGGCGTAGTTAGTGTACTTGCGCAAGGAACTGCAGAAATAACAGCAACCGTAAAGGGTACAGCAGCAACAGGAAAATTAATAATTGTTTCTAAAGGAGATTTACCTGGAGCACCCGTGCCTACACGCCCACAAGTAGATGTGAAATCTATTTTTAGCGATGCGTATGTAGATGCTACGGCAAGTAATTTCACGCCTGGTTTTGGTGGTTCTACCACCGTAACAGAAGTGTTAAATACCGGCTCTGGTAAAGTATTACAATACAGCACTAATAATTACACAGGTATTATGTTTGTGGAAGAACCAATAAACGCAACACCTCTCGGATTTTTACACATTGATGTGTATGTAGAAAATGCAGCTACTTCTGTAGGTATTCAAATTAGAGATATTGGAGCAAACAAAATCATCGAAACAGATGTAAATACAGGTAATCCATTAGGCGACGATAAAGATTTTAGAACTACTTTAACAGGCTTTCAAACGGGAGTTTGGAAATCGTTCGAAATTCCTTTGGGCGGAAATATTGTCAATCAAAAGGGCAATATTGGAGCAATCATTGTAACAGGTGGTCCTAATTTTATTATGGACAATATTTATTTCTACCGATAAAAAACATAACATAAATTAGCTATAAAATATTTAGAGATATGAAGCATTTAAATAATACACTACTTATAAGTACACTCGCTATTTTTATGGCGGGTTGTGAAGTGGAGGCTGTACAAACCTTACCCGATAGAGATTTTGAATTGGTGTGGAGCGATGAGTTTGAAGGTACAGCAGCAACTTCTCCAGATGCTACCAAATGGACCTTCGATTTAGGAACAGGGCAAAACGGTTGGGGAAATAACGAATTACAAACGTATACCCAAAGTGCGCAAAATGTAGCCTTAGACGGATTGGGGAATTTGGTAATTACGGCCAGAAAAGATCAGTTTGGAAATTACACATCAGCACGTGTAAAAACACAAGGAATATTCACCCAAAAATACGGTAAGATAGAAGCTCGCATTAAAACACCAACAGGCACAGGTATGTGGCCAGCCTTTTGGATGTTGGGCAGCAACATCGACAGTGTTACTTGGCCACAGTGTGGAGAGATCGACATCATGGAGCAGAAAGGTAAATTTTCCAACATCACCTACGGTTCTATTCATGGTCCGGGTTATTCTGGCGGCGAAGCCATTACTACTCCGTATGCTTTACAGAACGACAGATTTAATAATAATTTTTACGTGTATGCAATAGAATGGAATGCCGACAAAATCGATTTTTTTGTGAACGGTTATTTATATAAAAGAATTACCCCAGCAGATGCACCCGGAGAATGGGTGTACAACCAACCTTTCTTTTTAATTATGAATGTGGCAGTAGGTGGAAATTTTGGTGGTCCACCGAATAGCAATACGCCTTTTCCAGCTAGTATGTACATTGATTATGTTCGTGTTTACAAGGAAAAATAAGATCTAAAATTCTAAATACTAATATCTAAATTCTAATGTATGTAAATTCTAAATTCTAAAATCTAAATTCTAATGTATATAAATTCTAAATACTAAAATCTAAATTCTAAAGGGTGCAGATTGGTAATTAGTATTAAGAATTAAGAATTAAGAATTAAGAATTAAGTATTAAGAATTTAACGCTTAGCATTTAGAGATTAGAATTTAGAATTTAGAATTTAGAATTTAGAATTTAGTATTTAGAATTTAGAATTTAGTATTTAGAATTTAGTATTTAGAGATTAGAATTTGTATAATAAAATTACATGAAACAAGAGTTAAGTGTTGAAATAAAGAGATTAAAAATAGAGGGCGAAAATTTCTTTTGCATTTCTAACCACGATGAAATGCGAGCGTTTTTTATGAGCGTGGTAAGCGATTCCAACCATTGGATATTCATTTCCAGTAATGGAGGAATTTCTGCGGGTCGTAAAAGTGCCGAATACGCATTATTCCCCTATTATACGGCCGATAAAATAACGGAATCGTTTGATACTACAGGGTCCAAAAGTATTTTTCAAATTTTATATAACGACGAAACCCATGTGTGGGAACCTTTCTCGGAGCGCAACAATAGCTTGTATAAAATCTCAAGAAATTTGTACAAAAATGCGATTGGCAATAAAATCATTTTCGAAGAAATTAACCACAACTTTGCTCTTACTTTTAGATACGAGTGGAACACTAGTAATATTTATGGTTTTGTACGTAAATCATCTTTAGAAAATACAGGCGATAAAAATTTACAAATAAATGTACTCGACGGTTTGCAAAACATAATGCCCGATGGAGTGAGCAGCGATTTGCAAAACTCAACGAGCATTTTGGTAGATGCCTATAAACGCAATGAATTAGACTTGACTTCGGGTCTAGGAATATTTGCGCTTAGTGCTATTATTGTCGACAAAGCAGAGCCAAGTGAAGCCTTAAAAGCAAACGTTGCTTGGTCTTTAGGGCTCGATAACCCCTTGCATTTACTCTCTTCTTTACAACTCGATTCATTTAGAAAAGGATTAAAACTTACACAAGAAGAAGATGTAAAAGCAGAAAAAGGTTCGTACTTCATTAACAAAGAAATTACCCTAACTGCAGGCGAAAAAAAGAAATGGATTATTGTGGCCGATGTAAATCAAAGCCAAGCAGATGTGGTGGCAATTATCAACGACATTATCACAAACAATAATCTTCAAACACAAATAGAAGAGGACATTTTATTAGGCTCAAAAAAATTAATTGAACTCAACGCATCCTCAGACGGGATACAATTATCTGCAGATGTGTACAGAGATACAAGGCATTTTTCGAATACACTTTTCAATATAATGCGTGGAGGTATTTTCGATTTTAATTACCAAATAGAAAAATGGGATTTAGTGAATTATTTGGCCGGTGCAAACAAAAATGTATATGCCAAACACAAAGAATTAATTGAAAGTTTAGCAGAAACATTTACTGTTTTTGAGCTAGAAAAAATATGCGATACCGTAGAGGATAAAAATTTTAAGAGATTATGTACAGAATACATGCCTCTGAAATTTAGCAGACGACACGGCGACCCAAGTAGACCTTGGAATAAATTTTCTATTAATACACGCAGTGCAGAAGATTATTCGAAAAGAATTTTGGATTACGAAGGAAACTGGAGAGATATTTTTCAGAATTGGGAGGCCTTGGCTATTTCATTCCCGGGCTTTACCCGCAGCATGATTCACAAGTTTTTAAATGCCACTACTTTTGAAGGCTACAATCCATACAGAGTAACAAAAGGAGGCTTCGATTGGGAAACCGTAGAACCCGATAATCCTTGGTCGTACATAGGTTACTGGGGCGACCATCAAATTATTTACTTATTAAAACTGTTGGAGATTAATGAAAAATATTTCCCAGGACAATTAAGCAGTCAGTTTAGCGAAGAACAATTTGTGTACGCCAACGTACCTTACAAAATAAAAAGTTACTCAGAAATTTTAAAGAACGCTAAAGATACGATTGAGTTTGATGAGCATTTGGATGCAGCCATTAAAAAAAACATGCAAACATTGGGTTCAGACGCAGCACTTTTAGTAGACCAACATCAACATATTTATACCGTAAACTTTATTGAAAAAATATTAGCTACGGTTTTAGCAAAGCTTTCTAATTTTATTCCAGGTGCTGGAATCTGGATGAATACCCAACGTCCGGAATGGAACGATGCAAATAATGCCTTGGTAGGTAATGGCGTGTCGATGGTGACACTCTATTACCTGCGTAGGTTCTTGGTGTTTTTTGAAAAACTGATAGAACAAACAGATGATGAACGCATTGAGTTATCAAACGAGTTAATTATTTTCTTCAAAACCATTCATGCTACATTAGAAGAGCATGCAGCTTTGTTAAACAATGATATTAACGATACTCAACGAAAAACAATTTCAGATCATTTAGGAGAGGCTGGCAGTAATTACAGAGAACATATTTACAAGCTATCTTTTTGGTCGGAGAAAAGAACCATTTCTTACCGTAGGTTAAAAGAATTTGTGAAACTAAGTTTGGCTTATATGGAACATACCATTAATGCCAATAAGCGAGCAGACGATATGTACCATGCCTACAATTTAATGAGTATTAAAAACGAGGAAGAAATCCACATATCCTACCTTAATGAAATGTTAGAAGGGCAAGTAGCGGTATTGAGTTCAGGATATTTATCGCCAAAAGAGGCATTGAAATTATTGGATAGTATGAAACTCAGTGCGCTATTCCGTCCAGATCAGTACAGTTATTTACTCTATCCAAATAAACAGCTTCCAACCTTTTTACATAAAAATAAAATACCTCAAGAGGCCATACAAAAATTAAAACTTGTGGAGGTATTGTTAGCAGCAGGCGACAAATCAATTATAGAAAAAGACATTAAAGGAGCCTATCATTTTAATGGAAATTTAAAAAATGCTGCCGATTTAAGTAATGCCATCGACTTGTTAGATGGTGCTAAATACGGAGCATACATACAGTCTGAAAAGAAATCGCTTTTAGATACCTACGAGCAAGTATTCGACCATAAATCTTTTACGGGTAGATCTGGCACCTTTTATGGCTACGAAGGCTTGGGTTCTATTTATTGGCACATGGTTTCTAAATTACAATTAGCCGTGCAAGAAGTGTGTTTAATGGCAATTGAAACAGGAGAAACAGATCAAGTAATTGGTAAATTATTAGAACATTATTACGAAATAAATGCAGGAGTAGGCGTACATAAATCGCCTAAATTATACGGAGCTTTTCCAACCGACCCATACTCGCACACCCCAGGTAATAAAGGGGCTCAGCAACCGGGCATGACCGGGCAAGTAAAAGAAGACATCATTAGTAGATTTGGTGAGCTGGGAGTTTTTGTGCTCAACGGTACTTTGTATTTTAATCCGTGTTTATTACGAAAAGATGAGTTTACCAAAGGCGACAGAATGTTCCATTATGTTACCATCAACAAAGAACATAAAACCTTTTCACCCTTGCCGGGCTCATTATGTTTTACCTTTTGCCAAGTCCCAGTTATTTATCGCTTATCCGATAAAAATGAAATGGAGATTGAAAAAAGTGATGGCAGTTTGAGTACACATCAAACTTTACAATTAGATACAAACACAAGTTCAGCTATTTTTAATAGAACAGGGGAGATAAGTAAAATAACGGTGTACGTTAATCAATCGATCTTAAAATAAAAGAATGCGAATAAGTAGATTACATTTTTATTTTTTAATTTCTTGCCTACTATTTTTAGCGGCTTGCGGTACACCGAATGCTCATAAGAGCAAGACCGCAGCCGAAATTTTAGGCGATACAAACTACTTAGCCATTTGTTATGGAGGCTACAGAACCAATACACGCGATGTACAGCCAACCATCCCTCAACTAAAAGAAGATTTGAAAATTATGAGTGCAACGGGTATTAAAATACTGCGCACCTATAATACCAAGTTAGATGAAATTCGAAATTTATTAAAAGCAATTACTGAATTACAAAGTGAAGATAAAAGCTTTGAAATGTATGTGATGTTAGGCGTTTGGATAGATTGCGAAAATGCATGGACAAAACTTCCACCAAATCATGAAAAGCAAAACTTGCTAGCGAATGCAGATGAAATTGAAAGAGCAATAGAATTAGCGAATACCTATCCGAACATCATCAAAATAATTTCGGTAGGCAATGAAGCCATGGTGAAATGGGCTACTAGCTATTATGTAAGTCCTGAAGTTATTTTGAATTGGGTAATTTATTTGCAAAAATTAAAAGCAGAAAAAAAGTTGCCCGAACATTTATGGATTACTTCTTCCGATAATTATGCTTCCTGGGGAGGAGCAGATTCTAGCTACCATGTAGAAGACTTAAAAAAGTTGTATGCAGCGGTTGATTATGTTTCTATACATACTTACCCAATGCACGATTCCCATTACAATCCAGCATTTTGGGGCATCGATTCATCCGAAAATAAATTATCAAAAACAGAAAAAATAGACTCGCTAATGTTACGCGCATTAAATCATGCGAAAGCACAATACCAAAGTGTAAACAACTATATGCAATCTATTGGGATTACTAAACCCATACACATTGGCGAAACGGGTTGGGCATCTAGCTCCGATGGTTTATATGGAAATGAAGGATCTAGAGCTTGCGATGAATACAAAGCAGCAAAATATTACGATTTAATGAGGGCTTGGACAAGGCAAGAAAAAATTACTTGTTTTTATTTTGAGGCATTCGACGAGCAATGGAAAGATGCAGGAAACCCATTAGGTTCCGAAAATTACTTCGGCTTATTTACGATTGATGGGAAAGCGAAATATGCAATATGGGACAAAGTGGATCAAGGAGTTTTTAAGAATTTAACAAGAGATGGCAAGCCCATTGAAAAAACATACAAGGGAAAAAAAGAAGAGCTTTTAAAAACGGTTGAATTACCCAAACAATTAAAATAAATATAACGATGAATAAGAAACAAAACCTATATTTATTAAAGTCCATGTTTATGGGCATTATTTGCCTGGTTCAAATTCAATGTACAAATACGAAAGAAATGACAATTGCTGTATATGAAACCTCTGAAAAAGGGAATGCTTTAACGCTGCTAAGTGAATTTAAACCGGCAGATAAATCGGTAAGCATACAAATCAATACAAAAGAAAAATTTCAAGAAATTTTAGGTTTTGGCGGTTCCTTTACCGAAGCATCGGCATCTTTATTGAATAAACTAAGTCCAGAAAACAGGAAAATAATTTTAGACGCTTATTTTTCTGATGAAGGAGCAAAGTACTCTTTAACCCGCACACACATTGCTTCCTGCGACTTTTCATTGAGCAATTATACCTATGCAAAAGTAGAAGAGGATTTGGACTTAACATATTTTAGCATTGAAGATGATAAAACGGATTTAATTCCAATGATTACAGAAGCGCAAAAAATATCGAAAGAAGGATTTAAAATCATCGCATCACCCTGGACTGCTCCACCTTGGATGAAAGACAATAAAAGTTATGTAGGCGGAAAGTTACTTCCCAAATACAACGAAGCATTTGCTTTGTATTTTTCAAAGTATTTATCGGCCTATAAAAAAGAAGGAATAAACATTTGGGGCCTTACGGTAATTAACGAACCTCACGGAAATGGAAATAATTGGGAGAGCACTTTGTTTTCGCCCAAAGAAATGACGGATTTTGTGCAAGATCATTTAGGTCCGAAATTAGAAAAAGACGGATGGGCGAACATCCCTATTTTAGGTTACGACCAAAACAGAGCGGGCTTAAAAGAATGGGTAGATGAAATGTACCGCGACGAAAAATCGTCTAAATATTTTTCAGGAACAGCCATCCATTGGTACGAGAGTACCTACGATTATTTTCCGGAAGCATTGCAATATGCGCACCAAAAAGCACCAAATAAATACTTAATAGAAACAGAAGGTTGTGTAGATGCACAAGTTCCGGTGTGGCGCGACGATGCTTGGTATTGGAAAAAAGAAGCGACTGATTGGGGATGGGATTGGGCAAGTGAAAAGGATAAACATTTACACCCGAAATATGCACCTGTAAACAGATACGCTACGGATATTATTGGATGTTTGAATAACCACGTAAACGGATGGATCGATTGGAACATGGTGTTGGATACGCAAGGCGGTCCCAATTGGTTTAAGAACTGGTGTGTGGCACCGGTAATTGTAAATCCAAATACCGACGAGATTTACTTTACACCCTTGTATTACGTAATGGCCCACTTTAGTAAATTTATGCGCCCAGGAGCCGTTAAAATAGGCTGTACGATTAACCATAAAGAGCTAATGGCAACTGCCGTTCAAAACACGGATGGAAGTATAGTGATTGCGGTCTTTAACCCAACAGATGAAAAATATTCGGTTGAACTAAAATTGAATAAGGAAATAAAAAAAATTAGCATTGATGCAAAAGCAATACAAACCATAGTACTTAACTAAAAAATTATTGATATGTCGACCCTACCATTATCAAAGAAAGTTCCAACCGGACAAAAAATAGCCTTCGGATTAGGAATGCTTGCCAACCAAATGTTTCCGGCTGCACTAGGCATTTTTACAGTTGTACTAGTAGAAAATCTTGGTTTTAGTGGGTTTTTATTAGGATTAACCTATTTTATTCCAAAGTTTTACGATGCTTTATTTGACCTAATTATGGGTTATGTAAGTGATAACACCAAATCGAAATGGGGAAGAAGAAGACAATATGTATTAATGGGATCCATCATTTTAGGTATTTCATTCGCACTAATGTGGCAACTGTACGCAGAAAATGGTGTTACCTATAATTTCTTTTTCTTTTTAGGGATCTCCATGATTTTTTATACGGGGCTTACCATATTTAGTATTCCTTACGTAGCCATGGGTTATGAAATGAGTGATGATTTTCATGAACGAACAAATATCATGGCGACTTCTCAACTAATTGGTCAATTAGCTTGGGTTATTGCACCTTGGTTTTGGGTAATTATGGCCGATAAATCATTGTTTGTGTCAAGTGATGTTGCAGTTCGAACCTTGTCAGTATATGTGGCCATTGGCTGTTCTATTTTGGCGGCTATTCCGGCATTCTTTATTCCAAGTAAATCCACCTTAAACGAAAACTACAGCCCAATCAATTTAAAAGGAATCCTAAATAGTTTTGGAGAAATAAAAGAAGGACTTAAAGCATCTGTAGAAATTGAATCTTTCAGAAAAATCTGTATTGCTACTTTTTTAATATTTAATGCATTTCAAACAACAGCAGGATTTTCTTACTTTATTATTAAATATTATTTATTTAAAGGAAATGAAGATGGCTTTGGATTATGGCCTACATTATTCGGGAGCATTGGTGCCATTATAACTACGGTTTTAGTCATTCCTATTGTAGCTAGAATGTCTAAAGTAATGGGAAAAAAGAAGGCGTTTTTGCTCTCCCAAGGGATTTCTATTATAGGTTACATTTTACTCTTTTTACTTTTTGTACCCGGCAAACCTTACCTTTTTCTTTTTGCTCTCCCATTCTTTTCTTTTGGTATAGGTAGCTTGTTTACCTTAATGATGTCTATGACATCTGATGTGATTGATATTGATGAGTTAAATACTGGTAAAAGAAGAGAAGGAAGCTTAGGTGCTATTTATTGGTGGATGGTAAAATTTGGAACGGCTGTGGCCGGCTTAATAAGCGGCTTAATTCTTTCTTTGGTAAGCTTTCAATCCAATGCACCCACACAAACAGATGAAACCATGTTTTGGCTTAGAATTTTCTTTGTAGGTATACCCATATTAGGTACATTAACTGCATTATGGGCAATGAAAGATTATGATATTGATGAAGTAAAAGCCTTAGAAGTAAGAAGTCTTCTTGAAAAACGAAAAGCATCTTTAATGAATCAATCTTCTGGATACCTATCGGGTAAATTAAATTCATTACTGCATAACACAAATTTAAATCACATTACAGGAGCCGATTTTAGTCAAAAAACAGAAGCAGAAATAGAAACATTGTTTGCTGCTCAATTTAACTTAGGCTTAAATGGATTATGTTTTAGCCCTTACATAGAAGGACAAAAACTAGGAGATATTTTATCGGCAGAACAAATTAGAAGAAGGCTGGATATTATAGCACCTCATACCAAAAGCATACGAACGTTTTCTTGTACAGAAGGAAATGAATTGATTCCAGAAATTGCACATCAGAAAGGAATTAAAACCATTGTTGGTGCTTGGATTAGTAAAGATAAAGTACGAAATGAACAAGAAATAAATACATTGATTGCACTTTCGAACGCTGGTTTGGTTGACATTGCCGCGGTGGGTAATGAAGTATTACACAGAGGAGAAATTTCGGAAGAAGAATTAATTGGCTACATCAACAGAGTAAAAAATGCAGTACCAAGTAATGTGGAAGTGGGCTATGTAGATGCGTATTATCAGTTTATCGGAAGGCCTAATCTTATTGATGCTTGCGACCTTGTGTTGTGTAATTTTTATCCGTTCTGGGAAGGCGCTTCTATCGATTACGCATTATCATACCTATCTAACATGTATGAAATAACCCAAACAGTTTGTAAGGGTAAAAAAATAATAATTACTGAAACAGGTTGGCCAAGTTTTGGAGAAACAATTGATAAAGCAGTACCTTCAAGAATAAATGCGATGAAATATTTCATCGTATCGCAAGAGTGGTCGAGAAACAATAACATAGATTTGTACCATTTCAGTTCATTCGACGAATCTTGGAAAGTGATACAAGAAGGAAAATTAGGAAGCTCTTGGGGCTTATGGGATAAAAATGAAAATTTCAAGTTTTAATATAAATTTATACATATGTCATATAGAGTAGGACATTATTTTACGGCAGAAGACAAAGAAAACTTTGAACACCTGCAACACGAGTACGAGTATGTTCACATTGATTATACTCAACTCACAGCCGAGGATTTAAAAAGTTTGTGGCATAAAACCCTTCAAAAAGGTATGCATGGTATCTGCTTCAGTATATACGAAGACGGGCAAAAACCAGGTTCTATAATTACCGAAGCGCAAGTAGAACGTCGCATTAAAATTTTACAACCCTATGCAAAATGGGTACGTTCTTTTTCTTGTATTGAAGGCAACGAACACGTGCCTAGAATGGCGAAGAAACACGGCATGAAAACCCTTGTAGGAGCTTGGCTTGGCGACGATTTAGAGTTGAATGAACGAGAGATCGAAAGTTTAATAGCCATGGCACACGAAGGATTGGTAGACGTGGCTGCCGTAGGGAACGAAGTAATGTATAGGAAAGACCTAACGGAAGATCAATTGCTTGGGTACATACAACGAGTAAAAGAAGCCATCCCACATATTCCGGTTGGATATGTAGATGCTTATTACGAGTTTTCTCATCGTCCGCGCATTACCGAAATATGCGATGTAATTTTAACCAACTGTTACCCGTACTGGGAAGGTTGCCCAATCGAATATTCTTTTGAACACATGCGCAGCATGTTCGAATCTGCAAAACATGCAGGCCAAGGCAAGCGTGTACTTATTACAGAAACCGGTTGGCCTAGCCAAGGCGGTGCTTTTAAAGCATCTGTAGCAACCCAAGAAAATGCGATGCGCTATTTTATCGATTGCCAGAATTGGTGCAATGCAAACGGCATCGAAAGTTTTTACTTTGCATCCTTTGACGAGTCTTGGAAAGTAGGGCCAGAAGGAGATGTAGGTGCGTATTGGGGATTATGGGATAAACATGAAAAACTAAAATATTAATGAGTAATTTTTTTAAGCAATTTAATGTTGAATTTGCGAAAGCCATTTGTTATTCTGGTTTTAGAGATGGTCAACAACCCGGCGGTATTACGCCTTCTTACGAAGAAGTAAAAGAAGATTTACTTCTGCTACAAACACATTGGAAATACCTACGCTTGTATGATTGTGATGAGCATGCCTTAACAGTGATTAAAGTTATTCAACAAGAAAAACTAGAGTTGAAACTCATGCTCGGTGCCTACATTGTAGCCGAAATGAATAACCAAGGTTGCCCATGGGGTGGAGGTATGCACGAGGAAGAGCAATTAGAAGAAAATAAAAAAAGTAACGATCAAAAAATTCAGCGACTCATAGATTGGTCGAATAAATATCCTGATATTATTTTTACAGTTTCTTTGGGTAACGAAGCCTGTGTAGATTGGACCGATCATTTTGTTCCGGTGGATAGAGTAATAAGTTTTGCGATAAAAGTAAAGCAACACATTAATCAGCCCATTACTTTTTGCGAAAATTATGTGCCCTGGTTAAATTACCTAAAACCATTGGTGGAGGTAATCGATTTTATTTCGATACATACGTATCCGGTTTGGGAATACAAACACATACACGAAGCCGTAGAGTACACCATTGCCAATTATGAAACCGTTGCAAAGCAGTTTCCAAATACTCCAATAGTAATTACGGAAGCAGGCTGGGCAACCAACTCCCACGGAGTTGGAATTCATTCGGAACACGTGAACGAAGAAAATCAGAAAATATATTACGAAGATTTGATGGAATGGACGACCAAAAATAAAGTGTTAACCTTTTTCTTCGAAGCATTTGATGAACAGTGGAAAGGTTCAACCGACCCTATGGAACCAGAGAAACACTGGGGTTTATTTAAAAGGGATCGAACACCAAAATTAGTTTTTGAAAAAAATAAAGAATTGATATAAAAAATACAGTTTCTAAATTCTAATTTCTAAATACTTTATACTCGATACTTAATACTATGTACAATGTACATTGTACATTGTACATTGTACATAGTACATCTAAAGCTCAAACGAAAACCCTTCTTTCTCCAAAGCTCTATATCGTTTCTCATCAAACTCAAATAATTTTGCAGGGCGATGAGAGACGTTTAATTTCACTTCGTTTAAAGGTCTTAGGATATTCATCTCCTGTATTTTTTTCCTGAAATTAGATTTATCAAATTTAGTTCCGAGCAAAGCTTCGTATAAATGTTGAATTTCTAAAAGGGTAAATTTCTTTGGCAATAATTCGAAACCAATTGGTCTGTGTAATACTTCGTCTTTTAAGGTTTCTATGCCTTTGCTTAAAATAGCAGAATGATCAAAAGCTAACTCTGGTAAATTATTGATGCTAATCCATTCTGCAGATTTTGCCCAAGAAGAAGCAATAGGGTGGTAGTTCATACTGTTTACTAAGGAGAAATACGCCACGGTTACCACACGTCCCAAAGGGTGCCTATCCACACTTCCGAAGGTAAAAAACTGCTTCATGTAGATGTTTTTTAAGCCCGTAAGCTTTTCGAGCACGTTATTAGCCGCTTCTTCTAAATTTTTTTCTGGCTCAACCAAATCACCAATTAAGGCCCAATGCCCATTAAAAGGTTCTACCTCTCTTTGCACCAAGAGTACTTTAATTTCGCCCTCATGGTACCCAAAAACCACACAATCTATGGATAAGCCAAATACAAAATACTCGCTTAATGGTATGCTATGGTCGGATAAGAAATAGGTACTCCGTATTTTCATACCGCAAAATACAACTTAGAGTCCAAAAATTATTAAAATACTTATGGTATTTTATACTTTAACTAATTTTAGGTATATTGCATTTATAAATCATTAACAATCCAAACAAGTCAATATGAAAAAAATTTTTACACTAGGCATCTCCATACTTCTATCGAGTATGGGATTTTCACAAAACAACCCCATTAATTTCGAAACGGGAGGCCAAGGAGCAAATTGGTCCTGGACAACTTTTGAGAACGGTACTAATCCAGCATTAGAATTTGTAAACAATCCAAGTGCTACAGGAATAAATACTTCTACAACCGTAGCAAAATTCACAGCATTGCAAGCAGGTAATCCATGGGCAGGATGCGAGTCGCAAAATGGCTCAAGCATTGGCACCTTTACCTTAACCTCTTCAAATGCAATCGTAAAAATGATGGTGTACAAACCAGTTATTAGCGATGTAGGAATTAAGTTTGCAACTGGATCTTTAGCATCCTCAGGAGAAATTAAAGTATCTAATACTTTGGTAAACCAATGGGAAGAATTAACGTTTGATTTTAGTTCAAAAATTGGAGAGCCATCGTCAGCAGGCATCGCACAAATTATCGTTTTTATGGACTTTAATTTAGCGGGCAGAAGCGGTGATAATGTTTGTTATTTCGATAACATTACCTTCTCTGGAGGTGTAGCATTAGCAGAGCCAACAGTTGCAGCAGCATCACCAACCAAAGTACCAGCAGATGTTATTTCATTGTTCAGTAATGTTTACAGCAATGTTAACATTGACACTTGGAGAACTTCATGGTCGTCGGCAACTCTTATAGATGTTCAAGTGGCGGGCAATGATGTAAAGAAATACACAGCTTTAGATTTTGTGGGTGTAGAATCTGTAACTAATCAAATAAACGTTACGAGCATGGATTTATTTGAGTTCGATGTATGGACACCAAACTCAACCTCGTTTAGATTTAAGATAGTAGACTTTGGAGCAAACGGAGCCTTCGGTGGAGGTGATGATGTAGAGCACGAAAGTACAGTAGTACCAACCTTAAACGGATGGAACCATATTGCAGTTCCACTTGCAGGCATGACGGGCTTAACTACTAAATCAAACATTGCACAAATTATTTTTGCGAGTTCACCGGCTGGTACATCAGTTGTTTATTTAGACAATATCATGTTTAGCAAAGGCACTGTAGCAGCAGTAGAGCCAACAACTGCAGCACCAACGCCAACTAAATTAGCGGCAGATGTTTTATCAATGTTTAGTAATGCATATACGAATGTTTCGGTTGATACTTGGAGAACTTCATGGTCGGCAGCAACATTAGCAGAGGTACAAGTAGCAGGTAACGATGTAAAAAAATATACAGGATTAGATTTTGTAGGAGTAGAGATGGTTGCTAGTCAATTGAACGTTTCTGCAATGGATTCTTTCCAATTTGATTTATGGACACCAAATTCTACAACGTTCAGATTCAAACTAGTTGATTTCGGAGCCGACGGAGCATTTGGTGGCGGAAACGACGTTGAGCACGAAACTATTATTACACCGGCTTTAAGCGGCTGGAATCGTGTATCAGTGCCACTTACAGCAATGACTGGTTTAACAACCAAATCAAACATAGCACAATTAATATTTTCGAGTGTACCGGCAGGAGGATCTACTGCTTACATTGATAATGTGATGTTCAGCAAAAAATCATTAGTAGGTATTGGCGCTAACAAAGCAGAAGTAGTGGGAATGTACCCGAACCCAAGCACAGGTGTATTAAACCTAAAAGCAGAGAAGCAAATTCAAAACATTGTGATCTACAATACCATGGGCCAAGTAGTGTTTACAACTGCAGCAAATTCAAACTTAGTGAACATTAACATAAGCGAATTACCAACTGGTATTTACACGGTAAAAACAAGCATCAACGGGCTTGATTCGTTTAATAAAATAGTGAAAGAATAATTTAAGATTTAGTATTTGTTTAGGGGCAAGCGGAGATTCTGTTTGCCCCTTTTTTGTGCGTGGAAATTCTGATAAATGATGTAAATGTGCAAATATGTAAATGTGCAGATGTGCAAATGGAGGCGAGGGAGGTGCTAAATGCAATGCTTTCCTTTGTAGCACTTCTCCTAGCTCCGTAGGAGCGACATGTTAATAGCACCATAGGAGCGGCATATTAATTTTATAATATAATATTTCCGAGATTGTTTTTCATCTTTTTATTAGAAGATAGAAGAGTTACGATCAAAGCTATTTGATGAATTATGAAAATTTTTGTATCTTGAAGAATGGATTTGAGGAACATATTCGGGATCTAATCTGCCCGAACGCCAAGCCCAAAACCCTTAGCGAATATGCAGAGGCGACATCGGAACCTCAAAAAAAAGCAAGAAACAAACTGAAATTGATACTTTTTTATCTATTTTAAAAGAAATATAAACATTCATCAATTTGAAATTTAATATCCAATAAAATATGCAAAAAATAATACTTAGTGCCTTACTGCTTTTGTATTTAAGCTGCTTTGATTCTTACTCCCAAATACAAGGGCAGACGAAGATTGACTCTTTAAACCGAGAACTCTCTAAATGCAAAGAAGATTCCAACAAAGTACGTCTTTTGTTAAAATTATCGGCTAACTTAAGAGGGGAAGATGTACAAAGAGCAATTAAAATAGACAAGCAGGCACTTGCGTTGTCTAAAAAAATTAAATACAATTCTGGTATTGCAAAATCGCTGAATGGTATTGGAGTTGGATATTATTTTATAGGAAATTATGCTGAGGCGATTATGTTTTGGGAAGAAGCCAAAGTAGCATTTACTGAAATTGGTCAGTTAAAAGGGGTGGCTAATATTCTTAGCAACATGGGCGCCATATATTTTAATCAAAGTGAATATACCAAAGCAATTGAACTCTATTTACAAGCACTTAAAATTGCCGAAATGAAAAAAGACACTTTACGTATAGCAAGTGTATGGCAGAATATAGGAGCAGTTCACATGGAAAAACATGATTATGATTTAGCAATAGAAGCCTTTGAAAAAGCATTGCCATTGTTTAAACTCATCAAAAATGAAGAGGGCATTGGAGTAGCCTATTTAAATCTTGGAGAATGTTACAATGGAAAAGAAGATTATAAAAAAGCAACAGATAACTTAACGAAATCATTAAAGTATTTGCCTTCAACCAACTACTATGCGAATGCTCTTAGAACGATGGGTGCACTTAAATCAAAAACTTCCAATATAGAAGAAGCTTTATTTTACTATGATTCGGCATATAGTTTGGCATTAATGTCAGAAGATAATTTTGAGCTTGCAAGAACTGTAAATGATATGGCTAATTTATATTTAGAAAAATCCGATTGGCAAAAAGCATCAAGATATTTTGAGAAAGGAAAAGCCTTATCCATAGCGTCACAAGCAAATAGTGAGTTGGTAATATCTACTTCTGGCTTGGTTAAAATATATTCTTTAAAAGGAGACTTTAAAAAAGCTTTTGAGAATCAAACCATACTTCAAAACGCAAAAGATAGCGTCTATAATCAGGAATCTGATAATAAAATGAATCGACTCTTATTTAACTTCGATTTGGAAAAGAAAGAAAATGAAATTTCATTACTCGTAAAGGATAAAAAAATCCAACAAATAGAAGTTGAAAAACAGAAAGGTATACGAAATATGTTTATTGGCGGATTTTCCATTGTATTGTTATTTTCTGTAGTAGTTTACCGTCAGCGCAATAAGGTAAAAAGAGAAAAGAAAAATGTCGAAAAAGAGAAAGCACGCAGTGAAGAATTGTTACTAAACATTCTTCCCCAAGAGGTTGCTGAAGAGCTAAAAGCTAAAGGCAGTGCCGAAGCCAAATTAATCAATGAAGTAACCGTTTTATTTACCGACTTCAAGGGCTTCACACAATTGTCTGAAAAGCTTACACCAAAAGAATTGGTTGGCGAAATAAATACTTGCTTTTCGGCTTTTGACCATATTATGCAAAAGTATGGCGTTGAAAAAATAAAAACAATTGGTGACGCCTATATGGCTGCAGGCGGTCTTCCCACACCTAATAAAACACATGCCGAGGATGTTGTAAAAGCAGCATTGGAAATACAGGATTTTATGCATCGCCATAAAGTCGAAAAAGAAGCGGCGGGGCAAATGTTCTTCGAAATTAGGATAGGGGTGCATACTGGTGCAGTAGTAGCAGGTATTGTTGGCATTAAAAAGTTTGCTTACGATATTTGGGGAGACACCGTTAATACTGCAAGTCGCATGGAATCAAGTGGCGAAGTAGGAAAAGTAAACGTTAGTGGAAGTACTTATGAATTAGTGAAAGATAAATTCACTTGCATGCATCGTGGAAAAATTACTGCCAAAGGAAAAGGCGAGATCGATATGTATTTTGTGGAAGGAAGAATTTGAAAGAGTAAATCCGCTAACAGCACATTGGCAATAGGCGGGGTTTTGTCTCCGCTTGACCGTTTTGTGGTGGCCGAAAGTTCAGTTCTCCGAATAAACTTTTGTACTAAAAAGCCCGCCCGAACGAAAAGCCGCTAACCATAATAGCCAATTTTACAAAATAGATTATTCCAATTAAACCTTTTTCAAAACAAATAATCAAATAAGTATTATCCAATAAATACTAATTTATGATTCATATTAAAAAATTAGCCCAAACAACTTTCTTCATTCTTACAGTTTCAATGTTTACATTTTCTAGCTGCAGTAAATCCGAAGAAGAAAAAATTGTTACACCTACACCTGAGTCACCAGACTTAACCAAATTGCCTTTTGGTGGCACAGCATCTTACAAAATATTAATTAGAAACCAAGGAAATTCAAACCCTGATTTTCTTTCTTTATGGTTATGCGGACTGCCACCAGATGGTGCTGGTGCAAATAATGCAGCGGACTGGACAAATCCTGATGGAACTTGGGATTATACAAGAAAACCACAAGTTGCAGGAAATGTAATTTGGACTTCTGAATTTAATATCACATTAGATGGTAATGGTAATAGAGTGTTATCAGGTAATGGTTTACCAAACCACCCAACTGGAATTTTCCCAATACAACCTGGAACTATTGCACACCAATATGATGGTAATCCGAATATTATTTCACCTCAACCTTTAAGTTTTACAATTCCTGCATTACCGCAAGAAGCTGCAACAAAATCTTGTGTAGGATTTGGTCCAGCTGGTTATTCCTTAACTGGTAGTGCAATTTACCATGGTGCTTCAACCCTAGGCACAGATGCGGCTGCACACGAAATGTTAGACAGATTTGGAGGACATACAGATGGCACAGAAAGATACCATTATCATTATCCGTCAAAAGATTTACAAGACCATATACATGTTCATACTTCTGGGCATTCAGCTTTAATGGGATATATGTTAGACGGTTTTGGTATTTATGGTCCTTATGGAGAAAACGGAGAGTTATTAAAATCCGCAGATTTAGACGAATGTCATGGGCATAAACATCCTGTAATGTGGGATGGACAAATGGTTAATATTTACCATTATCATTGGACTTATGATTTTCCTTATAATATTGGTGCTTACAAAGGAACGCCTCAATAGTAATTATTTTACAAAAAGTATATGTCTAAATTAAAATATGTATTCGCATTTTCAATTCTTGCTTTCTTCATCTTTTCCTGTTCAAAAGATAACGAAGGAAATGTAATTTCACCTACTACAAGTTCACCAAATATTCTTTTGATTATCGCAGATGATTTAGGAAAAGATGCCATAAAAGGCTATCAAGAAGGTAGTATAAAACCAAACACGCCCAATATTGATGCCATTAGAAATAATGGTTTACTATTTACTAATTTTTGGGCTAATCCTACCTGTACGCCTACCAGATCTTCTATTATTACTGGCAAATATGGCTATCGTACAGGTGTAAAAGGAGTTGGTGATGTATTAAATTCTTCCGAAACCGTGCTTCAAAAATATATAAATAACAATACAGGTAATAAATATGCAACAGCAGTAGTTGGTAAATGGCATTTATCTGGAAATAGTACTGGCTTCAACCCTGAAAGTTTTGGTATTGATTATTACGCTGGATTAGTTCGTGGTGCAGTAGATGACTATTATCAATGGCAACTTACAGAAGATGGTGCAACCAGTCAGCAATCAACATACATAACAGAAAAATTTACAGATTTAGCCATTAATTGGGTAAACACCCAAAGTAAACCTTGGTTTCTTTGGTTAGCTTACAATGCTCCACATACACCATTTCACGTTCCGCCAAGCAATATGCACAGTCAAGGAAACTTGCCTGCATATACTAACGGTATGGATGCAACTCCTTATTTTATGGCTTCCATAGAAGCGATGGATTATCAAATTGGACGTTTTTTAGCAAGCATTCCTTCTGATGAAAAAGAAAATACAATTATTATTTTTTTGGGAGATAATGGTACTACAAATCTTGTTGCTCAAAGCCCATATTCAAGTACAAAAGTAAAAAACACCTTATATCAAGGCGGTATAAACACGCCTTTATTTGTTTCAGGTAAAGGAGTTTCAAGAACTGGAGCAGACAATCAGTTATTGTCAGGAACTGACCTCTTTGCAACAATTGCCCAAATTGCTGGTGTAAATGTAAATGAGTATCACGATAGTAAAAGTTTTAAATCTTTATTTTCTCAATCAAACGTTATTCGGAATTATCAATATTCAGAACTAAAAGACGGAACTGATGAGTTATGGACAATTAGTAATGGCACATACAAATTATTAATTAAAAACGCTGGTAATGAAATGTATAATTTGGTAAATGACCCTTATGAAAATAATAATTTACTGAATGGTATTCTATCCACTACAGAACAGAATACAAAAACATTATTGGAAACTGAATTAAATAAGATAAGACAATAAAAACTGGCTATAACTGCAGTTTGTCAAAATGGCGGATTAAATCTCACAAAGTATTAGTATAAATCCAGTAAACTCATTCGCTAACTTACCAATTACTAACGGATACTTCGTTGATTTCGGGATGCGGGCAAATCCATTCGAAAAACTCAATAATCTTCAAGTCGTGTTTGAAATATCTCCGTATGTTAACCGACAGATGAATGGTGGTAACCTAAGAACTAGAATTGGTCTTGCATGGAATTTTACAAAAAAATAAAGAAAACAACTACTTGGGCGTATGTACCAAATTTTGTACCTTTTACATGAGATTGCATGTGAACGAATCTTTAAAAGGGTATACAGTACCATTCGACCATTAAATTTTTAAAATATTTCTAACAGCTGTGATTTTTTATAGTGACTTGCGAATAATTGTTAAATCAAGTTTCAATATAAAAACTGTAATATGAAGAATTTTAAAATATATGCATTTCTAACATTTCTACATTTGGGAAGTAGTGCTTGTTTAGCTCAAAATCAAACTAATAAGGTTAAATATCCTATGAGCTGGGAGTTTCAGTTAGGGTCTAATTTTCTAACGAATGCTAACTTATCAAAAAACTACCCTTTACAGAATGTAAACTCCCTAAGTGCCAACTTTTATACTTATGTTGATTTTCAACTAAATTCATTCATCTTTAGACCTGGTTTTGGTATAGCGTCACAAAATTTCGGTTTAAATAAAATGCTAGTCAATAATGGTAACAAAACGGAGTTCCAAAATTTCAGTAATAATTACCGATATAGTTATTTTCAAAAGATGTTTATTGAAATTCCTTTAGGCCTTGCTTATGCCAGTCAATACAATAAAAATCACAGGTGTTTTGAGTACGAGGCTGGGCTTAAATTTGGCTATTTAATTTACAAAGAATCTCGATATTCTTTAAAGAATAATTCTGAAGAATACGCTGTTTTTTCTGAAAATAATCTACCACAACTAAATCCATTTCAATTTGGCACCTATTTAAAATTTTCTTCTCGTAAAATTCAACTTAACCCTTTGTTGGGAACATCTTTTTCTGTTAGCTCACAATATAATTTAAGTTCGGTTTTTAATACCGACAATAATACACCTACACATAGTTATTCAATTATGTTAGGAATGGGACTATTTATTAATAAATCGAATTAAAGAAATGTTTAAAATAGAAAGGCAGAAAAAAATATTTGATGATTTAATGGAGCAGCATAAAGGCATTCTGTTTAAAGTTGCACGTGCATACTGCCCAGATCCGGAAGACCGACAGGATCTTATTCAAGAAATGATGATTCAGATTTGGCAGTCGATACATAAATACAATACACAGTTTAAAATTTCAACTTGGTTGTATCGTATTTCATTAAATGTTGCCATCTCATTTTATCGCAAAAGCTCCACAAGAGCAAAAAAATATACGGAGCTTACTGAGCAAATAGTAGAAGTTCCAATGGAGGATACATCGGATAATGAGCTACAGTTAAAATTGCTAGAACAATTTATTAACGAATTAAAGGAGATTGATAAAGCATTGATGATACTCTATTTAGAAGACAAAAGCCATACAGAAATTTCTGAGATAGTAGGTATATCTGTAAGCAATGTAGGAACTAAAATAGGACGAATAAAAGACAAATTAAAGACACGATTTTCACAATTAAAAGCATAAAGAAATGAACGAATTAGAATTAAAAAAACTTTGGCATGCTACCAATGATAAATTGGAACTGAACATTAATATAAACAAGAATAATACGAATGATATAACCCTAGTTAAGGTTCATACTATAATAGGTTCAATGAAACCAATTAAGATATTTAGTGTATTGGCTGGTTTTTTATGGGTAGGTATTGGTATCCTTTTTTTGAGTTCAATTTTTCTAAACTCATATTCCGAAGCAAATAAATTTTTTCTTTATTCAGCTTCAATTCAGGTCGGTTTAACTGCAATTGCATGGTTAGTGTATCTCTATCAGTTAATCACAATTTATAAAGTGGATATAACCGAACCGATTATAAAAACACAAGTTAAATTGTTAAACTTAAAAATGACAACTCTTTGGGTAACTCGTATTCTTATTCTTCAGCTTCCTGTTTGGACTACTTTTTGGTGGAACGAAAGGATGTTAACCGATTTTGGGTTTTTACAATGGTTAATAATACTGTTATTTACATTTTCATTTACTGTAATTGCTATTTGGTTATTTTTCAACATAAAATATGAAAACAGAAATAAGAAATGGTTTCAACTTATTTTTACTGGTAAAGAATGGCGACCATTAATGAAATCTATGGAACTACTAGAGCAGCTAGATGAATTTAAAGAAGAAAGGTCAGCCTTGTAAAATTGCAGCTTTTAGGACTCTACGCTACATAACGTTATAGTTCATTACTTACCTTATTCTTAATTTATTGTATTTTCATTATATTACAAACTAAAGACAAAACCTTAGCAGTAATACAAAACAAAGCAATTACAATGAAAGAAAATTTATTAAAACATAAGAATTTTATACCAATTTTATTCTTATTACTATGCTCTATTTGGACAATTTATCAAGTATTATTTTTAAAGCACGTACAAAATGGAGTTATATATAATAGAATTTTTAGTGTTTCTAATTACATCGCTTTTGTTATTTTGATTGCAGATTTAATCGTATATTTTAAATATAGAAATCATTTTAAAATCGTTGTTATTTTAACAATTATTATAGGGTTGTTGGGTATATCAAATTATCATGCTAATACGTACAGCTTCAATTTTATTTTCATTTTCATTTCATTTGAACCATCAATATTTTTAATTGGTATTTATTATTTAATTGTTAATTACAAATATGTTCAACTAAAATTATTTGGAGAGAAAGTACCAGAAGAATTAGCTGCTCCTGATCTTGAAAAAATACAAGAGTTTAAATTAAAATATATTAATAAAACAAACGAAGAACTTGATGAATTGTTAAATGATAAGAGATTTAATAAGGAAGCAAAAATTGCTGCAAGTGAATTATTGAAAGAAAGAATTACACAAAACCATACTGCTAACATCAACTAAACTACAGGCGGTCTTTTTTGCTTATGCCTAATAATTTTAGTAGACAAACTTGTTCAATAATATATGATAATTCTGAAAGTAAAACAATCTTTGAAATGCTTATCAATTATTATATTTTGTTTAATTTCTAATACAGCAATTTCGCAAATTAGAATTGAAAAAATTGATTCATTAGATCTTTTTGGCAACACTCCTAAAGCATTACAACTCACATTAGAATATATAAGCGTAAATGGATATAGTAAAACCTTAGCCTATAACACAGCTTGTCGTTATGCTAAAATTAGAAATGTTGATTCGGCATTTATCTTCTTAGAGTATGCTATGAAAGTAGGCTTAAAAGAAATCTATTTCTTGGTGGATGAAGATTTGAAAATTTTAAGAAATGACGATAGGTGGAAAGCAATTGAAAAAGTGGTTATTGATGAATTTAAGAAGAAAAATAGTTCTATCTTAAGACCAGAATTGGCGCTCGAAATATGTAAAATGGGATTCGTAGATCAAAATGGTCGACAAAAAATAGTACGCTTAGAACAAATTGGTGTAAAAAAATCAATATTAGATAGTCTTTGGGCAATTCAAAACAAGCAGGATTCTATATGTACTGCATACATTACAAAACTTATTGATCATCATTCAATGTTATTTCCAAGTATCACAGAAATAGGTCATACTGCAAGTCGCTTTGCTTTTTTAATGTTGCAACATTCAAGTTGTAGTGTCAGAGAAAAGTACTATCAAACCATAAAATTCGCAATGGAAAACAATCATTTAGAAAAAGGATATTATGCGATGTACCTCGATCGATTATTAATAGATAAAGGAAAAAAACAACTTTATGGTACACAAATGCAAAAAAACAAAGAAGGTAAACTCGTATTCTACCCTGTAAAAAGAAAATTCAATATGAATAGAAGAAGATCTAGTTTGGGCTTAGCTAAAATTTAAGAGTTGAAATTGGAAACAGCATAAAAAAAACCCTAAATTCAAATCCTTACAA
>CALRTZ010000032.1:0-34027 GCA_943371235.1 Sphingobacterium thalpophilum | reverse complement strand
GATTTCTTTATGTTTGAATAGATTTATGAGAAACTTCATCCAATTCCTCAAAAGCAAACAATTCAGAATACATTTCGCTATTGCATTTGGTTCTGTTGCCATTCTGTTATTCATTGTATTTAAATGGTTGAATATTTATACACGCCATTCTGAAACAATTAGCGTACCCGATTTAAAAGGGATAGAAATTGTGGAAGCTATGGATTTACTGGATCAACAAGGTTTTAAATATGTACTTGATAGTATATACACTGAACTAGGTGAACCAAATACTGTGTACGAACAAGAGCCAGAAGCCAACGCTTTGGTGAAAGAAAATAGAACTATTTACTTAACAATTGTTTCAGGAAGTGCTCCAACTGTAAAACTTCCAGACTTAATTGATGTTTCGTTTAGAGAAGCCAAAGCTATTTTGGAGAGTTATGGCATAAAAGTTGGTCAGTTGATTTACCAACCAGACTTAGCGCAAAATGCGGTCTTGGGTATCAGGTATAAAGGCAGCGAAGTGGGCAAAGGATTTGTACTCTCTAAAGGAGAAGTAGTTGATTTGATTTTAGGTGATGGGTATGGCAATTTAAAAGTTGTGATACCGAACTTGGTGGGTTTAAGTTTTGACGAAGCTTTATTTGTATTACAAGGTTCTAAATTATTAATAGGTAGTGTAATTTTTGATGGTAATAATAATGACACTTTAAATGCTATAGTGTACAGACAATCGCCAGAATCTAGCACAGATACGAGCATGAATAAAATCTCACAAGGAGAAACCATCGATATTTATTTAAAAGTTAAATAAATATAATTTAGCTCCTCTAAAAACGTTATGAGATATTTGAACATGAAGAGATTAGTATTATTCAGTATAAGTTTTTTACTTTTTATCAACGTATACTCGCAAGAGTACACTCAAGTTATGCGTTACTCGGCATTATTAAACAATGCCCACAAACTCTATGAATTAAATAAACCCTCACAAAAACAATTAGTTGATACATTAAGTCTCCCATTTTTCGATGATTTTTCTACAGATGGTATTTACCCTAATCAACAAAAATGGATTGACAGAAATGTATTTATCAATAATAACTTCTCTAAACAACCACCAAGTAAAGGAGTGGCTACATTTGACGGATTTAATGACAAAGGTCAGCCCTATATTGAGTCTGAATTTTCTTATGGATTATGTGATACCTTGACTTCTGCTCCTATTGATTTAAATTATTCGGCATCCGATTCCATTTATTTAAGCTTTTTTATACAACCACAAGGCTACGGTAGGCAACCCGCTGTAAACGATTCGTTAATTTTAGAATTTATAAATTTAAATACGGGCAAATTTGTAAAAATTAGAAGCTGGCCTGGTGCAAAATCATATAGTTTTAAACAAATTTTAATTCCAATTAAAGATACCTTATTCTTGAAAAAAGGATTTCAATTTAGATTCAAAAATAAAGGATCTCAATACGGAGCGGATGATCATTGGCATATTGATTACGTGCGTTTACATACTAATAGAAATGCGAATGATACCTTGATACAAGATGTATCTATTAACTCAAATGCTACCCCATTACTTAATCCTTATTCTGCTATTCCTTGGAACCAGTTTGATGCTACACTTTTAGCAGAGAACCATTTCGTTGATATTAAAAATAATTTTGCAAATTCATCAAACGTAGATTTCACATTCAAATCTTATTTACAAGGTACTAAACTCGATTCTGTAACCAAAGGTTTGTTTTTACCAAGCAGTGCAACTTCCAACGAGGAATCTAGAAAAGTATTAATTCCAACACCCACCGGTCCATTTAATGTTTTAACTACTTACACTGCAAGTACTACAAATGATTTTATCGATATGAACGACACCTTAAAATCATTACAACAATTTAAAGATTATTATGCGTATGATGATGGTACCGCTGAAGATGGTTATGGAATTACTGCACCAGCAAATGGCAGATTTGCATATGAATTTACTACTAAAAATGAAGATACGCTTACGCATGTTCAATTTCATTTTACACAAAAACAAGTTCCATTAGTAAATGAAATTTTTACATTAACCGTTTGGAAAAGTATAAATCCTGAAGTTATTTTATACCAAAAAACTTCACAAGAGCCTTTGTATGTAGATAGTTTGAATGGTTTTACAACTTATGGCTTGGATTCTACCCTATTAATAAATGGAACTTTTTATGTGGGCTGGATTCAAGCAACAAATTTCTTTATGAACATAGGTTTTGATAGAAATTCTGTGCACAGTAATTTTATGTATTACAAAGTAAATGCCTTAGGTTGGCAACAAAGTTCTTTGGCAGGTACTGCAATGATACGCCCAGTATTTGCCGATAATTTACTAACAGGTATTACAAATAACAAAAAGACTCCAAACAAATTTAATGTATATCCTAATCCAGGGAATGGGATCATTTCTATTAAATTTAATTCATCTATACCTAAAGAAAAGGGTTCAACCGTTAAGGTATTAAACTTACAAGGACAAGTTGTTTATACAAGCTCAGAAATTGAAAACATTAACATTACCGTGCTTCCTAAAGGTTTGTACATTGTACAAGTAATTGGTGAATACAACGAAGTGTTGGGAACTCAGAAATACATGAAAAATGACTGATATTTCTGCCCAACAATTAAAAGAAAAAATAGAAAAAAGCGAGCCCCTTATTATTTTGGATGTTCGAGAAAAAATAGAGTATTACACCTATAATATTGGTGGAATTCACATTCCATTGGGTCAGCTTACAAATCAGCTCGAAAAATTACCAGAAGACCTTCACACAGAAATAATTGTAGTTTGCCAAAAGGGCATCAGGAGCAGAACTGCACAAACACTTTTAATACAAGAGGGTTATACAAATATCAGAAATCTAAGAGGAGGATTATCAGCTTTCCACCGAATTTGATATTTTTACACAAATGTATATTCGTAAAATTTTCATTTATTCATCTCTCATCATTGCGTTTATAGGCATCGCATTTTTTAATGTGCATTGTGCCAATCAAACTAAAGAAGTAGCTCCTGTTTACAAAAACCATGCAGATGGAGTGCAATACGTGGGCATGAATACTTGCAAAGGATGCCACAGTGCCATTTACGAAACATTTATAGAAACAGGCATGGGCAAATCATTTGGTGCTGCTACCGCCGAAAAAAGTGCTGGTAAATTTGGCGTTCATGCAGTAATTTACGATAAAGAATTAGACTTCTATTATCGCCCTTATTTTGAGAATGAAACGATGTACATCATGGAATATCGATTAGAGGGGAAAGACACTGTACATAAAAGAATAGAAAAAGTTGATTATGTAGTGGGTTCTGGTCAGCATACCAATTCACATATGTTCCAAAGCAACGGGTATTTTTACCAAATGCCAATGACCTTTTACACTCAAAAACAAAAATGGGATTTGCCTCCGGGTTATGAAGCCGGGCAGAATTCGCGTTTTAGTAGAACAATAGAATTAGAATGCATGAGCTGTCATAACGCCTACCCTTCTTTTGTTCCGGGCTCTAAAAATAAATTCGCGAGTGTACTACAAGGAATAGATTGCGAACGTTGCCATGGCCCAGGAGAATTGCATGTGAAAGAAAAACAAAGTGGAAATTTAGTTGATACTGCAAATGAAATTGATTATAGCATTGTAAACCCAAAAAAATTACCCTACGATTTACAAGTAGACCTTTGCCAACGTTGCCACTTACAAGGCAATGCCGTATTAAAAGAAGGGAAAACATTTTTTGATTTTAAACCAGGGCAAAAATTATCAGATTACATGGATATATTTTTACCAAGATATAAAGGGGAGAAAACATTTATAATGGCTTCTCATGCTGATAGGTTGAAACAGAGTACCTGTTTTATAGAAAGCAATAAACAAAAAATTAATACGAACAAGAAAAAATATTCAAACAGTGTGTTCGATAATTCACAAAACTCATCCTTTACTTGTATAAGTTGCCATAACCCACATGTGAGTGTAAAAGTAACAGGCGATGCACAATTTAACAATGCTTGTAACTCTTGCCATGGTAATAAAGAGTATGCTAGTTTAGCGGTTTGTACAGAAAAAATAGAAGCTCGTAAAATCAACAATGATAATTGTTGGAAATGCCATATGCCAAGCTCTGGAACTGTAGATATACCGCACGTTACGGTACACGACCATAAAATACAAATCCCATTAAAAACTAAACAGAAAGAAGAAATTAAAACATTTATAGGCTTAGCAGCAATCAATAATCCTAAGCCCGATAACCATGTAATTGGCGAAGCGTATTTATCGTATTTTGAAAAGTTTGAAAACAAACCAGAATACTTAGATTCTGCGAACTATTACTTTAATAAAAATGGCAACTATACACCTGTTCATTTTTATAATAATATGATTAGAATGTATTACTTGCAAAATAATTATACAGGTGTTGTAAATAAAGCGAAAGAGCAAGCTGTATTGTACAGTAAAGACGCATGGACATTATACAGAATTGCTGAGTCGTACAATAATTTAAATGAAAAGAAAGAAGCGTTAACGTACATACGGGCAGCTGTGGATGCTGCTCCTTATATATTAGAATTTAGAAATAAATTAGGTGTAATTGCTTTAGCAAATAACGATGTTTCATTAGCTAAACAGAGCTTTGAGTTTATATATAAAGAAAATCCTAAGTTTGTATCGGCACTTTCAAATCTTTCATTTATATATTTACAAGAAGGTAAGATTAACGAAGCAGAAGATTTAGTAAATAGAGCCATAGGCTTGGATCCAGATTACGAACAAGCATTGTTTAACAAGGCTAGTATTTATATGTTCAGAAATGATAAAGTTGCTACCATCAACATTATAAAAAGAATTTTAAAAAGAAATCCAAATAATGAAAAAGCGAAGCAAGCTTTAATGAGTATAAAATAAGATGAAAAAAAATAAAAAAATAATAGTAATTATAGTAATGGTATTGATGTTGATTGGAGGCGGAACTGCTATCCATTTTTACAACACATTATTTAGTTCAAACGTACAGAAACAAGCAGATGAATACTTGTACATACCAACAAAATCAAGCTTTGAGGATGTGGTAAGAATTATCAAAATAAATAATATCATACAAGATGATGAAACATTTGCTTGGGTAGCAAAGCGAATGAAATATACCAAAGTAAAGCCAGGTAAGTATAAAATTGAAAAAGGGATGAGTAACATTGAGCTGATTAGAATGTTACGTGCAGGCAAACAAGAGCCTGTTAAAATACAGTTTCAGAACATCAGATTGAAAAAAGATTTCGCTGGGTACATTGGCTCACAACTAGAGTTAGATTCTACAAAACTATTGAGTATGTTAGATAGTATGGATATGCTCAGAGAATTGGGCTTCGATGAAGACAATATTTTTTGCATGTTTATACCTAATACCTACGAATTTTATTGGAACACATCTGAAGAAAAATTTATCAGTAAAATGAAAGAAGAATATGATAAATTTTGGAATGAAGAACGTACGCAAAAAGCAAAAAAAATAAACTTAAGCAAAACAGATGTAATTATTTTGGCATCTATTGTTGATCAAGAAGCTTTGGTTAATGCAGAGCTAAAAAGGGTTGCAGGAGTTTACATGAACAGGTTAAACCGAGGAATGAAATTAGAAGCAGACCCAACGGTAATTTTTGCCATTGGCGATTTCAATATAAAAAGGGTATTAAACAGAATGCTTCAATACGATTCACCATACAATACCTATAAATACAACGGTTTGCCACCAGGCCCTATTTGCATGCCATCTGTTGCTGCTATTGATGCTAGCTTGGCATATGAAAAACACAATTACATCTATTTTTGTGCGAAAGAAGATTTCTCTGGATACCATAATTTTGCAAGCAACTTAGCGCAACACCAAGTTAATGCAAGGAAGTTCCAGCAGGCTTTAACAAAGAGAAGAATCATGAAATAAATTGTGAATTGTGAGTTGTGAATTGTGAATTGAGGAAATCATTCTTAAATTCAAACATAATCACATTCTCGTAATAACAATTAACTCAGTAACTAATAATAGCACATTCACAATTCACAATTCACAACTCACAATTCACAATTCACAATTCATCAAGATGTTCACAAGCGAAACAAAAATAAGAGTACGATACGGCGAAACCGACCAAATGGGATATGTTTACTACGGCAATTATGCTGAGTTTTATGAAGTTGCAAGGGTTGAAATGTTGCGTAAATTAGGTTTAACATATAAATGGATGGAGGGCACTGGTATTATGATGCCTGTATTAGAATTAAAATGCAAATACATCAAACCAGCGTATTATGATGATGAGATCACCATTAAGGTAATGGTGAAGCAATTACCTGCAACTAGAATTATATTTAACTATGAGCTTTATAATGAGCAAGGAGAATTAATAAATTTGGGTGAAACAACATTAGTATTTGTAAATATTGAAACAAAAAGACCCACTGTTGGCCCTGCGGAGTTTATGGAAAAGTTGAAAGTTTTTTATGAATAAAATTAAAGCATGGATATGGCATTTGCCACTAGTGGCAAGAATCGTAGAACGTAGCAAGCACACTAGTTTGCTAGGTTTTGAGGGCTTGCCAATTTATACTGTGCTCGATTTTTTCTTCAAAGAAATGCAAAAGGAACATTTAAATACTAAATCAACTTCACTTGCATTCTCTTTTTTCTTAGCCATTTTTCCTGCTACCATTTTTTTATTTACACTTATCCCCTACATACCTGTAAACAATTTTCAAGATCAACTCTTAAACATATTAGCACAAGTATTACCAGCCACCGCTTTTGAAGCTGTACAAACAACCTTAACCGATATTATTAAAAACCAAAACGGCGGTCTTTTGACTTTTGGTTTTATTGCAGCCTTGTTTTTTTCTTCAAACGGAATAATGGCTTTAATGAGAAACTTCAATAAAGCATCGTTGATGCAAGACAAACGTCCTGTTTGGAAAAAAAGAAGAACAGCCATTCTATTAACCTTTGTAATTTCTATTATGTTAATTATTGGAGTGAGTTTAATAGTAGCAGGGAATTACATCATAAGCATTATAGAGCAATACGAATTATTTAAAGGAGCGTTTATTCGCTACTCTTTAATAGCTTTAAATTGGATAATAATTTTACTTTTATTTTTCAGCATCATTTCTACTTTGTATTATTTTGCACCAGCTGCTGCAAAAAAATTCAAATTTATTTCGGCGGGCTCAAGCCTCGCAACCTTATTATCTATTGGCAGTTCCTCTGGTTTTGCATTTTATGTAAATAACTTTAATAGTTACAATAAAATATACGGTTCTATTGGTACTCTTATTGTAATAATGATTTGGCTGTATTTAAATTCGATGATTTTATTAATAGGATTTGAGTTAAATGCAAGCATCAAAATATTGAAACAAAACCTACCAGAACCGGTAAAGAAACGAATGGGAAACAGGTTGAGGGAATTGTAAATTGTGAATGGTGAATTGTGAATTGAGGTACATCATTTTATAATTGAAACATAATCACATTTTCGTAATAACAAATAACTCAATAACTCAATAACCATTCACAATTCACAATTCACAATTCACAATTCATTAGTATTCTATCCTAACATGGTAAATACTCATCAGCATTTCTTTAAAAAGTTGTTTAATGCGATGAACTTCTTTTATAGAAATATCAGAATTTATTAATTGTTTTTGATTGATTTTATAATCGATTACTTTTTCAACTATATCCGAAATGGTTTTAGCATCGTGTTGTTTTAAGCTCCTCGATGCTGCTTCTACACTATCAGCTAACATTAACACTGCTTGTTCTTTAGAGAACGGTATAGGGCCTGGATATCTAAAAATATTTTCATTGATAGAAGCTTCTGGATAATTTTTCAAAAACGATTGATAAAAATAATCGACTCTGGTATTCCCATGGTGTGTACGAATAAAATCAATAATGTCTTTTGGTAATTGATTTCTGGTTGCAGTTTCTATTCCTGCATACACATGTCTAATAATTATTTTTGCACTTTCTTCGTAAGGTAACTCATCGTGTGGGTTTGTTCCCTGTTGTTGGTTTTCGATAAAAAACTGAGGAGTTTCCATCTTACCAATATCATGGTACAAGGCACCTGCCCTTACTAGTAAAGCGTTTCCGCCAATTTCAAAAATAGCAGCTTCGGCTAAATTAGCCACTTGTAATGAATGTTGGAATGTACCTGGTGCTTTGTAAGAAAGCTCACGTAATAATGGATTGTTGATGTTTGTGAATTCCATTAAGGTAACTTCTGTAGTAATTCCAAATAATTTTTCGAAAGCATATATTAATGGATATGCAATTAAGGATAAAATTACACTTACTAAAAACCAAACTAAATGCGACCAATCTATATTTAAAAAAGACCCTTCGTGTATAATTGAAATACCAATGTATCCAACCACATAAGTAGCGTATATTAATAAGGCCGATAATAAAAACTGCGAACGCTTTAATAAATTTTTAATACTATTGATAGCAACCATACCCGCAGTTATTTGTAAGAAAATAAATTCGTATCCGTTTGGTACAAAAAAACCAGCTACTATCACTACTAATAAATGTATGTACAATGCTAAACGAGTATCAAATATTACTCTTATAATAATTGGAACAATACAATATGGGATAAAATATAAACTTGGCAAATTCATGCGCAATGCCCATGAAAGCACTACCAGCATAAAGGTTACAATTAACAGAATGATAAACATTTTACGGATATCAGAATAAATATCTTTCCTGAACATGGAGAGAAACACCATCAATAAAATTAAAATGAGTCCTACTAAAATACCCTGTCCTAAACTTACAATGTATTTATTCCCTAATATTCCCAATCTTCTGTCGTATTCATTTTTTAAAGACTCCAATACATTGTAAATTTGTTGATCAACCATTCTCCCTCTGTCTACAATTACCTCGCCCGAACGAACCATCCCTCTGTATTCTGAAATATTACTTAATTTTTCTTTAAGTATTTTTTCATTCAACTCTTCATTGTAAATAATGTTTTCGGTAAGTGCTTGCTGTAATGCTGGTGATAATACTAAGGTGTCTATTTCTGCAGATGCATTGAGCAAGGAAGCATGTAACTGATTTACGGCTAACTTATAATTATAAAGTGTGTTTATGCTTGTTGACCGTGCCTCGTTATTTCTTACAACATAAATTAAATCTTGTTTGTCTGTATTATCATCTACAATAGAAATTACTCCTTTATTATATATTGATAACAATAAGTTCTCTCCAAACAATACATTCTTTTTATAGGTTGATTTATCTACACTTCCATATTTTGCTAACCATAAATTATAGAATTCATTTCTAAAAACCACTAGACTATTTTTCTCCACCTCTATATTTAACTCATAAAATGGAGCTAATTGATTGGTGATTTCACGTTTTTCTTGCTCGATTTCTGTCGATGCTTTTTCTATAGCAAAATCAAAGGGAGCAACTAATTGCTCATGCATCCACGATTTACCTTTATCAAACTCATACTTGAACTTTCTGCCTTTTGGTAAAGAAACCACAATTACGCATACACAAGCAAACATCAATAAGTACTTAATGATGTCTTGGCGAGTGGTTGAAATAGGTGTTTTTTTGCTCATTTATAAGTGTATTGAGAATCAATAAATATACGAATAGTCCTTATGTAACAAGCATAAAATATAAACTACTATATACGATTTCCCTCTAAAAATTACCAAAAATCTAAGAAATAGTGCTAAAAATCTAAAAACAGGTCGACTAGAAAGTGAATGAAATACTTTTGAATAAAAAAGTCATGAAAAAAATATACTTAGTTGATGATAATGATACGATTCAACAATTTTTAAGCTTTAGATTATCTGGTAAATACGATTTAAGTATTTATCCTGATGCTGCATCAATTTACAACCAATTAAGATTTGATAAGAAATTACCAGATTTATTGGTAATTGATATCGGACTTCCAGACATGAATGGTGTGGAGTTAATTGACAAAATTAAAAGAAGTAATTTTCTAAAACACATCCCAATTATAGTATTATCTGGTGCTAATAAAAGCGATGTAAGAATTGATGCATTAAAGGCAGGAGCAGAATACTTCATGTTGAAACCCTTTAATCCTTCAGAATTTGAACTAGTAATTCAAAAATTTATTGATAAAAGCCAATCTGCTTAATTATGAAAAATACTATAGAAAAATACTTATTCATTGGTACAAATCCATATGAAAATATACAAGATGATCTACATAATGATGGAATTCTTATTTATTCCCTTCAGTCGTATTTATCTGGTATCGAATATATGAATTATTTAAATAACCAAGATTTTTCGGCTATTATAATTGATACGTTCAACATAAATTATGTATTTACAGAGGAATACGTAAAGAAATTAAAGAGCTTCAATAAAGGGATCCCTGTAATTGCGATTGGAAGTAATAGCAACAAATTTGAGTACGAATCTAGAATTGCGGGCTTTGACGACTGCATTTATTTCGATACGCCCTTTAAGGTATTGCAAACATTAAGTAAAGAGATTAAGCATACTCTAATTAATGAAGCCGAAAAATCAGAAATAATCCCAAAAACATACAAAATCCCATTTGATAAGCGAATAGTAGATATAATAGGCTCACTCATATTATTAACAATATTGGCACCAATATTTCTACTAATTATGATACTAATAAGACTAGAATCTAAAGGTCCGGTGTTCTATTATTCTAATAGAACAAGCTCGGGTTATAAGGTTTTTAAGTTCTATAAATTTAGGTCGATGCGTATTAATGCAGATAAAGAATTATCAAAAATTCAAAATATGTATCATGAGAAATCAAACACTATTAATCTCACGAATGCAGATTTATATACTGAATTGGTAAGTGATGATGGTTATATTAATGAAGAAGAATACATAGAACAACAAAAAGAATTAGATGCAAAACCTTTTTTTAAAATAAACAATGATCCAAGGGTTACTAAGGTGGGTAAATTTTTACGCAACAGTAGTTTAGATGAGCTCCCGCAATTATTAAATGTTCTAAAGGGAGATATGTCGCTAGTAGGTAATCGACCATTGCCATTGTACGAGGCAGAAAAACTAACAACAGACGAGTGGATATTAAGATTTATGGCACCCGCAGGAATTACTGGCTTATGGCAAGTAACAGAACGTGGTACAAATAAAATAAAAGAATCTAAACGCAAACAGTTAGATAATGAATACGCCAAAACATTCAATTTATTTAACGATATAAAAATTTTACTAAAAACAATACCAGCATCCATACAAAGAGAAAACGTTTAAAAAATAATTTATGAGAAAATTAAAATTTATTTATGTGCTTATGTTTTATACATTAACCACATCATGTCTAAGTCCTGATTTCCCTTCTATTGAAGAATCAAAAGTATTAAAAGAGTTAAGTTTTCCAACTGGATTTGATTGGACTACACAAAAAACTATTTCCTTGACTATCGAACAAAAACTTACAGATGATGAATTAAGTTTTGATTTATATTACATGGATTCTGAAAATAAAATGACTATCGGAAAATATAATGTAGCAAATAATTCAAACCTCGAAATAAAAGTTACGGTTCCTAAAGATTGTAATGAATTGTATTTATTGCCCCTAAATTCATTATACAAAGACGCTATAGTTTTAACTGTAGATGAGAATATAAACTTAAATCTTACTAAGGAAATATACACGAAATCTATTAAGGGTATGCAAAGTTTAAATAATATGCAGGAAATATCATTGAGTAAATCAAATATTACTTTTTCATACCTATCTGGTTATAATTCTTTAGGTGTACCAACTAATTTATTAAATCCACGTGATATTATTACACAGAGCTTATTAAATGATATAAATGCTAGTTTACCTGAAAGTAGACCTGTAAATGTTTATAATCCTGAATATATTACTACTAAATCATTAGATACAAAAATACTCGCTCCATCTGACGTATGGATAACATTTGTAACAGAAGGTGCAGGATGGAGAAATTCAATAGGCTTTTATACATATGATTTGAACAATCCTCCTACTAGTGTTAATAGCATAAATAATTTAACCATAATTTTTCCAAATTCAAGTTTATCAGGAAGTGGAGGTGGATTAATACCAGGAGATAAGATAAATGTGGGTAGATTTGAACCTAATACAGGTATTGGATGGGTACTTTTCCCGAATGGTTGGGACGGCACTAAAGTAAATTCTGTAAGCGGTTTAAAGTTCTCGAATCCATTGTTTAATACTTTTACACAGTCTTTATATTCTCAACACATGGTATTTTTAAGTGATGAAATACGTAACTTAATTTTACTTGGTTTTGAAGATACAAGTAGACCTGGAGGTGATAATGATTTTAACGATGCCGTATTTTATATTACAGCAAATCCTTTTGAATCAATAGATATTAGTGATTTAATAAGCGTAAAAACTTCCAAAGATACTGACAAAGATGGAGTACAAGATTATTTAGATGAGTTTCCAACTAACCCAGACCTCAGTTCAATTGAATATTATCCAAATAGTAATTCTTATGCCGGTATTGCATTTGAAGACATGTGGCCTGCTACAGGCGATTATGATTTTAATGATTTAGTATTGGACTTTAAATACAATTTAAAGAAAAACGCAAGTAATAAAATCTCTGAAATTGAATGTGAATTTATTTTAAAAGCAGTTGGTGGTGCATTTAGAAATGGGTTTGCATTATCACTTAACTGTTCACCATCAGTAATAAAATCTGTAACTGGCAATGAAATAGCACAAAATGTATTTAAATTAAACTCAAATGGAACAGAATCAGGACTTTCAAATACTGTAATTCCAATATTTGAAAACGCATATGATGTATTTAAAGTTTATGATGGTGGATTTATAAATACAGTAAAAGATAAAAAGGTTTACGAAACTAAAAAAATCGTAGTAACCATTAAATTTAACACTCCACAAAATATAAATGATTTAGGTTCATTACCATTTAATCCGTTTATTACAGTAAACCAGGATCGTGGAAAAGAAATACACTTACCATTAAAATCACCAACTTCTAAGGCAAACAGTGAGTATTTTGATACTGTTGACGATTATACTAAATTCTCTGGATATTATTTAACAAATAAAAATTTGCCATGGGCAATACTTACAACTGGAAGCTTCGACTATCCGGTTGAAAAAGCATCCATAAACACTGGGCATCTAAAGTTTGTTGATTGGGCTTTAAGTAAGGGTAAAAATAACAGCGATTGGTATAAAAACCTTAGTAATTACAGAAATAATAAAAATATTTTTTAACCAATTTCGAATAAAATTACTGTTCATCGAGCAAAATTGTCGAATTATCTAAAATCTATAATCTACAACCCTTTGAACAGTAATTTTGACTTAATATGAAATACTTAAAAGATATTAACAAATATATTTCAAGAAAAAATCTATCAAGTTCAATATTTGAATTAGAGGGTCTTAGATTTTTTTCAATATTTCTTGTAGTAATGCAACATTTATCTGAAAGAATACTAAGATATGGTGAATATAAATTTGCAGAAAATAGTATAGAGCATCAATTTAGTTTTTTCTTAAGTAGAGGAACAATTGGGGTGTATTTATTTTTTGCAATTAGTGGTTATGTACTAAGCCTACCATGGATAAAAGCAGATAGTAGTATTAAGGAAAATTACAAATCATTTATTTTCAGAAGATTCACCAGAATAGAACCTCCATATTTAATATGGATGAGTGTATTCTTCGTTGTACTAGTTTTTAACTCTAATATAGAAGTTATTGAGTTATTAAAACACTATTTATGTTCGCTATTATATATTCATAACATAGCGTATCAATCTCATAGCATTATAAATCCAGTAGCATGGAGCTTAGAAGTAGAACTTCAATTTTATTTATTAGCGCCATTTTTGGTTAAAGCATTATGGACAATTAAAAATATTAATTACAGAATAATATTTATAATCGTATTAATTATAATAATACAAGTAATACAATACAACTTTGGCTGGTGGCATTTTCCAAATAAAATTACATTATTGGGATCATTACCACACTTCTTGGTTGGTATATTAATGGTAAATATAATTGGCTTAAAAGCTATTAGTATAAAAAAATCTTATGTATTTGATATGTTATTTATTACTTCTTGGATACTATTATCGTATATATGGAGTACTGAACTAATAAAAAATATATTTTTTAATCTTTTGCTTTCAGTCTTAATTTTCTCAGCATTCAATTCAATACTAATTAATAAGTTTTTAAAATTAAAATGGGTTATAATAATTGGGGGAATGTGTTATAGTATTTACTTAATACATCTCCCTTTAATTGAATTTATATTTCAAAAGGTATTAATTAAATATAGCATACAAAACTATATGATGTATTTTATAATTGGATTAATTGCTTCCATATCAATTATCACTGTTGTAAGTATCCTTTCATTTATATTCATTGAAAAGCCATTTATGAAATATAATGAATCGATTATACCAGATCTACTAAAAAAAGTAAAATCCGTAAGAATAAATTTTGTTAATAAAAAAATAATAGTGCCAATAGTAATACTAGTATTAATCTCTAATAAAACTAATGCACAAGAATTTGATACAGAAAAAATACACCTATTACCTATTGAACAATTAATAGATAGTTTAATTTCTACAAATCCAACTTTACAAAAACAAGCGAGTAAAAAAGAAATTATAAATCAGCAAATTAAAATAAATAATAAAAACTGGTTAAATCATGTATCTGTAACCGGAAACTCATTATACGGAACGGGATCTATTATTGATAACCAATATACAGCTACTAATGAAATAGTTCGATTTCAAAATTCGACCAGTGTTAATTATAATATAGGATTATCAATGAGAATTCCATTAAGTAGTTTTCTTAATACTGGAAATGAGAAAAAGATTCTTAGAGAACAATACAAAATATTGGAATTGGAGGATAGTGAATTATTAAATGGAATTATAAATGAATTGAGTATAGTGTATTATTCGATTATAAATAATCTAAATCAAGCTGAACTATCATCAGAAACTATGGAGGCCAACAGAATGAAAATGGAGTTATCAGAAACATTTTTTAAGTCTGGTAAAACTGATATTGGTATATATAAATCTGATTTAGAAAATTACTACAAAAGCAAAGCTAAGTATATAGAAATTGTAAATACTTGCGAACGAGAACTATTTATATTAAAAAGAATGGTTGGTACAGAAATTATAAAGAAATAACTCAAGGATTATGAATTTAACAACATTTATCAGATTAATATTAAAACACTACGTTATATTAATAATATCTGGTTTAGTAATTAGTACGGTTGTATTTTTACTCACTATGGGTGATAAAAAGCTATACACTTCAGATACTTTAATAAACACAGGTTTAGTTTCTGGATATAGTTTAGAAAGTCAAAAAGACAATAAAACAGATTATGCCTATACAAATAATGAAATACAGAACTTAATAAACATTGCTACGTCTCACGAAACTCTGGAAGATTTAAGTATAAAATTAATTAATAAAATTATTAGACATGCTAATGATACCTTGATAAACAAGAAGAATTACGAAAATTTTTTATCTGATTTAAACGATGATATAATTGTAAAAATTAAATCATCTGCAAATGATAGCATATCACATAATATAATTAAAACTGAATTATATAATAATGAGAATAGCCAATTATACAAACTAGTAAATTCTAAAAATGAATTAATTGGTATCGAACATTTAGAGAATATTAAGGTAGAGAGAGAAGGAAATAGTGATATGATAAGAATTACCTACCAAACAATAGATCCAGGAGTATGTCAAGAAACATTAAACGAACTTACAAAGCTATTTGTGATAAAACATAAAAAGTTAAAAAATAATCAATCCAACAATGTATTAGATTTCTTTAAAGAATCTACAGATAATGCTGCAAGAGTTTTAGCTAATTCAGAGAACGAATTATTAAATTTTCAGGAACAAAATAAAATTATCAACTATTACGAACAAACTAGATTTATTTCTGGTAAAAAAGAAGATTTAGATGAACAATTTTATAAAGAACGAATGAACAATGAAAGTGCAAGTAATTCGATGAAGAAAATACAACAAGAATTATCGAATTATGTAACAATACCTAAACTATATAATAATATTGATTCCATACGAACAAAGCTGAATATTAACAATAAAAATATTATTACCAAACAATTAGATGATTCTGAGAAAAATAAAAAAGAAATTAATGCATTGAATAATCTCAATTCAATATTAAAAGAGCAATTAAAAGAGGCCGCAAATAAAACAGTTTTGAGTAGCTACACAACAGAAGGAGTTGAAACAAAGGAATTAATAAATAGATGGGTTGACCAATTAATTAAAAAAGAAGAAGCAAATGCACGCCTAATTATTATGAGAAACAGGCAGCAAGATTTTGATGAAATCTACTCAAGATTTGCACCTCTGGGCTCTAAATTGAAACACATAGAGCGAACAATAAATGTAAATGAAAAAGAGTATTTAGAAAATCTACACAGTTATAATGAAGCAAATTTACATAAGTATAATATGATGATGACTTCGAATTTAACCATTGTAGATAAACCATACTTTCCGGCAAAGCCAGAAAAATCAAAAAGAAATTTATTAGTAATTATTGGATTTGTAGCTGGATTAGTTCTCTCATTGTCAATTTTAATTGCTCTAGAATTATTAGATCAAACGTTAAGAAACCCAAATAGAGCTGAAGAAATTGTAGGTATAGAGTTAGCTGGGGCAATTCCTAATACAGATTCAACTTTAAATCAAGTAAATATTAATAAAATTATAAAAAAGAGTGTATCGCAATTAATTCAATTTATTGAAATTGAAGGGATGCATAAAGAAAAACTAAACATTACTATAAGTTCTACTCGAGAAAATGAAGGTAAGTCGCATGTTCGAAATTTAATTGAATCGACTTTACAAGAAGAACTAAAAGTAAATTTGTATGAAACAGAAGCATTACTAGAAGAACGATTTAATATCAATAAAATTAAAGAATCTGATATTATATTTTTAGTTGCAAAAGCTAATAGAATATGGAATACAGCTGATAAAAAAGCGTTGAGTAGATTAATGAAAGTAGGCAATAAAAATATTTACTTAGTATTGAATGGCATAGAACAAGATGAACTAGAAGAATTAATAGGAGAAGTGCCAAAAGCCAGGTCTAAATTTAGAAAATGGGTAAAACGCCTCACAAATAAAGAATTTCACACGGAAGGATTAAAATTAAATGAAGTATTATAAAACATTAATCTGTTTGAGTTTTCCGGCTTGGGATGGGGATTACACAAAATCAACAGTGGAATTGATGAAAGAATATTCAAAATTCCAAAAGGTTTTATTTATTGATTACCCTTATACCCTCTTAGATTTATTGAGAAACAAAAATGCACCCATTGGTAGAATACTAAATGGGAATGGACTAACACCAAAAGATTTTCCAAACCTAACCGTCTATAATTTACCAGCAATACTCCCCTTTCAACGAATTAAGCTAAAAGCTTTATTTAATTTAATATTATTTATAAATAACTGGTTAATAAATAAAAGAATTGCGAAAATTAGGAAGAAAGAAAAAATTAGTAATGCCGAATGGTTATGTGCATTAAATCCTATTGTTGGCAACCGTATAGCAGCTAATTATACACATGAAGATTTCAATTATTACTGTTATGATGATATTTCCTCTATGCAATGGGTGCATAAATTAAGTGCAAATGAAGAGGTAAGATTTATAAAAAAAGCTAAAAACGTTTTTTGTACTTCTAATAAACTTATAGAAAAATGTAAGACTTATAATAAACAAGTGTATTTAATTGAAAATGGTGTAAATCTAAACATATTTCATACTCCAGTAAATGAAAATACAAACAGCAATATAGTCGGATACATAGGTTCTATTGATGACCGATTAGACCTTCAATTGCTCGAACATCTTATCACTAGTAACAAAAATTACAAATTTCAATTTATTGGGAGAGTATTGGATGAGAAATTAAAAGAAACCTTATCTAAATATCATAACACAGAATTTATCCCGGCGATGGAACCTACCCTATTAAGCAATTATGTTGCTAAATTCAGTATCGGCATTATACCTTTTGTAAAGAATTCCTTTACCGAGAATATATTCCCAATGAAGGTAAATGAATACCTCGCAATGGGTATACCAGTTGTAAGTACTAATTTTTCTGATCTAAGTTCCTTGGGGTCAATTATTAGAATATCTAACACAAACAACGAATTCCAAACGTATTTAACAGACGAAATACAAACTGATACAGATGCTAAAAAACAGCTTAGAATAGAGCATGCAAAGGCACAAAGCTGGGCAAAAAAGGCATTTAATGTGCATGCAGTACTATCAAATCAGTAATATTATACCAAAAATCGAGCAAATGTAACTGCTTATCTAATTTTAACATACCACTTTTCTATTAACAATACTTTTGAATAGAAATAATTGGTAATGCTAAACACAGGAACACACGTAATTAATAAAACAAGCACTAAGATTGTAATCTTTGCATTGCTTGTATTGTGTTCATATGCCATTTCAAAAATCGGGCTATTAATGGGTTTTTTAACCATTGCTCTCCCACTCCTAGTAGGAACCTTGGTAATACTTCTAAATTCACCTCAATTAGGCCTTTACTTATCATTAGTAATGGCATTTATTAGTTCTGGCCTTGCACGTTATGTAGATGGACCATGGGGTTTAAGCATTGACATTATATTATTCATCAGTTTTTTAGGCGTAGTCTTTAAAAATGCTAGAAATGGCTTATTTAAAAATGCGAATGTAGACATGGTATATCTAAACATCGCATGGTTTTTGTATTTATGTTCAGAATTAATAAATCCTCAATCAATTGGATTCGAAGCATGGTTTTACGCCATGCGAGGAATTGGATTTTATACGCTCCTATCTTCTGTTATAGTATTTATTTATGTACGTACAATAAACGACATTGATAAATTAATTAAGTGGGTACTAGTATTATCTTTACTTGGAACTTTTTGGGGCCTTCGTCAGAACTATATCGGAGTAGACCAAGCAGAATATAGATGGTTGTATGATGAGAATCATTTCGAAGAGCATGTTTTATTTGGAGTATTAAGAGTATTTTCTTTTTATTCTGATGCAGGACAATTTGGTGCATCTCAAGCTATGATCACGCTATTTAGTGTAATAATTGCGTTAGGGCCATATAGTACAAAAACCAAATCGATTGCAATTGGCGTAGCTATATTAAGCTTAGTTGGTTTTGGAATATCTGGTACACGTGGTGCATTAGCCGTGCCTGCTATTGGAGGTATTGTATATTTAATTTTTGCTAAAAACTTTAAAATATTAAGTATTGGTTTTATTTCTATACTTATAGTTTTTTACATACTTAAATACACATTTTTATTTCAAGGTGTAGGACCAGTTCAAAGAATGAGAACGGCCTTAGATCCTAACAACCCTTCTTTAATTGTAAGATTAGAAAATCAAAAAACATTTCATAGTTATTTAAAGGATAAACCAATGGGTGGTGGTGTTGGATCTGCAGGGTTTTGGGGAGCTCGTTTTGCACCAAACACACTATTAGCAAAAACACCAACAGATAGTTGGTACGTAAAAATATGGGCAGAAACAGGTCTTATTGGTATTAGTCTACATTTCTTTATTCTGGCTTTTATTGTTGGTCGTACAGGATACATTGTTTGGAATATTAAAAACATCAAACTTAAAAATAAAATGCTCGCCATTTATTGCTCTGTATTAGGAATATTAGGCTCTAGTTATGGAAACCAAGTGTTCGGGCAAATGCCTACAGGCATGATCATGAATCTGTTTATACCAATATTATTTATATCTAAAAAAATCGACAACTAACATGGAAACAATATTAATACTATTTATAATGTACTTCTGTATATCGTATTTATACACTTTAATTATGACAGTATTTAGTTTATTTTATAAAGAAGTAAAAGCTGTTAAAACGAAAAATAAATACAAATATTCTATTGTAATACCTGCATATAAGGAAGATCATGTAATTGCTGAAACAGTATTAACAGCTGTTCGCCAGCAGTATAATAAAGATTTATATAAGGTGTATGTAATAGCTGATCAATTAAAAGAAATAACAAAAAAATTAATAACAGAATTAGGGGCAGTGGTTATTAATGTTGAATTTGATAAAAGCACTAAAGTTAAATCATTAAATAGATATGCAGAATTATATGGTAATGAATCAGATTATACAATTTTGCTAGATGCAGATAATTGCATAGAGCCAATATTCTTATCGGAAATTAATGATAAAATAAATATAAGCAAGGCTGATGTAATACAAGTTCAAAGAAAATCAAAAAATCATAATAATGGTATTAGTTTCTTAGATGCATTTAGTGAATTTGCAAATACGGCCATCTTATCAAAAGGTCCTAATTTGTTAAAATTATCATCAAAATTAAGTGGTTCTGGAATGATATTAAAATCTAGTATATTCTCAGAACTTATTAGTACAATGAATGGTATTAGTGGTTTTGATAAAGAAATGGAATTGAAATTAACTAAATCGAAAGTATTTATTAATTATTTTGATAGCCCATTTGTATTAGATGAGAAATTAGAAAATGCATCGCAAATAAAAACACAAAGAAGTAGGTGGATATATGCACAGTTTGATTATTTACGTAAATTCTTTAAATCAGGATTAAAAGCAATTTTTACCGGACAACTAGATCATGCTCATAAGGTATTTCAACTAGCATTACCACCACGCGTTTTAGGATTATTAGTGTTAATAATGTTGAATACATTATCGTTTCTTTTATCAACTAATCAATTCTTGTTAAGTATAAATTTAATTACAGATCTATTATTTATTATCTCATACCTAATACTATATATTCAGTTTAGTAAAAATCATAAAATACCAAAAGGCACTTTAGTTGAAATATTTAAAGTAGTGATGGGATATATACTCACAGTAAAATACTATAAAAAAGCAGGAAAAGAATTTTTACACACTAAACACAATATATAAAATGTTTACAATAGGTATGCCTTGGGATGTAATACTAATAATGGTCATCATAGGATTTACAATAGGGTTCTTAAAGTCAAAATCAGAAAAAAATGTCGGATAAAAAATATAATATTTTAATGGTGAGTAAAAATATTCCACAAACTTATAAAGGAGGAATACAGACTCACACTTATGAGTTAAGTAAACAACTCATAAAAAATGGACATCGTGTAAACATATTAATGTCGGGATCTATATTTAATAAACAAAATAGCATTGACGATAATGGCATAAATCTTATAAAAATTGCCTATTTACCAGGAAGGTACATCCCTGTACTAAGATTATTTCTCGACGAATTATTTTTTAACATTTCGGCCTATTTTTGGATTTTAAGAAATGGGAATAAGTATAACCTGATTCATTTACAAGGAAGAAGTGGATTTTTATATTCATTGTTTCCTACGAAAACTCCACACATAGTTACTTACCACGGTTTAGTGAGTAAAGAAAATAAATCTATTAATGCAGTTAATTTAAGCATGCAGTACAAGCTATTCTATTACATAAGTAATTTTATTGAAAGAATATCTCTTAAAAAATCAAAGAATTTAATTGTTGTATCTAATTCACTAAAACAAGATATAATTGAAATTACTCAACATGACAAAAACTTTACAGTGATACCAAACGGAGTTAACATACCAGCAGTAGATGAAATTGATAATAGTAAAATTAACATCCTCACATTTATTGGTAGAATAGAAAAAACAAAAGGAGTAAAAGATTTAGTAGATGCAATTGAAGAGATTGATTCGAATATAAAATGTGTATTGATTGGTGACGGTGAATACAAAAAGGAGTTAAAAGAATATGTAAACTCAAATAAAAAACTAAAAAATAAAGTATGGTTTTTGGGTTCATTAAATGCTGAGGAAGTAAGTAAATGGACTTCCTTATCAAAGGTTGTGATATTACCATCATATTATGAAACACAAGGCATTGTATTATTAGAAGCCAATTCGCATAAAAAGCCAGTAATAGCTTCAAACATTAACGGTATAAACGAAATAATAGAAGACGGTGTAAACGGACTATTATTTGAAAAAGGTAATGTAATGGAGTTGAGAGCAAAACTAAATTTGTTACTAAACAACAAAATATTAGCAAATACACTGGGTGTAAATGGGTATAATATGGTTAAAAAATCATACTCATGGAATACAATTGTGAAAGAAACAGAAAAAGTATATAACCAAATAGCTTAATGAAAAAGATAATAACTAAAGCTTCTATATTATCTACTGCACTAAGTAATCAGTTTATAATATTAACATTTAACATTATATTATTTATAATTATAGCGAAATCATTTTCAACGAATGTATTAGCTGCATGGGCCATATTCCAATCGGTTACCACTATTGTAGATATGATTAGAACGGGCTTTATTCAAAATTCATTAATAAATCAATTAAAATCTAATCCAGAGAATAAATACAATATTATTAAATCTGCTTTGCTAGTTTATGGTATACTTTCTATACTATCATTTATTTCAGTTGTAATCATTTTTCAATTAATATCAACATATAACACGAACCTTTATGAATTTAAATATGTATTTTATTATTCGTTTTCTGTGATAGGTATTGGTACACTACAATTTATTAATATTATAAAACAAAGTAACGAAGAGCATACAACTATAGCTAAAAACAATTTAGTATGGGTATTATTATCATTTATATGTATAAGTATTTTATACTATTTCGAAAATATAAAACCTAGTACCATCTTAATAACAACAGGTATTACAGCAAGTATTGTAAGTTTTTATTATATCATTAAACATATAAATAACATTGTTAAAGCAAGTGTCGAAAAAGTAATTTGTTATAAAATAATTGATTTCGGAAAATATGTTTTTGGAACAAATTTGCTTTCAATGTTAATTAATAAATCAGATATTTTTATTTTAAGTATATATAGTCAACCTAGTGGATTAGCTGCTTACCACATAGCCATTAGAATTGCCAATTATTTAGAGATTCCATTAAACGCTGCAGCACAAGTATATTATCCAAAATTACACAGTGCGTTTAGCGATAAAAAGAAATTAAATAAAGTTATTACAGATAGTTTATTAATACAGTGGATATATATAATACCAGCTGCACTCCTACTATTTTTTTTAAGTGAAAACATAATTGGATTAATTTCTGGATCTACCTATATAAAAGAATCGAGCATACTATTAAGAATCATCATACTTGCATCATTTATTAAACCGATTGGAAGAACAATGGGAATTGTATTAGATATAAAAGATCGCCCAGATTTAAACCTTAAAATTTTAGTGTTTAGCGGCTTACTTTTTTTAGGCTTAGAATTATACTTAGGTAAAAATTTTAGCTCAACTGGTGTGGCAATCGCAAATGTGGCGGCTAGTTGGATCAGCATAGTTATTGCACAAATATTTATAAACAACAAAATCAATTTTTCAGTAATTAATCCAGTATACATTTTATTATTAAATAAACTAAAAAACAAAACAATATGAACACATTAGAATTAAAATTCGGAAAATCACAAACTATTACTAGTGATAGAATGCATAAGCATCCTCTATTAGGAAAACTTACAAACTACGTATTTGGATACACAAATCTTGGAAATTATGCTAGATCATTAGTATTTAAAAAAATGATCCATAAACTTCCAACAAACAATTTCACCTCTGTGTTAGATTTAGGTTGTGGGTATGGTGAATATACGTACATGTTAAGCGAAGCTATTGAGCATGCGGATTTTATTGCACTTGATATAGACAGAGAGCGAATAGAATCAGTAAAACAAGTAATTGACACCAGAAACTATAAAAATGTAACGGCTCATTTAGGTAAAATTGAAAGTTTAAATAACAAAAAGTTCGACTTAATATATTCGGTAGACGTGTTCGAACATATAAAAGCTGAAGAAATGCCATTTAAAGAAGCTTACAATTGTTTAAATGATGGTGGTTTCTTAATTGTGAAAATACCCAACATTACTCAAAAAACGATATTCCCTAGTTCATTATTTAATGAGCACCAAGAATGGTTAGATAAAGAACACATTGGTCAGGTGTACGATTTAAAGGGCTTAGAGCAAAGATTTACGGATGCTGGCTTTGATATATATTATAGTTCATACTCAGATGGTATTCTTTCTCGCTTAGGTTGGGAACTTGCATATTTAGGTAAAAAAGCAGGAATCATTACACAAGCAATATCACTTCCTATAGCAAAATTATTAGTAAACATCGATCAGTTTACACACAGTAAAAAAGTAGGCAATGCGATACAAGTGATTGGTAAAAAAATGGCAAAATAAATAGATATGATATCTTTCATCATTGTAAATTATAAACAAATAGACTTAACTGTTGAATTAGTTAAGTCTATAAAAAACTTATGTATATACCCTAAATATGAGGTCATTGTTGTAGATAATGAAGCTGAATATGGAAATATCTCAAAATTAAATAAGGTACTTAATGAGCTAGTTTATGTACCATTAAGTTGGAATTCTGGTTTTGCAAAGGCAAACAATATTGGAGCAAATATAGCTCAAGGGGAATTACTGTTTTTTATAAATAATGATACATTGATAACTTCTGGAACTCTAACAAAATTAGAGAAAACATTATTAAATAGTGAAAAAGCTGGAATCGTTTGCCCACTTATAAAATACTATGACGAACCTGAAAAAATTCAATACGCGGGCTTCACAAAAATAAATGCATTTACTGGAAGAAATAAAACAATAAATAGCCTTTCATCAATAAAAGAGTATAAAACAGAATATGCACATGGTGCCGCTATGCTCATGAAAAAATCAACATTTGATTTAGTTGGAGGTTTTGATGAATCTTATTTCTTGTATTATGAGGAGTTAGATTTATCTGCGAAAGTGAAAGCAAAAGGATTTAATATATATGTAAATTCTAGTACTGTGATTTATCATAAAGTATCATCAAGTACAGGAGTTGATAGTCCCCTAAAAAACTACTATTTAACTAGAAATCGCATCCTATTTATGAGGAAGAATTCTAGTGCTGTTAATTTCTATGGCTATTTATTATTTCATTTTATGGTCTCAATGCCAGTAAATATTTTAAAATACATATTGAAAGGTAAAATAAATAATCTGAAAAAATACTTACAAGGCAGTATGGACGGATTAACTAATAAAATTGGATACAAAGATTTAAAATAAAAAAATGAACAACTTATATATCATTTTAATAATTCTAATTGGAATTATAGTATACGCATACATTGGTTATGGAATATTGCTTACAATACTTGTTAAAGTAAAAAGACTTATAGTTAAAAAAACAGAAGAAGTTACAAATTACGAGCCTAGCCTATCATTCGTAGTAGCAGCATATAACGAAGAAGCATACATTTTACAAAAAATAAAAAACAGTTTGGCATTAGATTATCCAAAAGATAAAATAGAATTTGTATTCATTACTGATGGTTCAACTGACAATACTATGAACATTATTAAAATGTATCCAGAAATTAAGTTGTATCATAGTAATGAACTTAGAGGAAAAATAAATGCTATAAACAGAATTTTCCCATTATTAAAATCAGACATTTTAATATTTTCAGATGCAAATACTGATATAAATACGGAAGGATTAAAGAACATTGTACGCAATTTTAAAAACGAAAAAGTTGGTGTAGTCGCAGGTGAAAAAAGAATTTATAAAAACGATATAAATTCATCTGCAGAAGGTGAAGGTATATATTGGAGGTATGAATCATATCTGAAAAAATTAGATTCTGAATTATATAGTACAATGGGAGCAGCAGGTGAATTATTCGCTGTTCGTAAATCTGAGATGATGCACGTTGAAGAAGATATATTAATTGAAGATTTTTATTTATCGATGAAAATTTTAGAAAAGGGCAAAAAAATTGTATACGAACCAGAAGCATATGCAACAGAAACTGGTTCATTAAATGTACAAGAAGAATTAAAACGAAAAATTAGAATTAGTGCTGGAGGTTTACAGTCGATAATTAAATTAAACAGCTTACTAAATCCATTTAAATATGGTGTAGTTACTTTACAATATGTATCGCACAGGGTTTTGAGATGGGCTATTTGTCCGTTTATATTGCCAATTATTTTTATACTCAATTTAATATTAACTATTAATAACTATAATACAACTTCTATTGTATTAATGGCACTTCAAATAATTTTTTATGCCTTAGTATATATTGGATATGCTATATCTAATAGATCAATTAAATACAAAGTAATATTAGTAAGCTACTATTTCTTCATAATGAATTATAGTGTATACTTAGGATTAATAAGATTAATAAAAGGTAAACAAACAGTATTGTGGGAAAAAGCAATTAGAGCTTAATTAATAGTATTAATTTTAACCATCAAATCTTGCTTATGAGCTCTACTAATAGGTATCACTTTATTTTCAATTACTAAATTGTTTTCTTCTATATCTACAATTTTACTAATATTTACAATAAAAGAACGGTGTACCTTTACAAACAATGGATTGGATAATTTCTGATCCATAGCTTTTAAACTAGAATATACAATGTGTTTTTTCTGCTCTTCTAAGTTAAATACCACATAATCGCCTAGAGTTTCAATATATAAAACATCATCTATATTTAATTTTACAAATCGCCCTTCTGATTTAATAAATATAAAATCAGATTCTTTGAAACTTAAATTTTCTGATTTCAAAAGTTTCATTACTTTATCAATCGACTTTGAGAGCCTTGGCAAGGTAATTGGCTTTGTTATAAAGTCAACCACATCGTATTCAAATGCATCTGCAGCATATTCTTTTTGGCCGGTCGTAAAAATAATACATGGTAAATTAGGTATGGTTTTTACTAAATCTAATCCAGAAAACTCTGGCATTTCAACATCTAATAAAATTAAATCAACCTTATTATTCTTCAAAAAATTTATTGCAGAAATCGCATCATTATAAACACCCACTACTTCTATTTCTTGCACCTTAGAACATAAATATTCTAATGAAGAACAAGATGTTATATCATCATCTACTATTATAACTTTCATATTATAACTATAATTTATTTAGATTATTAATTTCTATCTCCAATAATTCCATCACCGTTTCTATTTCTTCAATAAAATTATAAAACTCTGATTCTGATATTCCTAACGAATTTGTGTTAATAATTGATGTTTCGACCAGTTCACAAGTTTCAGATAATTTCGAAAAACCAACAATGCTAAAATTGGGTTTAATTTTATGTATTATGGATTTTATTGTATTTAAATCGTTTTCTTTATATGCATTTTTAATAGAAATTAAATCTGTTTCTAAAGCAGTATTGAAACTGTTAAAAACTATACACATGTGTTCTAAATTTCCTAAATAAAACTTTTCTAATAAATCTTCATCAAAATAATCAGGTAAGCTATATTCATCAATTTCGACTTGAGGAATTTCTGTTTCAATTGATTTATCGAAAGATAAATTTTTATTAATTATGCTAATTAATTGACTTTCTGTATAAGGTTTACTTAAATGATCATTCATCCCTACTTCAATAGCTTTTGCTTTTTCATCAACTAATGCAGAAGCTGTAAGTGCTATAATTGGAGTTTTCTGATTTAAATTTTCCTCTTGGCTTCTTATCCATAATGTAGTTTCATAGCCATTCAATTCAGGCATGCGTATATCCATCAGTATTAAATCAAATAGTTCATTTGCACAAATTTCTATAGCCTCTTTACCATTATTAGCAATTTTGAAATTTATTTCATTCTTAGTGAAAATTCCTTTTAAATAATTTTGATTAATTACATTATCCTCAACAATTAACACATTGTTAACATTCATTTTCTCTGCATTTTTTACCTGCTTTTGCTTTTTGGATTTTATTTTGCTGCCTTTCTTAAAGTTCCAAAGTATACTAAATTTGGTGCCTTTACCTAATTCACTCTCCACAAAAATTTCCGCATTTTGTGCTTCTACTAATTTCTTGGTAATCGCTAAACCTAACCCTGTACCACCAAATTTCCTGCGTATAGATGTATTTGCTTGCCTAAAATTGTCAAAAATGGAAGGTAATTCTTCTTCGCTAATTCCAATACCCGTATCAATAAATTCCATCAATATTTTGTACCCATCTGCTGTATCAGAAATTAATTTTAGCACTACTTTTACATGCCCTTTCTCGGTGAACTTAATCGCATTGCCAATTAAATTCATGGCAATTTGATTGAAATAGTTTAAATCAGTTAAAACGTGATGATCTATTTTAGTATCTATCTCTTCGATTATAGTAATGTATTTATTAAGAGTGTTAAACGATAAGGTTTTAATTATAGCTTTCGTTAAATCAATAATATTAGTTTCTTTGTTATTTACTTGTAATTCTCCTGCATCAATTTTATTAATATCTAAAATATCAGAAATCAAGTTCATTAATATTTCTGAAGAGTATTTTATAGTTTCTAAATACTCATATTGTTGCTCATTTAGTTCAGTATCATACATTAAATTAGACATTCCTATAATAGCATTAATAGGATTTCTAATTTCGTGACTCATATTTGCAAGGAAATTAACTTCAGCCATGCGTGCTTGGTCAGCATCATTCTTTGCTATCTCAAGCTGATTTAATATATTCTTCTGTTCACTAATATCATAATGAATACCAACAGAACCAATTACATCACCATTTATATTTTTAATAGGTGCTCCACTTACTAATACCCAAATTTTTTCACCTTTTTTATTTAGTATTTCAATTTCATAGGCGCTAGAAATTCCTTCTTTTCTGAGTTGAGCTACATCTTTTACTTTATTAAAATGATCTTTTGCTAATAATAACTCAATTGCATTTTTACCAATCATCTCTTCTGGTGTATACCCTAACATAGTGTAGAACCGTTCATAAACTTTGGTGATGTTATTATTGTTATCTACCTCCATTAACCCAAGCGCCATATTTTCCATTACTCCTCTGTATTTCTCTTCAGAATTTTGAATTGCTAAATAAGTATGGTGCTGTTCGGTAATATCTTTATATAACCATAAGTGTCCTTTGTAAATATTATCAATAAATACAGGGATATAATCTCTACTAAATACTTTATTATCTTTTAATAATAAGTTGTAATCAGTTACTTTTTTTCTATTTTTTAAAACTATATTAATATCATTAACAAACTTTTCAGGATCCATAAAAAAATGCTTTGATTGCTCTGCAGAATCCGAACAATCAAAGCCTATCATATGCTTAGGATCTGCATCAATGCCAAACATATCGCAAAAAACAGTATTCACTAATACTATTTTTCGATGTTCATCCTCTACTAAAATTCCAAAATTTAAATTTCCAATTAAGTTTTCTAGTCGTGAGTTATTAGTTACTAATTTTTGTTCGTATTCTTTAATAATACTAATATCTCTGAGTACAGAGTTAATTTCGATGGCTTCGTTATTATTATTTTTTACTAAAGATAAACTCTGACCAATCCACACCTCCTGGTTTTTTATCTCGTCTTTTATGTAATATTCTAAATAATTATTTGATTGATCTTTTAAGAAATTGTTTAGTTTATCTTCTATTCCGAAATTACCATCAATATCAAATACATCTGTAAATTTTTTGCCAATGATTTTTTCTACATTTAATCCTAATTTCTGCTTAGCAACTTCATTTATATAAGTTATATATCCATCGATGCTTATTCTGCAAATAATTTCACTTACAGAATTTAATAAATTTTGAAGTTTTAGGTCGGTAAGCGTTAATTGATTTACAGTGGTTTTAAGTACATCTTCATCTTCCTTAATTTTATAAAGCAAGTAATCTTTAGAACTTGTAAAATTCGAGGTATATTCTTGTAATCGCATTTCGGCAGCTTTCCTTGCAAGTTGCTCTTCTTTTAATTGCTCCTTAAGCTTATTAACTAATGTGTTTTTATTCAGGAAATTAAACATTATTTAGGCGATTTATTGGTAAATATACTAATTAAGAATAAAAAATAACAGGACTAATATAGTCAGAATGCTAAAGGTTTGAATAAATAAAAAATTAGTACTTTTGACCACACAAACACAAAAAAATACAATAAATGAAAGTAGTTTATATAGTATCGGCAGTACGTACGCCGATGGGTAGTTTCGGTGGTGCTTTGGCCTCATTATCAGCAACAAAATTAGGTGCAATTGCCATTAAGGAAGCGGTTAAAAGAGCAGGGATTGATGCAAAAGAAATTAACGAAGTGTACATGGGCAACGTGTTGCAAGCAAACGTTGGTCAGGCTCCTGCCACTCAAGCAACTAAATTCGCTGGTTTAGGCGATTTGCCAAGTACAACCATCAATAAAGTTTGTGCTTCGGGCATGAAAGCGGTTATGCTAGCAGCCCAATCCATCCAATTAGGTGATAATGATGTAGTAGTAGCAGGTGGTATGGAAAGCATGAGCAATGTTCCTTATTATTTAGACAAAGCTAGAACAGGTTATAAATTAGGTCACCAAACCGTAACCGACGGATTAATTCGTGATGGTTTATGGGATGTATACAACGATTACCACATGGGTTCTGCTGCAGAATTATGCGCTACAGAATGCAATATTTCTCGCGAAGAGCAAGATGCCTTTGCTATTGAATCTTACAAAAGAGCACAAGCTGCTTATGAAAAAGGCTTGTTTACTGCAGAAATGGTTTCAGTAGAAATTGAAGGCCGTGGTGGTGTAACCGTAGTGAGTGAAGACGAAGAATTTAAATCAGTAAAGTTCGATAAAATACCAGGATTGAAACCTGTATTTAAAAAAGATGGAACAGTAACCGCTGCAAATGCTTCAACTCTTAATGATGGTGCTTCGGCATTGGTATTAATGAGCAAAGAAAAAGCAGATGCATTAGGCATTAAACCATTAGCAATTATCCGCGGATTTGCAGATGCACAACAAGCTCCAGAATGGTTTACAACTGCACCTTCTAAAGCAATTCCTCGTGCAATTGCACACGCAGGTATAACTCCTGCTGATGTTGATTTTTATGAAATTAACGAAGCTTTTTCGGTAGTTTCTTTAGCAAACAATAAAGAATTAAAGCTCGATCCATCAAAAGTAAACGTTAATGGTGGTGCTGTATCTTTAGGTCACCCACTAGGTAGCTCAGGATCACGTATCATTGTTACGCTTATTTCCGTTTTAAACCAAAACAACGCAAAAATTGGTGTGGCTGGAATTTGCAATGGCGGTGGCGGTGCCTCGGCAATTGTGATAGAACGCGCGTAGTTTCGATAGGCCGAAAATCCGAAAGACAGATAAGGCAGGTTTTCGTAATGTCGTATAGTCGTACTATCGGTCTTTCGGCCTTTCGGATTCTCGGATTTTCTAACAAAAAAAAGGTATGTATAAAAAACTTCTTTTACTAATTCTTATATCATTTATTAGTTGCCCATTGCTTGCGCAAAAGGGTACTACTGTTTTTGATCCGAAGTTAAAGACGTTTGAAGATTCTTTAAAAAGTTTATCGTACAAAATAATAAACCATGATGATGAGGTGGTGCGCAGAAATAGTAATAATATTTTCATCAAAACATTAGTAGCTACCTTAAAGCTAGAAGGCTCCTTTTATTACCCTTTCGACTCTATCAAATCCATTTCAATTCTAACTTCATCCGATAAGGTGTTCAGAATTTTTACATGGCATTTATATTCAGATGATGGTACGTATAGGTATTACGGTGCCATTCAAAAAAACAACAAGGAGAAATTAGAATTATATCCTTTATTTGATAACTCTCGTTTTATTCCTAATGCTGAGGATACCATTTTAAACAAAGACTCTTGGTATGGTGCGCATTATTATTCCATTTCTGAACCTCAAAAATCTAAAAGAAACAAACAATATTTATTGCTTGGTTGGAAAGGCAACGATACCAAAACCAACAAAAAAGTAATCGATGTATTAAGTTTTGATAAAGAGGGGAAACCTGTTTTTGGGGCTCCTGTTTTTATGTACAATGATACTGCCAAAACTCGTGTGGTGTTTACCTATGGCCGCAATGTATCGATGCTCCTGCGCTACTTACCCTCTAAGAAGTGGATTGTATATGATCACCTTGCAAGTGCAGATCCTCGACAAAAAGGTATGTATGAATTCTATGGCCCCGATTTATCTTACGATGGATTAAGATATAAACGCCGTAAATGGTACCTAATGGAAAACATCGACCTACGCAACGAGAAATCGGAGTTAGATAAGTTGTTTATAGACCCGAGAGAAGAAAGCGAGTAACGACTTTACGATTATACGACTTTACGAAAGCTACTATCATGCAAATAATAAGCTATTTGCAGCCATGAGCAAACGAGCACATGAGCATATGAGCAAACGAAAACCTTAATAATCAGTAGATAAAAAAGCTATTTTGGGTATTCCCACTTAATTCTTATTTTGTCATTTATAATATTTCAATTATATGGCATCAACTCATTATAAAAGCTTATTAATATACAGCTTAAGTTTAGTCGTTTCGGCTTCTTTTTTTAGCAGCGGATTTGCACAAAAGAAAGAATTAAACAATGATATTATTTGGGGTAAATCTCAATTCGTTCCAAAATCAATTTCTGGCTTACGTTCTATGAAAGATGGGAAACATTACAGCTCATTTTATACCCACCCCGATACCAAAGAAACTTACATATTAGCCTACGAGTATGCTACCGGAAAAGTAAGTGATACCATTTTAAAATCATCAGAATTAAAATTAATGATACCGAATGACATCACCAAAATAACCATGGAAAAATATGCTTTTAGTGATGATGAAAGTAAAATCATGATTTCTAATAGTTATGAAAGTATATATAGACATTCTACTAAAGAGTTGAATTATATTTTCGATCGTAAAACACGTACACTCCAAAATTTAAGTGACTATGGAAAGCAAATGTTTGCAAGCTTTTCACCAGATGGTTCGCAAGTTGCATTTGTTAGAGATAATAATATTTTCATTAGAAATGTAGCGACGAGGGAAGAAACAAAAATTACCGACGATGGAGAGTGGGAAAAAATAATTAACGGTTGGTGCGATTGGGTGTACGAAGAAGAATTCTCTTTTGCTCAAGCCTTCAATTGGTCGCCAGACGGAAAACACATTGCATATTATAAATTTGATGAAAGTGGGGTGAAGCACATTAATATGGCTATGTATGGCGATTTATATCCGAAAGATTATCAATACAAATATCCTAAAGCTGGCGAGAAAAATTCGGAAGTTAGCATTCACATTTACAATGTAGGTACTGGCGTTACAAACATGGTAGATGTAGGCACTGAAAAAGATCAATACATTCCGCGTATTAAATGGACTGCCGATGCAAGTAAATTATGCGTATTTAGAATGAACCGCCATCAAGATAAATTAGAATACTTAATTGCTGACGCAAATACAGGAAAAACAAAGGTATTACTTACCGAAACATCAAAAACATACATCGATATAAACGAGAATTTAACATTTTTAAAAGATAAAAAATCCTTCATCATTACTACTGAAAAAGATGGCTTCAACCATTTCTATTTGTATGATATGAATGGTAAACTCATCCGTAAAATAACGAATGGCAATTGGGAAGTAATAGCATTTTATGGAATGGATGCAACAGAAAAAACAATTTATTTCCAAGCAGCTGCAGTAAACCCAATGCAAAGAGAAATTTACAAAGTAAATATTGATGGCAAAGGATTTAAAAAGTTAAGCAAAGAAACAGGAACGAACACTGCCTTTTTTAGTAATGGTTGTTCATATTACA
>CALRTZ010000031.1:0-36301 GCA_943371235.1 Sphingobacterium thalpophilum | reverse complement strand
TGTGTGTACCTCGTGCCCTTTGTGACCTAAATAAGATAATTCGAAAATCCGTTAGGCCGTTAATTCGCCTGTTCGCTAATTCGTAAATTCGTTTAATTTTCTATATTTATAATACCAACGGAAATGTACACCACCACACAAATAGCCAGCCCAACAGCACCGGTAACTCAAACGAGAACCGATTATGTAAACGGCTTTGTGTATGTAAACAACGAATTAGATTTCTTTGCGAACGAAACAGGCCGCGTGTTAAAAGTATCTGGCGGTTTCGAAAGGCAGTATGTAATTTCAGATCATTTGGGCAATGCTCGCATAAGTGTAAAACCAAACGCAAATAACCAACCGGTAGTTTTGCAATACGATTCGTACTATCCTTTTGGATTAGAAATGGGCGGCATGAGTTTTGTAAGTTCATCGGAAAACAAATACAAGTACAACGGCAAGGAGAAACAAACGGCGCATAATTTAGGTTGGTATGATTATGGAGCGAGGTTTTATGATCCGCAGGTGGGGAGATGGTTTGCGGTGGATGCATTAGCAGATGAACCCGAACAAATTGATAAATCTGTATATGCATATGCTTGGAATAATCCTACAAATTTAACAGACCCAGATGGGAATTGCCCCCAATGCATTGGTTTTGCAGTAGGTTTTATTACAGAAATTGCTGTACAAAAACTTACGGGTCAAGAAATTAATTATGGTAAGGCATTAATTTCTGGTGGAGCGGGGGCATTATCTGGTGGTTTGTCAACTTTGAAAAATGTAGGTACAGTTGGAAAAGTATTATTAACAGCTTCTATTGATGCTTCAGAATCATTAACTAAACAAGCTGTTGATGGTAAAATATCAACTACTCAAATTGCATCAGATGTAATCACAAGCGGTTTTGCAGGACAAGCAAAAGTGGTTAATAATGCAAGTATTAAAGTTAAGGAGAATACCTTAAATAGGACAACAAGGATAGCGACAAATGATCCATCTAGTTCTGGACGTGCAGCTAATGCTAGTAAAGCTAAATCAGATTTAAAAGCTGCTAATACCAAAAATCAAGTAGTTGGAAGTGTATCAGGTGATGCTGCACAAACAGCTTCAGATATAGTAAGACCAAAATTTTCTCAAACATCTGGGATAAAATACACACAATTAATAACACCACAAGACAATACAATCGTAGTTAAGAAAAATGTTTTATTATGAAAAAATATTTAGATATATTTTATTTTTTATTTTTTTCTATAGTAAGTATTATTGTTTATGATGAATCAAAGCAAAAGTACCAGATACAATTAAATGGTGAAATTATAGACGCAATACTCGTTAATATAAAGCCAGGTAGATTGTGTACCGCTACTATTTTGTATGATAATAGATATTATAGCGTAGAATTAGCTAAAAGTGATTGCTATGATAATGAAATTAGTACAGGTAAAAAGATTAAATTAAAATATTTAAAGAACGCAGATGAATTTATAATTCCAGAAAGCAATGTAACTATGATCTACTATCTAAGTATACTATTTTTTATAGTACCGATTGCATTCATGTTAAAAATAATTAGGAAATTATATATTGTATATAAAAAAGAATAGAGTAAATTGTTTTACCTGTACAACGAATTAGATTTCTTTGCCAACGAAACGGGCCGAGTGTTAAAAGTATCTGGCGGTTTCGAAAGGCAGTATGTAATTTCAGATCATTTGGGCAATGCACGCATAAGTGTAAAACCAAACGCAAACAACCAACCGGTAATTTTGCAATACGATTCTTACTATCCATTTGGATTAGAAATGGGGGGCATGAGTTTTGTAAGTTCATCGGAAAACAAATACAAGTACAACGGCAAGGAGAAACAAACGGCGCATAACTTAGGTTGGTATGATTACGGAGCGAGATTTTATGATCCGCAAATTGGTAGGTGGCATGCGGTGGATCCCTTGGCGGAGAAAACTTATTCTTGGACACCATTTAGATATGGCTTTAACAATCCAATTAGTTTTATAGATCCAGACGGTAGGAGTGAAGATAATATTACGATTGTCGATGGTGTTGAGGTTCATAGGGAAGTAACTAATGATAATTATGATAGAACGTATGTTTATAAAACTAATGAAGGAGAAGCATCTACCTTACAAAGAATTGAAGTTTCAAATAAGGATGGTAAAATGAAAATGAATGAGTTTGAAGTAAAGGAAGAATCTAAAGCATGTGCAGAATGTAAAAATGGGAGATTAAATAGTCTAGCTGACCCTAAAGGTTGGGATCAAATGTTCGATACAGAAACTTTTTATACAACAACAGAAGCTGGTAAGTGGATGACTGAAAACAATCCTCTAGTTGATACAAAGGAAAAAAGAGATAGATTAACCGAGATAAATAAAGAGATTGGTAAAAATTCCGCAGAGGAAATAATTAAAGATGCAGCTAAAAGCAAAGGGGCTTCTGGTCCTATATTTTTCCTTCCTGCACTTATTGAAAATCAAATTATGCAATTTGGTCCTCAACAGATGCCAACCCAAACTTATTAGTTTATGAAAATTTACAGAAAAGTATTATTATATTCCGCAGCAATTGTATTAATATTTCACTGCCTAAATTTTATTGATGGTTACAATAATAATGTGATTCTTAAATTTTTAATAAGTACCACTGTTTGGTTATCTATACTATCAATTATAGGTTATAAGTGGAGAGAAATTAATGGGTTATTAAAAACAGAATCTGAACAAAAAAAAATAAATTATATACCAATTGTTATTATTCTTTTTATAATTCAAACATTAATATTTGATATTACCTATATTTTTGAAAATGGATATAGTGAGTTTGTTGATACGTATTCCTTGCCAGTAATTTCAAAATCTTTATATATTAATTTTTTAACAGCATTATTTTGTGCTCCTGTATTTGAAGAAATATTTTACAGACATTATGTAACTAAAGAACTAATTGGACACTTAGATAAACGTGCAATATTAATTATTAGTAGTATAATTTTTACATTTTCTCATTTTAGTTTAACAAATCCGGATATTTTATTACCTATACTGTTAATAGTACCTGCATTTCTTTATAGTTGGCTCTATATTTACACAAAAATTAGTCTGCGTGAAATTATACTTATTCATTTTTTCTATAATTTATTTGAATATTTATATTCAATTTTGATTTACATCGGACTGAGGTATTTTGATTTAAAATACGACTATAAAATATTAATTAGTTTGTTTTTATTACTTTTAGTTTTTGTTTATTTAAATAGAAAAAAAATTAGGCATGTATATACTTTGTCACTTTCGGGTAATGAAAGGATTTAGGTTTGTAAATCTGTATTTTTATAAAATTAATATAATAAAAATGGGTGGCTAATAACCACCCATTTGTATTTTATATCGACTTATTTCAATTCAAAATCATATAAAAGAACTTCAACATTGTAAATGGCAAGCCACTCTTTACAACCGAATCAAAATACAACATTCGCAATTGGCAAATACTATCGGATTCCTATTGGTTGCAAACAGTAACCAATTGTGATGAGGTTGCGTTATTCGAATTAAACGAAGTCACTCAGAATATAAACAGAGATGATGAAGATAAAAACATGTTTTTCTCGATGCAGGAAGATCAGCTCAATACTTGGGCAAATTATACAGCCTTGGAATATGTAAATACATTAGAGAATTACGGATTTACGGATGACCATTTCTTATCTGCAAGATTGACAGGTATGAGTGTAGAGGGAGAGGGTAATAAAGATATTTTCAAGAATCAAATAAAAGAAGTAGGTAGTGTTCACTTTGTCACTTTCATCGGAAGAAAAGTTGATAGAATCTGTAAATCAGAATTTTGTATAATTAATAATACTATAAATGGGTGGTTAATTGCCACCCATTCGTATTTTGTATGGTTTAATATCAACTGAAAATCAATAAAAGTATATCAAAGTGTTCAAATTGTCACCTGAGAAATGAAGTGTAATAATTGTAAAGAATCTAATTGTATTAAAAAGGGAATCAGAAATGAGAAACAAAAATATTATTGTAGGGATTGTAGAAAGTATTTTCAATTAACTTATACTTATAAAAGATGTACTCCAGAAGATGAAGAAATGATTGTTCAATTAACAACTGAAGGAGTTGGTATCTGTGGAATATCAAGAATAACAGGTGTGTCGAAAGCAAATGTTATTAATAAAATCAGAAATATATCGAGTAGGATTGTAAAGCCAATATTTAATGAGACAGAACAAGAATACGAAGTAGACGAAATGTATACTTACATTGGTAATAAGGAGACACCTTGTTATATTATCTATGCTTTAAACAAAGTCAGTAGAAAAGTAATTGACTTTGCAATAGGTGGAAGAACAAAAGAGAATATCTCAAAAATAATTAATCAGGTTAAATTATTAAATCCTAAATGTATTTACACTGATAAACTCAATGTTTATCCTGCATTAATGGATACTATAAAACATAATACAACGAAGTATAAAATTAATCGTATCGAGCGAATGAACTTGAATTTAAGAACGCATTTAAAACGCTTATCTCGAAAAACCATATGTTATTCAAAGAGTAAAGAAATGCTAGAAAATTGTTTACGATTATATTTTTTGAAGAATAATTAGTCAGTTTTTTTCCTAAACACAGAGGCACAAAGCACACAGAGAAATCACAGAGAACTACTTTGTGCTACTCTGTGCGTACTTCGTGTCCTTTGTGACCAATAATCGAAAACCCGAAAATCCGTGACTTCTTAGCAGCCATTTACCGATTTTACAGACCACCACTAGCCGGTCCAAAAAAACAACCTCATACCGGAGTAATTTGATCAATTAAAATCTAATTTAAATTTGTTGTGGTTGATTGTAGAATTGAAATGAATAAAAATTGAAACTCTTTTATTTTAGTATGTAAACGAAACATAAAAGAGCTTGAAGAATTTAGTATAAAAAATTTGTATTAATTTGTAAATTTGAACAACAAGGCGACATGAATAACATATCATCCAATAACATAAAAGAATTAAATTTTACAACATAAAAATAAGGTATCACAAAATGTGATACCTTTTAATTTCAAGTAATAATATGGAAAAGAAAGAAACAGCATTATTAATCCCAGAAGAAAAAATAATCAGCAAAATATTTTTATTACGTGAAGAAAAGGTCATGTTAGATGTTCATCTTTCTGAAATTTATGGAGTCGAAACAAGAGCTTTAAAACAAGCGGTTCGCAGAAACATGGATTTATTCCCCAATGATTTTATGTTTACGCTAACAGAAAAAGAAGTAGAAATAGTGGTGTCGCAAAATGCAATACCTTCCAAACAATATCTTGGCGGTTCAAAACCATTTGCTTTTACAGAAACAGGCGTAGCAATGTTATCAAGTGTTTTGAAAAGTAAGAGGGCAAGGGAAATGAACATCGCAATTATGAGGGCTTTTGTAGCCTTACGGAAAATGATCTTATTAATACCGAATTGCGGTTAGAAATAGAATACATTAAAAAGTAAGTAGATAATCACGGGAAAAACATTGAACTGGTTTTTCAATACTTGGATGAGCTTTTAGAGAAAAAAGAAATAATCCATCAAACAGCCCCTTAGTTTGCAAATGCCATTGTCCGCATATGTTTGTAAGTGTAAATACCCTCAAAATATACGATAGTTTAAATTAGGATAAAGCCTTAACATAAGCCATGCCTAATCGTTAATTCGCATGTTCGTTAATTCGTTATTTCTTTTCCTAATCACAGAGAATTACTTTGTGCTACTCTGTGCGTACTTCGTGTCCTTTGTGACCTAAACCCGAAACCTCTTTGCACCCCATTTACGCATTTGCATATTTAAGCATTTGCACATTTATACGACGATTAGTCGTAAACCCGCCACACTCTCCTGAAAAATTGGCATTAAAACACCTTCTATTTCGCTTTGGTGCTTGCTTTGTGCATCTCTTGTAAACACAAACAAGATGAACTTACAACAATATACCATCAAATCGCAAGAGGCCATTAACAAGGCCATCGAAATTGCATTGGGCTATGGTCAGAATACCGTTGAACCTGCCCACCTTTTAAAAGCTCTGCTCGAAATAGACGAACATGTGCTGCCTTTTATTCTAAAAAAATCAAATGCCAACATCAATCGTATTAAAGAAGTAAACGATTCAATCATTTCTTCTTTCCCGAAAGCGGAAGGCTCAGGTCCTTTTTTATCCAACGCTTCTAACCAAGTGTTCAACAAATCGCTACAACTCATGAAAGAGTTTGGCGACGATTTTGTATCCATCGAACATTTATTATTGGCGCTATTACAAACATCAGATAAAGTGGCGAGCATGCTGAAAGATGCAGGGCTGAATGAGAAGGATGTAAAACTTTCTATTAAAGAATTACGTGGAAGTTCGAAAGTAGACGATGCCAATGCCGAAAATTCTTATCAAGCCTTAAATAAGTATTCTAAAAATTTGAACTTATTGGCCGAGCAAGGTAAACTCGATCCTGTAATTGGGCGCGATGAAGAAATTCGTCGTGTAATACAAATTCTCTCACGTAGAACAAAAAACAATCCGATTTTAATTGGTGAGCCTGGTGTAGGTAAAACCGCCATTGCCGAAGGCATTGCACACCGTATTGTAAAAGGCGATGTGCCCGAAAATTTAAAATCGAAAACGGTTTTCTCTCTCGACATGGGTTCGCTTATTGCCGGTGCTAAATACAAAGGAGAGTTCGAAGAACGTTTGAAAGCCGTTGTGAAAGAAGTAACACAAAGTGAAGGCGAAATAATTTTATTTATTGATGAAATACATACGCTCGTTGGTGCGGGAGCATCTGAAGGAGCAATGGATGCAGCCAATATTTTAAAACCTGCATTGGCTCGTGGAGAGCTGCGCGCCATTGGTGCCACTACTTTAAACGAGTATCAGAAATATTTTGAAAAAGACAAAGCACTCGAACGTCGTTTCCAAAAAGTAAACGTGGAAGAACCCGATACCGAAGATGCGATTTCCATTTTACGTGGATTAAAAGAACGTTACGAAACACATCACAAAGTTCGTATTAAAGACGAAGCCATTATTGCTTCCGTAGAACTCTCGCAACGTTACATTAGCGATCGTTTTTTACCAGACAAGGCAATCGATTTAATGGACGAGGCTGCATCAAAATTACGATTAGAAATGGATTCGGTGCCAGAAGCATTGGATGAAATTGAACGTAAAATAATGCAATTGGAAATTGAACGCGAAGCCATCAAACGCGAAGGTGATACCAAAAAGTTAAACGATTTAAACGAAGAAATTGCGAACCTTAGTGAAGAGCGCAATGAGTTTCGTGCAAAGTGGTCATCAGAAAAACAACTCGTAAATAATTTGCAAGAACAACTGAATGCTATAGAACAGTACAAGTTAGAAGCAGAGCAGGCAGAGCGTAGTGGCGATTATGGAAAGGTTGCCGAAATTCGTTACGGTAGGATAAAAGAAGCCGAACAAAAAGTAGAAAGCTTGAAAATTGAGCTTGCCGAAAAATCTTCTCGCATTATGAAAGAGGAAGTAACTGCGGAAGACATTGCAGCGGTAGTATCTCGCTGGACAGGCATCCCGCTAAATAAAATGATTGAAAGTGAACGCGATAAATTATTGCATTTAGAAGCAGAGTTACACTCGAGAGTAATTGGTCAGGATGAAGCCATAGAAGCCATTGCCGATGCAGTGCGCAGAAGCCGCGCAGGCTTACAAGATAAAAAAAGACCAATCGGTTCTTTCATTTTTCTTGGAACAACTGGTGTAGGTAAAACAGAATTAGCAAAAGCCTTAGCCGACTTCTTGTTTAACGACGATAATGCGATGACGCGTATCGATATGAGTGAGTACCAAGAACGCCATGCGGTGTCGCGCTTAATTGGTGCGCCTCCAGGATATGTAGGATATGATGAAGGAGGGCAATTAACAGAAGCCGTTCGAAGAAGACCTTACTCGGTAATTTTACTAGATGAAATTGAAAAAGCGCACCCAGACGTTTTCAATATTTTATTACAAGTGTTGGACGATGGACGATTGACCGATAACAAAGGACGAGTAGTGAATTTCAAAAACACCATCATCATTATGACTTCTAATATTGGAGCACATATTATACAAGATGAGTTTGCATTGCTCACAGACATGAACAGAGAGGAAACCATTGCAAAAGCAAAAACGCAAGTTTTCGATTTGTTGAAACAGACGATTCGACCAGAGTTTTTAAATAGAATTGATGAAGTAATAATGTTCAATCCATTAACAAGAGATGAGATCAAGGAAATTGTGATCCTTCAATTTAAAGGAATACAAAAAAATGTGGCGGAGATGGGTATCGAATTAAGTGCAACAGAAGAAGCCATCGATTGGTTATCGCAATTGGGTTACGACCCACAATTTGGAGCGCGACCATTGAAGAGAGTGTTGCAGAAAAAAGTGTTGAACGAATTGTCGAAATTTATTTTAGCAGGTAAGGTTAATAAAGATTCAGAGATCCTGTTGAAATGCAATGAACAGAAAGAATTGTATTTTGAGAACATGGAACAAAAGCTAATAGAAGCGGTTTAAACGATCTATAGCCTACTTTTTAGTACAAATTGTTGAATTGCAAAGGTTTTATTATCTTGCTTATTCAACAATTTGTTTTTATGAGAAAATTGATTTTAAGTGTGGCTTGTATTTGCCCCTTTTGGGCAAGCGCACAGATTCAGAAAATAACCCTAAAATCTGAATTAAAACTTCAAGCAGAGAAAGTAGAGTATAACAACCGAAGCAATTACCCAGGTTTTATACAATTGAACTCTCAAAAATCATCCATCAGTATAAATAATGTAAATGATAATACTTGGGCGAAAGCAGTGTACCCAATGCGTGCGCAAGATGCATTAACATTTAAATCGAAGCATGAGGATGTTAGTATTAAAGCTACCTATTATAAATTTCAACAAACATTAAACAACATACCTATTGAGTATGCCATTGTGAATGTGAAAGAAAATAATGGGAAGGTTAACACCTTGGTTGGCGATTTTTATGCAGATGTAAATCCTGCGAACACCATTTCTATTGACGCAAATGCAGCCTTAACTTTTGCAAAGCAAGCTGTGCCTGCAAAAGTTTATAAATGGGAGTTGAAAAAAGAAGAAGCTGAAATGAAAGTGGCTTTGAACAAACCCGATTTCACCTACGATCCGCAAACTACACTAGTGGTATTGCCTATCCATAAAAATACTACTACCGAATTTAAGTACGCATATAAATTAGATATTTTCGCACACGAACCAATGCAACGTTTTTATGTGTATGTTGATGCGCAAACAGGTGAAGTATTAAAAAAGATTTCGCGAATTTGTGCTGCAGATGTAAAGTCTACAGGTACTACACGTTACCACGGTGTGCAAACATTTTCTACAGACAGTGTTTCTCCAAATTCTTTTATATTACGACAAACGAATCGTAAGGGCAGAGGCATGCAAATTGAAACCCGTAATTGTCAAACACTTTTCGAAAACCAATCGGTAAATTTTACCAACCCTACTAAAACTTGGAACATTACCAATGCTGCAAAAGATGAAGCAGCACTCGATTGCCACTTTGGAGCAGAGCGTACTTATGATTATTATTTTGATAGTTTAAATTTCAATTCGTATGATGGGCAAGGATCTAAATTATTGCAGTACGTACATTACGATGCTGGTTATTTCAACGCGTTCTGGACAGGTTCTTATTCTTGTTACGGTGATGGTACCAGTGATCCACTTACAGGCATAGATGTAGTATCGCATGAAATTACTCACGGAGTTACACAAAGCACAGCAGATTTAGTGTATGAATTAGAATCAGGAGCATTGAATGAATCATTTAGTGATATTTTTGGAACAGTGGTTGAATTTAGATCAATTGGAAATTTAGCTAGTTGGGTAATCGGATTACGTTCATTTGCGTTAAGAGACATGTCGAACCCTAATAGATTTAATAATCCGGATACGTACGGAGGAATTGCTTGGACAAATACAGTTGATTGCATACCTGGAGGTAGCAATGATGGCTGTGGAGTACATAATAATTCTGGAGTACAAAACTTTTGGTTTTATGTATTAGCTCAAGGAGACACTGGAGTAAACGATTTAAAAAATGCATATTCAGTTATAGGAATTGGAATGGATAAAGCTGCTAAAATCGCGTTCAAAAATTTAAGAGATTATTTAACTCCATTATCAGACTATGCCGATGCACGTAGAGGAGCTATAGAAGCTGCGATTGATTTGTATGGATATGATTCGCCAGAAATGATTGCGGTAATGAATGCTTGGTATGCAGTAGGTGTGGGTGGTCCGTATTCATTTTTACCACAAGCTGAATTCAAATTTAAAAAATCGGTATGTGCACCGGGTAGCGTTGTTGAATTTGTAAATTCATCGAACTCAGCATTCACTTATAAATGGAATTTTGGCGATGGTGGAACTTCTACCCTTCAAAATCCATCACATGCATATATGAATGTTGGAAAATATACGGTTAGGTTAATTGCTACCAACCCAAATGGAAGTGATACCTTAATTCGTACAGATTTTATAAACATCACAAACGATGCACCAAAAGCAAGTACATGTGCTGCAACAACTCTTGCACCTAAAGGTACAACAGGAATTTACAGAGTGGAGTTCACAACTATTGATAATGCGAGTCCGGGACCTAACTTAGAAGATCCTTATATGGATTATACTTGTAGCCGAGCAAATGTAAACAGAAGATCAAGCTACCCATTAAAAATTACTACCTTAAATACGAGTCCGGTTTTTACCAGAACGTATATCGATTGGAATAACAACGGAGCATTTGAAGTACCCGAAGAATTGGTACTTGCTACAGACAACACTACTCAATTTCATGAAGGTACAGTTACCGTTCCAGATAATGCAGTGTTGAACACACCCTTACGAATGCGCATATTATCTGCAAAAATTACCAACAATACACCAGATGTTTTATGCAGTGGTTTGCGTAACGGACAAATAGAAGATTACTCTGTTTCTGTAGGTGCAGCTTTAGGCTTAACTACAGAAAATACAAGTACATTTAATGTATATCCGAACCCAAGTAATAAAAACATATTTGTAGAATCTACAGATGAACCACATCACTTAACTATGTATGATGTGTTGGGTAGAGAAGTGTTTTCAATCTCGTTCGAAAAAGAAACTATTATTAATGTTTCTGAATTTACAACTGGAGTTTATACGTTGAAGTTAGAAACAGGAAATAATATTGAAACAAAAAAGATAGTTGTAAATAAATAGAAAAAAACTTAGCGCACTTTGCGAAAGCTTAGCGTTCTTTGCGTGAAACAAGTCGTTCACGCAAAGAACGCTAAGGATTCGCAAAAAACGCAAAGGTCTTTCCTAATTCACAACTCACAATTCACCATTCATTCTGTCAAATTCCTGTTACTCTGTCTGCACAATGTAAATCTTCTGTAAAATAGAGAATACATGTATTTTATGCATAAGCGATTGATTTATATTGCATTTATCAAACCCAAAAAATCGCATTATGAAAAAATCCTTACTATTAATTTTGTTAGTACTGCCAGGCATATTATCAGCTCAAAATGCTAAGAAAAAAATCCCACAAACATTAGCGAATCGCGTTCAAAAAATTGAATACAATGATCGTACTAATTTTCCGAGTATGATTATTTTTAAAGATAATGCGGCACCCGAAGCTATAGCACTCGGAACCAATACCAATTGGGCTAAAGAAATTTTTCCACTGAGAGCTTCTGATGATTTTTTGTTAATTAATACTTATGCTGATGAAAAAAGAAATGAACACTTTTATAAATATCAACAAAAGTATTTAGGAGTACCGGTTGAATATGCATTTGTTAGAATACGCGAACAAAAGAGTAAAATAAAATCGGTTGTAGGCGATTTCTATGCAGAGCTACAAGTACTCAATACAAACAGCATATCCGAAGTGCAAGCCTTGGAATTTGCGAAGCAAGCGATACCTGCGAAGAAATATAAATGGGAAATGAAAGAAGAGGAAGCTGCTTTGAAACAATTGTTAGAGCAGCCCGATTTTAGTTACGATCCCAAAACCTCATTAGTAATATTTCCTATAGAAAACACATTTAGGTATGCTTATAAATTAGATATTTATACACACGAACCTGATGCTCGTTATGCCATTTATATTGATGCAGAAGATGGGAAAGTTTTGAAAAAAACACCTACCATGTGCAGCATTGATGTGAGAGGAAATGCACAAACAAAATACCATGGAGCGCAAAGTATACAAACAGATAGTGTCGCTCCAAATACATTTATATTAAGAGAGAACAACCGAAAAAACAGAGGGATGAAAATTGAAACTAGAAATAGTTTAACCAATTACGAAGCTGGTTCAGTAAATTTTACGGATGCTGATAATTTTTGGAATAACGTAAATCCTCAAATGGATGAGGCTGCGGTTGATTGCCATTTTGGTGTAGAAATGACTTACGATTATTTTTTAGACAGCCTTAGTAGAGATTCGTATGACGATGATGGTTCTAAATTGTTGCAATATGTGCATTTTGAGAAGAATTGGTTTAATGCACAATGGACAGGTACATACTCTCGTTTTGGCGATGGCAACGGGGAACCATTAACCTCCATTGATATTGTTTCGCATGAAATTACACACGGAGTAACTCAATATTCTGCAGGTTTAGAATATCAATATGAGTCGGGCGCATTAAATGAATCGTTCAGTGATATTTTTGGAAATGTGGTAGAATTTAAAAAGCTGAATAGTGGTGCATCGTGGTTAATTGGTCAGCGTTCATTTACATTAAGAGACATGTCTAACCCAAATGCCAGAGGCAACCCAGATTGTTATGGAGGAAGATTTTGGACTAACCAAAGTAACTGTATTCCAACCGATGTGAACGATTGGTGTGGAGTACATAATAACTCAGGTGTGCAAAATTTTTGGTTTTATTTATTGTGTGTAGGAGATACTGGTGTAAACGATTTAAATAAAACATACACTGTGGAGGCAATAGGGATGGATAAAGCAGCCCAAATAACGTATAGAAATTTAAGAGATTATTTAAACCCGGTATCAAATTTTGCAGATGCTAGAGCAGGTTCTATACAAGCGGCTATAGATTTGTATGGGTATGACTCTAAGGAAATGATTGCCGTAATGAATGCTTGGCATGCTGTAGGTGTTGGTAAGCCTTATAGTTTCTTACCTATTGCCGAATTTAAATTAGCCAACCCTGTTTGCGCACCAAATAGCAGTGCAACTTTTATAAACGAAGCAGGTTCTGCTCAATCTTATTTATGGAAATTTGGTGATGGATCAACGTCAACAGATATAAATCCTACGCATACCTATACAACTATTGGTTCTTATGATGTAGAATTAATTGCTACCAATCCAAACGGATCTGATACGATACGTAAATCTCAATTCGTAAATATTTTTACAGATGCACCTATTGCAAGTACTTGTGCTGTAAACATGCTGAATCCAAAAGGAACTACAGGTATTTACAAAGTTGAATTTGCCAACATTGAAAACACAAGCGATGGCCCACAAGTTGAGAATCCGTACATGGATTTTAATTGCAGCCGAGCAATTGTTGCACGAAATACGTATTACCCTATAAAAATTACCACACACTTTACAAGCCCAGTGTTTACAAGGGTTTATATTGATTGGAATAATAACGGAGCTTATGATTTACCACAGGAATTAGCATTTAAAACAGACAATACTACCGAAATACATGCAGGTTCTGTCTTAGTTCCCAAAGACGCAACGTTTGATCAGCCATTAAGAATGAGAGTTGTTTCTGCTAAATCTACCAATAATTCACCCGATGATCCATGTGCAGCAGTGCGCAACGGACAAATTGAAGATTACTCCGTACTTGTTTCTTCAGCACTTGGTATAACACTTAGTACCCAGAATTTATTTTTGGTGTATCCGAACCCAAGCAGCACAGAGTTATTTATCAAATCTACAGACGCAATGCATAAGCTAACTATGTATGATGTATTAGGTAGAGAAGTGTTAGTTGCTGATTTTATTAAGGAATTAAAATTGGATGTATCTGAATTTATTTCAGGTGTTTATACCTTAAAGTTGGAAACTGGGAAAAACATAGAAATAAAAAGGGTAGTTGTAAATAAATAAAAACTTAGCGAACTTTGCGAAACCTTAGCGTACTTTGCGTGAAACAAAACCGTTCACGCAAAGAACGCTAAGTGCTTGCAAAAACGCAAAAGCTTTTCCTAATTCACAACTCACAACTCACAATTCACAATTCACCAAGGTGTTTCAAGAATTCTTCCTCCAAGGTTTCCATCATATTTTAGACTTCAACGGTCTGGATCATCTCTTGTTTTTAACAGTGCTTGGTGTGGTATACAGTCTAAAGCAATGGAAACAATTGCTTTGGGTGCTCACTGCATTTACCATCGCACATTCCATTAGTTTAGCCTTGGCATTGTTTAATGTGTTTAGTTTAGAGACTTCATTGGTTGAGTTTTTAATTCCGGCCACCATTCTTTTTACGTGTATCGAAAATTTATTTTTTCAGAACTCCTTGAATAAATACAAAGTAATTTTAGCTGGATTTTTTGGTTTAATACACGGAATGGGTTTTTCAACTTTATTAAAAAACCTCTTTATGGGCATGGATTATAGCCCTTGGTTAACCTTGTTGCCATTTAATTTAGGCATAGAGATAGCACAAATTGTAATTATTGCTATATTGTTGCTTGTTTTAAATGGACTCTATAAATTCAGAGTACTAGCGCAGTGTAAAGTTGTGCGAATACTTTCTGTTTTAATAGGAACACAAGCATTGGTTTGGATGGTACAACGCTATCCTTTTTAAATATTAAAAAATGAGAAAAGTATTAAACATTTTTGTCTTGATTTTATGTGCGTCTCAATTAAATGCACAAAGCAATTACAACAACAGTAAGTTCCATCAGTTAGAAGAGTGGTGGCCAACTCCCAATGAGTACCGCAACGGTGCAGGCGCTCCGGGTTATGCCTATTGGCAACAAAGAGCCGATTACGACATCAATGTAAAACTAGATGAAGACAAACAACAGATTTCTGGTTCGGAAAAAATTGTGTACTACAACAATTCACCGGATGTATTGAAATATGTATGGTTGCAATTAGATCAGAATATTTATAAAAAAACATCGATGACAGAGTTAACGAGTACTCAATCTGATTTAAAGAACATGAGTTTTAATTCTTTCAATTTTATGCAAAATGATTTTGATGGTGGGTTTAACATAGAGTATGTAAAAGATGCAAAAGGGCAAGCGATAAAATACACCATTGTAAATACCATGATGCGTGTAGATTTAGCTCAGCCATTAAAAAAAGGAGAGCAATTGGTTTTGCAGTTAGCTTGGAATTATAAAATAAATAACACCAAAATAAAAGGAGGAAGAAGTGGTGGCGAATATTTTGAAGAAGACAAAAATTGGATCGATTGCATTGCACAATTTTACCCACGTATGTGTGTGTACAACGATGTACAAGGATGGAATCACAAACAATTTTTAGGTAGTGGTGAATTTGCTACATGTTTTGGAAATTACAAAGTTAGTATTACAACCCCTGCCGACCATGTGGTTACGGCTACAGGCGAATTAACAAATGCAAGCGAAGTGCTGAAACCCTTATGGAGAGATCGTTTGGCAAAAGCGAAAACATCAGACAAGCCTGTGTTAATAATTACACAAGAGGAAGCAATAGAAAACGAAAAGAGCAGAGCAAAGGAAACTAAAACCTGGAAATTTACTGCAGATAATGTTCGTGATTTTGCATTTGCCACTTCTCGTAAATACATTTGGGATGCGATGAATGTAAAGGTTGGTAAACGCGATGTAATGGCGATGTCGTTTTACTCAAAAGAAGGAAACCCTTTATGGGGGATGTACTCAACACATTCTATTGCACATACACTAAAAGTATATTCGCGCTACACCGTAAATTATCCGTACCCCGTTGCCATTTCTGTAAACGGTCCAATTGGTGGTATGGAGTACCCAATGATTTGTTTTAATGGTCCGCGACCCGAAAAAGACGGAACATATAGTGCTCGCACTAAATACGGATTAATAAGCGTAGTGATACACGAAGTGGGTCATAACTTTTTTCCTATGATTATAAATTCTGATGAACGCCAATGGGCATGGATGGACGAAGGCTTGAATACTTTTTGTCAATACTTAGCTGAGCAAGAGTGGGAAGAAAATTATCCCTCAAGCAGAGGAGAAGCCAGAGGAATTGTATCGTATATGATGGCAGACAAATCTGTTGTTAATCCGATAATGACTAATTCCGAATCGATTTTACAATTAGGAAACAATGCATACGGCAAACCAGCAACGGCTTTAAATATTTTACGCGAAACGGTAATGGGCAGAGAGTTATTTGATAAAGCATTTAAAGAGTATGCAGAGCGTTGGGCATTTAAACATCCGATGCCAGCAGATTTCTTTAGAACCATGGAAGATGCTAGTGGTGTTGATTTAGATTGGTTTTGGAGAGGATGGTTTTATGGAACGGAACCTTGTGATATTGCATTAAAAGGTGTGAAATATTATTCGGTAGATACACAAAATCCGAGTACCGAAAAAACAAAACGTAAAGCAGCAAAAGAAGCAGAGCCAATATCAATTTCGGAGCAAAGAAACAAAACTGATATTAAAGAATATTTAGTGGAGAAATATCCTGAATTAGTTGATTTCTATACTACCTACGACCCTAATAAAGTAACCGAATTTGATAAAGAGAAATTTAAGAAATACGACGAAAGCTTATCAGAAGAAGAACGCAAAAAATTAAATGCTAATTTGAATTATTATATTTTAGAGTTTGAAAATGTTGGAGGCTTAGTAATGCCGATAGTGTTGGAGATTGAATATGTTGATGACAGCAAAGAAATGATGAGAATACCTGCAGAAATTTGGAGAAAGAATAATGAAAAAGTATCGAAGTTAATTGTTTCGGCGAAAAAGGTAAAACAGTTTTCTGTGGATCCATTGCAAGAAACCTCCGACATAAATATGAACAATAACTATTATCCAGCGAAAGAAACAGAATCGCAATTTCAGTTATATAAAGAGCAAAGACAGAGAGAGCAGAATTTAATGCAGTTGGAGAAAAGCGGAAAGCTTTAAGTTGTGAGTTGTGAATTGTGAATTGTGAGTTGAACTTACATTATACAGCAATTATAACTTGGCGTTCTTTGCGTGAACGTTTAAAAACAGTTCACGCAAAGGACGCTAAGGATTCGCAAAGAAATATTATTATGAAGAAAATATATTTATTTATCACAGGATTGTTAATATTATTAGCTAATAATTCTAATGCATCAACACATTCAACCTCAGACCCTATTCTGTATTTTGATAGCTTGGTTTATTTAGTTGTAGAAGAAATGCCTGTTTTTTCGGGTGGAGAGAAAGCGCTTTTATCATTTATAGCTAATAATATTAAATATCCAGAAGTAGCCTTAAAAAATGGAATACAAGGAAATGTTTATGTTTCTTTTGTAATTGATACAATGGGTGCATTAACGAAATTGGAAGTAATTAGAGGAATTGGAGGAGGTTGCGATGAGGAAGCCCTTAGTGTAACAAAAATGCTTCCAAATTTTAGTCCGGGTAAGCAAAACGGAAGAAAAGTAAATGTTTATTACAATATCCCCGTTAAGTTTAATCTAAAAGAGTATAAAAAGAAAAATAGAAAGTAGATAAATGTTTATTTATTTCATGTCTATATTTAGTTTCACATAGAAAAACTTAGCGTACTTTGCGATATTTTTCGCGACCTTTGCGTGAACGACATAAATCAAAATTATGAGAAAAATCCTCCTTCCCTTTTTTCTTCTTTCTATTTTCCTATTATCCTTCAACACCCCTCATAAATTCTACACCTCCATTACCCAACTAGAATACAACACCAAAACACAATCCTACGAACTAATAATGAACGTATTTTCCGATGATTGGGAGAAGGCCTTATCGAAAATAAATCAAAAAGCTATTAAACTAGATCAACCCGGTGCAGAGAAATTATCAGAAGAATACCTGAACTCAATGTTTGTAATGAAATACAAAGAGAAAAAACTCAATTATAAATTTATTGGCCAGGAGCTAGAAAAAGACATCCTGAAAATATACTTAGATCTTCCTCATAAATTCATCCCTAAAGGCTTATTCATTAAAAACGATTGCTTAATAGCCGAATTCGATGGGCAAATAAACATTGTAAATACACTCCTAATGATGGAAAGAAAAACATACATTTTTAAGAGTTTGAACCAATTTCAGGAAATAAAATAGTTGATTTTTTATTCTTTGGCATATCCCTTGAATAGTATAGTGTATACGCTTAAACAAGCCCTTTCGGGTTTGTAGTAGTGACATTTTGACCAATAGAAGAAGATAAGAATTATGAGCATATTTGATCCGTATAACATTCAAAGTCTTGAGAATAGCTTTATGAACGACGATACAGAGTTTTTCCCCTTACTGACATCTGAGGATGAAGAAGTGATGAATTCTGAAGAAACACCTGAAATACTGTCAATTTTACCCCTAAGGAATACAGTGCTATTTCCGGGTGTAGTAATTCCCATTACCGTAGGTAGAGATAAATCCATCCGCCTCATAAAAGAAGCATACAAAGGCAATAAAATTATTGGAGTAGTATCTCAAAAAGACGTTAGTATTGAAGACCCAAGTTTTGATGATTTACAGAAAGTAGGAACCATTGCATACATTGTTAAAATGTTGCAAATGCCTGATGGAAACACCACGGTTATTATTCAAGGGAAGAAACGTTTTAACTTAGAAGAGCTAGTTCAAGAAGATCCGTACATTAAAGCACGCATCACAAAATTTGAAGAAACAGAACTGATTGTCGACAAAGAATTTGATGCAGTTTTTGCAACCTTAAAAGAAATGTCGATGCAAATTATTCAGCTTTCTCCGAACATTCCTTCGGAGGCTGGTTTTGCAATTAAAAACATAGAGAGTCCATCATTCTTAATAAATTTTATTAGCTCTAACATGAACGCCGAAGTAGGCGATAAGCAACGCATGTTGGAGAGTGGCGATTTAAAAGCGCGTGCACAAATGGTCTTGGAGCATCTTACCAAAGAATTACAAATGTTGGAATTGAAAAATCAAATTCAATCCAAAGTACGAGTAGATATTGATAAGCAACAACGTGAGTATTTCTTACATCAACAATTAAAACAAATACAAGAAGAGTTGGGTGGCGATTCGCCCGATTTAGAAATAGAAAATTTACGCGAGCGTGGCATGCAAAAAAAATGGCCACAAGATGTAGCGGATACATTTAACAAAGAGCTCGATAAATTACAACGCATGAATCCTGCTGCGGCAGAGTATTCGGTACTAATGAACTATGCAGAACTTTTATTGGAATTACCTTGGAACGAATTTACCGAAGATAATTTCGATTTAAAATTTGCAGAAGAAGTTTTAGACCAAGACCATTTCGGATTAGAAAAAGTAAAACAAAGAATTTTAGAATACTTAGCAGTGTTGAAATTGAAACACAACATGAAGGCTCCAATCCTTTGTTTAGTGGGCCCTCCGGGAGTTGGTAAAACATCATTAGGGAAATCAATCGCAAAATCTATTGGTAGAAAATACGTACGCATTGCCTTAGGTGGTGTGCGCGACGAAGCAGATATTCGCGGTCATCGTAAAACATACATTGGTGCAATGCCTGGTCGTATAATTCAATCACTTAAAAAAGCACAATCGGCAAACCCGGTTTTTGTATTGGATGAGATTGATAAAATTGGAAACGATTTCCGAGGCGACCCTTCATCAGCATTATTAGAAGTATTAGATCCAGAGCAAAACAATGCATTTGCAGATCATTATGTAGAGTTAGATTTCGATTTATCAAACGTAATGTTTATTGCAACGGCAAACTCTTTAAGTGGTATACACCCCGCATTAAGAGATCGTATGGAAATTATTGAAGTAAATGGATATACCATTGAAGAGAAAGTTGAAATTGCAAAACAATACTTAGTGCCAAAACAACGCGAACAACACGGCTTGAAACCAAGTCATATTGAAATTAAACCCGACATTATTGAGAAAGTGGTAGAAGATTATACACGAGAATCGGGTGTGCGTGGTTTAGAGAAAAAGATTGCAACACTAATCAGAGGCATTGCAAAGAGTGTGGCTGTAAAAGAAAAGTACCGCAAGACCTTAACAAAAGAGGATGTGGAACGCATTTTAGGAGCACCAGAATACGATAAAGACATGTATCAAGGCAACGAGGTGGCAGGTGTAGTTACTGGCTTAGCTTGGACACAAGTAGGTGGCGATATTTTATTTATTGAAACGAGTTTGAGCCCTGGTAAAGGCAAGTTAACACTTACCGGTAGCTTGGGTGATGTAATGAAAGAATCGGCAGTAATAGCCTTGGCTTACTTGCGTGCGCACGGTGCGAAATTTGGCATCGATACAAAATTGTTTGATAAGTGGGACATCCATATACACGTACCAGCAGGAGCAGTGCCTAAAGACGGTCCATCGGCAGGTATTACCATGCTTACCGCATTAACCTCAGCCTTTACACAACGCAAAGTGAAACCATTTTTAGCAATGACAGGTGAGATTACCTTGCGCGGAAAAGTATTGCCAGTAGGAGGGATTAAAGAGAAAATTTTAGCAGCTAAAAGAGCAGGAATTAAGGATATTATTTTGTGTCACGCAAATAGAAAAGACATCTTAGAAATTAATCCGAGGTATGTAAAAGATTTACGTTTCCATTATGTAAATGAAATGGCGGAGGTAATAGACTTAGCCTTGATGAAGCAGAAAGTAAAAGGCGCGATAGAGTTCGCAAGTTAGTTTTAATATACTATTTCTTGCTTTGCGAAACTTAGCGAGTAACTTAGCGTACTTTGCGTGAAATTTTTAATAGTTCACGCAAAGAGCGCAAAAAATCCGCAAATAGCGCTAAGTTTATATAACTATTTTAATCAAATTCCTAAATCTGTATAAATAATATTTTTTATATATTAGCTTCTATGAAGCATAAATTTATATTAATTCTTTTTCTGGTTTCGATATTTCATTCCTCACATGCAGAACAATTCGAAAATTATAAATTTTCAAAAATTACTCCAGAAGAACTTTCTAAAAAATCATACGACATCGATTTATCAGCAGATGCAATAATTTTAGCAGATGTTGGAATAACAGAAATGGAAGGTACCAACCAAGGTTGGTTTCAAGTAACGCAAAAAAGAAAGTGCAGGATAAAAATTTTAACTAAAGATGGGTATAGCGCTGCTAATATTAATATTTTATTACGCGACCGGAATGGGTACAGGGATAGAATCATTAGCTTAAAAGGAGTAACGTATAATTTAGTAAATAATGTAGTAGTAGAAACAAAGTTAAACGATGAAAACATATTTACAGAAAAACTAAATAAATACAATACACTTAAGAAACTAAGTTTTCCTCAAGTTAAAGAAGGGAGCATTATAGAATTTAGATATACATTCAGTACCGACAATATATTTTTACTCTTACCTTGGCAATTTCAAAATAAATACCCAACCTTATATTCAGAGAATAGAACCTCTATTCCAGATTTTTTCTCCTACACTCCATCACTCTTAGGAATAAGGAATTTTGACAAAGTAAAAGAGGCAACCTCATCTAAGACTTATACTATATTAGTAAGTGAAAACGATGCGTATGGAGCATCAGACAGAATTGAATTAAGTACATCTGTAAATGACAAGCAGATGATTATGTTAAACGTGCCTGCGTACCGTGATGAAAAGTTTATTTCGGCAGATTATAATTACATCTCTAGAATAATTTTTCAATTGAATAGTTATAAATTTCCAAACATGCCTCTCAAAAATACGATTAAATCATGGAGAGCATTGTGTGAGGTTTTAATGGAGGACGAAGAGTTTGGGAAGGAAGTTTTTAGTAAAAACGCTTGGCTTAGTCCGATACTACAACCTATTATAGAAAATACAAAAAATGATGAAGAAAAGATAAAAGCTATTTATTCTTATCTGCAAAAAAAATATTTAGCAATAGATAACAGTAGTATATATTTAAGTAAAAACTTATATACTATTTACAAAGAGAAAAAAGGAGGAATTGCCGACATTAATTTGCTCCTAGTAGCCATGTTAAGGAATTTAAACTTGGATGCCACACCGGTAATTGTAAAACCTAAAGAAAATGGATTTCCAAATGTGAGATATCCTTTTTTAGAAGGCTATGAATACCTCATTTGCCATGTGAAGGTTGATTCTATTACCTATTTATTAGATGCTTCCGATAAAAATCTTCCATTTGGGCAATTAAAATTGAACTTATACAATGGAGTAGCTCAAGCCATTTCAAGTAATGGTTTCATGGTAGATTTATCTCCAGAAAATGTAAAAGAACAATCGAGAACTGTATTTGAATTGAGCTATTCTGAAAATATATTTTCTGGAAAATATACCTATACACCTGGTATCTACGAATCATATTCTCTTAGAAATTCTACACTTAGCGATATAAAAAAAGAGTTAGCCGAAAAATCTAAATTGATAAAAGATTATAAAGTGGATACTAGTAGCATAGAAATTACTGGCTTAACAAATTTAGAGGAGGATATTATCATAAACTATAAATTTAGCATTCCGTTTACCGACGATAATTTATTTTTAAACGCATTACTCTCTAAAAGTCTTACCCTAAATCCATTTCTCACAAACAATCGAGAGTTACCATATGAATTGCCGTATAAAATTGACGAAAACGTAATTATAAGTATGATGTTACCCGCTACGTTAGGTATAGATGAAATACCTAAAAGTGTAAAGTCTAGTTTTAATGTTGATGAGGGTTCGTATGATTTTATTGTGAGATCTAGCCCAAGTATGGTACAAATAAAATCTAAGTTGCAAATTCATAAAACGAATTTTAGTAAAGTAGAAAGTCAATCACTTACCGATTTTTTCGACATGATCATTTTAAAGAATGCCGAGAAAATTGTTTTGAATAAAGTGAAATGAAAAAAAACCTAGTATTCTTTTTTCTGTTTTTTTGTTCATTTGTATATGCACAACAATATAATTCTAGTTTAATAGATAGAAATTTGCTGAACAATGCCAACTTAGTGCTCAGGTTTAATAATGAAGAAATAAACATAGAATCTGATCAAAAGGTTGAGTATAAATTACACAGAGTAATAACTGTATTAAACCAAAAAGGTAATAACACAATAAGTATAAATGTTCCAATAAATTCAATTACTAAGCTTAAACAAATATCAATTAATATATACGATAAGAACGGTTTATTTGTAAAGAAGTATGGCCGTAAAGACATGTATGAATATACTGATGCGTATGAAAATACATTAGCGCAAGATTCACGAAATTTGTCATTCGCATATATACCGAGAACCTATCCTTATACAATAGAATATAAGTACACAACGGAATCAAAACAAAGTTTGTTTTTACCAGTATTATATATAAAACCTTATTCGAATTGTAGTATAGAAAAATTAAACTTCAAAATTACTTCTACAAAAAACAACCCTTCTTATACAAAGCAATTAAATGTTAGAAGAAACATTCAATACAATGAAATAGAAGATGAAGTTGTACATACTTATGTAGATTCATTTATTACTGAAAATTCTGAAAACGATGCAATCATTCTTACAAAGGTTAATGATTTTAATTTGTATGGAAACAAAGGTAGCATAAGCTCTTGGCAAGAATTAGGTAGCTTTTATTTTGAGCTGAATAAAAACAGAAATGAATTACCTAAAGAATACAAAGAAAAGCTATTAGCAAAAATTAATAGCACAAGCGATACAATAGAGAAAATAAAAATCTTATACAAAACTTTACAAGATGATTATCGCTATGTAAGCATACAGTTAGGAATAGGAGGATGGCAGAGTATTGATGCAGCAACTACCTATAAAAATGGGTATGGCGATTGTAAAGCATTGTCTAATTTAATGTGTGCAATGCTTGAGGTAGCAGGAATAAAATCTTATGTTTCACTCATACATGCGAAGAAACATTTCGACCCTATTGCAGTAGATTTTCCAATGTCGTATTTTAATCATGTAATAGTTTGTGTGCCATTAGCAACAGACTCCATATGGTTAGAATGCACCAACAATGTTTCTAATTTTAATTATTTGAATTCCTTTACAGCTAATAAAAATACTTTATTGGTAAAGCCTTTTAAAAGTGAATTAATAAGAACTCCCAATTTGTTAATGGATTCAATACTAAGCAAACATGTTTATTCAATAACTAATACTAAATTGATATATAGTTTAGATGCTACTTATATTGGCGATTTAGCAGAGAGTATGTATTCGTTCATCATCAATAATAATAAAAAAGAAAAAGATGAATTTATTTTGAATGTTTATAATGTTAATAATACAAGCCAAACTAACATCAAAATTATTAATTCTACTATTCCGAAAGTGAAATTAGAATTAAATACAGACCAATTGAATTTAATTAATAAAAACTCGAAGCGATTGTATATAAAATTAAATAAAGTAAGTGATTATTTATATGATTTTGAAAACGAATCCGTCTATTCAACATTAAATTCTTATTTAGTTAATGATTCAATATATATTAACATTCCAGATAATTATAAAGTAGAAAGTAAGTTGAAAGGTTTTCATTCGGAAAATAGTATTGGTACTTTCGATGTAAGATTTGTAGTTGACTCAAATAGATTACTAATTCTAAAAAGTTTAAGGTTGAATGCCATTAAACTTACAACCGCCACTTTACTCGACTATAATAAATTGATTTTTGAATTTAAGAGTAATGATATAGAAGAGTTAGTTTTTATTCTTAAGGATTGATTATGGGTCACAATGGACGCTAAGTACACACAAAGTAGCACAATGTTTTTCTTTGTGTACCATCGTGTTTTCTTAGTGTCCGTTGTGACCCAAATATACTAACGAATAACCCTTTTTATTCCTTGTTTCAAATGAGCCACATTAAAATTAAGTAATAAACCAAGTTTTAATTTCGTAAACTTTAAATAAGTTAATACTTGTGCAACATGAACTTCATTTATAGATTCAATCGATTTTATTTCGATTATAACTTTTTCCTCCACAATTAAATCTGATCTAAAGCCAGGTTCAATTATATTTTGCTTATATATAATTGGAATTTCTTTCTGCTTTTCTACATATTACCCAATTTCATTGAGTTCAAGAAATAAACATTTTTCATACACAGACTCTAGTAGCCCTGGTCCCAACTCAGAATGAACTTTAAATGCTTCGTTTAAAATTATCCTCGACAAATTCGTTTTCTCTTTTCATAAAGCAAAACTATATCGATTTGAAAATTTGTCAAGAGAGATTAATTAAAAACATTGTGTACCATTGCGAGTACTTAGTGTCCATTGTGACCTAAAACTATTTTATCAATGCAAACCACCCCGAATCCTGAAACCCTTCACCTTTTAAATAATACACATAGGTTCCTGGTGGGCAAGCTTCGCCATTAAATGTCCCATCCCAACTGAGTTCATCTCGGTCTTTATGTTGGAATACCAATTGCCCCCATCGGTTGTAAATTTTAAACGACTCTACCGCACAAGGTAAATTGCCAAAAAATATTTTGAACTCATCATTCAGTCCATCGCCATTCGGACTAAAGGCTTGAGGAATTCTTCTTTTCGTAATGTCTACTGCAGGCATGTATACACTTACTAGTTCAGAATCAACACAAGGTGCACGCTGATTTAGAATTGAACGTATAATATAATTACCTGGCTCTTCATATGTATAAGCAATGCTCTTACTTACAATCACATCTCCATTTCCCATGTCCCATTTTACTTCCGTTGAATCGGTAGCATCGGGTTGCGAGCCAATAAAGGTTTTACTACAGGAATCAAATGCATAATTCAATCTGCTTTCTACAGGATTCACTACATACACCGTTACCGAATCTATGCTGGTACATGCACCATTAATACCCATTACATAATAAGTGGTAGTGCTTATAGGGTTCGCTTTTGGAGTTTTAGAATTTGGATTATCTAAGCCCTTAACTGGCAACCACATATAAATAGAATCTGGCGAACCTTCTGCATTTAAATCGGCAAACTGCCTTGTACAAACATAAATATCATCAATAGCTCTAACAGTAATTGGAGTATCAATTCTTACTTTCACTTCAATGGTTTCCGAACAAGAACCGTTTATGATTTGAACCATGTAATTCATATCTGTAGTAGGTGTTACAATAGGTTCGGCAATGTTATCGCTGTTTAAAAAAGTATTCGGTGTCCATACATAAGTGGTTCCTCCGCTTGCTTTTAATTGATAGCTATTTCCTGCCCCACAAATTCTTACTGAGTCTTGCTCTACTTGTAATTTCACTACTTTTATTTTAAGCAGACTACTCCCGCATATTCCGTCGTTTGTAATATTGGTATACACATAACCGTCGTTTTCTGGTATAATGTATGGGTTTGTGCTTAACGGACTCGGAGAAAAAGAACCACCTGTTGAAGTAGTCCATTCGAATTTTGCTCCTGGCAAATTAGAGAGTGCCTTTAAAAACAAGGTATCACCCAAACAAATAATGGTATCCGCAACTATACTAACATCATAAAATTTAATTTTTAGAGAATCTGTAATTATTCTTCCCGTACATTTTTCTACCGCTCTAATGTAAAAATAACCGGTGTCACTCCTTGGTAAATTTACTACAGGGCCAACGGCAATCTGTACCTTATCATCATTGTTCCAAGCGATGCTATCCAAAAATTCATAATCTCTAACAGATACCACCACTCCCGAATCTGCACATACGTATTTAAACTGTACCGAATCAAATCGACGGTAATCTAATAATGTTCCAATCTTAATGATGGTATCACAAATTACAGGGCTTGTTATTTTTATAGTGATGAGTTCAGCAGGTTCTGCAATTCCATCTGTAATAGGTCTTATTTTTAATTTTGCAGATGTTGATCCTGCAGGAATAATAATTGGAGAAGTTTGTGAAATAGTATAATCAATGCCAACTTTCGCATTTCCTTTTAACTCAAAATCTACCACTATTGGATTTGCTGAATTATTGGAATTTCTGATAAATTCAACATCTACTGTATCGCACTCCGAAAAAATCTGTTTTTTATAATTTACCGTTATCCCATTATCGTTTAAACTTTTCAAGCTTTGTGCTTCAATAAAAATTCCGGAATCGTATATCAAATCTTTAATGTCGGCAATCACAAATTTTAAGGTATACGGAGTACAGGGCACTACCTTCGCTTTTGCTTCAATAATAGTCGTAAAACCATCAAAAGAAATACTCGTTCCATTTACATTATCGCGGTAATACACAGAGTTTGTTAAATGATTTACATTTTGAATGGATACAGGTGTTTGTGTACCGGGTATTAAGGCTAAATTGGTTTTGGTGGCATAACCTGCTCCTTCAATAAATAATCCAAACACATCGTTGTACGTTTGGTTCACAAACTCAGGGTACTCTTCGGAAGCAAATACAAATCGAAAACTAATGCTATCCGATTCGGGAATCACTTGGAAACTTATCCATGCAGCATCAAAATTAGGATCGTTTGAATTTATGCTAGCAATATCAGCGTCGCCGGGTTGATTGTTGGAAGTGCCCGTATTTCCTAATAAGTTCGGACCACGAGCATTTACCGCTCTCCCTGTTGATAAAAAAATACCACTGTCTAATCCTAAGTTCGAACTTCGACCATCAAAAAATGCAATAGCGTCTAAATTTGTTGAAGATTGTATAGTAGTACTGGGAATTACAACGCCTTTACTAGCTAACACATTTTGAACCAAATCGGTGACTGTTCTGTTGGTTCGTATTACTAATTGTGCATTAGCTGAATTTATAAAGAATAGGCAAGCCATAAACACAATGGTTTTTAATCCCAAATCGTACGGTTTAGTGCCTAGTTTCTTCAAATTGATATTTTTAATTGATATTTTAGCAAAAACCATACCTATATGATAGATTTAAGAAGCGACACCGTAACTAAACCCACAAAAGGAATGTTAGAGGCCATGTTTTCTGCCCCTCTAGGCGACGATGTTTATGGTGAAGATCCAACAATTAATGCATTGGAACAAAAAGTTGCAGGCCTATTTGGCTTCGAATCCGCAGTTTTTTGTCCATCTGGCACCATGACCAATCAAATTGCCATTAAAACACATACCATACCGGGCGATGAAGTTATTTGCGACGCAACATCACATATTTATAATTACGAGGGCGGAGGAATGGCCTTTAATTCGGGGGTACAAGTGCGTGCAGTGCAGGGTGCTGCTGGAAAAATTAATGCTACACATGTTGAAGATAATATTCATCCTCCTATAATTAATTTGCCACGCACATCTCTAGTGGCTTTAGAAAATACTTTGAATAAAGCAGGCGGTGGATATTATACGATAGCAGAAATTGCGGCTATTTCTGAAATGTGTAAGAAGCATCAATTGCCTTTACATTTAGATGGTGCAAGAGTGTTTAACGCCTTACACGAAACAAAAGACAATCCGAAAGAATATTCAAGATATTTTGATTCTGTTTCCGTTTGTTTTTCTAAAGGCCTAGGTGCGCCGGTTGGTTCAGCCTTGTTAGGTTCTAAAGAGTTTATTGCAAAGGCACGCAGGTATAGAAGATTGTTTGGTGGCGGTATGAGGCAAGCAGGTGTATTGGCAGCAGCAGCTTTGTATGCATTAGATCATCATATAAACAGAATAGAAGAAGATCATCGTAGAGCGAAAGAAATTGGGAAGAGTTTAAGTGCCGTTAATTATGTGAAAGAACTATTACCTGTACTTACTAACATTATTATTTTTAAATTAAAGGAGGATGTTCCATCGGATGAATTTATTGCGTACCTAAAAAGCAACAATATTGTAGCCAATACCATGGGCAAACAAACCATGCGCTTTGTAACACATTTAGATTTTAATGATGAAGATTTAGAGAAGGTGATGAGTGCTATTCAGAAGTTCAGAATTTAAAATTGAAAGCAATCAATTCCTATGTTAAATAATATTTTTTTATCATTAAAAATAGAATCTCCAATTTGGCAAAAATCATGGTTCATTTTTTTGTTTTTTATTTTAATAATAATATCAATTTATTATTTGATTCAATGGAGAACAAAAGAAATTAGAGAAAAACAACAATTTGAAAACGAACGAATTCGCTTTCAATTAGAAACCTTAAGAAATCAAATTAACCCACATTTTTTATTTAATAGTTTTAATACGCTCGCAGGAATTATTGAAACTAATCCGGCTAAAGCTGTAGTATTTGTAGAAATACTCTCAGATTTTTATAGAGAATTGTTAAATTATAGAGAAAAGAATTTAATTTATTTAAGTGAAGAACTAAAATTATTAGAGAATTATATATTCTTAATTGAACAAAGATTTTTAGGTAAAATTAAATTCGAATTACAAATACCACTCGAAATATTTAATAAGCGTATAGTACCATTATGTCTGCAATTATTAACAGAAAATGCTATTAAACACAATACAGCTTCTAGAGAATTTCCTTTAGTTATAAAAATATACAAATTAGACAATTATCTGATTGTTCAGAATATAATACAACTGAAAAGTTCGGGAGTGGAGTCTACGGCAATAGGTTTAGAGAATATTTCTAAACGCTATGAATTGTTGAGTTCCGAAAAAATAATAATACTAAATGAAATGAATATCTTTACTGTAAAGATTCCTTTAATAGATTAGTATGAACATTGTTATTATTGAAGATGAAAATGTAGCAGCGGAACGTTTAAATACAGCGATTAAAAAAATTGAAGAAAATGTTTTGTTACTTGCACAGCCAGATAGCATTAAATCTAGCATCGATTTCTTTAAACAAAATAAAGAAAAAGTTGATTTGATTTTTTGCGACATCCAATTATCGGATGGTTTAAGTTTTGAAATTTTCAAAAAAATAGAATTACGCATTCCTATAATTTTCACCACTGCGTATGATGAGTATGCAGTAAAAGCGTTTAAGTTGGCAAGTGTTGATTACCTGTTGAAACCAATTAAAAAAGAAGAATTACAATCAGCCATAGCAAAATTCAAAGAGTATTTTGATAAAGATGAATCGCATGCTAAAATAGAATTATTACAAGATGCCTTGGTTAAAGTTCAGCAAAAAAGAATTGTAGTGAGGTATGGGCACACCATTAAAGCCATAGAGATTGCCGATGCCGCCTATTTTTATTCGAAGCAAAAAGTAACACTCATGACCATGAAAAATGGAGAAGTATTACCTATAGATGAAAACCTTGATGAGCTCGAAAGAATCTTAGATCCTAAACAGTTTTTTAGAATTAATAGGCAATGTATTTTGTGTTTTGAAGCCATCGATAATATGTTTACCTATACAAAATCGCGAGTAAAAATTACCCTCAAACCTAAAACCGAAGAAGAAACCATTGTAAGTACCGAACGATCTTCGGATTTTAAAACTTGGTTATTGGGGAGATAAGATTATCTTAATTTTACTAAATTATTTTGATTAATTTCGAATCAAATTAGTATTGATATGAAATTAACGTATACCGTAACCGAACGATTTTTAACATATGTAAAAATTGATACACAGTCGGACTCTAGCTCGCCTACTTGCCCATCAACAGAGAAGCAAAAAAACTTAGGTAAGTTGTTAGTAGAAGAATTACTAGCCATGGGTATTTCGGATGCGGAGATGGATGAAAACGGATATGTGTATGGAACACTACCATCAAATACCAACAAAAAAGTTCCAGTAATTTGTTTCTGCTCACACATGGATACCTCGCCAGATTGTACAGGTAAAGATGTGAATCCTATTATCCATAAAAATTACGATGGTAAAGACATTGTATTGCCCAAAGATCACACGCAAGTGTTAAAAACATCAGAGCATCCGGCTTTATTAGATCAACTAGGGAATGATATTATTACAGCAGATGGTACGACTTTATTGGGTGCCGATAATAAGGCAGGTGTGGCAGAAATTATGGATGCCATCCATCAACTCATACAAAATCCGAGTATAAAACATGGAGAAATAAAAATATTGTTTACCCCCGACGAAGAAATTGGTAGGGGAGTGGATAAAGTGAATTTGAAAAAGTTAGCTGCTGATTTTGCCTATACCATGGATGGCGAAACACGTGGACATATAGAAGACGAAACTTTTTCGGCCGATGGAATGAGTATTCACATTTATGGCGTAGCCTCGCACCCTGGTTTTGCAAAAGATAAAATGGAGAATGCGGTAAAAATTGCATCGGATATTGTGGCGGCATTACCTAAAGATTCTTATTCGCCTGAAACAACAAGCGGACGAGAAGGCTTTGTGCATCCTACTTCCATTAGTGGAAACATGGAGAGCGCTACTATTCAATTTATAATTCGCGATTTTGATACACAGAAATTAAAAGTGCATGAACACTTTGTAGAAGAAATTGCCAAAAAAGTAATGTCGAACTATCCAGGTTCTATGTATAAAATAGAAGTACACAACCAATACAGAAACATGAAAGAAGTGTTGCTTAAACATCCGCAATTGGTGGAGTATGCAGAAGAAGCTATACGTAGAGCAGGCATGAACCCTGTGAGCGGTGGCATACGTGGTGGAACAGATGGTTCGCGTTTATCGTTTATGGGCTTACCTTGCCCTAATATATTTGCTGGTGAGCACGCCTTCCATTCTAAACTCGAATGGGTTTCTGTGCAAGATATGGAGCTAGCGGTAGATACGATTGTGGAGTTGGTACAAGTGTGGGAAGAGAGGAGTTAGTGTGCTAGTGTGATAGTATGCTAGTGTGCTAATGGGGGCAACATCTTACACTTTGCATTTTTTACGTTTAATTTTCGCATTCTTTGCGTGAAATATTAAATCGTTCACGCAAAGAGCGCTAAGTTAAACGCAAAGCCCGCAAAATGTAATGTTATTTTTTTTCTACAACCTAATGTATTTTTGTCTGAAATATTTCAAATATAAATAAAGTATACTTACTTTGATCTACGTAAATAGTAGCCACCTTGACCAACCAAAAGATTGCCGTTTTCTAATATTTCAAATTCGTACTGTGCTGGATTATATTCTGTTACTTCATCTATTACTATTTTATTTAAGCCAGTAAGCAATATTTTTTTATTATCATCAGATAACTTCCATTTTCCATGACCAGTGAATGCTATTTGAATGGTAGTATAGGTGCTATCTTTAAATGTAAAAATTATAGATGGAGTACTAGAGTGTCCAATATTTTGAGTGTACATAGAATTCAAAAAGTATTCTTTGTTTTTAGGGATGCTTATGCAGTTAATGTTAAATAATGCAATAAATAAAATTAATTTATAGTTATTTAAAAAATAAACGTTTTATCAAATTTTGTTTCATTTTATAATTTAGCTTACTTATTATCTGCATTATTGAATGTTTCTTTCTACTTAGCCGTATAAAAAAATAATCTATACGTTTTTTGCGAGAACTTTCGCGTTCTTTGCGTGAAATATTAAATCGTTCACGCAAAGAGCGCTAAGTTAAACGCAAAGCCCGCAAAATGTAATGTTATTATTTTTCTACTTTTTGCAAGTAGAATCTATCATCTCGCAAAATTTTTCCTTTTTTTAATATTTCAAATTCAAATGTAATTGATACTTGATCTACAATCTCTTCTGTTCTTGCTTTAAGAACTCCCTAAGTAGCAACTTTTTTTTATCATCAGATAATCTCCATTTGCCATGTCCATATAATGTTGGCTCGATATTAGTATATGTACTATCATTAAATTCAAATATTATAGTTGGATAGTGTGAGTAATTTCTTGTTTGATTATAAGTGGTGTTTTTATAATATTCTTCTGTTTTATGAATAGTTGAGCAGCTAAGCATGCACATTGGGAATATAAGTACTAGTATATATTTTAAGAATAAACTCATTCTTTGCGCTTTTTGCGTTTAACTTTGCGTTCTTTGCGTGAAACTCTAAAATCCACAAGCAAAATCATTGTGTACCATTGTGTGTACTTAATGTACATTGTGAGCAAAAAATTAAATTTTTACAATTCTTAAAGTTCTACCTTCTATTTCTAAACTATAAACTCCATTAGCTAATTTCTCAATAGAAATTTTATTGCCTTCCGAAATTCCTTCTTGCATTACCTGTCCGTTAACGTTTTTAATACAATAATTTAAATTAGTTATCCCATTAATAAATACCTCGTTTTGGCTTGGGTTAGGGTATACACTTAACTTATTTTGTTTAGCTTGATGGTTGATCGAAGTTGCATTACACATAATCGAATTCAATCGTTTCCAAATTTCATTGTTAAAAATCATAGGTAACTCACTTTGGTCGGAGGGTTTATTTCCCATGCGTACCACCACCATTTTTTTACTTGGAATTACGTTTATGAGTTGTCCGTTTTTACCCATGGCACTGTACATATCTGTCGGAGCATCGGGAGTTAACATTCCATTAAAAACGATTTGCAATCCGGGTAACATAAATTTGTTTTTACCATTGAGCCACCATAAATATCCGTAGGCAGGATTGAGGTTTTGCGAAGTATTGGTCATTTGTGTTTTAAAAGTTCCATCTTTTAAAACCGTATCCGTATTCCATACAAAATTATTTTGTGCTAGCAAACCGAAGCGTGCCATAGATCGAGCGGTACTAAAATATACATTGTTATACCCTTGCTTAATATACAAACCACTCATTCCTGTTTTTAGTTTGATGTTTGTATTTAGAAACTGATTTAGTGTTTGACTGCTTGCATTAGCAATTACTTCTTCTAATAATGTATATACAGCATTGTGGTAAGCCCAGCGAGTACCGGGTTCTGCAAGACAAGTTAAACAGCTAGGTTCCGTACAATCAACATCGGGTACATTATCATTTATACCAGATGACATACTGAGCTGATGTACAATTTTTATTTTTTGTTCATCTGTTGTGCTGCAGCTTGTCCAGCCATTAGATAAATACTTTGAACTCGTATCGTTAATGTTTAGCAAATTTTGTTCGGCAGCAATTCCTACAAGAGTGGCAAGCATAGATTTACCCGCCGATGCCCAATACCAAAAACTATCTTGATTAAAAGTGCCGTAATAATTTTCAATTACGATTCTTCCATCTACTAAAACCAAAAATGCTTTCGAATTATTTTGCCCTACAAAATTTATAAGTGCCGAAATACTATCTGTACACCAACCTAAATCGCTTGCACTTTTTGTTTCCCATTGGTTGCCAGTAAGGGGAGGGAAGTAGGTTTGTGCAGCAGCGAGGCTACTAATGAAAATTAGAAGAATTAGGAGGGATGTTCGCATAAGCAAAGATAGCGAAATTGCGAACTAACGAACTAGCGAAAGAATCAAATTGCTATTTGAAACAAATTTTCCTGTCGTAAATTCGATAGTTCGTAAATTCGCTAATTCGTTACAACGTGAACGCTCTCGAAATATTAAACCCTAACCTCATTCCCCCATCACTCCAAGTATCGACTGTGCGGGTAATAAATTGGTTTTCGGTAATACCTAGCGAATTGGTTAAATGTACTTGAAAAACGTGACCGCCAGTTTCTATATCTAAACCAATACCCATCGAATCATAATAGGTAGTAGCGTTGGTGTATTTATTGGCACGTGCCATGTATTCGAAAGTTACGGCAGTACGTTTGGTAAATTTATAACGACCTAAAAATCCGATTGCATACGTATCGTTTTTATCAGCAATATTATCTACTTGGTTATAATGCACCATGCTTGGTGTTATTTGTAAAGAAAGGTCCTCGCTGAACTTACGTGCAATCATTATTTGTTGTGCAAATGACAAACGCGATGATCTATTTTTGTATTTATCTACTCCAGAAATTAAGGTTGCTGCACCTTGTAAATTGGTGTAATACACACCAGAAAATAAGGTTACGCTTACTGGCATCGTATTGCTTTTATTTTGTTGTAGTAATCTGTATTTTAAATAAGAGTCGTACGTTTTTTCGATAGAGGTTCTGCCTAATCCGAATTGTAAACGCCCATCATAACTATACTCTAAGCTCATGCGTATGCTCGCACCGCCGTCTAATCCCCAGAAATCATAAGATCCAGAATTAAATGGACCAAATCTGTGGGCAATTCGGTAGTCTAAGGTTCTTTTACCACCTACTTCAATAGTATGTTGGTTTATTAATCGTGTGCCTTTAAAGGTAGCCGCTACGGGTTCGTTTTCATTCGTAGGATTCATTTCCTCCAATAGTTTCATTGGATCTGTTTCCTGTGCTGTACTTGTGTTTATGGTTAATAGGCTAGTTGCAATGATGCCTAATGCTAGTATACTTTTTTTCATATTCGTCTATTCGCTATTTCGTTAATTCGCCAGTTCGTTAATTCGCTAGTTCGCTAATTCGTTAATTCGTTAATTCGTTAATTCGTTAATTACCCCCTGTTGCTATCCATTTCTCAATTACAGCAATACTGCAATCGTCAAGTTTCCCTCCATTTTTCGGCATTGCACTTGCGCCTGCTAAATGTTTCATAGAAGCTAAGTATTTACCATCTGCAATGGCTACATCAACACCTGCTTTTGAGTTTAAGTCGTAGAAACCTGTACTCGAATTATTTTGGTGACAACCAGGATTGCTGGTTCCACAATTTTGTTGCATAATTGGTAATACATTTGCCGTAAACGTAATGGCTCCAGCAGTATCTGTACAGCCTTCTAAACCAATACCTGGGTTTAGTTCTGCAAAATTATCGTAATAACAAGAGCTCAATCCCCCGATTATTACCAAACATAGAAGTGAAATTTTTTTTGAAAACAACATGATGAATTGTGAATTTTGAGTTGTGAATTGTGAATTGTGAGTTGTGAGTTGTGAGTTGTGAGTTGTGAATTAGCTTGCATTAGCACACTAGCATACTAGCACACTACCTAATTATCCTTGGCTCCTTGCTCTATCCAAATAAATATTTTTTTAATTTGATTATCAGTTAATGGTCCAGATGGAGGCATTCGTTCTTCGCCGGTACGAAGTAGTACTTCGTATAATTTAGATGAATTTGCATTTCCTGCTCTTACATCACCTTCATCCATCACATTTTGATAAGTTACCAATGGAAATT
>CALRTZ010000030.1:0-37860 GCA_943371235.1 Sphingobacterium thalpophilum | reverse complement strand
GCAAGCATGACCCATGCTTCGATTCCGAAAGCAGATAGAGAAGCAGCAGGAGTAGTAGATGGCTTATTACGCTTAAGTGTATGGGTAGAAGATGTAGAGGATTTATTGGCGGATTTGGAGCAAGCGCTGGATTCAATTTAGTACACTGTACGTTGTACACTGTACAACATACATTGTACATCTAATTTTAAAGAAAAATGGTACAATCGGAATTGAAGAATTTACTCGACACACTCTACCGAAAATACAATCGAATAGAGTTTGTAGAGCAAGATCCAATCTCTGTGCCTCATTTGTTTTCAAAGAAACAAGACATTGAAATAGCAGCATTATTTGCTGCTATTTTTTCTTGGGGACAACGTAAAACTATTATAAATAAAAGCAAAGAGTTGTTGATGAGGATGGATATGGATCCGCTTCAGTTTGTGTTACATCACCAAGAATCGGATTTGAAATCAATAGTAGGCTTTAAACACCGTACATTCAACGATACCGATGCGCTATATTTCATTAGCTTTTTCAAACATCACTACCAGAAATATAATAGCTTAGAATCTGCTTTTCTTCAAAATAGTGCTCAACAAAACTCAACTCAAACAATTGAACAACATCTTATACATTTTAAAAATTATTTCTTCAGTTTAGAAGATTCTGTACACAGAACTAAAAAACATATCAGCAGCCCAGTAAACAATTCTACATGCAAACGCCTGTGTATGTTTTTACGATGGATGGTGCGTTCGGATGAAATGGGTGTTGATTTTGGTCTTTGGAAATCTATCAAGCCTTCGCAATTAGTTTGCCCTATAGATGTGCATGTACAGCAAACGTCGGTACAATTAGGAATTCTAAAAAACGAAAAAGTTAATTGGAAAACGGCTTTAAAACTAACAGATTATTTAAGAAGTTTAGATGCCGAAGACCCCGCAAAATACGACTTTGCTTTGTTTGGATTAGGCATAGAGCAGAAAGATAAATATGTTAAGCCTTTGGAATTTTAACCAAAAATTTACTTCCTCCATTTTCATTTGGCAAATAACTTATTTTACCATTCATCATTTCAGTTAATTCTTTTACGATATATAAGCCTAAGCCTATGCTCTCTTCGCCATTTAATCCTGTTTTAGAGGCCTCACTGTATTTTTTAAATAACTGCTGTTGATCTTTCTCATCAATACCTACTCCTTCATCTATTACTTCTATTACATGGTAAGATTCTTCACTATATAAATTTATATAGATTGATTTTTCTAAAGGAGTAAATTTTATTGCATTGCTAAGTAAATTATGCAGAATTCGTTTAAGTTTTTCCTTATAAATTCTAGCATACATTTCATTACTTGCAATGTTTAAATTAATCTTTCTATTAAAATGATTAGCGCAAAAATCCGAATGTATTTTAGTTACTACCTCGTTTAAAAGTGCTATTTCTATTGGGTCTGAGGTGTTTTTTATTTTTGATAAAGTGATGATGTCATTTATGATTGACTCCGCATTTAAACAGCTTGTATTTATTAATTCTACTAAAGATGCTTTTTCAGCTATTGGCGTTTTATCATCTGAAATTATTTCAGACATGTATTTAATGCTATGAATTGGCCCTCTTAAATCATGAGCTACAATTGCCAATACTTCATCTTTTTGTTGCAATGCATTTTTAAGTGTAAAGTTTATAGATTCAGTTAATCGTAATTGTTTGTAATATTTATAGGCACTGTAGAAGATGCTTCTATTTACTATATATGAAAGGATATAAATATTTATTATTGCTGAGAAATTTAAGGCAAATGAAGTCTCGGATGTCTGCCAAATAAAAAATAATGAGGAAAAGAAAATGATTCCGCAAATGTATACAAATAAACTTTCTTTTATGCTAAACCGAAACAATGCAGAAACAGTAATTGCTCCTATTAGAATGGGTGTTAAATTGTTTTTGGGATTAAAAGAAATTACGTAAGAATTTATACTGCTTAAAAATAAAATACTTACACTAATAAGAATAATAACAGCTTGGGAAATAAATTCTTTTCTAAAAAATAGTACATGTTTATATAAGTAATTATATGCTAAATTTAGTATTGCAATGATGGCAGCAATACGAGTATTGTTTGAAAAATATCTCTCTTGAGGGAAATTTCTGCTCAAATCTAAAAAGTACCAAATGGTATGCAATATTAAATACATACATAGTATTGCCACCGACAAATAAATGCTATTGTCGCGGTTATGTTGTATGCTTTTTTTACGAAATGAATAATACTCAGCCTCTTTATGGAGGTTGAAATTAAGTATTTTGGGGAACATTGTTTTATTGTTGTTGTTGTTTGTTGTTAATGGTGAAATTAACAATAATAGTTAGCAACTTAAATTTTTTTTATAAAAACAAGTATTTATATCATATTATAGTCTAATTATTTGTGTTAGTTTTGCATTATTATAAAAACGATATGTTAGCAATTAAAGAATATTATACATACGATGCTTTCTTTCAATGGACTGAAGAGCTTGCATCTAAGAATGAAACTTCAGGATTAGATCAAACTGATGATCATAAAAAATTCACACAGTTGAATTATAAAAGAATGGAGCGTTGGAATAAAACATTTTTTTTGAATGAGGAATTATCTTGTGTATTAAAGGCTTTAAAAACGAAACAAACTTGGATATTAATTACGGAGACTTGGTGTGGAGACTCCGCTCAATTGTTACCAGGAATTGCAAAAATAGCCGCCGCTTCCGAAGGAAAAATCACTTTGAAAATTATATTAAGAGACAATAATCCTGATTGGATAAATGCATATTTAACTAATGGTACTAAATCTGTTCCTAAATTAATTTCTTTTGATGATAATGGAACTGAACTTTTTATATGGGGACCTCGGCCTCAAGGTGCAATAGACATACTCACACATTGGAAAGCAAATCTAGATACGATTGACAAAGAGCAATTCCATGTTAATTTACATACCTGGTATGGAAAAGACAAAGGGGCTGGCTTACAACAAGAGTTCGAAAAATTATTATCAAATAGCTGACTTACTATCGAATTATAATTTTTTTATTAATTACTCCTTCGTTCGTAATTATTTGGACTATATACATACCAATTGATAAATTTTCAATTTGATAAGCATTTGTATTTACTAGATCTGAGCTAAGAAGTTTACCAAATGTATCGTAAATATTGAGTTTGAAATTAGAAAATGTTTTAGTTGCAATAGTTACACTGCCGCTGCTAGGGTTTGGATATGCTTCAAACTCGTTGTCAAGTTCTGAGTTTGTTATGCCAGTGCTGGTTTCAAAAGGATTAAATAATACACTTTGATACACCTCTTTTGTACTTAAGTTTTGTACAAAAGCTATTATTCTTAATTCTTGTAAATCTTTAAAATTTTCAACTGTCCATGTAAATGGAATCGACTCTTCTTCATTCATTGCTTTTTTAGTTAGCGTGTAACCATTCACGTTAGTCATAAATTTACGCATCACATACGAGTAATAGGTTTCGGAATTATTTCCAGGGGAAGCCTTGTAATCACTTTTCTCAACACGTTTTTCTACCACCACAATAAATGCAGCTAAATCGTCACTTGTATTGTTGTTTAAGGAGCTAAACTTTATAGAACCGGTTAAATTTCTATTTACCAAGCTAATGTTGTTTTTGCTAATGGAAAAGTTGGTATTTACTGCGGCCCTGTTATTAACAGTATTATTTAATGAATTTAGAAGATTTGCAGAATTATTTCGGTAGTAATTACCATCTAGAATGCTATAGGGAACTCCAAAGCTACCATAGAAATTAACACGAGCATCAGATTCAACAGGGTTTTCATAATACATAGAGTCTACATAAGGGAAAGCAGTGTGGTATACAATTGCAGCTATTTTATCGGGGTTTGCATTTACATAATTCAATATTGGCGGTGTTGACGATGCACATGGAGGGCAGCCAGAGTTACTAAATTGTTCGAGTAATACTACTCTAGTTTGTGCTATTGCTGATATTTCAATGAATAAGACTAGCAATAAGAATGATATTTTTTTCATAGTTGATGTATTGATATACCAAATTTCAGGGTATTTGGATTAGAAATTTGTCGTGCAGGTGACATTGTTTAATTATTTGCGTGTGGATGTGAGATTTTATAGAATACTGATGGATATTTTTTATTTTTGAGCATGTTGAAAGTCACCAAAATATTCCGTTTCGAAACTGCACATGCCATACATGGCTATGAAGGTTTATGTAAAAACATACATGGGCATTCATATATATTACATGTAACGGTTGGAATACCTACTCAAAACGATGAATATTTACCAGGAACGGGCTTTATTATCGATTTTAAAGAACTTAAGAAAATCATAAATGAAGCGGTAGTAAAACCTTGGGATCATGCTCTAATTTTATCAGAAGAATTTTTAGAACACCATCCAGATTTAAGAAAGATGGAAAATTTGCATATCTGGAAAGTAGAGCCTAGTGTAGAAAACATGATTATCTACATAAAAAATAAAATAATAGACAAATTCCCGGAGGATATTACACTTTGTAAGCTCAAATTGTATGAAACAAGTGATTCTTATGCAGAATTATAGTAGTATTATGTTTGGCATACTTTTTGGCTTCAATTCTCTTAACTAACCAATTTCAATGAAAAAGCTATACATCACGCTATTCCTAACATTTGCTTTTATTCTAAACAATTCATTCGCCGACCATTTTGTTGGGTATGATATGTGTATGATAAACATTAAAAATACAAATGGTACACCTACGGATTTATATAAATTTAGATTACGAATTTTTAGAGATGTATTAGGTATACCAATTCCAAATTCAGCTTCTTTTACAATTTATAGAAACAGCAACAACACAGCCGTTGGTACTTTTGTTACTAATAAAATAAACCCACAAACATTTTTATCTTATCCACCGGAAGAATGCCCACCCGCGCAAGCTCAATTAAGAGTGGAGTTAGGCATTTATGAAAGTTCTGAAATTAATTATGCAACTTTAACAGACCCTGCTGGTTATTACGTGAGTTCAACATCTTGTTGCAGAAACATCGGGATTGTGAATGTTGAAGGCACTTCATCTATGTATGGTGTTACGTTCACAATGGATTTTCCTCGCATTGGCACAGGTACAACCACTCGTTACAATTCATCACCAGAATACAAAAAAGTACCTCTTACATTCTTCTGTGTAGGTAAACCCTATACATTAGATTGGAATGTAGTAGATCCGGATGGAGATTCGCTTGTTTATTCATTAGCTGTGCCATTTGATGATGGCGCAAATAAACCTTTTCCATTAATACCTTATGCAGCTGGTTATAATTTTTATTATAATATTCTAGATGGTGTTCCTGATTTAACAATCAATGCTAAAACAGGCATTATTAACTTCATACCCACCAGAGCTGGTAAATATTTAGTCGCCTTTAAAGTAGAAGAATATCGAAAAATTGCGGGAGTGCCAACTAAAATTGGCGAAATACGAAGGGATTATCAATTAGAAACTGTGCTATGCCCCGAAGCTCCACCTGTTACCGAAAATCAGAATAACCAAAAGAAAATAATTGTTGACACGATTAATTATCCAAATGATTTCGAGATGACTTTTACATCCAGAGATTCGCCGCTCGACTCTTTGTTTATGTACATGTTACCCAACATTGCACCCGGAGAAAACGTATTAGACCCGAGCACTCTAAATGGCAAATGGGGTGAAGTTGGATTTTTAGTCGGAGGAGCTGATGCACAAAACTTAATTATTGAAGGGCAAGCTCAAGTGATTGGTCAGTTTAAATGGACACCTCGTTGTACTCACGTTAGAACAAAACCCTATCAATTTATAGTGGTTGTTAGAGATAAAACCTGTCCATCACCTTTTTATGATTCAACATTTGTAACACTCTATGTAAATAAGAAAGCTAATGTGGTGCCAATTTTTACAAATAAGTATTTGAGCAACCCCGATACCATTAAATCAACTACAGCTTCAAATAAAAAAGTTAAAAAGTATTTTGTAAAAGCCGGCGATACTTTCCAATTAACAGGCGATTCTCTTATTAAAACATATGATAAAGATTCGGCTCAGGTAGTAAATATCAGCATGGACGCCGACCCAAACAATGGTGCGGTAAACAGTAAATTTGTGTTTAGTGCAAATCCTCAAATTATTCATTCTACTGCAACTTTTAGTTGGAAAACAGAATGCGAAGACAACCGAGAATTGCCTTACAAAGTAAGGTTTTATGCGTATGATAATGATTGTAAAAAACCCGATTCATTATATTTTGATGTAGAAATTTACATCCGCGATCAACCTAATAAAAAAGTGGAACTAAGCGCTAAAACACCCAATATTGTTAGAATTCCGGAAGGTAAAACAGATAGTTTTTTTGTGTATTTATACGATACCTTAAATGTAAACATCAATAAATATAAAAACATAACCTTACAGCCCGATTTTTCTGACTTCGCAGCAGTCGCAGCCATAGGTGGTGCGAATGTTGCTTATACAACACTTACCGGTACAGATAGTTTAAGAGTTAAATTTACATGGACACCAACTTGTGCGAATGTAAGAGCAGAACCTTATCGTTTGTTTTTACGAACATTTGATGAAGGCTGCCCACAAATAAATTCATACGATACAATTTTGGTATATGCCGATGGACCCTTTAATTCAGCACCAGAATTTAGAACTCCTAGTAATGTTACTATTAATGTAATTGATACAACTATTTATGGAGGTGAATTATTTAATTACTCTGTTTTTGCAGTAGATACCAATACACGATTTGATTCTGTGTATTTGAGTTTAGATTACACAACTGATATAACAAATCCTGCAGTAGTATCTAACATTGCTTATTTATTACCGAGCATGGGTAAAGATTCTGCGAGAGCTAGTTTAATATGGCAAAGTACATGTGCAGATATTCGCACAAGTTCATACACTGCTAGAGTTATAGCGAAAGACAACGAATGTGTGAATCCAGAAGTAAGTCAATTGATATTTAACATTACCGTTTTAGAGAGACCAAACAGTATCCCATATTTTAGTTTTGCAAATGCATTAGAAACTATTGATACTATTTACGCAGGACAAACTTATAATTTCTTGATTACTTCTGTTGATACCAGTGCAACCGAATTAATTACCATTGATACGGTGTATACAAATATTCCGTTTAACTTGCCAAAGCCAATAATACCAAGAGCTGTAGGGCTTGGTGTTGATACCGTTAAAACAAGTATCAATTGGTTTGCCGATTGTAGTTTAATAAGAGATGAACCCTATATTTTAAACTTTGCCACATGGGATGAAGCCTGTAGAAATCCGAAAGATTCATCAAGACATGTATTTAAATTATTTATAAAAAGAAATCCATTATTGCAACCAAGTTTTGTGGATGCAGAAAATAAAACCATAGAATTGGTGGCTGGCGAAAGTTTCACGCTCGAATTAAATTCTCAAAGTGATTTACAAAGTGATTCTATTCAAATTTCTTCAACTGGAGATATGTATGCAGGCATACCGGGCAACCATGCTACGTTTGAAAATACATCTGTTGGCAACGCTGTATTTAAATGGGTAACTTCATGCGATCAAATACGCGACAGTGCATATACAGTGTTCTTTACCACCTCTAATCCACCTTGTAAAACCGACGAAGAAGGCTTTAACATTCGATTTAAAGTGATTCCGAATACAGATGTTATCAATCCGATTCCAAATGTATTTAGTCCGAATGAAGATGGTAAAAACGATGTGTACAAAATCATCGATCAGTACAAAGTGTATTGCGACCCTGGTTTTAAATTCACCATTTTTAATAGATACGGAAAAGTATTATACGAATCTACCAACCCAGAGTTTGAGTGGAAAGCAGATGGCTTAGGTTCGGGAACGTATTTTTACACCTTAGAATCGAGAGCAAGGTCGCAGAGTGGAACGATAGATATTATAAGATAGTCTCTAGTCTTTAGTAGTTAGTCTTTAGAAACGTTTCTAAAGACTAACTACTAAAGACTAACTACTTGATTTCAATCTCATCCACAAAAATAAACGCATCACCGCCAGCGCCTTGGTGCCACTCTGGTAAAACACCGAAGTTTGTAGCTTTAATTTTTATATAGCGCGCTTTTACTTTTTGTAATTTTGTAGTAAAATCTTTTACTTGAACTGCATAATCAGTTGCAGGTACTTTGTTGTATAAGGTTGCATTCAACCTAAATATATTCCCATCATTAGAAGTCCATATTTCTACTTGTCTTGGCATTAAAATCCAAGAGCGTGTATCTTGTAAAAAACCAACAGATACTTGTTTAATTTCAGTTTCTTTTTTCAAATCAACATTCGCTTCAAAGTCTTGCGATTGGTAACCTTGCCATCCGCCCATCCGCCAATCTGTATTGCCTCTTAAGCCATCAATAATACCGTTAGGTCCATCGGCTGAGTATTGTTTGTTATAGGTGCTTCTGAGTTGTATTTCCCAATCGTTTTTAATTTGATGAAATTTTGTGCTCGTGAAATTGCTGATTACATCTTTTTGCTTTGCATAAGCGTACACTGTACAAGCGCGATTCACAAAAAACGGACCTCTGTATTTTTGAGCAAATTTTACACTTGCCGAATCGATGCTGTAATATAATTCGATGGTAGAATCAAGAGCTCTATCGGGCATCGATAATTCAACATTGCTGAAATCTTTAAACACATGTTTCATCGAAGAAATTACAGGGGCAGTAAGTTTTATATTTTCAATTACTTTATTGCTTTTTTCGTTTTCAGCTTTCATTTCATTTGCTTCAAACTTTACACTCCATCCGTTTTCTATGGTAGCATGTGAGAGTTTTTTACTTGCAATATTTGGGTAAGAAGTTTTTCCTGAACTATTATCTTCAACGTAAAAATATTTAGTAGGCGAGAGGTGTATTTTAACTTGCTTAAATAATGGAACACCAAATTCATATTCTGCCTTACCCGGGCAAACCGGATAAAAACCCATAGCACTAAATACATACCAAGCACTCATTTGTCCGCAGTCGTCGTTGCCAGATAATCCATCGGGTGCGGGAGAGTAGAGGCTGTCTAAAATATGTTTAATGTATTTTTGTTTATGCTGATGGTCTAATAAATAAGCGTAGTTATGACTGGGTTCATTGCCATGTGCATATTGGCCAACCAAACCGGTAATATCACTTTGAGTTCTGCCTGTAGTTCTGCTATCTGCTTCAAAAAGTTTTAATACATTTTTTGGTTTTTCTGTTGAGTGAGGAATGAAGAAAGAATACTGCCAAGCGTTGGCTTCTGTATAATGGTTGTTTACTTCTGTGGGGTTAAAAGGCTTGAGCCAATCGCCATTTTTACGAGGTCGCATGTAACCAGTGTTTAGATCGTATACGTTGCGCCAAGCTTGTGTATAGGAGCCAAAATATTCTGCATCTTTTGTATGGCCTAATGCTTTGGCAATTTCAGCAACACACCACATATCATAACAATATTCCAAAGTCTTGCTTACACTTTCACTGGCATCGTCTATTTGTAAATATCCACGGGCTCTAAATTTATCCAATGCAAATCGGTCGCTCATGGCTTCCGCTTTTACAGCAGGGTAGAGCTCCGCCAATAATTTTTTATCAATTACATTTTTAACATAGGCATCTAAAATTACACTTACAGAGTGGAAGCCAATCATACAATTCGTTTCGTTGTTCCATAACTCCCACATGGGTAATCGTCCGCTTTGATTGTATTGTGCCAAAAAACTCAGCATAAAATCTTTGCTACGGGGCTTATCAATAATGTTTAACAAAGGATGCAAAGCACGGTGAGTGTCCCAAAGAGAATACAAAGTGTAATAATTACTGAGTGTTAGGTGAATTTTACCATCGCGGCCACGGTATCTTTTATCTACATCACTTAATACATTTGGGTGAATCATGCAATGGTATAGGGCAGTATAAAAAGTTGATTTATTTTTTTCATTAGGGTCTATAACCTCAATTTTTTTAAGTTCCTTTTCCCATAAAGCAATAGCTTGTTGATGTACCAAATTAAAATCCCAATGAGGAATTTCTGTTTGTACATTCAGTTCTGCATTCAATTCATCAACACTAGAGATGCCTGTTTTTACTAAGATCTCATCGCCTTTTTTTACTTTATAATATAAAAACAAAACGTCATCAGTAGTAGAGCTTCCGGTTTTATAGCTGCGTTCGGCAATGGCATTTTTAGAAACTTCGAAGGCATAATACACCAATTGATCTTCTGCCCAAGCTTTAGACCTTCTATACCCTCTGTATTTACTAGCGTTTACACGTTCTATTTTACTATCCAATAATTGGTCGCGGTGCCCTAAATTTAAACTGATGCAGGCAATGCCATCTTTCTGAAAAGTATATTTTTGGATACCAGCTCTTGTGGTAGCTGTTAATTCGACGTTTATGTTATCAAGTGCTACTGCATAATATCCGGCACTTGCTTTTTCGTTTTTATGTTTAAAAGATGCTACAAAATTTTGAGGCCTGCGAGTATTGTTTTGATCAAAATCATTTTCCTCCGCATAACCAGGCATGAAGGCAATATCACCATAATCGCTACAACCGGTGCCGCTTAAATGCGTATGCGAAAATCCGTAAATCAAGCTATCTGAGTAATGATATCCACTGCAACCATCCCAAGAACCATCGATACGTGTATCCGGACTTAATTGCACCATTCCAAAAGGAGTGGTAGCACCAGGGAAGGTATGCCCATGCGCATCGGTTCCAACAAATGGGTTTACGTATTTATGAAGGTTTTGAGTATAAGAACTGCTTTCTAAGCTAATAAGAATGCTTAATGTTAGGATAAAAGGTTTCATACACTAAGATAGGGTTAAATTATGAATTGTAAATGGTGAATGGTGAATTGGGATACTAGTAAGTTATATGTTTACTATGTTAATTTGTTATTAAGTTAATTAGTAATTTAGTTATAATGTTATTGAGTTATTATGTGATGATTGACTCACAATTCACAACTCACAATTCACAACTCACCATTCACTTAACCTAATCATAAAGCTAAGTTAACGCTGTATTGAATTTAGAATGGGTACTTCGTACTCGTAAATCTATTCGATATATGAAACTAAAATTACTTCTTTTAACAGGCTTCACAACGGCCTTATTTAGTGTAATGGGCCATAAAACCCAAGCACAAATTAACCCACAACTCATTGGGAGATTTTCTACAGGTGTATATAATAATACTGCTGCAGAAATTTCTGCTTTCGATGCAAAATCGAAACGTATGTTTGTGAACTCTGGTGTTGATACCTCTATAAAGGTGGTAAACATTAGCAATCCCGCAAGCCCTGTACAGGTTAGCGTTATTTCTTTAAAACCTTATGGAAGTGATATTACTTCTATTGCTTGTAAAAACGGAATAATCGCAGCTGCCATAATCGATTCCTTAGGTAAAACCGAGAACGGTAAAGTGGTGTTTTTTAACGCAAGCACACTGGCATACATCTCTCAAGTAGATGTGGGTGCAAACCCCGACATGGTTACGTTTACTCCAGATGGTAAGCGTGTATTAGTAGCCAATGAAGGTGAACCAAATAGCGATTATACAATTGATAGAGAAGGTTCCATTAGCATCATCAATATTTCTAACGGTGTAAATAACCTTACACAAGCAAATGTACAAACGGCTGGTTTTACTCAGTTCAATAATCAACCAATTGATAAGAGAATTAAAATTACGGGTCGCATACAACAAGGCGGAGTATTTTTACGTAACTCAACAGTTGCCGAAGATTTAGAGCCTGAATATGTTGCCGTTTCAGATAATTCGCAAATCGCTTGGGCTACTTGTCAAGAAAATAATTGTATTGCAGAAATTGACATTGCCACTGCAACCGTTACAAAATTAATTCCTCTAGGATATAAGAACCATAATTTAGCTGGTAATGGAATTGATGCGAGCGATAATGGTAGTGTAATAAACATAGCGAACTACCCTGTATTTGGGATGTATCAGCCAGATGCGCTTGCATACATGAGAGTGGGAGCAACCAATTATTTAATTTCAGCAAATGAAGGAGATGTGCGTGGTGATTGGGGTGCGGCTAATAATGAAGAAGTTCGTTTTGGTAATGCCTCTTATGTGGTAGATACTGCAAAATTTGGTGGTGCGGCAATGGTTACAGCAATGAAAGCTAACACAGCAATGGGTCGTTTAAACGTAACTAATAAGTATGGAGATTTTAACAACGATGGTAAATTCGATTCTGTGTTTTGCTACGGTGCTCGTTCATTTACTATTTGGAATGCAAATAATGGTACAGTAGTTTGGGATAGCAAAGATGAGTTTGAACAACGTACTGCCATTTTATTCCCTAATAATTTTAACGCAAGTAATTCTAACAATACCAAAGACAATAGAAGTGATGATAAAGGTCCGGAACCAGAAGCCATTACTGTTGGAAAAATTTTAGATTCTACTTATGCATTTATTGGATTAGAAAGAGTTGGTGGTGTAATGATTTATAACATTACCAATCCTGCAAGTCCGTACTTTGTAAATTATATCAATACAAGAAATTTTGCAGTAACACCAGGCTCTGGAACCCTTGCAACTGTTGGTGATTTAGGTCCAGAAGGAATTGTATTTGTGCCTGCGGCACAAAGCCCAAATGGAAAAGACATGTTACTATTATCTAACGAAATTTCTGGTACAGTTGCAATCATTCAATTAAACAACAGATCGGCATTTCAAATGCAAGTATTACACTCTTCAGACATGGAGAGCAGTGTAGCAGCCGTAGTGGATGCACCTAACTATGCAGCGGTTGTTGATAAATTAGAAGATGAACATAACAATACATTAATATTATCGTCTGGTGATAATACATTGCCTGGCCCGTTTTTATCGGCTGGCGAAGATCCATCAGTACAAACAGCTTTACGTAGTACAGCTGCTAGCTATTACGCAGGTACGCAAGCAGTGCGCCCAGCAATTGGCAGACCCGACATTGCAATTTTGAACATCATCGGTTTTAATGCATCGGCATTAGGTAACCATGAGTTCGATTTAGGTACCTCAGAATTAAACGGGCAAATTGGAGTTGATATAAGAAACAGTGGAGCCGACAAACGTTGGATCGGTGCACAATTTCCGTACGTAAGTGCGAACTTAGATTTTAGTAAGGATGTAAATTTAAATTACTTATTTACCAATCAAATTTTAAGAGATACTGCATTTAAAACATCAGTAAACATTACGGCAAACTCACAAAAGAAAGGCATTGCACCATCCATAATTATTGAACGCAATGGCGAAAAAATTGGTGTAGTGGGAGTAACTACACAAGTGCTTGCTAAAATATCATCGCCAGGAGCTACAACAGTTAAAGGCCCGCAAGTAGATGATATGCCAGCATTAGCAGCCATTGTACAACCAATTATCGATTCGTTAATTGCAAAAGAAAACATCAACAAAATAATTTTATTAGCGCATTTGCAACAGTTAGCAAATGAAAAAGCATTAGCACCATTGTTAAGAAATGTAGATATAATTATCTCTGGTGGTAACCATGCTTATACTGCAGATGGTAACGATAGATTAATTGCAGGACATGTGGCTACAGAAAAATATCCTATTAGAACAACAAGTAACACAGGTCAACCAATGGTAATTTTAAACACTACGAGTGAGTGGAAATATGTTGGAAGATTTGTATGTGATTTTGATGCAAACGGAGTATTAATTACATCGGCATTAGACTCTAACATTAACGGAGTTTATGCAAGTGATACGGCAATGGTTACTGCTTTATATGGTACGTATGCAAACGCATTTACGTCAGGCACAAAAGGTGCTAACGTTCGTGCTATTTGTGCTGCTATTGGTTCTGTAATTGTTTCTAAAGATGGTACCATAGTAGGTAAGAGTAAAGTATTTTTAGAAGGTCGCAGAAACTTAGTAAGAACAGAAGAAACGAACTTAGGTAACTTATCATCGGATGCGAATTTATGGTATGCTAAAAAATACGATCCACAAGTAGTAGTATCTATTAAAAATGGAGGTGGTATACGTTCGGCAGTTGGTTTTGTAAATTCTGTAGGAAGTAATGTAGTATTAGAACCAACACAAGCTAACCCAAGTGCAAATAAATTAAAAGGGGATGTTTCTCGTTTAGACATCGAGAATTCATTACGTTTCAACAACCGATTAGTAATTGTTTCTACCAATGCAGCGGGCTTAAAAAGATTATTAGAGCACGGTATTGCAGCAACAAAACCAAACGCAACTCCTGGTCAGTTCCCACAAATTGGTGGGGTAGCATTTACATACGATACTACCAAAACGGTTGGAAATAAAATTAAATCGATGGTATTAATCGATTCATTAGGAAATAAAATCGATACCATTTTACGTAATGGTAAATTAGTTGGCGATACAACTAAAGTGTACAAAGTAGTTACTTTAAATTTCTTAGCTAATGCATCGGGCCCGGGTTCACAAGTTGGTGGTGATGGATATCCGTTCCCTGCAGTTACAACAGCTAGAGTAGATTTAGATACGGCTATTAAAGCAGCAGGAGCAAGCACCTTCGCAGTAATTGGTTCGGAGCAAGATGCTTTTGCAGAATACATGTTAGCAAAACATAATACTAACAATACTGCATTCAATGTTAGAGATACTACCCTAGTAGGTGATACCAGAATTCAATTATTAAACGCACGTGCCGATGGAATTTTCCCTCCATTATCTGCTTTCAGTTTAGTAGGCCCAGTTACCAATACAAGATTAACGGTTAAAGACAACGATACAACGAAAGTTCAAATTACTTGGCAAAGATCTACCTCGGCAGTTAATTACAAGTGGTTAGCAGATTTGCCAGGTGGCGATTTCTCTTTCCCATTGGTAGAGTTAGAGGCAGACAATAATGGAAAGGATAACAAGTTAACAGCTACTAAAGCAGCGATTAGTTCTTTACTTGGTACCTTAGGTGTTCCAGCAGGCGATTCAACTCAAATTATTTGGACTGTTAGAGCAAGCACAGAAGATGTTGCCGAAAATTTATTAGCAACCAGTCCTTTCAATTTAAAAATTGTTCGTTTGTTAACAGTGGGTATTCAAAACTCAAGTTTACAAGATGCTTTAAAAGTATATCCGAATCCAACAAACTCAACTGTTTACATAGAAAATTCACTTACTACACCTTCAGTATTTATATTGATGGATGTAAATGGAAAAGTGTTGAAACAAGAAACATTTGTGGGTAACGTTAAAGTAGAACTTCAAGACCTTAGCGCAGGAGTGTACTTTATTAAAGTTAATAATGAAGATAAGAGTGTTAATTATAAGGTAATAAAACAGAATTGAGTTGTGAATTGTGAGTTGTGAATTGTGAATGGAAGCAACGGTTGTGCAGAAATAGATAAAGTTTTTTTTATAAGATTTAAATGAGACCCCGCAATGCGGGGTTTTGTTTTTTATTGCATAATTGAAGTTTGATTTACTAATAATTACCTTTTTGCCAACAACTCAAAATTTTAAAATTTCATATATTTGCCCTAAATTCACAACTCACAACTCACAACTCACAATTCACAACTCATAATTCACAAAGTGTTTGCTATTATCGATATCGAAACCACAGGCGGTAGCCCCAGTTACAGTAAGATAACAGAAATTGCAATTATTTTGCATGACGGAGAGCAAGTGGTAGAAGAGTTTAGTACGCTTGTAAACCCTGAGTGTTTTATCCCCTATCAAATAACTCAACTCACAGGCATTAGTAATGAGATGGTGAAAGATGCACCACCTTTTTATCAAGTAGCCAAAAAAATTATTGAACTTACAGAAGGGGCAGTGTTTGTTGCGCACAATGTAAATTTCGATTACAGCTTTGTACGGGCAGCGTTTAAAGATTTAGGTTATACTTACCATCGCAAAACACTTTGTACAGTGCGCATGAGCAGACATGCTTTCCCTGGCTTTCCATCTTATAGTTTAGGCAAAATATGCGATGCATTAGATATACGCATAGAAAATAGGCATCGTGCCATGGGCGATGCAAAAGCTACTGCTATTTTGTTTGATAAAATATTAAAAAGCAATGCCAGCATAATTGAAGATATTAAAAATGCAGCCATTGCCATTCCTAAAAATTTACCACCACAATTAAAAGACGATGCGCTAAGTAAAATACCTTTAGGCATTACAGGGGTTTATTATTTCCACAATACACTTGGCGATGTAATATACGTTGGCAAGAGCAACGATATTAAGAAACGTATTTTACAACATTTTGCTACAGGCAAAACAAAAAAATCTGAACGCATGCTGAACGATATGGCAAGCATCAGCATAGAAAATACAGGATCGGAATTAATTGCCTTGCTCTTAGAGTCCGACGAAATAAAAAAACTTAAACCCATTTATAATACATCTCAAAAAAGAACAAGTGCGGTACCTTTTTATAGTATATATGAAAAACTAGACGATGCAGGTTATGTAAATTTATATGTAGACAGGCATCAAGAAGGCCTAGAATCCTTAACCACGGTAGATTCTGGCATGGAGGCTAAAAAAATATTCGAGCGAGTAGTAGAGAAATATAATTTGTGTTTAGCCAAATGCGAATTGCATAATTTTAAAGGAGCATGTTTCAACTATCAAATAAAAAAATGTAAGGGAGCTTGTGTTGGATCAGAAAATCCGGAGGAGTATAATGCACGTGTAGAGCAAGCCATCAAAAGTTTTAGTTTCCAGAACCAAAGTTTTTTCCTCATTGGCAAAGGCCGAGAAGAAGGAGAGAAGTCGGTAGTATGCATAGAACGCGGACATTACAAAGGCTTCGGTTATTTCGATGCAAACTTTGGCTACCCGAGTGTAGATGATTTACGTAATCAAATAAAATCGTACAGCCATAACAGAGATATACAGATGATATTAAGTAAGTTCATGAAAAAATCGATTGTGATGAATTATGAATTGACTTTATAAAACTTATTCATGGCCAATACGTGTGGCAAGCTAATGCAGGACACAAAAATGAAAAACGAGCTAGTCCAGGAGTTATCGATATTTATTAACACAATACTAAATAAAAACCATGCACCTAAATTATAAGGTAGTGCTTTTTTAAATAAACTTAAGTTGCTTATTTTAAAAGTAGTTTTCAAATGTGCCCAACCAGTAATACTATGTTGACCAATAAAATACAAAGCAAATGCTGTGAGTAGGGGTAAATAAGTTGCCAGTAATAATGTAAGTGAAATCATAATCATTGGAATTTTACGATTGTAAATCCCCCAACTTACTCCAATTATTGATAAGAATAGTGTTGCATATAATCCCGATTCATTGCTAAGTGGAATTACAAATACATCCATATTCTTTAAAACTGAATTTGTTTCGTTTACATGCCCAAGCAATAACATAGTCAATACTAGTGTACCCCAAAGTGTACTTTCTAATAATCTACTTTTGTTAGCTTTCCATTCTTGCATATCAGCTTGTCCGAAATGCAATGCAGAGTACAGTAAAAATAAAACCAAGGCTGTGCCTGGATGAATTAACCAAACTAAAAAATATACGCCTGCTTTTAACAAATACTTGGCAATAAAATTTAGTTGTATTCCATTATTCACATCTCCACTTTCCACAATATTATCAAGCGCTCCATGGGGTATGCCCACCAAAAACAAACAAATCGCAAAAACAGTGTATTGTATAATGTCGAATGATTGTGGGATGCTGGCTTGTAGCGCAATTAACAATAAGGTAAACAAGATAAGTAATAGAGGAGAACCGATACTTTTCAATTTTACATTTACATCAAAATACAATGCTTTTAAAAATGGTTGTATAGGTAATGACGATAGTATTTTGATGTCTTGTACTAAGGAGGTTTTTTCTTCTATAAAATGCAACACATTTACTGCTTTATTTTTCTGAAATAAAGTTTTAAAAATTGGTTTACCCATTTCTGCTTCATCTTTCAAAATCAACAATAATAATCTGTCGTAAAAAGTAAATCTATTTTTGTTTTGTTTGGTAGTTAATTTTTGTTGATGTAGTATGTTATCAGCCATTTGTTCGGCTTGGTAAAACATGTTTTTAAATGCATAACCGGTACTCGATTTTATTGCACCTGCACGAGCCCCAATGGGAATTACATTTTTTATTTCATCAACATCAATTTCAGCATTACTCATGGGTATGCACCCCTTTTCAATATCCACTAAGGTATATTCACCAAAATGCGATTGTATATAATCTTTTAAAACAGGTTCGGCTTCATTAGCAGTTATCACATCGGAGCCAAAACGAGTCAATTCTACTAAGGCTGTATTGGCATTAAAAGGCAACACATACATAAATTGTGTATAACCTTGTTGCGCTACTTCAAAATCCATTAAGCGCACGCAATCTTGCATTTCTATTGGATTTTCTGTGGTAATTACATAGCCAATAAACGATTGAGCAAGATGAGATTCGTTTGCTAATAAAGGTTTGTAGCTTGGCGGCCTGCTATCGAATACTAATTTAGATTGATACGTAGTGCCGTTAGTGTGTATATTTATTACCTCGTTTTCATTCTCTATTTTGAAAACAGAATCGTTTAAACGTGTAATGTTATATGTATGAATGATTCGCCTGAGTTCATTGTAAACATCAGATCCAGAAACATGTGAATAGGCTAAGGGAGAAATGGATTCTTGAACATCGTTATTTACGATTATTTTGTTCCATTTGTAGCTAATAATGGCTTCGCAATTATTAGCAATTGCATCAGAGGTATTCGACCAAAAACAATAGGTTTTGTCGTTTTTTAATTTTTCATCGGGATCAATAATTAATACCAATTTGTTTTGTAATAATCCTCGTCTTTCTAAACTCATTAACAGCAATGTGGTAGATGCTCCGGCACCTGCAAATGCATAGTCGTAAAGTTGAGTTGAATTAATTAAAGACATGGCGTTTTTTAATTAAATAAAAAAGGGTTTCTATTATGAAGAAACCCTTTTTTTAATTTGTTAATATTTAGTCTTCGCTTCTGCTTAATGCATAGATTACTAAACCGAAACCGATTTTGTTCACAGCATCACCAATGTTGTAAATGATGTCCATGTTTAAGTTTAAGTTTCCGAAGAAAGCATACCACTGACCTTCAGCTGTACCAACTAAGTAACCTAATGGGTAAATACCCCAACCTATAACTACGAATAACAATAATGATTTAATTGCTTTTTGTACTGCAGGGCTACTTGCCTTAGATAATTGTGCAACTTCGCCTTTCCATACTGCCCAAACAATCCAGAAATAAGCTAAGCCTGATAATAGACCCCAGAATGCTGCTTGGTTAGGCACCACTGCTTCACCCCAGTATCCAGTTACAAGCATTACTAACGAAGCGAAAATCAACTTCCATAATAAACTTTGTTTTGCACCAGCTTTTTTAGTGATTAAGTAAAACTCAACGCACATCAAAGGCACAGTTAACAACCAATCTACATAACGGAAAAATGTAGGTGATTCGCCTGTTTCTAAGTTATAACCTCTCATGTAGTAGTAGTGTACTGCTGCAATGAAGGTAATAATACCAGAAACTAATACTGAAGTTCTCCATTTCTGAGAAGTGTTGTTCAACTCAAAGAAGAAGAATACAGATGCGGCTATCATAGCCATGGTTCCGATAAAAAACGTAAACGCTACGTAATTGTCGGTTGCAATTTTTAAATGTTCCATAATTTGTTTGTTTATTTTTTTAGGTTAAAAATTAGGTAACATTGAGATTACAAAATTTGTTTAGAAAACATTGATAATTAATTAATTAGTACTATAATTAGTAAGGGTAATTGTTGAAAAATAATCGATTATTTCAGTAATTTAAAATCATTACTAATAAATAATGTTCAATCATTATAGATTAAATGTGGATTCGTTGAGTTATAAGTTTAAACATTTTATTTTTTGATATTTTTATCATTGTTAATAAAAAAAATAAAACATTTGGCTTGTTCAAGCTTAGAAAAGTACCAAATCAGGTCTATGCTTCTTTTCTGTTTGCCTCTACATCTTTAATAGTCTTGGGGCAAAATGATTGAGAAGAGCGTGAGGGGATTGGATTTGAATTGTAAATTGTTAATTGTTAATTGTGAATTAAGATGGATTTACTTTCTAATGACTAGAGACTAACGACTAGAGTTTACTTTCCTATACATGATCCAATAAAGTAAGGTAACTCTCTAAACCCTTGTGGGCTGGACTTTTCAGAAATTTGACGAGCAACAAATGCGCAACTAGTGTCTAATTTTGCAATCCTTTGCGCTACACATAAGCAACAACAACGATTGATAAACAAGTGTAGGAAATTGTTTTTTTAATTGCAAATTTTGGTTTGATTTTTTGATTTTGTTGTTGATAGTTGAAGGGTCAATTTGTCCAGTTTATTCGATAAAAAACTGGACAAAAAGTAAAATGTATTTTCAGTCTAAGCGACCAAGCCTGTTATTTTTATTGAACTTTCGATAAGTAGATTTTTGATGACTAAAAATTCACCTATGGGAAAATTGTAGGGTAGGTGAAAGGGGTAATATAGAAATCCTTATGATTTGATAATAAAATATATTTAACTGGATTTTCAACCAGTTCCGATTTGGAACAGGTTGTTAACGTTTCTGGGGGGGGCGATGTCGGGGTGTTTTAGCTCTAAAATTCATTCAAATAACTAAACTTTCATAATGTACAAATGTGTCTACGAAGTACGGAACCCACTTGTTTTAGGCAGCTTTTCTGCCAGTGCGAAGTTTTGTCAATTTATTATTACTCATTGTATGTTGTTAATAGTTACAACTTTGTCAATAATGAATTTAGCAAAGTTGGGAGATAGTTTCAATTTATCTTTGCCGTAATTTAATGCACCTAAAGTTTGTCCACCTATTGCTGTAATTGCAATATCAGGATTAACTACCAGAAATTCGTCTTTAAGAGAGTTTATCCAAAGATTGTGACTTGCCCAAGTCGCTCCAAAGTTTGGAGTTAAGTTTTCTGCATCCACATACCAAGGCCATCTTTCTAACCAATTATCTTCCTCAATCTCTTCGGGTGTCGCCATTTGAGGAAAGGATGTTACTCTGTAAACCGATAAAATTTTTGTTGTTCCAACTCCGTAGGCAATAAGAATGTCATTTGGCTTTACTCCATTGGGTCTCAACTTAGAAAAGTTTAATTCTTGTACTAAACTATTAAATGGTCTGTCCTCTGGGACTGGATTTTTAGTAAAACCAATAGGTTTAAGCCAAAATTCAATTGTGTCGTTTAGTTGAGAAGTCCAATTTGAAGAAGAAAGAAAGTCAGTAAGTTTTAATTCAATGGCCCGATTTTCTGTCTGAGGTTGTTTTGCTAAAAAGTCTGTCGTTGCTTGTTGCATACGATATATTTCGTCAAAGCTCAAATTTGAAAATTCAATACTTTCTAGGACTGAAGTTTCAAGTTTTTTGATTTCAACTTTATCTGAAATTTCAATACCCCACTCGTGGTTTCTGGAAAGACCACTGTCCGTAAAATTTGCAGATGAAACTATTGCAGAGATATAATTGTTGTCCTTTTTGAAGATGTAAATTTTGCCGTGTAACTTATTGTTAAGTGAAATTTGGCTATTGACTTTTTTGTCTTTGATGTCGGGAAACTCAATAAAAGAAATAAGTGAACTGATTTTTTTTATTTGGTCAATGGAATTTGGTGAAAGTGTCGTTATTAGGTGTAGTTTTTTTAGTTTCGTAAAGTCAATCTCACCGAAGAATTCCGCAAAGTCTGACATTAGAAATGGACTTGTGAGTATTACGGTGTCGCTGTTCCCGAACAATTCTTTTAGTCGAGTAGAATGGTTGGCCGTGCTGGATAAGTTGTTTATTATTTTATAGTCCATTTGTGGCAGTATCGTTGTTATCAGCTTCCTTAATGACCGCCTGAACTTGTGTGATTTCTTCAACAGCTTCTGCTTGTTGCAGTTGTTCTGGTTCATCAATGTGAGGCACTTCAAATATCATTGGCACATTTGATTTAAGTCCTTTCCCTGCTGCAATTGCTTGTCTGAATTTTAAATTTGGCAAGGTGTCTGCGATATCCTGCCCAAAATAGTTTGCAAGAAAGTCGCTACTTGTTTTGTCAAACTCTTGAAAAGAAATAATTGTGTTGCATTGTGTCAAAACTGTTTTAGAAACATTTGCTGTCCGTTGTGCAATTACCAAAAGTCCAACATTGAATTTTCGTCCTTGTAAGGCTATTTGTGCAATTGTATTTAAAAGCGATTGAGAAGATTTGTCGGCAATACCTGCAAAGTTCCATTCGGGAATTACTGTGTGTGCTTCTTCAAGCACAAGACAAATTCTATTACCAAAAGACTTATTTTTTTTGGCAATATGAAATAGAATTTTGAAAAAGTATTTTGTGTATTCCAATATACCTGAACTGTTTGTTAAATCAGGCAATTCAAAAATTGAAAGTTTTGTGTTTGGGTTTTTTAAGAAGTCGCAAATTTCTTTATGTATTGCCGTGGCAACCTCTTTCCTTTTAGCTATTGTTGCCTCATTATCCTTGTTATAATTCTTTCCAACTTCTCTTTCAATGTAGTCAATATCCTTAAATGCTTGTTCCGCTACAGCATCGGTAATAACTTTGACTGGCTTTAAGTCAGAAAACTTTCCATTGTATTCATCTGTAAAGTCAATGCAAATAACTTTTGTATTTGGGTCTGTGAGATACTGGCGAATTAAATTTCTTGCGAAGATTGATTTACCTGTTCCTGTTACTCCAAGAATTGCAGTGTGATGAGTAAGTGCAATTTCCTTTTTGATTATTACTGGATAATTTGAGTTTGGAATTTTTCCAATTTCATATTCATTCTCTTCGATTTCAGGAACAGGAATTGGAGAAGCCACATAAACAGGTGAGTTAATAAAGGGAACCCAACCATACTTTTCAAAGTTTCCGTTTTCAGGTCGCCAAATTCCAAGTTGTATTGCCTCACCAACAATATATCCAGTTTCGTTTTTTTGTTCAAGCGTTTCAATTTTTGTTACACCTTGAATTACTTGATAAAGAACTTTTTTACCTCTTATGAAAACTTCTAAAAGCTGTCCGTCAAATATTTCTTTCTTCGAGTTATATACAAAACGGATGGTTGAAATTGTAGAGTTTTCGTCAATCAGTCCGACAAACTTTTCAAGGTAATCGTTGTTCACAGGATTGGTAATTTTGAAGACAACATTTTCATCATTGAATGTGTTGTAAATTTTGTCTTGAAATATTTTGTTGATTTCATCACTTACAAGAACCTTTACCCACTGCTCTTGATTCAGAAGGTAGTTATCAAGTATAAGCCCTCTACGCACATTTTTGTTTTCGTCCATAGAATATTTGAACTCTACAAAGTCAAATATTTTTATTGATGGTCTTTTGTCGTAGAGTTTAACAAGGAATGTGTTCTTTGATTGAACACCAAAAATTTGCCCGATGCCTTCTTGCGGTTTTGGTTTAACGAAAACAGGAATTTTCATAATAAACTTCCATGGTTCAAGAAGAACAAATGCGGAATAAATGAAAAGGAAAAGAAAGTATTGCGATTTGCTGTCAATGTAAAAGAACATTGTCAATACAAACAAGCAGAAGAATTGAACCTTGCTACTGCCAAACCGTACAACAAAATCTTTGATCAACTTTGAGATTTTATTTTGAGTATTGTCTTCGGGTTTGTTTGGGGCAAATAATGCTAATGCAGCAACTGATAAAATACCAAGTCCAAGAGAGAAGAAGAATAGGGTGTCATACCAAACCCCAAGATTTATTAAGTCCTTTCTTATTGGAGTTATTGTTAGCAAAACTGCAATTGAACTTGCTAAAACATCTGTTGGCTTAGTAAAGTAGTGTTCTATAATTAGTGTGTTGAACGAAAGCATAAGCAAGCTGGAATAAATCACAAGCCCAACAGTGTCCTTCGGAAAGATTGTCTCATTGAAATACCAGTAAATGGATGTCAATAAAACAGCCAAAGCAAAAAATATTATTAGTCGTAGTTCTTTAGTCATTTTCTGTTATAAATTCTTTTTTAGCACTATCGGCCAAAGTTAGTACTGTCACTATAACTTAGCCGTTAATGTTTTGCAAAAGCTGTTAGCGGCTGGCATTGTTATCTGTAAGCTGTAAGTAAAGTAAATATTTGCTGTCAGCACGTTTTATAAGTTTATCAAAGTCATCGTCTGTTGTTCCGTCTAAATGAATGTCCCCAATAAATGATTTTAAATATTCAGAAATGAATGCTTTAAAATTTTTACAATAGAAACTGACCTTTGTCCCTTTTCTTGCTTTACTGTCAACGGCAGATGCTGGAATTACATAAATGTCATCACTACAATAAAGATATACAAAACTGTCAGGTGTAACTTTCAGCATTAATTCGCATTGTACTTTCAAACGGTCAAATTCAGTTTTAGGAAAATCAAACTCAATTGTTCCTGTCTTTTCGTATGCGATTGTTATGTTTTTTAAATTATGAGGATTTGTCAGAAAATAAGTATTGTTGAAATAAGGAGAATTTATTGTCGAACTGCATTTTATAATTGCATGGTCAATGGATTTAGATTGTGCTAATATGCCCTTATTTATTTTATAGTCTTTAATATCAACACTTAATACTGTTGTAAGGTCTGCACCGTATATATGTTCTGGTGCATTGCGCCCCCTATCTCTCAATGTTCTTGCTCGAAGACGAATAGTTTGATTATTCAATGGGAATTGTTGATCTTCAAAATCTCTTTCAACATTTGCTAAAAGTCGGTCGGTTAAACTTGGTTCGGTTTCAATTCTTCCTTCTTTTTGGTCAGTCAAAACTCTGTCAACCGATTTTGAAACCCGACCTGTTACTTCTTCAATTACATTTTCTGGTATCATATTTATTTATTGTGTTGTTTGTTTATGCTAGCCTGTTATGCCTTCGTGCTTCTTGTATGTCAGTTGTCATTTTTCAATGTTTTTAAAAACTTATCAGCCTTTTCTTTAATTTCTGTTATTGTTTTTCGGCTTTTATCACTTTCTTTTAACGCCCAATATTTGTTTTCATTCCATTCAAATGCTCTTTTGTCGCCAGAACCATTTTGTGTTATAAAGCCCCAAAACCATAAGTCGTCCCATACCTCAATTTCATGCCCGTTATATTTTGATTTAAGGGTTTTGTTTATCTTATCAAAGTCCCAATTTACAGTGCTGTCTAATTTTTTAAAAATTGCAATTATTACTGAGTCCACTGGCAAGTAAAAATTGTCATTGTCGGAAATTGTTTTTGGAACATCATCCCAAATTTTTAGATTATCAGAATAATTTCCATTGTGCAAATGATAAATGCTTTTTGAAAACAACGCTGCAGTTTTCTTTCACCAACCGTTTTGATTTTTCAATCCATTGTATAGGCTATCATAGTTTAAAGGTCGATCTGGATTTATTTTGTTAATAAATTTTCGCATTGAAGTCATGCAAGAAGTTTCCTGAAATATGCTTTTATAAAAGCTTGCAAGACTGTCAATTTTTGGTTGACTTTGAGTATTTGCAATATGATAAAGTAATGATACTATTTTTTCTGTAGTGCCACTGTATGGTAAAATCACTGATTTATAAAATCTTTCTTGCAATGAATGGTTGAATGATCTATTTTTAGTTAGAAACGCAAATATATTTTTAAGTTTATCTTTCATTTTGTCAATGTTGTAGGGCTGTTATGCCTTAGAAATTATCCATCTATCATTCCGTTATTGTTGTATTTAACAGCTGTTCTCTTAAGTCGGCAAGTGTTTTGTTTTGCAAATTTTTCCATGATGTCCAACCATTTACAGTTTTTCTGTCACTACCTGCATCTTGAATACCTGCAAGTGCTGCGTAGCTTGGGCTACTGAATTGTTGTCCTAAAAGTTCTAATGAGCCGTCCTCTAAAACCACCGCTTCATATTTCTTTAGCTGTCCATTTCTTGGTCTATATGCCATAGAAAGTTTTTCTCCAACTGACAACAAGCTAGCGTTAACAAGGTCGATGAGTTCAACGTCATACTGTGCAATTTCTGTGTTTGCTTTTTGAGGTTTACTTTCTTCTTCTGTGTCAAGTTCGGGCTTAAATTCTTCGGGAAATTCAAATACAATATTTGTTGGCTTGTTAAACTCAACGAACTTACTAACTACCCAAAGTTTTACTTTATACTTTAATGTCCTTGCCCAATCTCTAAGGTCGTTAGTTATACCATCAATTGGAACACCAATAATTGGGTTAGTTTCAAGTATGTCTCCAACAACTTGTCGAACGTTTATAGCTGCAATATTTAAATCATCAAATTTCTCTTTGGTGTAATTGTCTGTTTGATATTGATGAACTGCAAGGTCAATAAGTATCCGCTTAGTAATTGATTGTTGTGATGCTAAAATCTGTTTTGTCACCTGTGGAGCAATGTGGTTCCAAACACTATGATGCATTAACTCTGCTTCAACTAAATACCATTTATTAAGTCCAATATCGATTGCAAAACCGTCTGGAATTGTTCCTACTCCGTCTGCCGTTTTTATTTTAGCTTTTGGCAGATAAAAAGATGTTGGACCGAAAAGATATTCATAATTGTCAACGATTACTTGTTCCAGTTCAGCTTCATTGTCGAACGGCGATTTTATGAATTTAGTGTCTTTAAATATTAGCATATTTCTGTCTGTAAGTTAGTTGTTAGTGTGTTGTCTTCGCATGAGGCATAATGTTTTGGCGCTTGGCGTAGTGGCGGATTTCGGAAAACAAAACTGTAAATACACCACAAATGTTGATGCGAGGTAGAACGTTCAATTAACCACGTCACCCGCCATTGAGCCAAACGCCTGTTAGTGGCTGGCTTTCTTCTTTCAACCGAATAATGTTGTGTTTGATTGTTCAATTTTTTTTGGTCTATTGTTCATGGATATTTCAAATTCTGTGTAGTCGTCTTTGGATTTGATTACAAAGATTTTAGAAGTCTGAATTTTGTCTTCTTTTAATTCCGTGAATTTTGATAGTCCTTTTTTACCGTTAAGAATGATTTCTTTGTTTGCGTTATAAGTCGGCAGGTCAAGGTCCGTCTGTATGGGATTAATAACGGCAATTGGTCTTTGTGTTTCACAAAATGATTTAGTCGTAAAACGTGACCCCCCTTCTAATGAGCTTTGGACTAAAATTAGTCCGTTAGAAAGACCTGCTTGAATTCTGCAAGATTTTACAACGCTGAAAGTGTCTTCCTTTTTGTCTGGCGGCATTTCTGAAATTAGAAGTCCGCCACTTTCGATAGTCTTTTCAGCGTTTTCAGCAGTTTTTTTGAGAAGCGTTTTTTTAGAATTGTAATTTAGTCCGCCTGCTAGTATGCCAAAGACATTGCGATGAATTTGGTTGTTTGATTTAATTGAATAATTATCAACTCCTTCTGCTAGTCCGTTGCAAATCGTCCAACCTGAATTTGCATAAAACAAGCCGATTCTTTCAGATATTTTGATAGCGGTTTCGTTTGGTTCTCTTGTTCCAATTATGCAAACTACTTTAGTATAAAGTAAATCAAGATTTCCTTTGCAATAAATAACTGGTGGCGGGTCTTTTATTTCCTTTAGCAATAAAGGATAATCATCGCTTGTTAATCCGATTAATGAAATTCCTTCTTCTTTGCATTTGAAAATGATTTCTTTGGCTCTCTCAACTGCATCATAGATTGCATCATCATCAAAGTTTTTGTTGTTGGAAGAAGTTATTTCTTTTATTTCCTTGTAAATATTTGTGGATTCAAAGCAATTATTTGACACTACTTTTTTGATAAAAGCAGGGCCTATTTTATCCAACTCTAAAAGAGAAATAAGACCGATTATTTTATTTTTATCTTTCATATCAAGCTATATTTTCTGTATAACCGCATCCTTTTCCGCCAAATTTGGCAGGTAGGCACGAATAAAATCTGTTTCCATCATTTCGTCTTATCTTTATTTTTAAAGGTTTGCCGCATTGCGGACAAGCTTTGCTTACAACTGGAAGTATTAGATAAAACAAAGCTATGAATAATATCTTCTTAACTCCTTTATTTCGAAGCTGTGTGCAAATTTCATTCGCAGTCGCAGATGAAGTGAATTGGTCATCTAAGACGATTATATTTTTGTTCTGTAATTCTATGCCTTCAATTGTGTGTAAATTATTAGCGATAAAAGAACGTCTGGCTTCATAATTTGGTTGATTCCTTAAACTGCCTGTTACATTTTCATTCCACTCGAAAAGTTTGATTTTAGGAAAAGGAGAGTTCACTAAATCAAATATTTCTTTCATTTTGTTCGGTGGATTTGTTGTTTTCTTATCTGAAACGTATGTAAAGTAATCCCAACTTAAATTATGAAAACTTGCAACTTCGCTTAAATAATTGGATGTTGCTTGGGCTAATGAATTTAAAAATTCTGTTGTTCTATTTGGGTTGTCTATTTGATAATATTTATCAGCCCTTGCGTATTTATCGCATTCTCCATCTTCTTGTCTGGCTAAGCAACGAAATGTTGCGAAGCCATCAGAGTATTGTCTATGTAGAAATTTTACAGCCTTAGAGGAGTTTTGATTTTGAAAAATAGCTTCTATAGCAAGTAGATTTTCAATAGGTCTTTGTATTATGTTATAAAGCTCATCAAAGGTTTTAGCATAATAAGTTGGCCCCATTTTTATTGGTTTCCAATCTTGTCCGATACCGTCTCTTTCTTCTATTGATGTCGCTTGATAAAATTGTGTCAAAACAGTTCTGATATTTAGTCTTCTGCCAATCTCAATATCTAACCAACTGTCTCCGATAATAATAAAATTGTCCTTGTCAGAATAGAGTTGAGAAATCTCTGGATTAGAATTTATATAATTCAATGTTTTGTCAACATTTGGTTTGTCTGTGAGGCTTATAGCAGGAATTTGAAAAATTTGTTGTGCAATTATGTTTACATATTTCGGATGGCTGTCAGATAGAATAATTGGTTTATGTCCTGCATTTATTAAGTTTAAAATGAATTGTTTTGCTCCGCTGAAAATTGGAATATTTTCAATAACGGTTTCTTGAATTCCGTCTTTGAACGGTTTAAATCGTTCGTGAGCTGTATCCGTTAATGTTCCGTCAAGGTCTATGAGTATTATCATTCAGTTGTCGTTTTTTAAGCTTGCCACTAACTTCTAAGTAAGAGATATTTTGTTTCGCTATAATACACCCAATATACCCAATTCTATTCTTTTTAAAAAATACAGCACATTATGTATTGACAACCCCAAATATCCAATCTAACTTGTGCCAACCAACAAGAAAAGCTATGTACAAAGAGGATAAATGGTACGATGGAGTACCTGAAGGCCGACTTAAACTATATGATAAAATTTATCTTTTAGCAATTATTAACTACAAACAGAGTAGGTATAGGTACTTCGATGATTTTTATTCTGGTCTTAAAAAGAGATTTAAAATCCACCCATCAGAATTAGAAAGTCAGATGACTCGATATGTGAGTTTGTGGCATGAAGTTAAATTAAATGCGTCAGGTAAGATTAAAAACTCCAAAGTAGATTATGATCTAGATTCAATCGAAGCTTTGGCGATTCAAAGAGTGATTAGCGTTTATATGTATCATATGCTAGTTGAAGCTAAATTGTTCTCAAAACATGAGATACTAGCATATTACGAAGCTAACGGCAGTTTTTTAGGAATGAAAAGATGTGGAGTAAAGTCAAATATGGTCTTAGTTGGGATTTGCGAGGGATGGAGTAAATAGTTGTGTTAATATTTTTATCAAATGACTTATATAATTAAACCTAATAGATGATTGTACATTAATAGTATTGTGATATTCTAATAATTTAATATATTGTATTAAATATTTATGAATTTTAGCAAATATGGATATAAATGAAATTTATAATGATATTAATTCTATTAGATTAATTATTAATCAAATAGATGAGACTAATGATGAAATTCTGACAGGTCAAATGATCTATGCTATTGGTGCTTACAATAATTTACTATACAAAGATTTGCCTTTTCGTAGCCCAATTATAATTAACAGAAATCTCCTACCATTATCGATTAACAGATATAAGTTCTGGACTCAAAAATATATTATTGGCGAGTTCGTCAAAAATAGAAAAATCCTAAAGTACCAAGAAGAAGGAGCACTTTCTTATACACTGTATAATGACTTAAATGATGAGGAGTGGAGCTATATAAAAGATGAAAAGAACTTTGATAACTTAAATGGTTTTATTATAAATAATCCCAAGTTCATAAATAATGAGAATGAAATTCCAATTCCTATACAAAAGATACTAATTAGGCAATTGATGTTTAAAGAAAAGGAGAAAGCTGAATTATACAATATACTTCAATCTTATAAGAGTAAAACTAATTTTTATAAACCAGTAGTCATATTAATTTTTCTTGTAGTAGTTTATTTAATTTTAAAAAAGATTTTTTAATTGTAAATGATAAGAAAATGTCTGCTGTTGCTGCCACCACCTCCACCACCACCAGATAGACAAATTAAGGAGGGACAAAATCCACTTAAACCCAAAAGTGATAAAAAATAGCTGAGTTGTTAGTAATTTGCTAATAACTTTCATCTTGTAAATCGCTAATTTACTTGACTTTATCATTAAAAACGTCTAACTTTGCTACTGTTCGCTCTTAAAGCTCCTTGCTAACGTGATGCGGCAATCGGCAGCAAGGAGCTTTAAGAGCGAACAGTATGCTTTTTTTGTTGTGTTCTTCAAGTTCAAGAGAACTATACCAACAGATATCTTTTTATTTCCCCCCTCTCGATTCTGATCCTTTTTCAATTTGGTTATTTGTCACAATTATTGTATAAATATGTGACAAAAACTATCGATTATTTGTTTTTATTTGTATGATAATCAGATATTTGTGTTCTAATTAAATGATTGGCATTTTAAAATTATTTTCCTGTTTTATTTGCTGTTTTTTTGCTTTGATTTAACTTGTATGATATTATTAGGTTAAATGCTTATAATATTCAATTATTAGGTTTTAAGCTTATAATTATTAATTATTAGATTTTATACTTATATTAGATTATAATTTATTTAGTATGAAAGCTGTAATTACAGGAGATATTATCCATTCAACGAAATTAACTTCTGATGATAAGAGGATGTTAATCAATGAGATTGAAGCTGGGCTTAAACAATGGAGTAAAGATTTCGAAATGAAGTATGAAATATTTCGGGGTGATAGTTTCCAATGTTTATTAGATAATGTAATGTCTGCGTTAAGGTTAACTTTAATCATTAAATCCTATATCAAAAGTTTAAACCCAAGTGAAAAAGGTGAAACGATCAGAGAAAGCGGTAAAAAAACTAGTATGTTATTTCCTGTTTGGGAATTTGATGCAAGAATTGCAATTGGAATCGGAGAAGTTCAATTTTTGGACACTTCATTAGGGAAGTCTGACGGTAGTGCTTTTGTTTTATCTGGTCATACTTTGGATGATTTAAAAAACAAGAAGCAATCTATTGGTATTGCAACAATAGATAACTATCAAGAGGAGTTACAGACCGAAATAGTATTACTTGATCTAATAATTTCAAGAATGACTGCTTTGCAAAGTGAAGTTGTTAGCTTGAAATTATTAGGGTATAACGAAACAGAAATTGCCAATCAATTAGGTGTTAATCAATCTGCCGTAAATCAACGCTCAAATGGTGCAGGTTGGAATGCAATAAACAATATGGTTCAACGCTTTGAAAATATATATAGCAATGAAAAATGAAATAGTATTATTTACAATTAGCCAAGGCAACCTACTAATAAGATTGCTTATAGCTCACATTATTAGTGACTTTATATTGCAATCTGATAAAATCGTCAATAACAAAGGCAAAGCATGGAAATTTATGTTGTTGCACATTGTAATTGTATTTATTAGTACATATTTATTAAGTGGTAAGTTTATAATAAGTATTACTCTTGCTATTGCGCATTGGATAATAGATTATACAAAAGTCAAACTACAAGAAAAATATCAAAGCAAGCAGGTGGAGCTATTTATTTTCGACCAAGTATTACACATATTAAGCATTATAGTATTATGGTTTAGTTACTTCAACATGTGGGGGGTATTAATGAAAACAATTGAGTTGCCATTTACTAATTATAGTATTAGCTTAATAGTTTTTTCTTATTTGTTTTTAGTTTATCCAGTCGGTTATTTAATTAAGTTTGCAACTCAAAGAATAGCTCAAAATACTGAAAAAACTATTGATTCTGAGGAAACTAAAGTTGAACATGGTGGTAGGCTTATTGGTCAATTTGAAAGAATTATTATACTTACTCTTGTATTACTTAATCAATATGAAGCTATTGGCTTTCTAATAACTGGTAAAAGTATAATTAGATTTGCAGATCATAATAGCAACTTGCGTAGCGAATATGTTTTGGTAGGTACAATGATGAGTTATGCAATCGCAATTTTAACGGGGGTTAGTGTGAAATTTTTATTATTTTAACAACCAAGCCATCACCACCATAAACCCAATAAAAGCAATAATATTTGCTGCATAATAATTCACCGAGTCCTCCCAGTTCTCTGGTTTTTCTGGCCCATGTAAATAAGTATAAAAATCAAAGGTCTTCATCCCAAAAAATTTTCGAATTGGATAAAATAAGATGAAGCGAATGATGGCTCCCATGAATAGGATGAGTTGTCGGCCCATTGAAATTAATTTAACATTTAGAATTTAGAATTATTTTTTGGTATTTAGAACCACTTTCATTTTCTAGTTTTCGAAGCCCTTCTAACGACTAATGACTAACGACTAGAGTCTACTTCCCTATACAAAACTTACTAAAAATATTCTCCAACAAATCATCCGTTGATATGCTTCCTGTTATCTCTCCAAGGTAATGCAAAGCTTCTTTTATGTCCATCGCTAAGAAGTCGGAAGTTACAGGGTTGTGGATTCCGTTAAGCACTCGCTCTAAGGCTTCCTTGCAGCGTTGCAGAGCTTCAACGTGGCGTGCATTGGTTAGGATGGTTTCGTTTGCATGCTCCGTGTAGTGGATCATGTCAAGTAATTTTTGTTCCAACTCTTTTATACCGATGCCCTGTAAGGCAGAGATGCTCATGCTTTCGGCCGGATTGCTCGAATTGTTTTTGTCGGATTTATTAGCGACTAATAAAAGTTGCGAATTATTTTTTTGTGTGATGATTTGTAAGTCTTTTACAATGCTTGCTAAATCCTCTCCGTAGGTTTCGGCAGCATCAAATAAATATAAAATAATGGCACTCTGATTTATTTTTTCGAAAGTTCGTTCAACTCCTTTGGCTTCAATTATGTCTTCTGTATCTCTAATGCCCGCAGTATCTATAAACCTAAATTTTATTCCTTGTATGCTAATTTCGTCTTCAATGGTATCGCGCGTAGTTCCGGCAATGTCGGATACAATGGCTCTTTCTTCGTTCAACAAGGCATTGAGCAAAGTAGATTTTCCTACGTTTGGCTTTCCAGCAATTACTACCGGAACGCCCTGTTTTATTACATTTCCTAATTCAAACGATCGGATAAGTCTGCTTAATACTTGTACAATTTTTTCGATGAGCGTTTGCATCAATTCTCTGTTTGCAAACTCCACATCTTCTTCAGAAAAATCTAATTCTAATTCTACCAAAGAAGCGAAATGAATCAACTCCTCCCGTAATTTTTTCAACTCATTCGAAAATCCTCCGCGCATTTGTTGCATCGCCACTTTGTGTGATGCCTCCGAACTCGAAGCAATTAAATCCGCAACCGCTTCGGCTTGCGACAAATCTAACTGTCCGTTTAAAAAAGCTCGCATGGTAAACTCACCTGGTTTCGCTGGTCGCGCGCCTTTCGATATAAATAAGCGAATCAGTTTATCAATAATATACGAGGAACCATGGCAAGATATTTCTACCACATTTTCTTTGGTGTAGGAGCGAGGTGCTATAAATAAACTCATCAACACCTCATCTATCACTTGCTCTGCATCAACTATGTTTCCTAAATGAATGGTATGGCTCGCTTGCACCTCTAAATCTTTTCCTCTAAAAACAGAATTTGCAATTTCAATTGCTCGTGTACCCGATAACCTAATTACTCCAATGGCACCTGCACCGGTAGGGGTTGCCAATGCTACAATTGTATCCTGTTGCTTGTTACTTAACATAGCTCAAAAGTACTAGGAATTAAGAGATAAACAAAGATGTATGTTAAGCGAAACGCTTTTCTACTCGTTCCAATTTAATCATCTCGGGGTAGGTGAGTCCGTGATACATCGCATTAGCCGTCATTGCGAGGCGCTTGGTGCGTGTAATTTCTGTTTTGGCAGCATTTATCCAATTTATGAAATACGAACGATGAGAGGGCAGTAATTTCATGAAAGTATCTATCATCAATTTTTCTTCTCTTAATAATTGATGTAAATCTGCAGGAATGTCAACTTTATAATCTATATCTTCTTCTAATTGGCATGCAATTACATCGCCTACTTTTTTACGAAGTTTAGTTCTTATAATTTCATTTAAAGAGATGATGAATTCGCCAGCGCCTACTGGTAATACCGCTAAACCTTTTACCGTACAAGCATCAAACTTGCCTTTTACTCTAAACGATTTTTTGTTGCTGGGTTTTATTTCTTCCGCTAACTCTTTGTTCAGGCTGATATACGTCCATCCGGTTTTCTCACCTTTCTTTCCGTATTTACATATCTCGGCACTGAACTTTGTTAGCATATTAAATTTAGTTGGGGGAATAAAGCTACTAATTATTTCAGAAAAACAAAATATTTTTATCTGAAAATTATTTATCTCGCTTCACCATAATTTTGGTGTTCTTATTTATTTTTATTTTACGTAAATCTTGTTGTACTTTATTTGCTTGATTTACGTAATCGCTAACATCCTTCACAATGTTTTCCATTTTTTTATTATTGTTGAACAATACAATGGTGGCAATTCTTCCTACATCGTCTATCGTTAACTTACTTGCAATTTCGTATCCTTTTTGTATAGATGAAAAAAATCCTGAATCAATTTTTGTTGAATGTTTATACGTATAATCTAAAGTATTTGATGCCATACTTTGAAAGGTATTACACAATAAGAATAGAAATACTAGAAGTATTATTTTTTTCATCAAGCTAAAGGTATAAAAATTAATTATTATAATTTATTCATTTGTGAACATATTATATATATAACAAGCTTGTTAATATAAAATTAACAATAGGAATATGATATTAAATGTTATATAAAAACCTGCATTTATGCAGGTTTATTCAGCAAATATTAAAATTATAACTTTTGATTATATATTTTTAAATCGAAATTATGTATTAAATATTTAGTGATTATTACGATGAGTGTAAAGAAAAAAGATGATCGCCTACATGACTTCTCTGCAATTATTAGAAGAAGACGTTTAGAACTAAAATACAACAGTGCAGAACTTTTTGCGAACGATCATGGAATTAATAGATCCGTGTATCAACGTTGGGAAAATGGCGAAGATTTAAACTTAACGAGCCTACTCAAATTATTGGAAATACTAGGAATGAAAGGCTCAGATTTTTTTGAGAAATGGGAACTCCGAAACGAAAACATGCCACCAGTAAAGTACCACTTACAAATGGTAGCGGAAAATGAGGAAAATTACCCGAAGAAGAAGAGAGGTTAGTGTGCTAGTATGCTAACGTGATAGTGTGCTAATGTTAGTGCTAACGTGTTAATGTTGCTGTATTAGCACACTAGCACGTTAGCATACTAGCACACTAACTATCTTCTAGAAAGCTCGTCGCGGATGCGTGCTGCTTTTTCGTAGTTCTCCTCTGCCAATGCTTTGTCGAGCATTTCGCGGAGTTCCGTTTCGCTGTAATTGGAATAGCCAGATTTTACGGTGCTCTCAATATTTACTTGCTCAGAATCGTCGCTTGGTTCTATGTTTTCTAAGAAAGCAAAATCGGAGCCTTCTATCATAATACCTGCAGATGCTAAGATGAATTCGTAGGTATAAATAGGGCATTGGTAACGTACCGCCAAGGCAATTGCATCCGAAGTGCGTGCATCAATCTCCGCCGTTTTTTTACCATCGTTGCAAATTAATTTGGCGAAGAAAATACCATCTACCAAATTGTAAATAATAACTTCTTCAATAACAACATTAAAATGCAAAGTTAAAGATTTAAATAGGTCGTGAGTTAGTGGTCGGCTCGGACTCATTTTTTCAATTTCAATAGCAATTGCTTGCGCCTCAAAACCTCCAATTATAATGGGCAACCTACGTCGTCCACTAACTTCTCCCAATACCAATGCATATGCACCCGATTGTGTTTGACTGTATGATAAGCCTACGATATCTAACTTAATCTTCTTCATCGCAATGGTTTCAACTATTATTATGCGTTTGCTTTAAACGCTTTTACTGCTTCAATTAATTTAGGTACTACATCAAATGCATCTCCTACAATTCCGTAATCTGCTACCTTAAAAAAGGGTGCTTCTGGATCTTTGTTTATTACTACAATTACTTTTGATGAACTTACTCCCGCTAAATGTTGGATTGCTCCAGAAATTCCAATAGCAATGTACAAGTTAGGTGCCACTGCAATACCTGTTTGGCCTACGTGCTCAGAGTGTGGTCTCCATCCCGAATCCGATACCGGTTTAGAACATGCCGTTGCTGCGCCTAATAAATTTGCCAACTCCTCTATCATTCCCCAATTTTCCGGACCTTTTAATCCTCTACCTGCAGATACTACTAATTCTGCATCTGGTAAACTTACTTTATCCGTAGCACGAATAATTTCTTTTACCATCGTGCGGAAATCTGTTGCCGCTGCATCTGCTTCTAAATTTTCTACGGTAGCTGTTTCGTTTTTCTCTACAACTTTATATGCGTTCGGACTTAAAGTCAACACTTTTACGTTTGATGTGAGCTCTACTGTTGCAAATGCTTTACCAGAAAATGCACCTCTTTTTACAGTTAATACATTTCCGTTAATGCTAGGTAATTCAATTACCGCATCTGCAAATCCTGCTGTTAATTTTACTGCTACTCTTGGTGCCAACCCTTTACCTGTAAAACTATTTCCCATTACTACTACTGTTGCATTTGCTTTTTTAGCAGCATTTGCAATAATAGATGCATAGGCTTGGTTTACGAATGATGATAGTTGTGTATTGTTTACACTCCATACCGTTTTAGCGCCATATTTTCCTAACTCTGCTAATTGTGCTGCATCAACATTACCAATAGACAAAGCAGTTAAACTACTACCCATCATATTTGCAATTTCAGCTGCGTATGAAACTACTTCAAAAGTAGATTTCTTAAATTTTCCTTCAATATTTTCAACGTATACTAATACACTCATTTCTGTTATTTCTTAGATGTTTATAATTAGATCACTTTTGCCTCTGCATTTAATGCCTCTACTAATTTTGCTGGATTTTCAGCATCAATTAATTTTACATTTCCTCTGGCTGCTGGCATTTCATAACTGGTAAATGCCGATACTTTTTCAACTGCAATAGCTTCCACTACTTGCAAAGGTTTTGTGCGCGCACTCATAATTCCTCTCATGTTCGGAATTTTTGGCTCCGCAACTCCTTCAGCTGTACTAACAACAAATGGGGTTGAAAGGTTTATCACTTCTTTACCACCTTCAATCTCACGATCTATTTGTGCTTCGTTTCCGTTTAATTCTAATTTTTTAATAATCGATACCGATGGAATATCTAGCATTTCTGCAAGCATT
>CALRTZ010000029.1:0-40493 GCA_943371235.1 Sphingobacterium thalpophilum | reverse complement strand
CCCTGCTCATCCTTTTTGCTCTTAGCTTAAGCAGCTGCACGCATTATTACTACCTACCAAATACTAAAAATGTTCCTTTGTTTAAAAGAGCCGAAGAGTACAGATTCAGTGCGGCAACGGGTGGTGGCGAAACTATCAATAATATAGATTTACAAGGTGCTTATTCTATTACAAATAATATTGCAGTAATGGCAAATTATATGAATGCCAAAGCTGGAAATAAATCAGAAGAGAGCTGGGGTGAAGGTACTTATTTTGAGTCGGCAGTAGGCTATTACAAGCCTGTTTTCAAATATGGAGTAGTGGAATTATTTGGCGGTGTTGGTATTAGTAACCAATACCACGAGTATAATGATCGGAACAATATGATCAATCCAAGCAACCCTGTAAGCAATGGCATTGCAACTTTTTCGGATTTATCATTTAACAAAATATTTATACAACCGAGTTTTGGTTTTAATAATAAGTACTTCGACATTGCATATACTCCAGGCATTAGCAGAATAAACTTTCACAAGGTTTCGCATAATATATATAGCGGAGAAAATGAATACAACATCGTACAAGAAATAGCCAATAATAAAACTGCCTATCTCTTCGAAGACGCGGTAACGCTGAGAGTAGGATGGAAGTATATAAAATTACAATTGCAATTTCAGAATGTAAGACAATTGTCTAAACCCGAATTCCAATTTGAAAAATCGAGTTTAAGTTTGGGCTTGATGTTTTCCTATGCACAATGGTACAAGTGATTAGTTTTGGTGTTTCACGCAAAGAGGCAAAGGAGCAGAGGAGCAAAGTTGACTTAGCTCCTCTGCTCCTTTGCCTCTTTGCGTGAAATAAAATTTGTATATTCAATTTATGAAAAAAATCTACCACCTCATTTTCCTAGCACTAAGCTTTACATCTATTACAATCTTTGCCCAAAGCAAACAAATCTCTGTTCGCTTCATTGGCAACTGCGGCTTGCACCTTACAGATGGTACTACCAATTTTTACATCGATTTTCCGTACAAATCGGGTGCCCATAGTTATATGGAATACGATGCATCAGAGGTTCAGAATATAAAACCTAATTCCATTTTTATATTTACACACAGGCATGCCGATCATTATTCGAAAAAACTATGGAAGAAACACCCTGGACAAAAATTCGACCCATACAATACAGAGAAACTCGAACAGTTAAGCAAACAAATTCCAGAATTCAGCATACAATCTTTTAGAACTCCACATAAAGTTTTTGGCATTTCCTTTAAACATTATTCCTACCTCATTACTTGGCATGGTAAGAAAATATACCTTTCTGGCGATACTGAAAGTGCCGATACCTTTGCAAAACAAGAAAACCTCGACTATGCATTTGTACCAGTTTGGTTATTATTAGATGCACAGGAGAAAGAAGTAAAACATAGAAGCATTAGTAAACTAATTTACATTTATCATATTGGTCCGAAGGATAGCATAAAAATAAACCCAAATGATGAACAGCTGAAGTTGTTGAATAAACAAGGGGAAGTGATTGAGTTGTGAGTTGTAAGTTGTGAATTGTGAGTTGCCTGCCCCGAATGTAGCGAAGCGGAATTGAGGGGTGAATTACGAATTACGCGTTGTAGATAGCAATTAGCGAATTTTAGAATTTAGAATTTAGTCTTTAGAGTTTCGAATTTGTACAGACTTCTCTGCGCCTCTGTCTTCTCTGCGTCTTTTTATTTATATTTAACTTATGAATCAAGACGAACTAAAATCATTAAGCAATGAAGAATTGCAAGCCGAAGCTAAAAAAATGAAATCCTTTTCTATTGGAAATGCATTTCTAGTTGGCTTCTTAATTGGAATCGTAGTTTACAGTTTGATTAAAAACTCATTTGGTTTTTTAATGCTTATTCCATTATATTTAATTTTTAAATTAATAAACGACCCAAGGAGCAAAAGACTTAAGATGATAGAAGAAGAGTTGAAGGATAGAAAAGTGTAATTTTTTCATTCCAAGCAGTAACCAGTCTCCCACTCTGCGCCTCTGCGTCACCATATATCATGAAAACACACAAAATTATGCTAATACTATTTATACTGCTGGCTATAATTTTAATTTTAAGCAGAACAAGTTTTGAAATCAGAGAAGAAATAGAAATAAATGCTTCTACTAATAAGGTTTGGAAAGCAGTAATAGATTTCGATAATTATAAGAAATGGAATTCTCAGCTAAGCTATTTAGGTGGAGAAGTAAAGGCAAACGGAACCTTGCATTTAAAACTCGCGGCAGAAGGAGCAGCACCGTATGAATTTAAACCAAACATTTCTTATTTTGAAGAAGAGAAACGATTTGCTTGGCTAGCAAAAACTGGTATGCCCAGAGTGTTTGATGGTGAACATTTTTTCGAGCTTAAAGATTTGGATAACAATAAAACATTGGTAATAAATAGAGAAGAATACCGTGGCGTATTATCAATGGTATTTAAACAATTACCCATGATGAAGAATGCCCCCAATGGATTCAAAAAAATGAATACAGAATTGAAAGCGTATGTGGAAGGCTTGGAATAACTTTGTTTTCGTTTTCGTTCACGCAAAGGGCGCAAAGTTTTCGCAAAGGCCGCAAAGTATTAGTCTGAGCAACAATATAGAATATAAATATTTTTGAAAGAATAAAATGATAAAATTACTTAAGATAGAACCTTGGAAATTATTTTGTTTAATAGTACTGTTACCAATGTTCATACAGTCAGATTGGATGAAATACATTGTTGAAATGTCGAATTCTCAATTATTACTAAATATATATAATGTCATTTCCATATTAATTAGTTTGGTGTATTTTTTTTGGATTTATTTATTAGCGAGAAACTTATATGCTCAATTACCAAATACTGTAAAGATGAGTATAATTCGTTTTAATATTTTCTTTTTTATACCACTCATTTATGGAATTCTACTGTTTGTTTATACTGACTTTTTTGATCAAACTAAATTAATGCAAAATTCTGCCTTTATAGATGCTTTATTGCCATTTCATTTTTTTATTATTTTTTGTGTGTTGTATTGTTTTTATTTCAATGCAAAAGCATTAAAATCAATCGAATTTAAAAAACCAGTTGAATTCAGAGATTACGTTTTTACTTTTTTTTTAATTTGGTTTTATCCTATTGGCATCTGGTTTATACAGCCAAGAGTAAATTCATTGTTTATTGAAAAAAGAGAGGAGATTTAAACCAAATTTCTAATAAGGCATTTAGATATGAGTATATTTTCTTATCATTTAATAGAAACTACATACATCATTTCTTTTCGTTCTATGATTTTAACTCCTACAACGTATTTGTCTAACGACTAAGGACTAACATCTAATATCTATATAAAATGTACCATTTCTCCTACTTCAAAGAAAAAGAAAAACAAGTATTACTTGATTTTATGCAGCAACATCCCTTTGCATTTTTAACAGGGAGTTTTACATCGGGCAAACAAGTTGCCACTCAAGTTCCGGTATTAATAGAAGAGCGCGAGGGCGAATTGTACCTACAAGGTCATATTATGCGCAATACCGACCATCATAAAGCATTGGTCGAAAATCCTCAAGCATTGCTGGTATTTACTGGTCCTAGTTGTTATGTGAGCGCCTCTTGGTATAGCAATCCACAAATAGGTTCTACCTGGAATTATATGAGTGTACATTGCGCCGGTGAAGTTAGATTTATGTCGGATACAGAGCTCATTGCATTTATGCGGAACTTAACCTTAACTTTTGAAATGGGTAATACCGAATCCTTTACTTTTTACGATAATTTACCCGAAGCCTTTTTAAGTAAAATGATGCCGGCCATTGTAGGCTTTGAAATAAAAGTGGAAAAATTAGAAAATGTGTTTAAACTCAGTCAGAACCGCGACGAGAAGAGTTATATAAACATCATTACAGAACTAGAAAAAATAGGAGGAGAGAGTGTACTAATTGCAGAGGAAATGAAACACAGAAAAGAGGCATTGTTCCCTGCGGGGGAAGAGTGGAATGGAAGTAAGTTTGATTCATAGTTGTACACAGTAAGTTGAACGATGTACTTTGTACAACTTACTGTGTACATATAGGAATGTAAAATGGAAATAAGAAAATTAAGCAAAAATGAGACAAATGAATTCCTACGCTTGGTGGAAATATTTAACCAAGTTTTTGAACTTGAAATAGAATTACCAAGTAATGAACATTTACATTCTTTATTGCAGAATAATGATTTCTTTGTAGTGGCGGTGATAGATAATGAAAAAGTAATTGGAGGATTGACCATTTATGTTTTGCATCAATATTATAGCGAGAAACCCATAGCTTATATTTACGATGTGGGGATGAGTCCAGCGTATCAAGGTAAAGGAATTGGTAAAAAATTAATGGAGGAAACTTGCAAATTATGTAAATCAATGGGTTTTGAAGAGGCTTATGTGGAGGCAGAAAGCGAGGACCTAGCTGCGGTGGAGTTTTATAGAAAAACGAAGTATAGCAACGAGATGGAGACTAAGCATTTTACTTATAAATTGGGAAATCCGACAAGCCGAAAATTCGAAAGGTAGAAAATTCGAAAAGCCTAAACACAGAGACACAGAGACTCAGAGAGCACAGAGAAAAAACATTGTGCTCCATAGTGTGTACTTAGTGTCCTTTGTGACCAAATAGTATACACCTCATAAGAAACGCAATTAGCAATTAGTATTTAGATATTAGGATTTATTTTTTAGAATTTAGATATTAGTAATTAGAATTTAGATATTAGTATTTAGAATTTTACTCCTATAATGCTCGACTTCCTCCACCAACTAAAAAACCGCAACGATACCTTGTTTTACTTTGGTCTTGTTTGTCTTGTTTTTTCAGTGTTATTTTTAATTCTTGCCAAAACTACCAGTACACAAGTGTTTGGGGTTAATGCTTGGTACAAGCCTTTTAAATTTGCTTTTTCTACCTTAACATTTTCTTGGGCTATGGCTTGGTATTGCTACTATCTCCCAGATTTTAACATCCGATTATTTAACTGGTCGATTATTATTTTACTAGGTTTTGAAATTGTCTACATCGCTATACAAGCAAGCAAAGGTCAGTTATCGCATTTCAATATCAGTACATCTTTTTATTCTGTAATGTATTCTTTAATGGCTGTGGCTGCCTCCTTGGTTGCTATTTATACTGCTTATGTGGGTTTTCTTTTTTTCAAACATTCATTTGCAGACTTACCTAATTATTATGTTTGGGCAATCCGACTAGGCATCATCATTTTTGTGATATTTTCTTTTCAAGGTTTTGCCATGGGATCTAGGTTAAGTCACACTGTAGGTGCTTTAAATGATAATTCAAATTGGTTTATTGTTGGCTGGAGTACTACTGTTGGCGATTTGCGTGTGGCACATTTTATTGGAATGCATGCCTTGCAAGTATTGCCTTTGCTTGCTTATTATTTATTGAAGAATTCACCGCTTACCATTGCTGTCTCCATTATGTATTTACTTTTAGCAGTTTATACTTTAGTGCAAGCATTTCAAGGTAAACCATTACTAAAAGTCTAATTATTTAGAATGAAATTTCGTTACGCCAGACATACCACCAATCTTCTTCAACTCGAAAAGTTTTATATCGAAGTTATCGGCTTGCAAAAATTAGGTGGTTTCGAAAACCATGCTCAGTACGATGGTATATTTTTAGGTTTGCCCAATGTAGGTTGGCATTTGGAGTTTACAACTTCGCCAGATAAACCCCTAAGTAAATTCGATGACGACGATGCCTTGGTGTTTTATGTTCACTCTAAAATGGAATTAAATGCCATAAAGAGGAAGTTAGCAACGAAAAACATCCAACTTGAGAAGCCTAAAAATCCGTATTGGGTTGAAAATGGAATCATGATTTCGGACCCAGATAAATTCAAGATCATTTTTTCAATTGATCATCAAAGCATTACATCTACAGATACTTTAAGTAGTTTAGCTGTTGCAAATGGAATTAAAACATGGTCTGAAGCCCTTGAATTTATTAGAGATATTCCATATGGTAGAAACCAGAACAGAGAAGATTTTTCATTAGTACTTAAAGAAAGAAAAGGCACTTGCAGTTCTAAACATGCCTTTTTAAAAAAGTTAGCAGAATTAAATCATATCGAAAATGTGAAGCTGATGATAGGGATGTATAAAATGAATAATATAAATACCCCTAAAATAGGAAATGTCATTTCTGAAGTAGGATTAGATTACATTCCCGAAGCTCATTGTTATCTTAAGGTTAACAACATTCGAATTGATGTTACTACTGCACATGCTGATATTGAAAACCTCGCCAATGATCTTATTGAAGAAATAGAAATTGAAGCCGATCAAGTAAATATTTTTAAAATAGCGTATCATAAAAAATATATTCAGAAATGGATCGACGATTATAATATTGATTTTGATTTTAATAAAGTTTGGGAATTAAGAGAAAAATGTATTGCCAATTTAGCAAGTAATGAATTTTAGAATTTAGATATTAGAATTTTGTTTTGATTAATTATTTCTTCAAATTAAATCATGATAACAAATAATCCTGCAATTACACTTCGTCCAACTGTACTAAGCGATTTAGAAATTTTATTTGAATTTCAAACCGATGAAGAAGCTGGCTACCTTGCTGCATTTATGCCAAAGAATCCAAACGATAAAGAAGCATACATTAGTAAATACACGAAGTTGTTAGCTGACCCTAGTATAAACAATCAAACCATTTTACTTAACCAGCGCATTGTAGGGAGCATTGCCAAGTTTGTAATGCACGGAGATACCGAAATTACTTATTGGATTGATAAGCCTTATTGGGGGCAGGGCATAGCCAGGAAAGCATTAGCGATCTTTCTTGAAATAGTAACTATGAGACCAATTTATGGAAGAGTAGCATTTGACAATGTCGGTTCTCAAAAAGTATTGGAAAAAAGTGGTTTTCTAAAAATTGGTACCGACAGAGGTTTTGCAAATGCAAGGCAAATGGAAATTGAAGAATTTATTTATAAATTGAGCTAATGATTGCAACAGAAATAATTTATAGAAAAGCAAATCTAACAGATGTAAATAAACTGTCGATTCTTTTAAAACAAGTGTACATCCAAACTTATGGAACAGAAGGAGTGTCGGATGAATTTGCAAATTTTATTTTGATGAAATTTGCACCAGAGCGTTTGCATAGCTTGATTATTAAAGATCCGGATCTGTTTATAGTTGCCGAATACAAAGAAAACTTGGTAGGTGCATTAGAGATTGAGTACGATGCAAAATGCCATCTTAATAATAAAACAGCACCCGAAATTAGTAAATTGTATATTTTAGAATGGTTTTGTGGAAAAGGGATTGGCTACAAATTAATAAGCTTAGCCGAAGAGCTGATAAAATTGAAAGGTTACCAATCTGTTTGGCTTTGGGTACTGGATTCTAACCAAAGAGCCATCGCATTTTACAAACGCCAGCATTACCAATGGATAGGCAATGCGCCTTTTCAGATGGAAAAGAATTTGTATGATAATAAGGTAATGTGGAAGGATTTGTTTTAATAAGTTTTAAAATACTCAACATTGAAAATCTTATCTATAAAATTTCACGCAAAGATGCAAAGTAGCAAAGAAACAAAGTGGTAAGAATTTTTAGTATGAAAAGATAAATCTATTTTTGACTTTGCATCTTTGCTCCTTTGCATCTTTGCGTGAAACCTAAAAAAATGACAGCAATCTCTTATAACGACTTCGAAAAAATAGACATCCGCGTTGGTACCATCCTCCACGCAGAAGTATTTAAAGAAGCTAAAAAACCAGCTTATAAACTTACCATCGATTTTGGCGAATTGGGTATTAAAAAATCATCGGCACAAATTACTAAGCTGCATAACACTGAAGAAATTCTAGGGAAGCAAGTTATTGCAGTTGTAAATTTCCCTGCCAAACAAATAGCCAATCTACAAAGCGAATGCCTAATTTTAGGTGCAGTGGATAGTGATGAAGTAACGCTGCTAACTACAGATAAAGCAGTGAAGAATGGATTGCGAATTGCATAGTATGGTTAAAGCCCGAAAATCCGATTGACTCTGCGCCTCTGTTTTATCCGCAATAGGGGTTAGAGTGGTTGGCAACTGTCTATATGAAAAAACAAACACTATGAAAACATTCATCTTCAGAATCTGCTTACTTAGTTTTGCACTTTTTACCGGTTCTTGCAGTAAAGAGGAGCAAAGCCTTGCCGATGGTACGTACAAAGGAAACTTTAAAGTTACTTACAATACAGCCGTACAAACGGGGCAAACGAGCATCGAAATTAAAGACGGCAAATTTACCTGCACTGCCAATGCAAACCGAATACCTGCGGGCGGTTCGGGAACCTTTACGTTTAGTAATAACAAAATCACTTTCAACGAACAAAATTTCTACACCGCCGATTTCGATTGGAACCTAATACTAAGCGGAACTTACAATTATACTTTCAACGGAAAAACATTAAGAATTTTTGCGAGTAAAAATGGGCTGGGTGTTTATGAGTACGAGTTGCTGAAACAGTAAATTCGGAAATTTGTTAAACCGAGAATCCGAAAGGCCTCTGAGTTCTCTGTGTCTTTGTGTCTCTGTGTTTAGGCCTTAAATTCCTCAACACAAATAATCCTTTCGTTTCTTTGCCATTGCATGAGCGGTGCAGGCAATTCACCATTCACCATTTACAATTTATTCTAAATTTATCCTTACCTTAGTATATAAGTCCAACTCATATTATGTCTGCTAAAAACCTCCTCTATCTATTTGTATTAAGCATATTTGCTTCTTGCATTTTGTTTGAGCAGCCTATTCCGAATGGCTATATAGATAAATGGACGGGTACTTACGTAGGCGAACTCGTTACGTATAATGGGGCAGGTTCTGGTACCGGTTATGTTGGTGGTTACGATACTTTTTTTGTTGCGATAATGGTAAGCAAAAGCAATAAAGATACAAGTATCAACTTAATAGATACTTTAGGTAATCTAATTGATTGGAAAAATTTACCCATTAGCAAAAAAGGTAAATGCAAAAATTCTTTCAACGGTGGTTACATGGACGTAACTTTTGAAAACAATTTTCTAACTTTAGATTACGACGCTTCTACAAAAAATACCCAAAATCGGAAGTCAGGGAAATTGATTAAGAAGTAACATTCACCCCTACAATAACAAACAGGAGTCATCATTCTAATTATATTAAAAAAGCTCACAGAGTTACTCAAAGTACGCACAGAGTAACACAAAGTTTTATTGTGCTACTCTGTGAGCTATAATCACATTACTTCCTGTTTCTTATCCATAACTGCAACAACACCACATTTACAAAAAGACCAATAAATGCTGGTATCACCGAGCTTTCGCCTTGATACAGTCCATTTCCAAGTGCCGAATCTGAACTGCGAAAATCTAAGTATGTATATACACAAGTTATGAAAAATAATAAGAGTGTAATTACTTGCTGTTTCTTAGGTTCAGTTACTGCATATCCTAAAAGGAATATCAATATTCCCAACACAATCATATGCACATATACCCAAAGCATAGCGTCATAATAATGCGGAGAGTTTAAAATTTCTGTAGGCACTTTAAATTCTGCCATGCTTGGCATTAGTCCTTTTACAAATAAACTTAAGGATAATAAGATGAACATAATACCAATGCCCATCAGTACTTTTTTGTAGTTTTTCATTTGATTAAATTTATAAATTATTTTAGCTCACAGAATTACTCAAAGTACGCACAGAGTTTCACAGTAAAACTTTGTGCGACTCTGTGCGTACTTTGAGTAACTCTGTGAGCTTTAATCTCATTATTCAACTTCCGGCCATCGTCCCGGAGTATAAGGTGCTCCATTCAACTCCAACTCTTTCTCTAATCCTTTTATTTTTTCATCAAGTTTTTTCATGTCCACAAGCATTGCTTTAAACTGTTTATAAGCTATTGCATACGATTCTTGGTACATAGCAGGAATTGGAGCAGTTGAGCTCCATACAGAGCCTTGTATGCCGTAAATACGATCGTTTATACTTGGGGCTACTTCAAACTCACGGCGGCGGCGGGTATCGTCGCCAAAAAGCTGGTGACCTATTGCTTGTAAATCTTTTCTTAAAGCATGCGATTTTGCTAAAAGTTCTTTAGCAGGTGCGGGCATGTCAACAACGGCAAGATCAATGTTTTTTACACGTGTTTGCATGGTACCTACTAAATCATTTGCAGCATCGGCTGCTTTGCGTAAGTCGGTAACTTTTGCATAAAAAGCAACATTCGCATTCATATCACTTGGAATAGAACTTTGCTCTAATAATTTCACGCTGATAGCTTGCGGTCCAGCCAATGGACTCAATACTCCATCTTCGTATTTCGCCAAACTTATTTGGTATGTTCCTGGTGCAACCATGGCTCCTTCATCGGCTCCCCCAAATAATTGATCGGGTGCTGGTACAAATCTATTACCTACAGGCTCAGGCGTGTTCTCTCTAAAATCCCACACAATTTTTTGCAAACCCTTACTCGGATCTGCTTTAATATGGCGAACAACTTTACCTGCTGAATTCGTAATAGTAAACAAGAAATACGGATCTACTTGTGCATCTTCTAAACGCAAACTGTCTAAACTTGGATACGTAATGGCTTGCTTCTTTTCTAGTTTTGCTTTTTCAGTTTCTTGGCGTTTTTCTTTTATTGTTTTGAGCTCTTCTTTTACATAATAAGAAATAACAGCACCCACTGGCGGATTTGCAGCACTGTAATAGCTGCTGCCCATGTGGCCTTTATCTCGCAAGCCCAAAGGGTAGCGTTTGTTAAACATCAAACTTTCTTTTACAGGGAAAATAATAGCTGCTTTATCATGATCTTCTTTTTTGAAAGTTCTCAACAACGAATAATCATCTAACACATAAAAACCTCTTCCGAAAGTAGCTAATACCAAATCGTTTTCGCGTCGTTGTATTTCTATATCGCGCACCGCTACAGTTGGCAATCCTGCTTTTAATTGGATCCAATTTGTACCTCCATTATTTGTAAAAAATAATCCGAACTCAGTACCTACAAATAATAAATTTGGGTTTACATGATCTTCTGCAATGCTGTACACACTGCCTTTTGCAGGTAAATTTGCTTGTATGGCTTTCCATGTTTTTCCTGCATCGCTGGTCTTTAACACATAAGGTTTAAAGTCGCCATATCTGTGGTGATTAAAACAAACATAAGCCGTATTTTTATCGTGTACTGAAGCTATGATTTGGTGTACATAACTCATGGCTGGTACACCGGGTAAATTATCGAACTTTGTCCAGCTGCTACCTCCGTTTGTACTCAAATGTATTAAGCCATCATCGGTACCTACCCAAAGCATATTCTCGTCGAACTTAGATTCTGAAATAGTGGTGGTTTGCCCGAAAATATCAGTACTTCCATTTTTTGCGATGGCATCTACCGACCAAACTTTGCCCATTACTTCTATTTTATTTCGATCCACTTGTCGGCTTAAATCAGGGCTAATCGCTGTCCAGCTATTTCCTTTATCGTCTGTTCTGAAAACTTTATTGGCACCAAAATACAAGCGCGAATTGTTGTGGTGACTAATAAACAAAGGTGCATCCCAATTCCAACGGTAAGCTTCTTCGCCTTCTTTTTCGATAGGTTTAATAGGTAAGTACTCTCCATTTTTTCTGTCGAAACGTACCAACCCACCGTATTGGCTTTGTGCATAAATAATGTTCGCATTGCTTTGGTCTACTTGCGTTTCGAAACCATCGCCTTGTGAAGTTACATACCAATCGGCATTTATAATTCCGTTAGCAGAAGTGGTACGACTCGGGCCACCGAGACTTAAATTATCTTGTGTACCACCGTGTATTCCGTAAAAAGGATAATCGTTATCTGTACTTACTTTATAAAATTGAGTGATAGGCAAATTTTCTTTATAATGCCAAGCACCAGCATGGTCGTAGGTTTCATACACACCACCATCGCAACCTACTAATAAGTGGTTGGTATTTTTAGGGTCGATCCATATGCAATGGTTATCTATGTGTTTATTTATTTCACCTAAATTAGAAACCGATTTACCACCATCAACACTCATTTTAAAATAAGTATCGGTAATAAAAATTTTATTTGGGTTTACAGGGTCACAAATAATTTCTTGGTAATAATTTCCAGAGGTATAAAAACCATTTCGTTTTTCCCAACTGGCACCTTGGTTAGTGGTTCTATAAATTCCGCCTTTATCGTCTTTTGCTTCTACCACAGTGTACAAGATGTCTGGATTTACAGGGCTTATTGCTAATCCAATTCTTCCAATATCACCACTCGGCAAACCGCCATCCACTTTTTTCCATGTAGTGCCAGCATCCGTTGATTTATAAATAGCAGATTCTGTTCCGCCGCCAATGTAGGTAAACACTTTGCGCATTCGTTGGTGAAAGGCCGCATACAAAATAGTTGGATTACGCGGATCCATTACTAAATCGTTAGAACCGGTATATGCGCTCACCGCTTTTACGCAAGTCCATGTAGTACCACCGTCGGTAGATTTATAAATTCCACGTTCGCCACCTTCGTTCCACAAAGGGCCGTAAGCAGCCACGTAAATAATATTAGGGTCTGTTGGATGAATTACAATTTCTGAAATATGTTCGGACGATTTAAGTCCCATGTTTTTCCATGTCTTACCACCGTCTTCACTTTTATAAACACCATCGCCATAAGCAACAGAGCGTTGGTTATTATTTTCACCGCTGCCTACCCAAACAATGTTAGGGTTAGAAGGAGCGAGGCTCACGCAACCAATGGAGTAAGAACCTTGCCCGTCGAAAATAGGCGAGTAGGTAATACCCGCATTCGTAGTTTTCCAAACACCACCAGAAGAACTGGCCACGTAGTATTCGCTTTGGTTATTGGGGTTTACTGCAAAGTCGGAAATACGACCAGAAGTAACAGCCGGACCGATAGAACGAAAACGAAGACTGGAGAATGTTTCGGATGTAAAATTGTTGTTATCGGTTGGAGCAGGAGATTTTTTCTGTGCGAAAGCAAATGAAATTAGAAAATAGGAAATAAGAAAAAAGGAGTAAACGGACTTTTTCATGGTGTTAGGGTTAATTTTTTTCAATATATATTATTTCACGCAAAGAAACAAAGGAGCAAAGAAGCAAAGAGAAAATTGAAATTTTATAATGAGCATCTAATCTCTGGGATCTCAGTGTCTTTGTGTCTCTGTGTTCAGGTTTTTTTCTTAAACACTGAGAAACACAGTCAAATTATGACTGCCCCTCAACTACGCTTCGCTTCGTTCGGGGACCCTTACAACGGGGATAACAAAAGAAGGTACAGTATCAGGTTAGGAAGGGAGTTGTGAGAATTGAAATTGTAAATAAAGCTCACAGAGTCACTCAAAGTACACACAGTGTTTCACAGTAAAACTTTGTGCTACTCTGTATGTACTTTGGGAAACTCTGTGAGCTAAATTTTTATTAGTAACAAAAAATAATTAATATTATATTATGAAAACTAAACTCCTTCTCCTCCTAGCGCTCATCGGCTCCTTCATGCTCGGTGTAGCCTTTAGCAACATCAACCTAAAACCAAACGCTCCGGAACCGTTGAAACGAGTTACAGGCATAGGCGGCATTTTCTTTAAATGTAAAGAGCCCAAAAAAGTTCGCGATTGGTATCAGAAACATTTGGGTTTAAATACTAATCAATACGGTGCAGTGTTCGAATTTTACCAAGGGGCTGATAGTACGAAGAAAGGTTTCAGCCAATGGAGTCCTTTTAACGAAAAAACGAAATACTTTGAACCATCGACCAAGGAGTTCATGATTAACTACCGTGTAGCGGATTTAACGAGCTTGGTAGAAGCACTTAAACAAGAAGGGGTAAATGTATTAGATACTATTGAAAGTTATGAGTACGGAAAGTTCGTACATATTATGGATATAGAAGGTAATAAGATAGAGCTGTGGCAACCGAATGATGTGGAGTTTGAGAAGTTGGGAAAGCAACTGGGGGCCACAACGGTGAAATAATAACACGTTCACGCAAAGTGCGCCAAGTTTACGCAAAAAGCGCAAAGAAAGTTTCTAAATTTTGCGACCTTTGCGGATACTTCGCGCTCTTTGCGTGAACGAAAGAATCATCAAATATTATCAAATGATACATCATACAATTCCTACTTTCTATAAAAATAATACATCTTACTAACTAAAATATTCATCTAGGTTTCATTCCCTTTTTCCTTCATCTTTATCAATACAAAAACGGATAAAAATGAACCTCAAAAACAAAACAATTTTAATAACAGGCGGGAGCAGTGGCATTGGTTTAGAATTTGTAAAGCAATTAAACCAACTAGGAGCAACCCTCATTATTACCGGAAGAAATAAAGAAAAACTGAATGAAGTAAAATCAATGTTTCCGAATGTACATACCATAGAAAGCGATATGGGAAATACGGAGGATATTATGCAATTACACCAAATATTAACAGTGCAACATCCGCAGCTCGACATAGTAATTAACAATGCGGGCATTATGCGTAAAATTAGTTTACAACAAGAGAATTTATCGCTAGATGAACTTACTTCAGAAATAGAAGTGAACTTAAATGGAATCATCAAATTAAATCATCTGTTAATTCCGCATTTAAAAACGAAAAAAGAAGCAGCCATTGTAAACATAAGTTCGGGCTTAGCCTTTGTACCATTTCTTGCATCGCCCATATACAGTGTAGCCAAAGCAGGTTTGCATGCTTACACAAAACTCTTACGCTTAGAACTAAAAAACACCACCATAAAAGTATTTGAAATTGCACCACCCAGTACCAATACTTCGCTCATAAGCGCATTTAACAACCCAAACAAACCCACAAAAACCATGAACCCAGAGCAATTGGTTTCTATTTCAATTATTGGCATCACAAAAAATAAGTTCGAAATAATTCCTGGGCTTGCAGCTTTTTTGTATCTGATGAGTAGGGTGGCACCAGGTGTTGCGTTGAGAATGGTGAATACTTGAATTGTGAAGGGTGAATTGTGAGTTGTGAATTCTCGGTGATTATTCTTTTAATAAAATAAATGTATAAATTTGAATTACTCAGCATTCACCATTCACCATTTACAATTCACAATTCAACATGAACCTCCCAACTCTCCAACAACACCTCCAAACAAATCACCAATCCTTTACCGACTTTATTGGCAATATTAGCGATGAAGATTTTGTAAAAAGTGTAAATAATAAATGGACTGCTGGGCAACAGCTCGAACATATTTATTTAAGCATAAAACCTTTACGTATGGCTTTGAGCTTACCAAACTTTATGTTGAACCTCATCTGGGGAAAAGCGAATCGGAAATCGAAAACATACGAGGAATTAGTAGACAAATACCAACACAAACTTGCGCAAGGTGGCAGAGCAACTGCTAGGTTTGTACCCAAAACTGTTAGCCTAAACCAACGAGAAAAATTGTTAAAATCAGTACGCTTGGAAATAACATCCATCAACAAAAAACTAACAAAATTTACAGAAGAAGAATTGGATTTGTACATTTTACCTCATCCTTTATTAGGTAAATTAACCCTTAGAGAAATGATGTACTTTACGATATACCATGTTGAACACCATAAGAAACAGATGTTGGTGATTACTAAATAGTTTGGAAAAGAATAATGAACAATGGCGAAAAAGCTAAACGAAAAACAAGAGCCTGAAATATTTTATCCGAAAAGCACCAAAGAATGGCGCAATTGGTTAGAAAAAAACCATAAGAAGAAAGAGTCCGTTTGGCTAATGTATTATAAGAAAGCAACAGGCAAACCTAGCATCACATGGTCGGAATCGGTAGACCAGGCTTTGTGTTTCGGATGGATAGATAGTAAGCATGTTGGCATCGACCACGAAAGCTCCAAACAATATTTTTGCAAACGAAAAGCAAAAAGCACATGGTCAAAAATAAATAAACAGAAAATAGAAAAACTAAGTGCCGAAGGCTTAATAGCTGAAGCAGGTTTGAAGAGTATTGAAATAGCCAAAGCGAATGGCTCTTGGACATTGCTAGACGATATTGATAATTTAGTAATTCCACCCGATTTAGCCTTGTTATTTAACGAAAATATAGCTGCGAAAGAACGATTCGAAAAACTGAGCGAATCCGCTAAAAAAGTATTTCTTTACAAACTTAAATCAGCCAAACGCCCCGAAACACGTAAGAAAGTGCTAGACGAATTATCGAATAGTCGAAAGGTCGAATAGTCGAAATTTCGAATAGTCAAGCTAGCACCTCCTTTGCATTCAACTCACAATTCACAACTCACAACTCACAACTCAAATCGATGTTACTTAAAGAACTCTACTCCCCTCAATTCTACCAACAATTCTGCCAAGTATTGAAAGTGGTGCTTCCCTCTTTAGATGAAAAGAAATTTACCAAAGCTATTTTTTGCAAAACATGGGAACAAATGGAGCTTAAGGCGCGTATGAAACATACCAGCACGGTATTACATTCTGTGTTGCCATCCGACTATAAAAAAGCGGCGCCTTTGTTAAAAGAGTTAGTAACAGAATTGCAAAAGAGTGCATTGCATCGCCATAGTTTGGAATGCATGTTTATACCCGATTATATGGAGCGTTATGGCATCGATGATTTTGAGCGTTCGGTAAAATTATTTGAACACGTAACACCTTTTACCAGTTGCGAATTTGCGGTGAGGCCTTTTATAGTTAAGTATGAAGAGCAAATGCTGCAAAAAATGTTAGCATGGAGCCAACATAAAAACCATCATGTACGCAGGTTAGCCAGCGAAGGTGCTCGTCCGCGTTTACCTTGGGCCATGGCACTGCCAGCATTGAAAAAAGACCCTTCGGCAATTATACCCATCTTAGAAAATTTAAAAGCAGATGAATCTGAATACGTGCGAAGAAGTGTGGCCAATAATTTGAACGATATTGCCAAAGACAATCCGCAGGTAGTAATACAAATTGCAAAAAAATGGAAAGGCCATAGCAAAGAAACCGACGCCATAATTAAACATGCTTCGCGAACCCTATTAAAGCAAGGCAATGCAGAGATTCTCAAACATTTTGGATTGGCTAATAATCCTAAAGTAGAAGTTATTCAATTTAACCTCCTCCAGAAAAAAATAAAAATTGGTGAGTACCTCGAATTTAATTTTGTGATTTGTAATACCGATAAAAAAGCACAGGAATTACGTTTAGAATATGCCATCCATTACCTCAGAAATAATGGTTCTCACTCTAAAAAAGTATTCAAAATAAGCGAACGTAAAATCGCGCCAAATGAAGAATTAGAAATAAACCGAAAACAAAGTTTTAGAATAATTACCACAAGGCAATTTTATGCAGGCAAGCAGTTTGTTTCTATCATTGTAAATGGACAAGAGCGAGCAAAAGAAGAGTTTTGGTTGAGATGATAGTCTCGTTCACGCAAAACACGCTAAGTTTTCGCAAAAAGCGCAAAGTATAATTTAAGATTTTCTTTGCGAACTTTGCGTGAACGATTTCTCTCTATTCACCAGAATATTCTTTCCAATTCTTTTCCCTGTATATATTCTCCCCAAAGTACTTTAATATTGGGTTTAGATCTTTGGGTGTTAAGTAACCCGGAACTACGGTAAGCATATTCATATTCTCATCTAAAAAAACAGTAGAAGGGTAGCTCATTTGTCCGTTGAGTAAACTAACTGCGAGTTCGTTTGCCTTGTATTCAGTTTTAAACTTAAATACTTTGTCTTTATACACGATGTCTTCTTTTTGCTCGGCATTAAATCGCACGAGGTAATAATTTGTTTCTAAATTTTTAATCACACTCTCGTCGGTATACGTGTATTTGTCCATTTTTTTACACCAACCGCACCAATCTGTATACACGTCTATTAAAACTTTGCGAGGCTCTTTTGCTTGTAGAACTACGGCTTCCTCAAAACTTATCCATTTAAGTGTAGTTGGTACACTACTTTTACCAAAACTGCCAAAAATTAGCACAGTTAATAGTAAAATCACAGTTCTTTTTATATTTAGTAGTCTCATTATCAGTTATTAGTAATATAGTAATAATTTATTTGCAATTTAAATTTTTATTTATAGTTTTGAATTACCCGAAAGGGTATGTTTTTCATAGGTAGATGTAGGGTCGAACAGAGTAATCTTTCGGCCCTTTTTTTATTTGTTATATTTACATCAAACATCTTGCCTAAATTCTAGTTTGTACTTCATGAAACGTAAAATAATTGTAGGTATTACCGGAGCCAGTGGTTCTATTTATTCTAAAGTGTTGCTAGATAAGCTTTCTTTATTGCAAAACGACTTAGAAAAAGTGGGTGTGGTAATGTCTGATAATGCTAAGCAGGTATGGGAATACGAGCTTCACAACAGCGATTATACCAAATACAATTTCGATTTTTACGATAAGAACGACTTTATGGCACCCTTTGCCTCAGGTTCGGCAAAATACGATACCATGATTATTGCACCTTGTAGCATGGGCACCCTTGCTCGCATTGCCACAGGCGTATCCAACGATTTAATGACTCGTGCAGCCGACGTTATACTTAAAGAACGCCGTAAACTAATTATGGTAGTACGCGATACTCCCTTCAGTTTAATACACATCAATAACATGAAAACCGTAACAGAAGCAGGCGGTATTATTTGTCCAGCAAATCCTTCTTTTTATTCTTTACCAAAATCCTTTGAAGAACTGGCTGCTACAGTGGTTGATAGAACTCTTGATTTGGCGGGGTTTGAAACGAGTAGCTATAGATGGTCTGAATAGTATATTGTTATTTTTTAGTTCACGCAAAGGGCGCAAAAGGAATTAAAGTTTATTCACTATTCTTTTTATACCTTCCTTCATTGAATGAGAGTTAAAATTAATAAGTAATCCTAATTTAACTTTTTTCAATTTTAGATTAAATTTTATTCAAATATTAATTTATTATTCTCTGCGTCTTTTGCGTAAACTTAGCGCCCTTTGCGTGAACGATTATTCACTATTCCACACATGTGGATACACAATCTCATCAATAGACTTGTAAAATTGACAAAAAGCAATAAATTTGGATAATCTACCCTCTAATTTTCTGGGTATTGATGATGGACTAATTGTTAATTAAAACGTTCAAATTGAAACCAACCGACTTTAAAGATCCAGAATACTATCACAAGGTGGTAGATTGCCAACACGCTTGCCCTGCGCACACTCCCGTTCCAGAATACATACGCTTAATTGCCGCTCAAAAATATACAGAAGCCTACATGGTGAATTGGGAATCGAACGTGTTCCCTGGTATTCTTGGCCGTACCTGCGATAGACCTTGCGAACCGGCATGCCGTCGTGGACGAGTAGAAGAAGAACCTGTTGCAATTTGCCGCTTAAAACGTGTGGCAGCAGATAATAAAGACGATGTAAAATCTTTAATGCCTCGTGCTCCATTTCCATCAAACGGAAAACGCATTGCCTTAATTGGTGGTGGACCCGCATCGCTAACTGTTGCAAGAGATTTAGCTCCCTTGGGTTATGAAATTCATTTATTCGACGATCAAGATCGTGGCGGTGGTATGATGCGTAGTCAAATCCCTTCGTTCCGTTTGCCAGAACATGTAATCAACGAAGAAGTGGGTTTTATTTTAGACATGGGTATTCATACACATTTTAAAACACGTGTAAATAGTTTAAAAGAAGTAGTTGAGCAAAATTACGATGCAGTTTTTGTGGGTACAGGTGCACCAAAAGGTAGAGATTTATATGATTTACCTGGCCGACAAGAAGGTGATGCGAATATACACATAGGCATTGAATGGCTTGCCAGCGTTGCCTTTGAGCATACAGATAAAATTGGAAAAAAAGTAATTGTGTTAGGTGGTGGAAATACCGCCATGGATTGCTGCCGTACTTCGCGCCGCCTTGGTGGTACCGAAGTAAAAGTAGTAGTGCGTAGCCCATTTAATGAAATGCGTGCTTCGCCATGGGAAATAGAAGATGCCATGCACGAAGACATTCCAATTATTGATTGCCATGTACCCAAAAGTTTTGTAGTAGAAAATGGTACTCTAAAAGGAATGATGTTCGAAAAAGTAGAAGCTAAGTATAATGAGGATGGTAGCAGAGAGCTCGTAAATGCTGGAGTAGAAGATGTATTTATTGAAGCAGATGAAGTATTAATTGCGATCGGCCAATCAACTAGTTTTACATGGATAGAGCGCGATTTAGGATTAGAATTTAACAAGCACAGCATGCCAATAGTTGATGAAGTTACTTTTCAATCAACCTTACCAAACGTATTTTTTGGTGGCGATGCAGCCTTTGGCCCGAAGAACGTAATTACAGCAGTAGCACAAGGCCATCAAGCAGCCATATCAATCGATTTATTTTGCCAAGGTGATGTCTTAACCAACAGACCTTCTCCTTATGTAAATTTGGTGAGTCAGAAAATGGGAATACACGAATGGAGTTATGATAGTTTTGTAGAAACAGATAACCGTTACATCGTGCCATTGGTTGATAAAGAATTGGCTTTAAGTAATCGTAAAGTTGAAGTAGAATTAGGCTTCGATCATTTACACGGTTTTAAAGAAGCGCAACGTTGTTTGAATTGTGATGTGCAAACGGTTTTCAGCGAAAATAAATGTATAGAGTGCGATGCTTGTGTGGATATTTGTCCTACAGCATGCATCACTTTTATACCAAATGAAGAAGATGAAAATGTACTAAGAAGTAAATTAAATGTACCTGCAAATAATCACGATCAAGCAATTTTAGTATCGGATATTTTAGCAGGCACAAAACGTGTGATGGTGAAAGATGAAGACGTTTGTTTGCACTGCGGCTTATGCGCAGAACGTTGCCCAACTTCGGCTTGGGATATGCAAAAATTCTTTTATAGTGTTACAAAAGCAGGGAATCAATGTCAGATCGCAGTAAAATAAATGATTTTGTAGTTCGCTTTGCGAACGTTAATGGAACAGGCTCCGCTTCGTCAAATTTATTATTTGCCAAAGCAATTTTTAGAATGGGAATTTTTGTTACTCCAAAAAATATTTTTCCATCAAACATACAAGGCTTACCTACATGGTATGATGTGCGTGTAAGTGAAAAAGGATACCTCGGACGCAGAGAAGGCGTAGATTTAATGGTTTGTGTAAACCCACAAAGCATGCGCAAAGATGTTGAGAGTGTAAAACCTGGTGGTTACTTTTTATACGACAGTACCAAAGGCTTAAATCCCGAATTTATTCGCGACGATGTGAATTACATTGGTGTTCCTTTAATGGAAATGTGCATTCGCGAATTTCAAGATCCTCGCCAACGCCAGTTGTTTAAAAATATAATTTACGTTGGTGCTTTATCAGCCTTACTAAATATTGAAATGCAAGTATTGGAAGAGTTATTGGCGGAGCAATTTCAAGGGAAAGAAAAACTAATTGCACCTAATATTAAGGCACTAGAATTAGGCATCAATTTTATAAAAGAAAATTACGAATACCCATTAAACATTCGTTTAGAGCGAAGAGATTTAGTAGGCGATTCTATCATGTTAGATGGTAACTCTGCATGTGGCTTAGGTGCTGTGTATGCAGGCGCTACGGTGGCTAGTTGGTATCCAATTACTCCATCAACATCCGTAGTAGAAGCATTTATAGATTATTGTAAAAAATACAGAGTAGACCCTGTTACAGGAAAAAATTTATATGCCATTGTACAAGCCGAAGATGAACTTGCGGCAGTAGGTATGGCCATTGGTGCAAACTGGAATGGCTCGCGTGCATTTACAGCTACGAGCGGACCCGGAGTTTCACTAATGAGTGAGTTTTTAGGCTTGGCATATTTCGCAGAAATTCCATTAGTATTAATTGATGTACAACGCAGTGGCCCTTCAACAGGTATGCCTACGCGTACACAACAATCGGATATTATTGCAGCAGCGTATGCATCGCATGGCGACACTAAAAACTTATTGGTATTTCCATCAACTCCAACAGAATGTTTTGAGATGACTGCCGAAGCATTTGAGTTGGCAGAATTTTTTCAAACACCTGTTATCATGCTTACCGATTTAGATTTAGGGATGAACGACCATGTGTGTGCACCACTAAAATGGAACGATGCTAAAGCTATGAACCGTGGGAAAGTATTAAATGCCGATGATTTAGAAAAAGTAGAAAAGTGGGGCCGTTATTTAGATGTAGATGGTGATGGCGTTCCATATAGAACCTACCCTGGTACACACCCAACAAAAGGTTCGTACTTTACACGCGGTACATCAAGAGATGAATTTGCAGTATATACTGAAGACAGTGATGCGTATGTACGCAACATGCAACGCTTAGAATTGAAATGGGAAACCATGAAGTCAAAAGTGCCAGCGCCAGAATTTTATCAAGCTAAAAACGAAAATGAATACGGATTGATTTTCTTCGGAACTTCAATTTATGCAGCAAAAGAAGCAACCGATTTATTAGCAGCCGAAGGCTTAACATTTGATGCCATGCGTTTGCGTTCCTTCCCATTTAACCAAGAGGTAGATGATTTTATTAATGCACATAAAAAAGTATTTTTAATTGAACAAAATAGAGATGCACAAATGAAATCTTTATTGGTAAACGAATTGCAAATAAATCCGAAAAACATTATTTCAATTTTAAATTATGATGGAATGCCTATTACTGCAGATCATATTATGGCTACCATAAAATCTAAAATGAGTATGCAATTAATTTAATTTCTTAAGCTACAAACAACATGACCTATATACGTCCAAAATTTCGTCACCCCGATTTAAAAACCAACGAGCTTGGTTATACTAAAACAGTTTACGAAGGTTCACTATCCACTTTGTGTGCAGGTTGCGGACACGATTCTATATCGGCTGCCGTAGTGCAATCATGTTTCGAATTATCTATTGAGCCACACCGTTTAGCAAAACTTTCGGGCATAGGTTGTTCATCTAAAACTCCGGCTTATTTTTTGAGTCAGAGCCACGGATTTAACTCGGTACATGGGCGTATGCCATCGGTTGCAACCGGAGCAAACTTGGCAAATAAAGAATTAATTTACTTCGGAGTTTCGGGCGACGGTGATACAGCCTCTATTGGAATGGGACAATTTGTGCATGTAATACGCCGTAACCTAAATATGGTGTACATCGTAATGAACAATGGATGTTACGGATTAACCAAAGGCCAAGATTCTGCAACAGCAGATGAAGGTTCGAAGAGTAAAGCAGGATCCGTAAATATGTTTAATGCAATAGACTTACCAAGTTTAGCATTAGAGCTAGGCGCAGGATTTGTAGCACAAAGTTTTTCGGGAGATAAAGCACAATTAATTCCATTAATAAAAGCAGCTATAAAACATCCTGGTTTTGCATTGATAAATGTAATTTCTCCTTGCGTAACGTTTAACAATAATCCAGGTTCAACAAAATCTTACGATTATGTAAGAGAGCATATTGAATTAACTTCTACGGTTGACTTTGTTCCTTTCCAAGAAGAAATTACAACAAGTTATGCAGAAGGAACAGACAAAGACATCACTTTACACGACGGTTCTCATTTGCAATTACACAAGTTAGAAAGCGAATGGAATCCGGAAGACAGAATGTCGGCAATTAATGCTTTACAAAAAACAAAAATAAACGGCGAAATACTTACAGGTTTAATTTACATCGAAGCCGAGTCGAGAGACTTACATAATTTACTAAATACGGTAGACACTCCATTAAACCAGCTAGGAGCGAAGGAGCTTTGTCCGGGGCAGGTAGCGCTGGATGAGTTGAACGCAGAGCTTCGCTAATTAGTGACTGGTGACTAGTGACTGGTGACTGGTGAATAGTGACTTGTGAATAGTGACTTGTGAATAGTATAAGTCACTAGTATCGTTTAATTGATTGGAATTTCTATAAATGATTTCTTTTCTTAATGGAAATTTTAAGCGAGCTAATCATTTTTTGAATGTCCAGATTTTTCCTAATTATTATTTCATAATTTTCTTTATCAATTAAATCTAATTCGAAGGATGTATAGATTAATGAGTCTATTTCTGCTGATGAACCATATGCAATTGATAAAAAGTGCAAAAATTCTTTTGGGGATTCTCTACCGCAACCCTCTGCAATATTTGTAGAAATGGATATTGAAGCTCTTTTAATTTGGTCTACTAATCCATACATTTCTTCTTTAGGAAATTTCTTTAAAGATTTATAAATATCTTTTGAGTTTTCAACCGCGAGTTTCCATACTTTTAATTCTCTATGATTATTCATGTATCAAAATAAATGAATATTAACTAATTACTCAACTGCATAAATGCAGGTTCTTTTATGCAGGATGATAAATGCAGCTTTAGTGATTAGTGATTAGTACGTGTGTCGGTTATGGAGTTTGTATATTTAATTTTTTAAATTCATCTTGTATGTCCACGAATCTTCAAATATGCAATACAGTTCCACATCACTAGTCACTAGTCACTAGTCACTAATCACTATTCACTATTCACTAGTCACCAGTCACCATTTGCATAGTCCAGTAAAAACCACTAAATTTAGTCACCATGAAGCCTTTCCTTACCAAATTAATCATCAATGCCGTTTTAGGGGAAAGTAAATCCAAGAAAGAATACTCCAATTTCGTGCTGGTAAAGGGTTTCAGGGCTCTGAAAATTTTATTTCTTCGTTATGTAAAGGATGTAATTTTAGTAATCACCGGAATATTTTCGGCAGCATTTGGCTTTAAAGGATTTTTATTAACCAATAATTTTATTGACGGTGGTGCTACCGGTATTTCCTTGCTTACCTCAGCATTAACCGGTATACCCTTATACATATTAGTTATTTTGGTGAATTTGCCTTTCATCTTTTTAGGCTATAAAGTTTTAGGAAGAGGCTTTGCAATAAAAACAGCCTTGGCCATAACAGGTCTTGCCATGGTATTGGCATTTGTGCAATTTCCAAACGTTACGAACGATAATTTATTGGTAGCCGTGTTTGGTGGTTTCTTTCTAGGAGTGGGTATTGGCTTATCTGTTAGAGGCGGTGCGGTTATTGATGGCACCGAGGTGCTTGCCATTTACCTAAGCAGAAAATTAGGCATTACCATTGGCGATGTAATCATTTGCATCAACATTATTATTTTCTCTGTAGCCGCTTATTTCCTATCAATTGAAATTGCATTGTACTCCATGATTACTTATTTAGTAGCTTCGCGTTCCCTAGATTTTATAATTGAGGGTATAGATGAATACATAGGAGTAACCATTATATCCAACCATACCGAAGAAATTCGTACGATGATTATAAAGGAAATGGGCAGAGGAGTTACAATTTACAACGGTAAGCGTGGCTATAGCACAGAAGGAACACCAGGCGACATTGATATTGTGTACACCGTAATAACACGTTTAGAATTGAACAGATTAAATACAGAAATACTTAAAATAGATACAAACGCTTTTGTTGTAATGACCAATGTTAAAGACACCAAGGGCGGGATGATAAAGAAGAGACCAATGCATTGAGGTGAATTGTGAATTGTGAATTGTTAATGGTGAATTATTTTCTAGTTACTAATTACAATCTTGATAATTCATCTTACTAACTCATTTATCAAATTCATATTAATAAAAGCAATAACATAACTAATAACCATAATTCACAATTTACAATTCACAATTCAAAAATATGCGATTAAACAAATTCATTGCCGAATCTGGCCTGTGTTCTCGAAGAGAAGCCGACAGATACATAGAACGTGGGCATGTTTTCTTAAACGGGAAACGAGCACAAGTAGGCGACCAAGTAGGGCCGGGAGATAAAGTGCGTGTAAACGGTAATGAATTAGAACCTTTGCAAGAAGAGGATGTAATTTTTATCGCGCTTAACAAACCACCAGGCATTACCTCTACCACCGAACAAAGTGTGAGAGATAATATTGTGCAATTTGTAAACCATAGCACTCGAATTTTCCCGATTGGTAGACTCGATAAAGATTCTCAAGGATTAATTTTCTTGACGAATAATGGCGACATGGTGAATAAGATTTTACGCGCCGGTAACAAACACGAAAAAGAATATTTAGTAACGGTAAACAAACCCTTAACTACCGAAGCAATAGAAGGTATGGCAAGCGGAGTACCGATGTTGGGTGTAATGACCAAGAAATGCAAGGTCGTTCAAGAGTCGGCGAATACCTTTAGAATTGTATTGATACAAGGCTTGAATAGGCAAATTCGCAGAATGTGCGAATACTATGAATACGAAGTAGTGAAGTTGGAACGTGTGCGTATTATGAACATCAGTTTGAAAGGTTTACCACTAGGCGATTGGAGAGATTTGGAACCAGAAGAAATGGCCATTATTTATAAAATGATAAAAGGTTCTTCTTCTACCAAAAGTGAAAATCCTGAAAAACGCGATAAGAAAAAATCTAAACCGAATTCGGAAAATAAATTAGTAGAAACGCTTTCACGCAATAACCCCGATAACCGCAACCGCCGCCCAGCAGGGAACAAACGTGCAAGTGGTAAGGGAGTAACTGTAAATGCAGCTACTACGAAGAAAGCACCGAAACGCAAATACTAGTATTGAGTTGTGAGTTGTGAATTGTGAGTTGTGAATTACGTGTATAGTTACTGACTAACGATAATTAAACACCAATTATTTAATGGTCTTTCCTAATTATACCAAAACTACTAATATCCGCAATTCACAACTCACAATTCACAACTCACAATTCTAAAAATACAGTCCATGCAACCTAACCCCATCCACCCTGTTAATCTCCAAGGTTGGTGCAGGTATTTTAATTCTATTCAATGCATCTAACAAAGTACGAACTCCAGCGTATCGGCTTTTAATTTTGGTTAGATCAACATCAACAGAAAATAAAAACTGCCGGTAACGTTCGAACTCTGGTATTGGGTTACCGTTATACGTAGTTGCATTTTCAAATTCGCCTATCATTCCGTTGGCACTATAACCCACTGCAAAGTTCAACCAATTCGGTACTTTTTCAGTAAACAACACTTTTTGTGCAGGGAAACTCAACCAATAGGTATGCGAATTGTAATCTAAGAAAAAACTTTGTGCAGGCGTTTCGCCCAGTTTACCGGGATGAAACTTACGATAGGGCGAAGGTGAAAAAGAAAATTTAGGTTTAATAATTTGTTCGTTCCAAAAAATTTCTTGCAAAGCAAATAAGCTAGAGCCAGTAAAATTGGCGATCATATCGTTTTTAGAAAATCCATATCCATCGTACATCGCATCAAAAACTTCAATAGGTGCTTGTAAAATAAAACCCATTGGCGCCCCAATAAGTAAAGCGGTTTTCTTCTTTACACCGGCCCAACGTAACGATTGGTATGCAATTAAACTTTCTTGGTACGCTCCAAATCCGTGACCGAGTTTATCAATCTGTAAATATTCTTTTCCATCGGTATTGTAAAAATCGAAACCCTGACGTTCTCTATCTTTATACCAAACGTAATTTAACCAAGCCATGCCGCCAAATAAAACAGTGGCTTGTGCGCCGAGCGCAGTGTAGAGTCGGGGTTTATTAAGCTTGGTGCTGTCTTGTGCATGTATGCGATTGCCAAAGCAAAGTAACACGAGTATGACAATTACTTTCTTCATAATAAGACACAAAATACATTAAATTTGCATTACTTGAAAAACCATTTTCTATATACTGTTTTCTTTTTTTTATTACTAGGGATGAGAGCAAATTCGCAAGACCCTAGTATATTGGCAGCTGCATCTCCTGGCTGGAGTTATCTTAGCTCCGTACCCAAAGGCGATTTTGATACACTGAAAATTCCGTTAAAACGTGCAGACAATTTATTGTTGCTGGAAGCAGAAGTGGACGGTGTGCGCGGTAATTTTATTTTTGATACGGGAGCTCCCGGATTGGTGCTAAATGCTGCTTATTACAGACAACAAGCCATTAAAAGAAACAGAACAAGTGTAGGAGTAGCCGGCTCTAGTTTAGAAGTTTATGAAACACAAGTAAAGCAATTAAAAATAAATGAACTTTATTATGAGAATATTCTGGTAGAACTTACAGAACTCAGTCATATAGAAAACAATAAAGGAGTAAAAATTTTAGGCTTATTAGGTAATGCATTGTTTGAAGAGTTTATAGTTAAAATTGATGTGCGTAAAAGTGTGATGTACCTAATAAAACCTAGCAAAAACAAAACCAAAGAATTACCATCAAACAAAACAATTACGCTTAACTTAAGCTATAGTAACAATACCATTTTTATTCCTATGAAAATTGATGGTAAAAATTTGAATGTTTGTTTTGATACTGGTGCAGAAATAATGGTGCTCGATAATTATTTGCCCAAAAGTGTAATGAAAAATGTGCAGCTAACAAAGAGGCTTAACTTAAGAGGCACCGGCGGACAAAAATTAGAAGTTTGGTCGGGAAAGCTCGAAAATTTACAATTGGCTACGTATAAATTCAACGAAACAGCTGTAATCGTATCGGGTTTACAACAATTATCGGAGGCTTACGGGCAGCCCTTAGACGCCATAATTGGTTATACTTTACTCGAAATAGGGGTAGTAGAGATTAATGTTAGAAAAAAGCAATTCAAGTTGTATCTTTATGAGGAGAATAATAATGAATAATTATCTTAAAATATGGGTCATCGTATTTCTTACATTTCTTACAAATGTAGGCAAAGCACAAAACCACGACATTTTGCGAATGGAAGATGGCAAGATGATTTTACGCATTAGCACAAACATTACTCAACAACAATTAGACACTGTGTTAAAACACATAAACATGATGAGAATACATATGGATTCTCTTCGGTCGAAATTTTTATCGCAGCCTTATGTAGCTGATGGTTGGCAAATTAGTAAACAAGGAAGAGATTTTGTAGAGCTCAGTAAAAATATTCAAAGTGCTCATGGTAAATACGAATTTATGCAGGATGAATTTGCTAAGGCGAATGATTTTTCTAATAATGAAATAAACACCTTTTACCCTAAAGCAGATTTCGGTTTTAATTCTTTTAAAAATAAAAAGTCGGTAGTAAAATTAAGCAATGGAAAAACTCGTTTTTTACTTTATCAAAAGCTAAACGCCAATAAAATATACCTTTCTGGAAGTTTTAATGCTTGGGCAATAGAAGAAATAGCCATGATTAAAACGGATACTGCCTGGTATTACGACTTAGATTTAAAACCTGGTAAGCATTTATATAAATTTATAGTAGATGGCGATTGGACAAACGACCCGGAGAATAAACAAAAAGAAAGCGATACCTATAGAGGGTTTAATTCTGTTTATTTTGAATGTAATTATGTGTTTAAATTAAATGGATATAGCAATGCAAAAAAAGTGATTGTTGCTGGTTCTTTTAATAATTGGGAAGAGAGAGAATTGAGCATGCAGAAACAAAATGGTACTTGGCAATTACCTGTATACATTAAAGATGGAACCTATGCATATAAATTTATTGTAGATAGAAATTGGATTACCGACCCTGCAAATTCTGACAATAGAGACGACGGTTTTGGAAACATCAATTCTTTTTTCAGCATTGGCAAACCAACTTATTTTATGTTGAAAGGATTTGAAAATGCTCGAAATGTATACCTCGCTGGCGACTTCAATGCTTGGCGCGAAACGGAAATCAAACTTCAAAAAAATTCTGAACAAAACTGGCAATGCTCGTATGTATTGGCTCCGGGCAACTATCAATACAAATATGTAATAGATGGAAATTGGTATGTTGATGGTGCTAGTAGTATAAAAGTAGTAGAGCCTAATTATACCTTTAGGTTAAAAGGATTTCAGAATGCAAAAGACGTAAGAATTTCGGGTTCCTTTTTGAATTGGCCCGACCCAGGTATTGTAATGACTAAATCAGATTCTGACTGGGTTATTGATGTATATTTACCTGAAGGGAAACACCTGTATAAATACATTATTGATGGGCAATGGATTACCGACCCAACGAATCCACTCTTCGAACAAAATGAACATAATACGGGGAATTCTTTTATTTGGATGAAGTAGCAGGTAGCGAAGAGCAAGGAGCTTGGAGCAACTCTGTGCTCTCTGAGCCTTTGTGTCTCTGTGTTGAGGTGTTTTTCTTAAACACAGAGTCACAAAGACTCAGAGAGCACAGAGTTCAAGTTAAAATGTTAGAATTTAGAATTTAATATTTAGAATTTATATTATGCTTTTATCCTTAAATTACACTAACATTTAAAGAAACAAAAATCGAAATGTTAAAATTTAAATTAATCATTGCCGCACTCGTATTGTTGAGTGCTTGCAAATCCGAAACGGAAAGCATTCTTCCCTTAAAGAAAGATATAAATGAAGCGGTGTACGCTGCTGGTAATATTTATCCTGCTAAAGAATACAAAGTTTTTTCGAATGCTGATGGGAACGTGTTGGAATTATTAGTGGAAGAAGGAGACACTGTAGCGCTCAACCAAATTTTAATGCGTGTAGATAGAGATGTACAAATGGCCAGGGCCGAAGGATCTGAACAAATTTATAACATCGCGAATAAAAATATTTCATCCAGTTCTCCAGTACTTATAGAATACGAAGCGGCTTTGCAAACCATTTCGTTGAAGTATAAAAACGATTCGACCAATTATACACGCTATCAGAATTTATATAAACAAGAAGCCACTTCTAAAGTAGAGTTAGAGCGTGCGCAATTAAATTACATGGCTTCTAAAAACGAATACAATGCGAAGAAAAAAGGCTTAGAGCGATTAAAAAATCAGTTAAAAGTAGAATTCGAAAATGCCCAAACTCAATATAAATTAAATGCAAAAGATGCAGATAATTATGTATTAAAAAGCATGATGAAAGGTCGTGTGTACGAGCTTTTAAAGGAGCAAGGAGAAATGGTTCGCAAAAACGAAGCAGTAGCTTTAATTGGTGATTTAGGCACACCGATGGTTCGTTTAACAGTTGATGAACTCGATTTGCCAAAAATTAAAATAGGCCAAGAAGTTTTTATTCATATCGACATGTTTAGCGACAGAGTTTTTAAAGCAAAAGTTTCTAAAATTTATCCAAAACTTAATCGCCTAGACCAATCGTTTAGAGTAGATGCAATATTTGTGGATACAGACATTCCGAATTTATATGGCTTAAGTTTAGAGGCTAATATTATGGTATCCGAAAAGAAAAATGCGCTGTGCATCCCTAAAACTTTTTTGGTTTCTAAAGATAGTTTGTGGTTAGAAGTGGATGGACAAAAATCATTACAAAAAATAAAAACAGGTATTTCTGATTTTGATTTTGTAGAAATTACCGAAGGCATTACCGAACAAAGCATCATCTACAAACCATAATGTCGATTAAGCTAAACATCAATATTGCTAAAACACATTTGTTTGCTAAAAAAAAGCAAACCATTGTGGCATCTTTAGGGGTAACCTTTGGCATTGCCATGTTTATAGTGATGATCAGTTTTATGACCGGGGTGAACAAATTGTTGGAAGATACCACTCTTAACAATTCTCCACATATCAGAATATACCACGATATAGATAACAAGAGAGCGAACGTAATTGATAGATTATTTGAGGATGAACAGCATTGGAATGTAGTGCATCATCAGAAACCGAAACAAGAGCAAGTTAATTTGAAAAATGGGATGCTCATCGCAAAACAAATTGCAAAAGATCCCAATGTATTAGGTGTTTCACCTCAGTTAACCACACAAGTATTTTACAACTATGGGCCAACACCCATACCGGGGCAAGTAGTTGGAGTAGATATTTTACAAGAAGACAAGCTTTACCAAATTCGCGATAAAATGAAATTGGGTAGTATGGATGATTTGCTTAGTAGCAGAGATGGAATATTAATGGGCAAGGGCTTAGCAGATAAAATGAATTTAACACTCGGCGACCATGTTGGGGTTACCACACCACAAGGCAATTCGATGCTGCTTAAAATAGTGGGTATTTTTAAAACCAATATTGGAGCTATTGATAACTTACGGTCGTATGCAAACATCAGTACGGTACAAACTATTTTAGGTAGAGATAATTATTACATTACCGATATCCAAATAAAACTAAAAGACATAAACTTAGCGAAGCAATATGCTGCTCGTTATAAAAGTGTATACGGCTACAAAGCAGAGGATTGGGAAGAAGCCAACGCCACCATTTTAGCATCCTTCATCATCAGAAATGTATTAACTATGGTAGTGGTAAGTACACTGTTAATTGTAGCAGGTTTTGGAATTTATAATATTATGAACATGACTATTTATGATAAGATGAAAGACATTGCCATTTTAAAAGCTACCGGTTTTGAACGCAAAGATATTGTGCAAGTGTTTTTGTTTCAGGCAGTATTTATAGGCATAATGGGAGGTTTAGCAGGTTTATCTTTAGGATTCGGAATTTCTTATTTACTTTCAATTACCCCTTTTGATGCAGGAGAATTTTTAAGTGTAGAAACCTTCCCGGTAAATATGGATGTTAAGTTTTATGTGTTCGGATTATTGTTCGGAATATTAACCACCATTTTTGCAGGATATTTCCCGGCACGCAAAGCAAGTAAAATAGATCCTGTAAATATATTGAGAGGCTAATGGATACCATATTAGAAACTACCAACGTCAATAAATACTTTTATGAACCCGAAAAATTTCAGGTACTTAAAGAGATAAATTTTAGCGTACAAAGAGGAGAGTTTCTTTCTATAGTAGGCAAGTCGGGCTGCGGTAAATCCACTTTACTTTACATACTCTCCACCATGGATACCAATTACGAAGGGAGTTTAAAAATGAACGGAGAAGAGCTGAAAGGTAAAACTCAAAATGAATTAGCACAGTTTAGAAATGCACACATTGGCTTCGTGTTTCAGTTTCATTTTTTGTTGCCAGAATTTACAGTGCTTCAAAATGTAATGATACCAGGATTAAAATTAAACCGTTACTCCAATGAAGAAGTGGAACAGCGGGCAATGGATAAGTTGAATTTACTGGGATTGAATGATCAGGCTTTGAAAGCAGCAAATAAACTTTCGGGTGGACAACAGCAACGTGTTGCCATTGCAAGAGCTTTAATAAACGACCCTGCTTTAATAATGGGCGACGAACCTACTGGTAATTTAGACAGGACAAACTCAGGCTTGGTATTCGATATTCTCAAAGATTTATCAACTACTCGCCAACAAAGTATTATTACGGTAACACATGATCCGGAGTTTGCGAAGAATTGTGATAGAGTGATAGAGATGAGCGACGGGAGGATAATTAGTTAGTGTGCTAGTATGCTAGTGTGCTAATGAGGGCAAGGATTTGGTAGCAGGGAACATATCAATATAATTAATTAAATATGAAGAAAGGATTGTTGCTAATTATGGCGGTTTGCCTAATAAGTTTTGCTTGGGCGCAGAAGAAAAACGTGCCGAAGAAAATAGTGTTATCGCAAATAGAAAAGATTGTGGTAAATAAGCAATTTGATTTTGGAGAGACCTTTAGAACCTTTAGCATTACACAAGTAAATTTTGAAAATGCAAAAGCTAAATTCATAAAACAATTGGGTAAGCCAAGTACTAATACCATTGGCACCTTACAATGGGAAAATATAAACATACCAGAAATAGGAGAGAACTTAACCCTTACTTTGTACGATGGGGTGATTGAAACAGAACCGGGTGATGTCACTTACATGGTATTTGCAGATAAGAAAACAAAAGTAAGAGCCTTACAAAACCTATCGGCTTCAAAGTTCAGAATGTTAAGTTTCAAAATTACCAACGCTGAAAAAATAAATGTTATCAGGAATAATAACTTAGAAGCAGAAGCAATGAAATTTCTGGAAAATCTGAAGTTATAACATCTAAATTCTAAACTCTAAATTCTAAAATCTAAATTCTAAATTTTGGCAAATGTATTTAGAATTTACTTGCTTGCTTTTAGAATTTAGGAATTAGAGTTTAGAATTTAGGATTTAGAATTTAGATATTAGATATTAGAATTTAGGTATTAAAATCTATCTGCATTCATTACTTTGTTCCAAGCGGCAACAAAATCATGTACAAATTTATCTTTTCCATCTTCGCAAGCGTATACTTCTGCAATGGCTCTTAGCTCAGAGTTAGATCCGAAAATTAAATCAACTCTTGTACCTATCCATTTTACTGCACCTGTTTTGCGGTCGCTTCCTTCAAATACATCTTGATGATCTGAAACAGATTTCCAAGTAGTACCTAAGTCTAATAAATTTGTAAAGTAATCATTCGTTAATACTCCTGGTTTGTTTGTAAACACTCCGTGTTTAGAACCATCAAAATTAGAATTTAATACTCTTAAGCCACCTATCAAAACAGTAAGTTCTGGAGCAGTAAGCGTTAATAGCTGAGCTTTATCAATTAACATTTCTTCTGCCATCATTGCATATCTTCCTTTTGCATAATTTCTGAAACCATCTGCTTTAGGTTCTAATGCTGCGAAAGAATCTACATCTGTTTGTTCTTGTGTAGCATCTGTTCTGCCTGCAGTAAATGTAACTGAAATGTTATGCCCTGCATCTTTAGCAGCTTTTTCTATACCAGCATTTCCTGCTAATACAATTAAATCGGCTATCGATACTTTTTTATCTGCATTAGCGCTGTTAAATTCTGTTTGAATTTTTTCAATTGCATCTAATACTTTAGAAAGTTGCGAAGGATTATTTGCTTCCCAATATTTTTGCGGAGCTAAACGGATGCGTGCACCATTTGCACCACCACGTTTATCTGATCCACGGAATGTAGAAGCCGAAGCCCAAGCAGTGCTTACCATTTCGGCAACACTTAAACCCGAAGCTAACAATGCTGATTTTAATTTCTCAACATCGGCAGCATCAATCATTTTATAATCTGCAGCAGGAATTGGGTCTTGCCAAATCAATACTTCTTTTGGAACTTCTGGCCCTTGGTAACGAGTAATAGGTCCCATATCTCTGTGTGTTAATTTAAACCAAGCACGAGCAAATGCATCTGCAAGTTCAGCTGGATTTTCAAAAAATCTACGAGAAATTTTTTCGTATGCAGGATCTACACGCAATGCTAAGTCGGTAGTTAGCATTATTGGTGTATGTTTTTTAGACGGGTCGTGAGCATCAGGAACAGTACCTTCGCCGGCACCACCTTTAGGTTTCCATTGGTGCGCACCTGCAGGGCTTTTCGTTAATTCCCATTCGTACCCAAATAAGTTTTCGAAATAGTTATTGCTCCATTTTGTTGGAGTGGTAGTCCAAGCACCTTCTAAACCACTGGTAATAGTGTCGCCACCTTTACCGCTGTTAAAAGTATTTTTCCAACCCATGCCTTGCTCTTCTATGCTAGCACCAGCAGGCTCTTTGCCTACATACTTACCAGGATCTGCAGCACCGTGTGTTTTACCAAAGGTATGTCCGCCTGCAATTAAGGCAACCGTTTCCTCATCGTTCATGGCCATACGACCAAAGGTTTCGCGAATGTCGCGTGCAGATGCCAATGGATCTGGATTTGAATTCGGACCTTCTGGGTTTACATATATTAATCCCATTTGCACTGCTGCTAATGGATTCTCTAAATCTCTATCGCCTGTATAACGTTTATCTCCTAACCAAGTATCTTCAGAACCCCAGTAAATATCTTGTTCTGGTTCCCATACATCTTCTCTACCACCTCCAAAACCAAAAGTTTCGAAGCCCATAGATTCCATTGCACAGTTACCTGCTAATACCATTAAATCTGCCCAAGAAAGTTTTATACCATACTTTTGTTTGATAGGCCACAACAACAAACGAGCCTTGTCTAAATTTGTATTATCTGGCCAGCTGTTAAGTGGAGCGAAGCGTTGCGTTCCAGAACCTGCACCCCCGCGACCGTCGCCAATACGATAGGTTCCGGCACTGTGCCATGCCATACGGATAAAAAACGGACCGTAATGACCGTAATCTGCAGGCCACCAATCTTGTGAAGTAGTCATTAACTCATAGATTTCATTTTTCAATGCTTTAAAATCGATAGAGTTAAATTCTTTCGCATAATTAAAATCAGCATTCATTGGGTTTGAAAGTTCTGAATTCTGACGAAGAATATTAAGTTTTAATTGATTTGGCCACCAATCGTGGTTACCTGTACCAGCGCCTGCACTTTGTTTGTGTGTGCCCCCCGTAAATGGGCACTTTCCTTGTGACGAATTATTTTCCATTATATGTTCTATTTTTTTATTTCTAATTGGCTTCTAAATTACGAATTAAACAGAAATTGGGAGGGTTTGTTCGAAAGTAATTTGAAAATACCGAAAGACCGTTAACCCGAAAGACCGATATACCGAAAATCCGTTAATCGGTTTCTCGGCCTCTCTGTCTTTCGGCCTCTCGGATATGTTAATAAGTGCATAATATTTCGTTGATTAAAACTTCAATGCTTCTTAACTTTCTAATAATTAACCTATTATTCACCCTTAATTATAAAAAATTATGAAAAATTTAGGAATGATTGGCAAAATTCTATTTTGCGTACCTTTCTTGGCATTCGGAATTTTCCACTTAATGAATGCAAACCAAATGGCAGGTATGATCCCATCGTATATGCCAGGTGGTGCTATTTGGGTTTACATTTCAGGTGTAGCCTTATTACTTGCAGCCATCAGTATACTTACTGGGCGGAATACCAAACTAGCAACCATGTTGCTTGGCGTAATGTTAATTTTATTTGTGTTGATGTTACACGCTCCTAATTTAGGCAACGCCGATGCAATGATGGCACAAATGGCAATGTCCGGTATGCTCAAAGACCTAGGCTTGGCGGGTGCTGCATTTATGCTTTCGGCAAATTCGAATAGTTAGTGACTGGTGACTAGTGACTAGTGACTTGAAAGGTATATAGTTTCCGGTACATTGTACAATGTACATTGTATATTTTCTTATTTTTACAAAATGTTGTTTGCAAAAATTAGAAAGCTAGAAAATACCCATATTTTACTTTGGCTTATTAAAGATACCTGTTGGGTATTAGAATATAAACTGATGGGAGTACTCATGATACTCCCTACAGTTTTTGTAGCCTTTTATCTCAGCTATCTGAGTCGAAATGATAGGAAAGAATTTCTCCATAACCTCGCCGTTTGCTGTTGGATCTTAGCCAACTCTACTTGGATGATCGGTGAATTTTATTTGAACGACAGCACCAGACCCATCGCCGCTGCCTTTTTTATTCTCGGCTTAACCTTTGTAGGAGTTTACTATGTAGGAAGGAAAAAACAAGAATTGTGAATTGTAAATTGTGAATTGTGAATTGCGCATTACAGTAGCTGAATAGCTTAATTCACAATTGACAATTTACAATTTACAATTCAAGATTAACAACTCAAATATGATAAAATTACAAAACAACACCCTCTCCATCGGCATACTCCCAACAGGTGCGGAACTCCGTTCTGTTATTAATAAAGAAACTGGCAAAGAGTACATCTGGCAAGCAGATGCTAGTGTTTGGAACCGCAGTTCTCCGGTGCTTTTCCCTTTTGTAGGAAGATTGAAAAACGATACTTATTTTTATCAAAATAAAACGTACACCTTACCTCAACACGGCTTTGCTCGTAATTTCGAATTCGAACTAATAAAACAAACCAACAATTTGTTGTGCTTTGAGTTAAAAAGCAATGAACAAACTTTAGAAAATTATCCCTTTCATTTTTCCTTGCAACTGAGTTATGAGTTAACAGAAAATGAGTTAAGTTTAACCTACAGAGTAGAGAATACGGGTGCAGAAAAAATGTATTTTTCATTGGGTGCACATCCGGCCTTTAATTTATTGGATGATATAAATACTTATAGCTTAGAATTTGAGCTAGAAGAAAATTACGTTCGACATTTATTAGAAGCAGGATTGCAAATAAATAAAACCGAAGAAGTGGCTATGCAAGGCAAACAACTTCAACTAAATGAAAACTATTTTGAAACAGATGCAATAGTACTGAAAGGTATGCAAGCAAACGAGATTAGCCTCTTCAATAAAAACAATAAAAAAGAATTGAGTTTAAAGGCAGAAGGTTTTCCGTATTACGGTATCTGGGCAAAAAAACCGTACCCTTTTATTTGTTTAGAACCATGGCATGGTATTGCAGACAGTGTTAACAGCTCTGGTGAACTTGAAGAAAAAGAAGGGATTGAAATCTTAAATTCAGCGGAAGTATTTCTTAGCCGAATTACTTTCCGTTTCTTCTGATCGGATTTGGTTTTCGCTTAGTTCCTGCTCTAAATCGCTCAACACAATATCTAGGGAAACTACTGATAAATGGATTTCTCGAATAGATAAGTATAAAGAAGCCAACATAAGAAGTAAACTTAAACCGAAGGCATATTGCCCTGCTAAGTATTCGTTATTAAACAACAAAAACATCGTGAGCACACAGCCAAACATGCAAAATACGCCAAGCATTTGCATGAGGCGTATGAGTTTTACCCTGCGGCGAAGATTATGTAATTGAAATAAAATTTTTTCATTGTGTTCTGTTTCCCATAAATCGCGCAAACTTCTTATTCTGCTGGCAATAACGTTAAAGCGGTTAGTATAAGCGAGTAACAATAAACTCATCGCCGGAAAAAGGAGTGCAGGAGTATTAATTGTGAAATCCATAAAACTCTATTTGAAATTAGTTGTTAAAAATAAGCAAAACCTTTACAAGAATCTTTTAAAATCGTATTCATTTAATTAAGTTTGCGACGCAAATACATAAAACATTAAGCAAAATGTCAGAAATAGCAGAAATCACATTAGACGGGAAAAAATATGAATTCCCAGTAATTACAGGTACCGAAGGCGAAAAAGCCATTGATATTTCAAAATTACGCGACGAAACAGGGTATGTTACCTTAGACACTGGTTATAAAAATACAGGTGCAACTAAGAGTGCTATTACTTTTTTAGACGGTGAAGCGGGTATATTGAAATACCGTGGATACCCAATTGAACAAATTGCTGAGAAGTCTACTTTTATTGAAGTTGCTTATTTGTTGATTTATGGTGAGCTTCCTACAAAAACAGAGTTAGATGCGTTTAACCATGAAATTTCTCGTCACACCCTCATACACGAGGATATGAAGAAGTTTTTCGATGGTTATCCATCAAAAGCACATCCAATGGGTCAGTTAGTTTCATTGGTTTGTTCTTTATCATCTTTCTACCCAGAGTCGTTAAATGCTAACCCATCTGCAGAAGAGCAAAATTTAACCATTATAAAGTTATTGGCTAAAATGAGTACCATCGTTTCTTGGATTCAAAAGAAATCTATGGGCCACCCATTAATTTATCCACAGAATAAATTAGACTACGTTTCTAATTTCTTGAACATGACATTCTCAAACCGTACGGAGGATTACACCATAGATCCTGTAGTTGTTGATGCCATGAATAAATTACTAATTCTACATGCAGACCACGAGCAAAACTGCTCTACCTCAACTGTACGTATTGTAGGCTCTTCTGATGCTAACTTATATGCATCGGTAGCTTCTGGTATCTCCGCACTATGGGGGCCATTACACGGAGGCGCTAACCAAGCGGTTATAGAAATGTTAGAACAAATTAAAGCGGATGGTGGCGATGCTGATAAGTGGTTAGCAAAAGCAAAAGATAAAAACGATCCATTCCGTTTAATGGGATTCGGTCATAGAGTATATAAGAATTTCGATCCACGTGCTACCATCATTAAAGAAGCATGTGATAATGTATTAAATAAATTAGGTGTTCACGATCCAATTTTAGACATCGCAAAGAAACTAGAGCAATCAGCATTAAACGATCCTTACTTTGTAGAAAGAAAATTATACCCGAACGTAGATTTCTATTCAGGTATTATTTACAGAGCAATTGGTTTCCCAACAGAAATGTTTACAGTGTTATTTGCTCTTGGTCGTTTACCAGGTTGGATTGCACAATGGAAAGAAATGCACGAAAACAAAGAACCAATCGGTCGCCCACGTCAAATTTACGTAGGTAAAACGAATAGAGATTACGAAATCATCGCGAAAAGGTAATAAATTAGCTAATTAAAAAAGGGTCCTTTGAAATTTCAAAGGACCCTTTTTTTTATATTTATTTTTTAGATTTCTAATAACAGCTGAATTCAAAATTAAATTCGCTTTGGCTAGTCTAATGACTAAATACTTTTTTTAATAATTTAATTCTCACAATTAATTTCCTAACCTGATACTGTGCCTTCTTTTTCATCCCCAGCTCAAGGGTCCCCGAACGCAGCGAAGCGAAGTTGAGGGGCAGTCCTAACTTGATACTGTACCTTCTTTTTCATCCCCAGCGCAAGGGTCCTGAACGCAGCGAAGCGAAGTTGAGGGGCAGTTATAACCTGGTATTGTACCTTCTTTTGTATCCCCAGCACAAGGGTCCCCGAACGCAGCGAAGCGATAGTTAGTGTGCTAGTATGCTAGTGTGCTAATTAAAAAAGGGTCCTTTGAAATT
>CALRTZ010000028.1:0-41014 GCA_943371235.1 Sphingobacterium thalpophilum | reverse complement strand
ACTAAAAAGATAATACCAACATGTAAACCGGAGACAGAAATAATATGAATAGTTCCGGTATCGGTATAACTTTTCATTATTTCCTGGTCAATGTCTGCCCGTTCACCAAGTAACAATGCTGCAGCCATTTCATAACTATCCTCATCTTTAATATTTCCTCTTAAAATTGCTAATAGTTTGTTTCGAATGGAGTAACTTATATTCAAAATACTTACTATTTGTGAATGTTCTAGCAGTTTAACTTCTGCAGAGTCTACAATTAGTTGATGATGTATTCTTTTATTTATTAGGTAATTTTTATAGTTGAATTCGCCTGGATGTTTAATGGATTCTATCGCTAATAAATTTCCTTTTACACTTAATTTGTCATGTAAATTATAAGGTAACTCTTTGGATTTTATGGTAAGAAGTATTTTGCCAACAGAGTTTGATTGATTTAATAGGTTTGCTTCGTAGATGTATTTATTCTTTTTTTTCTTACCAGCATTATTTATTTCTATAATAAATTGAGTGTTGTTTTGAATGTTCAAATAATTGATATTATTTCTAACATCTTGGAAATAACTAAATAAGTATGCAAACATGAAGATGCATGTAAATACGATACTTCCATTTAATTTACTAAAAGTGAAATTATATGCATTTATGTAAAATCTGTAAAGTCCTAATAATGCTATTAAACCAGTTATAATACTTACTAATAAATATAATGGGATTATAGAAAAAGTATATTCATAGCTTATAATACCCAAACAGAATACGATGCATATCCGCATGAAAATGGTTTCTCTCAATAAATTTCGTAACATAATTAAGGGTATTTTATACTACTTAGTATTTTATAATTAGAATCTCTATTTACACTGTTGTAAGCATTTGTATATTGAATGGCAAAATGAAATTTTTTCTTATATCTCCATTGCCAGCCTATGTTCTGTACCACACCATTATCATAAACCGCAACGGTACTTCTGGCAAGTATTATATTGCTTGTACTTGCATAAATGGGAGGGCCATTGTTAATGTCGAACATACCTATGGCATAAATTAATTTCCATTTTTTCTGTTTATATTCTATTTGGTATAGTATGGCAAGTGCGCTTATTTTGTTCAATGAATTTTTATAGAAATACAGTTCTTGATTTATATATTCATTTAAGCTTTGTTTTACATTAATTCTTAGTCTGTTTTCATTGTTATTGGTGAATAATTTTTCCGAATTTGATCCGTCTATATTTTCATTTTTATATAAATAAATTCCAGTCAGTTTTAATTGTTTTGAAAATATTCGATCTACTCTTATAAGCTCAGTGTTTTCAACGCTTCTGCCAATTTTATCAGCACTATTTTCTGTTTTAAAATTTACACGATGCGTAATGTTCATTAGCCATTTTCTTTTAAAAGGAAAACTTATATTGATGGCATATCCATTTCCATCGTTTTCATTAAACCCTTGTACATTACCTGCAGCCCATTTACTATCAAAGTTTTTAATGTAATTAGTGTTTGATAAACTTACTTGCACCTCTTTATTCAACATAATGGCTAGACCGATTGTGTATGCATAGGCGCTTGTATGATGCACAATTTCTGAGAAAGCAGTGAGGTTTCTGTAATAAAATTGGTTGGAGTAGGAGAGCGAGGTGTTTTTTTCGATTAGATCCCGAATTACTAAAAATCCATGACGGTTAGTACGGGCATTTTTTTCAATACCAATGATCAGTAAACGTTCGTTAAGTTTATCTTTCTTCGCTCGTTCAGTAGGTGTTCTATGCGCTCCAAATGTATTTCCATCGTCAGTTTTTTGAGTATTTATGCCAATGTTTAGTTGGAAATTCTTAACTCTATGTAAGTAATAAAAACCTTGCGAGATATTGTATTCGCTTTGGTTCGCAACTACCATCCACCTGTGTTGAATAATGTTATTAATTCCACCGGCACCAAATCCTCCCGAGAATCCTTGTCCCATTAACAATCCGAACCCCTGATATATTTGAAAATTACCAATTCCTATTTCAAAACGTTTACTTAAGTATTGTACATAAAAAGCATAATGGTCGTAATAATTTATAAGAGATGTTTGCTTGTAATTTTCACCAACATCATATTCTCTGGCTATGGCTACATTCCATTTATTTCCAATGTTTACTTTTAGTTGTTGATAGTTCGCCCAATTTGAGCCAATAGCATTTTCAATTTCTTTTGATTGATAGGTGTATCTGCTGTATAACTTTACTTTTTCGGTTGAAATGTTATCATACTCATCTTCAAATTTTATGAGTTTACTTAAGGCTACATAGGTGTTATACTCAATGTTTGCTAATGTTTGAAGCTCTATTAAATCTAATACTCTACCCGTTTGTTGGATGTGATTACGGATGGCATCTATTTGCGGTTTTGTTAAATAAAGCGAACTCAATTCTACATCATTTAATAGTTCTATGAGGTAAACTTTATTCTTATATTTTATGGTAATTTCTTCATTATTCTCAATGTTTTCATTTAGAATCTCTTCATTTTCTAGAATAGGATCCGCGGTACTTTCTATTTGCGCTATGCAACAATTAGCCACAGATATAAATCCTACAATCCCAAAAAATTTAATCAATAAACTGTATTCCCATGCCCACTCCATAACTCAATCCTAACCTATTGTGGTAATTAGTACTCATTTCAATATTGTATCTTCTAAATCGATAGTTTAACCCGCTAGAGAGGGCAGCGTCTTTATTGTTCCAACCTATGCGAACTGCCAACGCTTTCCCGATTAAATATTCCATACCTGCTCGAATCCTAGTTGGACCTAATTCGCTCATTTCTACAGATACATAAAAGGGTAGTTTGGAATCCAATAAATAACACAAGCCCATACTCAAAGCGGTATTTTTAAATACCTCTATCGATTTATTTGTTCGCAATTTTAGATGAATGCCAGCGGAAAGTTTATGGCCAAATCGCTCCACTATTCCCAACTCTACTCGATACTTTAATTGGGTTGTTTCTTCGCTTATAAATACAGCAGCCGATACCATTTTTACACCTAAGGATAAATTCTGATTCAGTTGCATACCTGCAGTAAGGGAAGCCAGATGTTCTTTGTATCCTTCAATTCCTTGTTGTGAATAATCAAATGAATACCCTTGTTTTTTATACTTTCCAGAAACATAAAAAGTATTTGTACTCAATCCACTTATTCCAAAAGGCATTAACTGTGATACGCCAATCATCCCGTTTTGTTGCTCTGCAATACTTGCAGGGTTTCTCCCTAAATAAGTACCTCTGCCACTACACACATCTGCAGATGCGATAGACATTGTATACGAATCGTACATCACTTGCGCCTTCGCACTCGTTACAACTAACAAACATATCCACCAGCACTTCATCTTATTTTTTGCTCAGATGTAAATGTCGGTACGATTGATAAAAAACTCAACTGCATTTATGCAGGTTCTTTTATCATCCTTAATAAATGCAGGATGATAAATGCAGGTTTTCTACAAATGATCCTTAATATCCAATAAAAATGTTTTTAATTTTTCGAGCGATTGAATTACTTTTTGGTTTTCTTTGAGATCATTGGGGTTCTTTTTCATCTCTTCTTTCGCTCCATTTAAGGTAAATCCTTTTTCTTTTACTAAATGATAAATGATTTTGATGTTTTCAATATCTTCATTTGTAAATAAACGATTTCCTTTTCTATTTTTTTTAGGCTGCAATACATCAAACTCATTCTCCCAAAATCTAATAAGCGATGGGTTTACCTCAAACAACTTTGCCACTTCGCCAATGCTGTAGTATCTTTTTTGAGTTTCTTGTTCTTTGTAAGGCATTTTCTTTTTGAATAGAATTCCTAAAATTAATCAAATGATTGATTGGCTGTAGCAGATATTTTCAACATTTTCTCATACTCTACAGGAGTTAAATCGTTGTAGTAAAAATTAATAGGGTTTATAGGTCTGCCGCCTTTTCTAACTTCATAATGCAAGTGTGGGGCTGTTGAAGTGCCCGTATTTCCTACGTATCCAATAATTTCACCTCTTTTAACAGATTGCCCTCGTCTGGCTTTAATTCTACTCATGTGCCCGTACAAGGTTTGGTAACCATACCCGTGGTTTATTACCACATGGTTGCCATAACCTCTTCCGCTACCATCAGCAACACTTACATATCCATCACCCGTAGCATAAATTGGCGTGCCAATACTTGCTGTAAAGTCCATGCCTGTATGCATTTTAGAGGTTTTGTAAACGGGGTGAATTCTATAACCGAAGCCCGAAGCAAATGCTTTTAAGGTTCTGTTTGAAATGGGCTGTATAGCAGGAATAGAAGCTAATAATTTGTTTTTGTTCTTTACTTCCTTCAATAATTCGTCGTATGATTTCGACTGAACATACATCTGTTTCGCTACCTTATCTAATTTTTTAGTGGTTTCAATCATTATTTCAGAATAATCATACCCTTCTAAAGCCTTGTATTTATTGATTCCTCCGTAACCAGCTTTCCTCACATCGTCCGAAATAGGTTCCGCTTCAAAAATCACTCTATAAATGTTATCGTCGCGATCTTCCAAATCATTCATCACCACTTCCATAATTTTCAATCGATCTTCCAATAAATCGTATTGTAAACTTAGGTTTTCTATTTCGCGCTTTAATCTTTTCTCTTTTGGTGAATCAATATAAGTATAGGCTAATATCATTACGATGCTCGCAAATACAGCTACCGAAGCCAAATACCCCAGGATTCTTAGGAGCTTTCGCGCTAAGCTTATTTCTACCTTTTCATACTTTAATGTATGAGTATTATAGAAGTATTTTATCTTTTTAGCCATCGCTCAAAGGTACAAAAAATGAACATGTTGCCCAACATTGAGGTAAATAGGCTGTATATGAGGGCTATGTACAATATTATGGTGTGGAAGAATAGCTTTGGAAAAGCCCTATTCTATTTATATTTTACGATTCAAAAGATTAATTTTGCCAACTATGAATTCAAGAGAAATACGTCAAGCTTTTTTAGATTTTTTCGAATCAAAACAACATAAAATAGTACCATCGGCACCAATGGTTGTTCAAAACGACCCTACGCTGATGTTTATTAACTCTGGTATGGCTCCTTTTAAAGATATCTTTTTAGGAAACAGTCCAGTTAAATACCCTCGTATTGCCGATACTCAAAAATGTTTACGTGTTTCTGGTAAACACAACGATTTAGAGGAAGTAGGGATTGATACCTACCACCATACCATGTTTGAAATGCTTGGAAACTGGTCGTTTGGCGATTATTTTAAACACGAAGCCATTAATTGGAGTTGGGAATTACTTACTGAGGTATATAAACTTAATAAAGATAGATTATACGTTACTGTTTTTGAAGGGGATGAAAAAGATGGTATTCCACCTTCAACCATTGCCTTAAATGAATGGAAAAAGTTGGTTCCAGAAAGTAGAATTTTGATGGGCAATAAGAAAGATAATTTCTGGGAGATGGGAGATACCGGACCTTGCGGGCCTTGTTCTGAAATACACATGGATTGCAGAACCGACGAGGAACGTAAATTAATTGACGGTGCTACGTTGGTGAATAAAGACCACCCTCAAGTAATCGAAATTTGGAATAATGTGTTTATGCAATACAGCCGTATGAAAGATGGTTCATTGCAGCCCTTACCAGCTAAACATGTGGATACAGGAATGGGTTTCGAGCGTTTGGTTCGAGTAATACAGAATAAACAATCTAATTACGACACCGACATTTTTCAGCCTTTAATTCAATATATCTCCAAAGCTTGTGGTATACCATATGGTAAGGATGAAAAAACAGATATTGCGATGCGCGTAATGTCTGACCATATTAGAGCCATTGCTTTTTGTATAGGCGACGGTACATTGCCTTCTAATGTGAAAGCCGGTTATGTAATTCGTAGAATTTTACGTCGTGCAGTTAGATATGCTTACACATTCTTAGACATTAAAGAACCATTCTTATACAAGCTTACCGATATTTTAGCGGAGCAATTTGAGGGAGTTTTTACAGAGATTGTGGAGCAAAAAGAGTTCATTAAAAAAGTAATTATGGAAGAAGAATCTTCTTTCTTAAGAACATTAGCATCAGGTATTCAACGATTCGAAAAATACCAAGTAAGCAACAATACCATAGAAGGTGCATTTGCATTCGAGCTTTTCGACACTTTCGGATTTCCGATTGACCTAACTCAATTAATGTCTTCTGAAAAAGGTTGTAAGGTAGATATTGATGGATTTAACAAAGCATTAGAAGAACAAAAAGTTCGCTCTAGGGCTGCAACATTGGTAGATACAGATGATTGGGTGATGATACAAAATACCGAAGAATCTAATTTTGTGGGCTATGATGAAGTTGAAACAGAATCTGAAATTATTAAATACCGAAAAGTTACAGCAAAAGGTAAGGAGCTATACCAATTAGTATTAAATACCACTCCTTTTTATGCAGAGAGTGGCGGACAAGTGGGAGATAAGGGAACGCTTGTAAATACTAACAATTCCAAAGATTCGGTAAAAATTATCGATACTAAAAAAGAGAATAACCAAACGATACATATTTGCGAAAAACTTCCAACAGATTTAAATGCTAAGTTCTTAGCTAAAATTGATGTTGCTAAAAGAGCAGATACTACTAAAAATCACTCCGCAACACATTTAATGCATGCAGCTTTAAAAGAAGTTTTAGGGGCACATGTAAACCAAAAAGGATCATTGGTTAACGAAGAACATTTGAGATTCGACTTTTCTCATTTCGCAAAAATGACAGAGGAAGAAATTGAAAAAGTAGAGGAAATTGTGAATCAAAAAATTGCTGCTCAAATTGCATTAAAAGAGCAGCGAAATGTACCTTATCAGGAAGCATTGAACTCAGGAGTTACAGCTTTATTTGGTGAGAAATATGGCGATTTTGTACGTGTAATTACCTTCGACGACCAATTCTCTAAAGAATTATGTGGTGGTACACATGTTAAAAATACTGCTGATATTGCATTGTTCAGAATAAGCTCCGAATCTGCAGTGTCTGCAGGTGTTCGAAGAATTGAAGCCATCACATCTACCAAGGCATTGAACTTTTTGAATGAGCAATCGAGAGTATTAGAAAATCTGAAATCGTTGTTGAAAAACCCTGTTGATATTCAGAAATCGCTTGAACAATTAATCGATGAACATCAAAAATCAAAAAAAATAATAGAGAAGTTTTTACAAGAAAAAGCAACTATTATAAAAGCAGAACTAAAAAATAAAGTACAACTTATAAACGAGGTGAATTTTATTGCTGAGAAAATAGATTTACAAGAGGTGGATTTGATTAAAAATTTATTGTTTGAATTGAGAGAAGAATTGCCAAATGCCTTTATTTTATTAGGTGCAGAGATAGAAGAAAAACCACATTTAGCCTTAATAATTTCAGATGAATTGTTAAAAGAAAAAAGTCTGAATGCGTCGGCAATAATACGTGACTTAGGTAAAGAAATACAAGGAGGCGGAGGTGGCCAAGCCTTTTTTGCAACCGCAGGAGGAAAAAACCTGGGTGGATTAACAAATGCTATAAATAAAGCAAAAGACTATATTAAGTAATGGTATACGCATTTGGAAAGTACTTATTAAGACTAGGAGCGGAGTTTTTCTTCTCGAAACATCACATTAAAAGTTTCGAAAAGTTAAGAACCAATAAACCATTGGTCGTTTGCTCAAATCATGCATCTGCACATTTAGACGGAATATTAATCATGATATTCTCTCGTCGCAGATTCCATGTATTGGTGCGTGCAGATGTATTCAAGAAAAAATGGGTAGCAAACTTATTAGCAAAAATTAATTTAATTCCGATTTATAGAATTAGAGATGGATTTAATAACCTCGAAAAAAATTCGGAGACATTTGATCGTTGTTATGATATCTTAAAAAATAACGGTGCTATTATTATATTTCCGGAAGCTAATTGTGAGCCAGAGCGTAAGCTTAGAAAGTTACACAAAGGAGCAGCGAAGATTGCCATGATGGCCGAAGAACGTTCGGATTTTAAGTTGGGTGTAGAAATGGTTGCTCTTGGAATTACGCAAGAAAAAATTACAAGTTCTGGTGGTAGAATTTTCTTAGAAGCCTCGGATCCATTTAGTTTGCAGCCTTATTTTAATACCTATCAACAAAATAATAACAAAGCCTTAAATGAAATTATTAACGACGTAGAGCAAGATTTACGTAAGGTTTTGCCAGTTGTAAATAACACAGAAGATGAATATTTATTTGAGCATTTAGTTACTCGTAAAAATAACATCGACCAATTAGAAAATTGGAAAACTACTGCTAAACTCGTGAATAATTCTGACACCGAATTGAAGAAAGCAGTAAGTTCTGCCATTTACGACTTCAATAATTATTTATATAAAAATGGAGTTGATTTAAACATTGTAGAGCAATTAAAAAGTGTTCCAAGGGCAAAGCGTTGGTTAAAATTAATCGTTTCTTTTATTGATGTAATTGCTTTGTTCCCCTTTTTTCTTATAGGTTTTATATTCAATTATTTTCAGTTTTTTATCCCTAAAAAAATAACAAGAAACCTATTTAAAGATGTATGTTTTATTAATGGAACACACTTCGCTATGTCTACGTTTTTATTTTTTTTCAGCTATATTTTTTACGTAATACTATTGAGTTTATATGTGAGCTTCATCTCCGTAGTAATAGGTATGATTGTAATTGCCACCTGTGGCATTGTTAGTTATTATTATCGAAAAAGGTTTTTTTATCTTTTAAAATGCATTCGATATGAAATGGCTGGAAACAAGAAAAGAAAAGAATGGAATGCACAATACCGTATACTATCTTCAGAATTAGCAGAATGGGTACAGAAATAACCCTCAATTTAATACCTTTGTAATATGTCAAATACAATTTACGATCAATACGAAACGGTTGTTGGTTTAGAGATACACGCACAATTATCAACACTTAGTAAAGCTTATGCTGCAGATTCTGCAGGCTTTGGCGACGATCCTAATACAAATATTAGTGCCATAACACTTGGTCACCCAGGTACCTTACCTAAAGTAAACGTAAGAGTAATCAACTTTGCTGTAAAAATGGGATTGGCTACTAATTGCGAAATTCGTTTAGAAAATGAATATGCTCGTAAAAATTATTTTTACGCGGATTTACCAAAAGGATATCAAATAACACAAGATACTACACCTATTTGCTATAAGGGCCATTTAGATGTTAAACTAAAAGATGGTTCGGTAAAAAGAATAGGAATTACGCGTATACACATGGAAGAGGATGCTGGTAAAAGTATCCACGATCAGGATATATACGATTCTTTAATCGACTTAAACCGTGCGGGAGTTCCTTTAATTGAAATTGTGTCGGAGCCAGACATTCGTTCTGCTGAAGAGGCTGGAGCATATTTAACCGAAGTAAGAAAATTGGTTAGGTATTTAGAGATTTGCGACGGTAACATGGAAGAAGGCAGTATGCGTTGCGATGCCAATATTTCGGTGCGTAAAAAAGGAGAAACTGAGTATGGAAACCGTTGCGAAGTAAAAAACCTTAACTCTATACGTAATGTTCAAAGAGCTATTGAATTTGAAGTAAAGCGTCAGATTGATGTAATAGAAGCAGGCGGACATATTGATCAGAATACCTTAAACTACGATGCAGTTTCTGGAACTACTTCGGTATTGAGGTCTAAAGAAATGGCAAACGATTACCGCTATTTCCCAGAGCCTGATTTACCTCCAGTGGTATTAACTACTAGTTATATAACGGATGTGCAAGCAAGTATGCCGGCATTGCCAGATGAGTTGTTTCATAAATTTACTTCAGAATTTAACTTATCTGAGTACGACGCTCACATCATTTTAGAGCAAAAAGAAATGGCTTTGTATTATTTAGAATTAACGAATAACACAAAGAACTATAAAGCAGCCGCGAATTGGTTGATGGGAGCAATTAAATCTTATTTAAATGAACAAGCGATAGAAATTGCTCAGTTCCCATTAGTACCGGCACAAATAGCAGAATTGATTACCTTAATTGATGAAGGAAAAATTAATATTACACTTGCCAACCAACAATTATTTCCGGCGATGTTAATTCACAATACTAAGAAAGCATTAGACTTAGCTACTGAAATGAATTTAATTATTAGCAATTCTAATGAAGAAGTAATGGCCTTTATACATCAAGTAATACAAGCTTATCCGGAGAAAGTTGCCGAATATAAATCGGGTAAAAAAGGATTATTAGGTTTATTTATGGGCGAGGTGATGAAATTAGCGAAAGGCAAATTAGATCCTAAGGAAGCAAACAAATTGTTAATGCAGGAACTAGAGTCTAGTCTTTAGTCTCTAGTCGTTAGACAGTAGAAAAAAGAAAATAGAAAAAAGAAAAGTGGAGAGTTGGAAAAGTACTGGTGCTTTGCCAATACATAATACAAAGTACATAATACAAAGTACATCATACATTATACAAGAATCAAAAAACCATGAATAGAATAATAATATACATAAGTGCTTTATTCGCAATTACGCTTGCAGCATGCAGCACTAATACAGGTTTTGAAATTGAGGGAACCATTGCTGGGGCTGAAAACAAAACTGTTTTTTTAGAAAAAATTACCGGTCAGGCAATCATGATTGATTCGTTTAAGATTGGAAGTAATGGAAAATTTAAGTTTGTAGGAACGGCAGAAAAACCTGGTGTTTACAGATTGAATTTTGGGAACGTACGTGCATTAGATCTTGTACTGGATAATACTTCAAAAATAGAAGTAAACATTGATGCTAAGATGCGCATGGATGAGTACGAAGTGAAAGGTTCTGAAGCCTCTTTAAAAGTAAAAGAAATCAATAAAATTTTATACGATACCTATAAGGTTGTAGAGGGTTTACAGAACGAGTACGCTGCAATGGCAGATGGATTTGAATCGAATGAAGCTAAAATAGCCATGCTTGAAAAGAGATATCAAGATGCAATGGACAATCAGATAAAGTTGATCAAGGAATTTACAGATAAGAATAACGAAGCAATCATCGATTTTTATGCGGTATCTTACTTAAACATTGATGAGAACTATGAATTTATAAAGTCGGTAGTAGATAAACATAATGATAAAATAGCGGAGAGTGATTACACCCAAGAATATGCAAATAAATTTGCCGGTTATGCATCTCTTGCAGTTGGAAATACAGCTCCGGATATCGCATTAAACGACCCTAATGGTAAAGAAATAAAACTTAGTTCCTTAAGAGGCAAGGTGGTATTGTTAGATTTTTGGGCATCGTGGTGTGGGCCTTGTAGGCAAGAAAACCCGAATAATGTGAAATTATACAAAGAATACAATGCCAAAGGATTTGAAATTTATGGAGTGTCGTTAGATAAGAATATGGACGATTGGACAAAGGCAATTATGCAAGACCAATTAACCTGGACACACGTTTCTGATTTAAAATTTTGGCAATCGGCTGCAGCAGCTACCTATAAGGTAGAATCAATTCCAGCAACCTTCTTGTTAGATAAAAATGGCAAGATACTGGCTAAAAACCTTAGAGGAGAGGAACTAGCCCAATTCTTAAAGAAATTGTTTAATTAGTGCATTGTTAATTTTAAGATATCATGAACTATTTAACAATTATTTAACATATCTTTAACTCATTGGTCTTATTGTTGAGCTAATTTCGATACAAATAATTCACATGAGTACTAACAAACAAAAAATCCTAATTGTAGACGATGAACCAGACATTTTAGAGCTGATTGAATACAATTTAAAAAAAGAAGGATATCAAGTTTACACCGCTTCAAATGGTTTAGAAGCAATACAACAAGCGAAGAAGCATCATCCAGATTTAATAATATTGGATATAATGATGCCTAAGTTAGATGGTATTGAAGCTTGCCGACAGTTGCGTGCAATGCCAGAGTTCAAAACAACTTTTATGGTGTTTTTAACGGCAAGAAGCGAAGAGTACTCAGAAATTTCTGGTTTTAATGTTGGAGCCGACGATTATATTGCAAAGCCAATTAAACCAAGAGCCTTAATTTCTAGAATAAACGCCATATTACGTAGAAATACAATGGCCGATACAGAAGTAGAGAACAAATTGGAAATTGGAGATTTGGTAATTGATAGAGAGGCTTATTTAGTATTTCAAAGAGGTCAAAAAGTTGTTCTTGCTAAAAAAGAATTTGAACTCTTATATTTGTTAGCATCTAAACCTGGTAAAGTTTTTACAAGAGAAGTAATCTTGAATAATATTTGGGAAGATTCTGTTGTAGTAACTAACCGTACAATTGACGTGCATATTCGTAAGCTTAGAGAGAAACTAGGCGATGATTATGTAGCAACTGTAAAAGGGGTAGGCTACAAATTTGAGATATAAAATGAATAAAAACCCTACACCTAATAGTATTGCATTATATACTTCATTACTGTTAACTTCTTTAGTAGGGATTGCCGCTTATTTTATTTTCTTCAAAATATGGTTAACATTCTTGTTGTTAGTCGTAGTATTCAGTGCTTCGTATTTTCTATTCAGGTATTCCATTGAAGTATTTATTTACAGAAAAATAAAATTAGTTTACAAAAACATTCACAGCTTAAAAGTTCGTAAGCTAGATCCTCGTATAGGCGACATTAATATGCTCGATCCCATTAATGAAATGGAGAAAGAAGTAAGAGATTGGGCTGAGGATAAAAGCTCAGAAATTGAGCAATTACGTACGATGGAGAAATATCGTAAAGAATTTTTAGGCAATGTTTCTCATGAATTAAAAACTCCAATCTTTAACATTCAAGGGTATATCAATACGTTAATTGATGGTGCTTGGGAAGACCAAGAGGTATTAATTCATTTCCTTAAAAAAGCAGCAAAAAGTACAGATAGAATTGCATCATTGGTAGAAGATTTAGAAGCCATCTCTCAATTAGAATCGGGCTTTTTAACTATGGAAGTAGAGATTTTTGATGTGAACGATTTAATACGAGATATTTTTGACAGCTTAGATTTTAAGGCTGCTGAAAAAAACATCACCCTCGATTTTAAAGAAGGTTGCGACATTCCTTTTATTGTGGAGGCGGATAAAGACAGAATTCGCCAAGTAGTAATAAACCTTATTGTAAACTCTATAAAATACGGTAAAGAAGATGGGCATACATTAATTGGTTTGTATGACATGGACGAGAATATTTTGGTAGAAGTAACAGATAATGGAATAGGCATTGAAGAGGAGCATTTATTACGCTTATTCGAACGCTTTTACAGAGTAGATAAGAGCCGTTCAAGAGACGAAGGGGGCACAGGCCTAGGTTTATCAATTGTGAAGCATATAATAGAGGCCCACGACCAAACTATTAATGTACGTAGTACCAAAGGAGTAGGTACTACCTTTGCATTCACGTTAAAAAAGGCTTAGTATTAAATATACTTTTCGCCTTTTTTCATTTTAATATCTGCTACAATTTGTTTTATTTCTTGTTCCTGATTTTTAGGACAAATTAATAATACATCACCAGAATCTACTACAATAAAATCATCGAGGCCTTTTACTACTACTAACTTTTCTGGCGAAGTGTTTACAATACAATTAGCAGAGTCGTACATAATTACATTCTTAGGAAATACAACGGCATTGCCAACATAATCTTTATCGAGTACGGTGTATAAGGAGCCCCAAGTTCCAAGATCAGACCATCCGAAATCTACAGCAAATACGTGTACGTTATTTGCTTTTTCCATGATGCCATAATCAATAGAAATGCTGCTGCATTGAGAGTAAGAGCGCTCTATAAAATTAGTTTCTTGTGAAGTATTGTAATACATTTTTCCTTCTACAAAAACATCATTAATGTCTGGTAAGAATTTTTCGAATGCAGCTAAAATGCTTTTTGTACTCCATACAAAAATACCTGCATTCCACAAGAAATCACCGCTTTGTAAAAAAGTTTTTGCTAATTCTATGTTTGGTTTTTCTGTAAAGGTTTTTACTTTATAATGTCCTTCTTCATTTTTATTATCAACGTATTGTATGTACCCATAACCAGTATCTGGTCTTGTAGGTTTTATGCCTAAGGTAATAAGATAATCGTTTTTTGAAGCGATGTATAGAGCTAAATTTATTTGATTGCAAAACTCAGATTCATTTAAAATTAAATGATCAGAAGGTGCTACCACTACTGTTGCATTTGGGTTACTTTTATGAATTTTATGACAAGAGTATGCGATACACGGTGCCGTATTTTTTGCAATGGGTTCACCTAAAATTTGACCATTTGATAAACTCGGAATTTGTTCGTTTACTAATGAACGGTATGATTCATTGGTTACGATGTATATATTTTCTGGTGGGCAAATTTTTAAAAAACGTTTATAGGTTTGTTGAATTAAAGTTTCGCCAGTTCCTAAAATATCTAAAAATTGTTTAGGTCTGTTGGTTTTACTAATTGGCCAGAATCTACTTCCTATACCACCTGCCATAATAATGGCGTACTTGTTATTATCTTGCATTATAAAATACCTTCTCTAATTAAATCATGTAAATGTATAACTCCTTCGTAAGAATTCGCATCCATTACAATTAATTGTGTAATATTATTTTTCTTCATTAATTCTAAAGCAGTAACAGCAAGTTCATCTTTTTGTATAAATTTTGGGTTCTTGCTCATAATTTCATCTGCTCTTAACTCATTGTGAAAGCCTTTCTCCATAAGCCTTCTAAGGTCTCCATCTGTAATAACGCCCACTAAAGTTCCATTGTTTATAACAGCTGTCATTCCTAAACGTTTGCTACTTATTTCAAGTATAATCTTCGGTAATTTTTCAGCTACTTGTACAGAGGGTTTTTCATTTTGCATGCTTAGGTCGCCTACTTTGAGGTATAATTTTTTACCTAAGGCACCACCTGGGTGGTATTTTGCAAAGTCGCTGGCGCCAAATTCTCTAGTTTCTAAAAGACACACAGCCAAAGCATCGCCCATGGCTAATTGTGCAGTGGTGCTGGTAGTAGGGGCTAAATTATTTGGGCAGGCTTCAAGCTCTACGGTCGTGTCTAATACAAAATCTGCTTGCTTGGCTAAGTAAGAGTCGGTATTGCCTACCATCGCTATTAATACATTGCCAGATTGCTTTAATAAGGGCGCTAATACTTTTATCTCTGGAGTGTTGCCACTTTTAGAGATGCAAATAATAACGTCATCTTGCTGTATCATGCCTAAATCGCCATGTATAGCGTCGGCTGCATGCATAAATAAAGAAGGTGTTCCAGTTGAATTAAATGTGGCCACTATTTTGTTTGCAATGATGGCGCTTTTACCAATTCCAGTAACAACTACTCGGCCTTTTGATTCAAATATTTTTTTTACTGAGTTATAAAAGTCACTGTTCAATTGATTCTGAAGTTGTAATATGGCTTCTGATTCAATTTTTAAGGCTTTTTTAGCTATATCGAGTATTTCTTTTTCTGTCTTCAATATTGTATAATTTATGGTGTAATATTCACAAAAATATGTTATTTTAGAAATCAATTAGAGCAATTATATAAATAATTCATTTTCGGAGTGTTAGGATGATAGAGACCAAGAAATTACTGTTTGACAATCTACATAACTTCTTTGGGTTCGACCAATTTAAAGGTCAACAAGAAGATATAATTACCAACATCTTATCGGGCAACGATACTTTCGTGATTATGCCTACAGGTGCTGGTAAGTCGATGTGTTATCAGTTACCTGCAATGATGAGCGACGGAACAGCAATTGTTATTTCTCCGCTTATTGCCTTAATGAAAAATCAAGTAGACCAAATTCGTGCATTTGGTAGTAATGACAGTATTGCCCACTTTTTAAATTCATCTTTAACGAAGGCCGATATTTTAAAAGTGAAGAACGATGTATTGTCTGGAGACACTAAACTTCTATACATCGCTCCAGAATCGATGGCTAAGCAAGAAAATTTAGATTTTCTGATATCTGCTCAAATATCATTTGTAGCAATTGATGAAGCGCATTGTATTTCTGAGTGGGGGCACGATTTTAGACCGGAATATAGAAAGATACGCTCTGTAATAAATCAGATCGGTGGAAAGGTGCCAATTATAGCTTTAACGGCTACCGCTACTCCAAAAGTACAACAAGATATAATGAAGAACCTGCAAATGCAGGACGCTACCTTATACAAATCGTCATTTAACCGCCCTAACTTATACTACGATATACGCCCTAAAAAGCAGGTGATTAAAGAAATCATCAAATACATAAAAGCGAATACAGGTAAATCGGGTATTATCTACTGTTTGAGCAGGAAGAAAGTGGAAGAAATTGCAGAAGCGCTAAAACTCAATGGAATTAAAGCACTGCCATACCATGCAGGCTTAGAAGCCAAAGAAAGAGCCAACCATCAAGATCGTTTTTTAATGGAAGACGTGGATGTAATTGTAGCCACCATTGCCTTCGGAATGGGTATAGATAAACCTGATGTTAGGTTTGTAATACATCATGATATGCCTAAGAGTTTAGAAGGCTATTACCAAGAAACAGGTAGAGCAGGTAGAGATGGTGGAGAAGGAAATTGCATTGCTTTTTATGCAGAGAGCGACATTATGAAGCTCGCGAAGTTTATGAAAGATAAACCCGTTGCTGAGAAAGAAATTGGATTGCAAATATTAACCGAAGTAGTTGATTATGCTGAATCTGCAGCATGCCGTAGAAAACAAATTCTTTATTATTTCGGAGAAACATTTAACGAAGCTGCATGTAACAACATGTGCGATAATTGCCGTCACCCGAAAGAAAGATTTGAAGCACAAGAGTATTTACAAATAGTAATTAAAGCGGTGAAAGAATTAAATGAGAAATTTAATTCTGAACACATCATTAATGTATTACTTGGTGAGGATAATAAATCGATACAAGATTTCGGACATACAAAAATTAAAGCATACGGTGCTGGTAAAGAACAAAGCAGAAAGCTGTGGGAATCGGTGATTCGCCAAGCATTGCTATCTGGTTTTTTACAAAAGGATATTGAAAATTATGGCTTAATAAAAATCACGAAGAATGGTACCACATATTTAAGCAACCCAACTTCGTTGATGTTTACCATGAATAAGGATTACGAGAGTGATGAGAGTGCCGATGATGATGGCCACACTGTAGCCGCTGCAAGTGATACCGTACTTTTCAATATGCTTAAAGATTTGTGTAAACAAATTGGTAAGAAAAATAATGTACCTCCATTTGTGGTGTTTCAAGAACCATCTTTACAAGAGATGTCGACTCATTACCCAATAAGTTTAGAGGAGTTGAAACAAATTTCGGGAGTGGGTGCTGGTAAAGCACAAAAGTTTGGTGCCCCATTTGTGGAACTTATTAAAAAGTATGTAGAGGAGAATGATATAGACCGTCCGATGGACATGGTAGTTAAAACTGCTGCCAATAAATCTGCGATAAAAGTTGCCATCATTCAAAACATAGACCGTAAAATATCATTAGAAGATATTGCAGATTCGAAGGGCTTGAGTTATGAACAAATACTTACAGAGGTAGAATCCATTGTATCATCAGGAACAAAACTAAACTTGAATTATTATATAGACGAAGTAATTGACGAAGATAGGCAAGACGAAGTGTTTGACTATTTCCGTTCGGCGGATTCTGATTCTATCGACGATGCATTGGCAGAGTTAGGAACCGATGATTATACAAGAGAAGAAATACAATTAATACGAATTAAATTTATGTCGGAACTGGGTAATTAGCAAATTAGCTAATTAGCCAATTAGCTAATTAAACATGTTACACGGATTACCAAAAATAAAACACTTAGACTCTAATAATTTTTTCTTGATGGCAGGACCCTGCGCTATTGAAGGTGAAGATATTGCCATGCGTATTGCAGAAAGAATAGTGGAGATTACAAACAAGCATAAAATACCTTATATTTTTAAAGGCTCTTATAGAAAAGCTAACCGATCTAAGTTAGATTCTTTTACAGGAATTGGTGATGAAAAAGCCTTGAAAATTTTAGAGAAAATTGGTAAAACGTTCGACGTGCCAACCGTAACAGATATACATGAAAGCTCTGAAGCAGCAATGGCTGCGGCCTATGTAGACGTTTTACAAATTCCAGCATTCTTATGCCGACAAACAGATTTGTTAGTAGCAGCAGCTAAAACAGGTAAATTTGTGAACGTAAAAAAAGGTCAGTTTTTATCTGGCTCTTCTATGAAACACGCTGTACATAAAGTAAAAGATTCTGGCAACCCGAATATATTTTTAACAGACCGCGGTAATTCTTTTGGTTACCAAGACATGATTGTGGATTTTAGAAACATTACCGAAATGCGCACATTGGGAGTGCCAGTAGTGATGGATTGTACACACTCATTACAACAACCTAACCAAGAAAGTGGTGTTACTGGTGGCAAACCAGAGTTAATAGAAACCATTGCAAAAGCAGCTATTGCAGTAAGTGCCGATGGTTTATTTATTGAAACGCACCCAGATCCTAAAAATGCCAAATCGGATGGTGCAAATATGTTACACCTCGACCATTTAGATGCCTTGATGGAAAAACTAGTACGTATTAGAAAAGCAATTATCTAATTACTGAATAATCTTTATTTCAGTTCTTCGGTTATTAGCTCTACCCGTTTCAGTTGTATTTACATCTACAGGTTGTGTTTTGCCATATCCTTTAAACACTAGGCGTGTAGGCTCTATCCCTAATTTTATTAATTGGTTGTATACAGATTTAGCACGGTTGGTAGAGAGCGTTTGATTGGCGGCATCTGCCCCCACATTATCTGTATGTCCTGATATTTCAATGCGTACACTCGTATTGCTTTTTAGAAACTCTTTAAGTTTCATCAATTCGTATTTCGATTCGTTTTGTAGGGTAAAACTATTCGTTTCGAAAAATATATTTTTCAAAGATATTTTTGCGCCGATTGTAATAGGAGATAGGCCTACCGGTAAATTATACGAAGAAACATTTTTTGAGTTTTTGAGCACGAATTGGTCGGAATAAAATAAATAACCTTCTCTATATACATTAAATGCATAGGTTTTGCCAACGGGTATGCTTGCTAAAAACTGACCTGTAATTTCATTCGAGGTAGTTTGAGATACGGTATCGCCGGTAGCAACATCAATAATTTCTACTACCGAAAATAATTTCAGTTGATTCGTTTTATCATAAACAGTACCCTTCACAAAAGTTACTTTATTTGGGCGAGCTTCTTCGTATAATTCAAATGCATATAAATCGATGCCACCAAAACCCTCTAAATTTGCTGAAGCGAACATTGCTTTTTTACCATCGTTAGAAATAAATAAACTACTTTCTTCTTGAGAAGTATTGATGGGGTAGCCAATGTTTTTTGCCTTATCGAACATTTTGTTCGATAATTTTTTTGAAAAATAAATATCGTGTTCTCCGAAACCTGGCCATCCGTCTGATGAAAAATACAAGGTTTGATTATCAGAATGTATAAAAGGAGAAAGCTCCGAACCCTCCGTGTTTACATTGGTTCCGAGGTTTACTGGGTTCGACCATTTGCCGTTTCCTAAATACCTTGATAAATAAATATCATACGAACCATAACCACCTTTGCGGTCGCTAACAAAATAAATAGTTTTACCATCCGGTGAAATAGAAGGTTGAGACTCCCAATAGGGAGAATTAATTGGGGCACCAATGTTTTGCGGTTTGCTCCAAGAGTTTCCTTCTAATTTCGAATAATAAATATCACACTTACCTAAACCATCTGCTCTGCCACAACCTGCAAAATATAGGTATTGCCCGTCTGGTGAAATGCATTGCGCACCTTCATTACCAGTTGTGTTGATGGCACTACTTAAAGAAACTGCTTTGGTCCAGTTGTTTGCATCCACTCTAGAACTTATGTAAAAATCTTCCTGATTAGATCTTCTTGTAAAAATTAAGGTACTGTCGTCGGCTGTTAAAGTAGGTAAGTACTCTTGGTTAGCAGTGTTTATATTAGGACCTAAATTTTTAGGATCGTAGGGTACTGGTTTTAACACAGCCTCTGCGCTGAAGCGAGTATTTACTAGGTATTTGCTTAATTCTTTTTTTCTGTTCTCCGATAAATCTGGTGTTTTTTCATACGCTTCAAAATAATATAATGCCGAATCGTATTTATGTAAATTGAAATAACACTCCGCAATTTCATAACCCAAATGTTTCGTTAAATACGGATTGTTAGCTTCTACAAATTGATATTGTTCTATTGATTTCCTGAATTGATATTGAATTTTGTATACATCACCTAAACGATAATGTGCTTCTAAAAACTTAGGATCGTGCCTCAAAGCCTCCTCTAAATCGCGAATGGCCGTATTATATAATTTCTGATTGATAGATAAATTGGAACGTTGATATGCCGAAAGCGCACGCGCATTTGATGAACTAAGTTTTTCTTGTGAGAAACAAGAAACGGACATTAACAATAAAATAAATAGTATAAAATGTTTTTTCATAACTCTCATAATGAAGCGGTCTAACGACTAATATCTAATTACTAACGACTCCCTAAGGAATATTCATAAACTTATGTGTCTGCAAAGAAACCTCCCAATGTGGATGGTCTTTTACATACTCAATTATTTGTGGCGTCATCACATCCGCTTTACTCCACTCTGGTTGCAAGTATAATTTACAATCTGGAGAAACTAATTTAGCATGTTCCTCTGCCCAATCGAAATCAGATTTATTAAAAACAATCACTTTTAATTCGCCAGCTAAAGGTGCAATACTTGGAGTTGGTCCTTTAAATTTTTTTGGCGATAAACAAATCCAATCCCAATTACCCGATAAAGGATATGCTCCAGAAGTTTCAATAAAAGTTTTAATTCCTTTTTCTTTTAACTTCGAGGTCAATAAATCTAAATTATACAACAAAGGTTCACCACCGGTAACAACGACTGTTTTAGCTGGATATTTTGAAGCATTTGCTACAATTTCGTCTACAGAAGTAAGCGGGTGTAATTCCGCATCCCAAGATTCTTTTACATCGCACCAATGGCAACCCACATCACATCCACCAAGCCTAATAAAATAAGCTGCTTTACCCGAATGAAATCCTTCACCTTGTATGGTGTAAAAATCTTCCATGAGTGGTAATAAGGATCCGTCTTCTGGTACTTTTTTAGTCATTAGTCGTTAGTCTTTAGTCATTAGTACACTGTACGTTGTACAATGTACAGTGTGCAACATACAGTGTACTAGTAATATGATTTCTTTGCAGCTGCCAAGGTATTTTTCAATAAGGAAACGATGGTCATCAGTCCTACGCCACCTGGTACTGGGGTAATCCAAGATGCTTTTTTAGAAACATTTTCGAAATCCACATCCCCATAAAGTTTATAACCCGATTTGGTTTTGTTTGATAACTCTCTGTTCATGCCCACATCAATAATGATGGCACCTTCTTTTATCATGTCGGCAGTTAAATAATTCTTTTTACCAATGGCAACAATAACAATGTCGGCATCCTTGGTATACCTAGCAATATCTGGTGTGCGGCTATGGCAAATAGTTACCGTTGCATTTCCAGGGTCGGAGTTTAAGGCCATTAAAATACTCATGGGCGAACCCACAATATTACTTCTACCAACTACTACACAGTGCATGCCGGTAGTATTAATTTTATAACGCTCTAAGAGCATCATAATTCCGTTGGGGGTTGCAGAAATATAACAAGGTAAATTTTTATTCATCCTTCCAATGTTAATAGGATGGAAGCCGTCCACATCTTTTTTGTAATCAATTGTTTCTACCACTTTGGTTACCGAAATATGATCGGGTAACGGTAGTTGTACAATTAATCCGTCGATTGAAGGGTCGTTATTTATCTCAATAATTTTATTGAGTAAAGTTTTTTCTGATGTTTCTATTGGGAAGCGTAATACAGTCGAATTAAATCCAACCTCCGCACAATTTTTCGCTTTACTGTTTACATACGTTTCACTCGCACCGTCTTCACCCACTAATATGGCAACTAAATGTGGCGCACGGTTTCCAGCAGCAATCATCTCTGCAACTTCGTTTGCAATTTCAATTTTAATTTCTGCTGCTACTTTTTTTCCGTCGAGTAATTCCATATGAATTGTAAATTGTAAATTGTAAATTGTGAATTGTGAATGAGGAAGTAAATTGCTTTTAATTCACAATTCACCATTTACAATTCACCATTCAATTAATCAAGTTTCAGTACGGCCATAAACGCCGATTGTGGTATTTCTACGTTGCCTACTTGGCGCATTCGTTTTTTACCTTCTTTTTGTTTTTCTAGTAATTTACGTTTACGAGAAATATCACCACCGTAACATTTCGCAGTTACGTCTTTACGCAAAGCTTTTACGGTTTCTCTAGCTATAATTTTTGCACCAATAGATGCTTGTATTACAATTTCGAATTGTTGGCGTGGTAAAAGTTCTTTTAATTTTTCACAAATCTTTTTACCGAAAGAGAAAGAGTTACTTCTGTGTATTAAGGATGATAAGGCATCTACCGGTTCTGAATTAAGGCGGATGTCCATTTTTACTAAATCAGATTGGCGATAACCAATTTGATGATAATCGAAGGATGCATATCCTTTTGAAATGGTTTTTAAACGATCGTAAAAGTCGAATACGATTTCGCCCATTGGCATTTCAAACACAAGCTCTACACGGTCTGATGTTAAATACGATTGATTGATGATGGCACCTCTTTTGTTAATACAAAGCGACATTACTGATCCTACGAATTCAGATTTAGTAATGATGGTTGCTTTGATATAAGGTTCTTCTACGAAATCAATTCTACTTGGATCGGGTAAATCAGAAGGATTGTTTACAGGAATTTCTTCGCCTTTTGTAGTAAATGCTTTATACGATACGTTGGGTACGGTTGTAATAACCGTCATGTTAAACTCACGCTCTAAACGTTCTTGTATAATTTCCATGTGCAGCATTCCTAAGAATCCACAACGGAAACCGAAACCTAATGCTGCCGACGATTCTGGCTCGAATACTAAGGAAGCGTCGTTCAATTGTAATTTGTACATCGACTCGCGTAGTTCTTCAAAATCATCTGTATCTACAGGATAAATACCCGCAAATACCATTGGTTTAACATCTTCAAAACCTTGTATGGCTGTGCCAGGGCGAGCAGTGTGCGTAATGGTATCGCCCACTTTTACTTCTCGTGCTTCTTTAATTCCAGAAATAATATAGCCTACGTCGCCTGTTTTAATACTCGCACGAGGCTCTTGGTTTAAACGCAAAACGCCTACTTCATCTGCAAAATATTCGGAACCGGTTGCTACGAATTTTACTTTATCCCCTTTTTTAATTTCTCCGTTTACCACTTTGAAATATGCAATAATTCCACGGAACGAATTAAATACCGAATCAAAAATCAAAGCTTGCAAAGGCGCGTCGTTATCTCCAACAGGAGCGGGCACTCTCTCTACAATGGCTTCTAAAATTTTATCAACTCCCAAGCCTGTTTTACCAGATGCCGGGATTATTTCTTCTCTTTTACACCCAATTAATTCTACAATTTGATCTTTCACTTCTTCTGGCATCGCACCAGGTAAATCCATTTTATTTAAAATTGGAATGATGTGCAAATCATGCTCTAAGGCTAAGTATAAGTTTGAAATGGTTTGTGCTTGTATGCCTTGTGATGCATCTACAATTAACAGAGCACCTTCACATGCGGCAATAGAACGCGATACTTCGTAAGAAAAATCTACGTGCCCAGGAGTATCAATAAGGTTAAAAACATATTGCTCTCCGTTCTGCTCATAGTTCATTTGGATAGCGTGACTTTTAATGGTAATTCCACGTTCACGTTCCAAATCCATGTCGTCTAACAGCTGAGCTTGTGCTTCACGCTTTGAAATGGTGTTGGTATATTCCAATAAACGGTCGGCTAAAGTGCTTTTTCCGTGGTCGATATGCGCTATAATGCAGAAATTTCTAGTATTTTTCATTCCGCGCAAAGATAGGAAATAGTATGCTAATATGCTAGTATGGGAGTGTGCTAGTTTGTTCCTTATTTACTTTGTTTTTGCTAAAATTTTTAGCAATTTTGAAAGGTGAATCAGAATAACTTAGTAGAGCAATTAGAGCCGAGGGTACTTTTTGTAGATATGAATAGTTTTTTTGCGAGCTGTGAGCAGCAAGTGAACTATTATTTACGAGGCCGGCCGGTGGGTGTTTGTGTGTACACAGGCAGGTACGGCTGTGTAATTGCACCATCAGTAGAAGCAAAACTACGAGGAGTAAAAACGGGCATGCGTTTAAACGATGCCATGCAACTTTGCCCAGAGTTAGTACCCATAGAAACCAACCCCGCACGATACAGAGAGTTTCATGTAAAAATAATGAATGTGCTGCGTAATTATGCGGAGGATGTATTGCCAAAGAGTATAGACGAGGCCGTGGTAAACCTGAGTAAATATAAATTGATGTATAAAGATCCGGTGGAAGTGGCTTTAAAAATAAAGGCAGATATCCGAGATCAGGTGGGCGATTGGTTGCGTTGTTCTATTGGCATTGCCCCCAATACCTTTCTTGCAAAGTTAGGCTCCGACATTCAAAAACCCGATGGCTTAACCGTTATTACTCCCGATAATATTGACCAAATATTGTCTAAACTCTCTCTTCAAGATTTGCCCGGTATTGCGGGTAATTTAGCGCGAAGGTTAGAGCGGGCGGGCATAACCACTCCACTAAAAATGCGCTATACTTCGCCTCAAATTTTAAGAGAAATATTTAAAAGTGTTGAAGGATATTATTGGCATTACCGCTTAAATTTTAGAGAGCTCGATATTAACAGTAATGAGTACAAGAGCATGCAGGCGCAAAGGCAAGTGTCTAGAGAGCAACGCAGCTCTGTTGAAAGTATAGAGCAAGTGTTCATGACTCTTTGCATGCGTCTAGAACAACGTATGGTGAAACACGGAATACATTGCAGAACCATTGGTTTTTCTGCACGTTACGGCGATATGGAACGGTGGGACGATTATTTTTCGATTGGACAGCCCATACAAGATGGTATTATTTTGATGAATTTGATTAAAGAACGCATCCATCAATTTGAAACGAAACACCATACAAAACCAGTGTTTACTACCGACATTAGAAGCATCGGTATTACCATTACTAATTTTATGAAATCGCAAGATGTACATCCAAATTTATTTGAAGATACGAGCAGAAAAGACCAACTCCGCAAAACGGTGTATGAAATAAAAAACAAATTCGGCGACATTAAACTGCTTCGAGCTACCGAACTTAGTGAGAACATGATTGTGAAAGATGTAATCGGCTTCGGCTCGGTGAAAGATCTTTGATAGTGTGCTAGTGAAATAGTATGCTAGTGTGCTAGTGGGGGAAGAGGGTTGGCGTTTAATCAATGGAGTATGATAAATTGATAGTGTGCTAGTGTGTTAGTATGCTAGTGTGTTAGTGGGGGAAGAGGGTTGGCGTTTAATCAATGCAGGATGATGAATTGATAGTGTGCTAGTGTGTTAGTATGCTAGTGTGCTAGTGGGGGAAGAGGGTTGGCGTTTAATCAATGCAGGATGATAAATGCAGGATGATGAATAGAGGATGATAAATGCTGGATGACAGAATAAGGATGATGGATTAAGGATGATAAAAAAACCTGCATTTGTGCGGTTTTTTTATTGAGAGGGGTGCTTTATTTTTGTTAAATGGAATCAAAATTATACAATGTGAGCTATGATGTTTGTTTGAAATTACTAGATATTACAGATGAACTAGAGTTGAGAAGGAAAAGTTATATAGCAAACCAGTTAAATAGATCTTGCACATCAATTTGTGCCAACATTAGCGAATCTAAACATGCTGAAAGTAAAAAAGATTTTATTCACAAACTAAAAATTGCATCAAAAGAAGCAGAAGAAACAAGGTTTTGGATTCAAATAATAATCGATAAAAAGTATTTAGAAGTTGAGCAAACGATTTTAGATAATTTATTGTACGTACAGAAGATGTTATCAAAATCCATATCGACTACCATAAAAAACCAAAACACATAAGGATCCTACACCCCAATAAATCCCCTTAAAACGCTAACCCTCTTCCCTCACTAGCACACTAGCACACTAGCACACTAGCATACTAGCACACTATCTCTTCAGCCCGTATTTCTCAATTTTATTATACAAATGGCTGCGTTGGATTTCCATTTCTTCGGCAGTTTTGGTTACGTTCCATCCGTTTTTTTCGAGTTTATATAAGATGTATTCTTTCTCTACTTCGTCTTTAAAATCTTGGTAACTGCTGTACTTTTCAAAATTGCTTGTTGTTGTTGTTGTAGAGTCGATTTCAAATCCCATGTTTTTACGATTAGCGCCCGAATTCATCAACACATCTTGCTCCGTAATTTCTTTATCACTCAATATAATCAGGCGTTCCACCATGTTTCTTAATTCTCGGATATTACCTGTCCATTGATAACTTTGCAATGCTTTCACTGCGGCAGCGCTAAATTTTTTCATCGGCACTCCGTATTCTTCACAAATTTCTTGTAAGAAATTTTGTGCTATTTCGGGTATATCATCACTGCGTTCATTGAGGGTAGGCACGTGTATAATTATTACACTCAATCGGTGGTATAAGTCCATACGGAAATTACCTTCCTCAATTTCTTTAAATAAATCTTTATTAGTAGCCGCAATAATTCTTACGTCAACAGAAATTTCTTTCTCGCCACCTACGCGCGTAATTTTATTTTCTTGCAAGGCACGTAGCACTTTTGATTGTGCAGACATACTCATGTCGCCAATTTCATCTAAAAATAAAGTACCGCCGTTTGCTTGCTCAAACTTGCCAATGCGTTGCTTAATAGCCGAGGTAAAGGAACCTTTCTCATGCCCAAAGAGTTCTGATTCTATTAACTCTGATGGTATTGCTGCACAATTTACTTCCACTAAAGGACCGTTTGCGCGATTGCTTTTTTCATGTATCCAACGAGCCACCAATTCTTTACCACTACCATTTTCACCCGTAATTAATACACGAGCCTCTGTAGGAGCAACCTTCTCAATAGTGTCTTTAATACGAATAATAGGAGAGGAATGCCCTAAAATATCCCTGGTTTTGGTTACTTTTCTTTTTAATATTTTGGTTTCGGTAACGAGTTCTTTTTTCTCTAAAGCGTTGCGTACCGTAATTAATAGCCTGTTTAAATCTGGTGGTTTCTGTAAAAAATCATAAGCTCCTTTTTTGGTTGCTTCCACCGCCGTATCTATGCTGCCATGCCCAGAAATCATGATGAAAGGAAGGTCGGGTTTTAGTTCTGAAGCTGCACTTAGCACTTCCATGCCATCCATTTTAGGCATTTTAATATCACACATTACTAAATCAAAATCTTCTTTCTTTAGTAATGCCAAGCCTTCTGCGCCATCATTGGCTTCTACGATTTCGTATTTTTCGTATTCTAAAATTTCTCTTAAAGTACTTCTGATGCTTCTTTCGTCATCAATAATTAATATTCTTGGCATAGCTGTATTTGTAAGGTAATAATAACAAAAAAACCCAATCTTTCGTTGGGTTTTCCGTCATTTTTTAATAAAATGCAAATCCATAAGCCGGGTTCTGTATCATCAGCTAAATAATTAGCTAACTATCTATCATTTATCTAGGGCTACAATCGCTCGTAGTCTCCATCAACCTACCCATCCCGAATTAACCGAAGTTAATGAAACGAGCAGCTTCATATTCGGGACTTATTTGGTCTTTCAACTCCTGAGGTTTACCGCAATGCACATTGCTGCACAAGGCCGTGAGCTCTTACCTCACGTTTTCACCCTTACCTAATAAATTAGGCGGTTTATTTTCTGTGGCACTTTCTATATCCGATAAATCGAACTCTTCCCGTTAGGAAGCAGGATGCTCTGCGCTGCCCGGACTTTCCTCCTTTGTATTGCAAAAGGCGATAGAGGGATTTGCTGGGGCAAAGATAGGGAAAATCGAATTAGCGAACTAACGAACTGGCGAATTAGTGAACTAACGAACTGGCGAATTAGCGAACTAACGAACTGGCGAAATGGCGAATTAGCGAACTAACGAACTGGCGAATTAGCGAATTAGCGAATTTACGAATAAGCGATATCGCGAGTGTAGCGCTTTCGTAAATTCGTAAATTCGCTAATTCGCTAATTCGGTCTATTCAGTTCCGCTAGCAACTCCTTACCAAGCTTGCTAAAGTACCGTTTCGCTCCAATGCCTACCACAGATTGGATTCCTTTTAAGGCATTGGTTAAGAATATTTCATCGGAGTGCTCGAGTAGTGCCACCGGTAGTTTCGTTTCGTAGAGTGTAATTCCTTTTTTCTTCAATAGTTCAATCACCACTTTTCGCATCACCCCATCTATACAACCCTCGTTAATGCTAGGCGTATACACTTTATTTTCTTTTACTAAAAATACATTTGAGGAGATGCTTTCTACAATATTATCTTCTCTATTAAGTAAAATGCATTCATCTAATTGATTCTCTTTTCTATACACACCGGCTAATACATAGGGCAATGCATTTATTGTTTTTAATGATGAGATAGAACTGAAATCTTTTCGTAAATCTTTGTACACATCCACAATCAAGCCTCGCTCTGCGTTGTAATCCGATGAGTCTAGGGACTCAATTTCTATTACATATTGAAAGGTGTTTTTCTCTGGTGTATACCAACCACCATCGTCTCTAAATACTGAAAAACGAATGCGTGCATTTTTGTAAATTTTATTGGTACGGGCTAAAGAGAATATCTCAGATGCAATAAACTCTTGGTCGAATGCCTTGTGATACCTAAGTTTCAGCGCATCCATCCCTCTAAATAATCGTTCAATATGAAATTTAAAATACATTAAATTTCCTTCCATCATTCGCATGGTTTCAAACAATCCATCGCCATATCTATATGCTCGGTTGCTTGTACCGAATACTTTAGAATCGTATGGAAAAATTTGTCCGTTTAAATTGATGAAACCCGATGATAACATAGCGCAAAAATGCAAAAAAATGTTCGCTTTTGAATTGTTATTCTTTATTCAAACTTGAAAAATAAGCTGACCACTTGTCTATCAGCTGCTTCATATCATCAGGATATTCCGCTTCAAAATTAACATACTCTTTTGTATGAGGATGAATAAAACCAATGCTTTGAGCATGAAGTGCTTGACGTGGACAAATGGCAAAACAGTTTTCTACAAAGTTTTTATACTGCCCGTTTGCATTTCCTTTTAATATTCTATCGCCACCATAAGATTCGTCGCTGAACAATGGATGCCCAATGTGTTGCATGTGTGCACGTATTTGATGCGTTCTGCCAGTTTCTAATTGGCATTCTATAAGGGTTACAAAATTGAATCGTTGTAAAACTCTGTAATGGGTTACCGACCATTTTCCTTTTTCCTCTTCGTCAAAAATATCCATCACTTTGCGGTCGCGTAAACTTCTTCCAATATACCCTGTTACGGTACCATCTTTTTCGATATCTCCCCACACCAACGCTCTATATTTTCTGGTAATGCTGTGGTCGAAAAATTGTTTCGCTAAAAATGTCATCGAAAACTCATCCTTACTTATCACCAACAATCCCGAGGTATCTTTATCAATTCTATGTACTAAACCCGGGCGGGCATTGTTTCCTTTAAGGTTGGGTAATTGATCGAAATGGTAAGCCAAAGCATGCACTAAAGTGCCGGTGTAATTGTTAAAACCCGGATGTACCACCATGCCTGCAGGTTTATTAATAATTACAACGTAATCATCTTCATATACAATTGTTAAAGGAATATTTTCTGGATAAATTTCGGTATCGCGCGGTGGATGTGGTAATACTATCGAAATTATATCCGCAGGTTTAATTTTGTAGCTGCTTTTTACAGGTTTTTCATTCACTAAAATATTGCCGGCATCGGCAGCATTTTGTATTCTATTTCTAGATATATTAAGCAAACGATTCATTAAAAACTTGTCAATACGTAACAACGATTGACCCTTATCTACCACTATGCGATGATGTTCGTAGAGTTCCTGCTCTTCTTGTTCTTCTATATCTGGGTTGAATGACATGTTGCAAATATACTTATTAGAATTTAGTCTCTAGTCTTTAGTAGTTAGTAGTTAGTCGTTAGACAGTCTAACGACTAATGACTAAAGACTAGTATCTAAAGATTGTATCCACGTAGGAAATCCTCCACACTCATCCTTTTCTTGCCTTCGAGTTGTAATTCTTTAATGGAGATAGATTGATCGGCGGTTTGGAATTTTAGATAGGTTTTTTTATCGGTGACAAATGTACCATTGGCTTGGTTTGTGGGTTCGCTTATTTCTGCATCATACACTTTTAAAACCAGTCCGTTTAATTTTGTAAATGCAGTAGGGTAAGGGCTTAAGCCTTTAATTTGATGGTACACTTCTTTAGCAGATTTGTTCCAATTTATTTCCATATCTGCTTTGAAAATTTTAGGTGCATGTTTTAAGTCTTCTTCCCTTAATCCATTGGCTTTCATGCTATCTTCTTGCGAAATAGCCTTAACCGTACCCGCTTCAATATCGTTTACCGTTTTTAATACTAAATCTGCTCCAATATTCATTAATACATTGTGCAATTCTCCTGCATTCATTTTTTCATTTATGGCTGTTTTAGCTTGATGAATTATAGATCCTGTGTCAATGGCATGTTTTAAAAAGAAGGTAGTTACACCTGTTTCTTTTTCAGCGTTTATAACTGCCCAGTTAATAGGTGCAGCACCTCTGTATTGAGGCAATAAGGAGCCATGTAAATTAAAAGTTCCCAAGGGTGGCATGGTCCATACTACTTCTGGTAACATTCTAAAGGCCACCACAATAAATAAATCTGCGTTGAGCGATTGTAATTCTGAAATAAATTCTGTTGATTTTAATTTTTCTGGTTGTAAAATTCGCAAGCCTTTTTCTACTGCGTATTTTTTTACAGCCGATTCGCTTAGTTTTTGCCCACGCCCCGCAGGCTTGTCGGCGCTGGTTACTACGCCCACAATTTCTTTGTTATGTTGTACTAATTTATCGAGGGAAGCTACTGCAAAATCAGGCGTTCCCATAAATACTATTCTCATTTATATATTAAATATTTTTCACGAATTTCTTTAAATTCTTCTAATTCTTTGCTCCATGTATGGCGTATTTCCATTTCTGTATTTCCAGAAATTAATTGCTGACGGAGATCCGAATTGCCTGCTAATTTTTCGAAAAATGGGTTAAAGAATTTATCTTTTTCGGGGTAAGCTGCATACATTTCCATCAACCAATTTATGTTTAATTGTTGTAGGTTTTGTGTACTGTCATTTACATACGTTCTTAAATCTAGCCCATAACAAATTTGATTTAAATAGGGCGGTTCCTTACTCATTCCATTAATAGATTGAGGTATGAAACTATAATTGTATTTCTCTTGTAAGCTAGGGTGGCCAATCATTTTAAAAGGTTCATAGGTTCCTCGTCCTACACTAATTTGAGTGCCTTCAAATAAACATAACGATGGGTACAAGGTAATCGCATCTTGGTCGGCTAAGTTTGGCGATGGTTTTACTGGCAAAGTGTATCTGCTCTCATGTGTATAGGCTTCTAACTTTATAACCTTTAAGTAACATTTTGCTTTGTTCGCTAACCATCTTTCTCCGTTTATCATTTTTGCATATTCGCCAATGGTCATGCCATATACAATGGGCACAGGGTGCAAGCCCACAAAAGAGGTATGCTCTTTTTGTAATACTGGCCCGTCTATGTAATATCCATTAGGGTTGGGACGATCGAGAACTAGTAACCTAATTTTATTTTCGGCACAGGCTTCCATAACATAATGTAAAGTAGAGAGGTAGGTGTAAAAACGAACGCCCACATCTTGTATATCGAATACAATTACATCAACATCAGTTAAATCCTTTGCATCGGGTTTTTTATTTTTTCCGTATAAAGATATCAATGGAATGTTAGTAGCAGAATCGATGCTGTTATTCACTTTTTCACCGGCATCAACAGTTCCTCTAAAACCATGTTCGGGGCAAAATATTTTTTTGATATTGATGTCTAAGCGACGGAAAGTATCAACTAAGTGGGTGGTATGTATGGTAGAACTTTGGTTTACGACCAATGCAACACGCTTGTTTTTTAAATAATCAACATATTTATGCGTTAGGTGTGAAGCCGGTATGGGTGCTGCCATTTTAACTCTTTGTGCAATGCTATGTATTGCAATACAATGAATTATGACACTAAGAATAATGATTCGATTGGTTTTCAAACTCTTTTAATATATTTAACATCAAAAATAAGGAAAGCATCCCATTAATTATATATCATTTGAATTATACTTTTCACATAGCGAAACGCATTACACTGCAATCTAAACGAAGTTTTTCTAAACTCATCGTGCGTATAGCTATTGCTGGTATTACGCTTGGTATTTTGGTAATGCTCCTAAGCATTGGTATTATTAGAGGATTTAAATCTACCATTAAAGAGAAATTAAATGGTTTTTCTGGTCAGGTACAAATTACAGCTTACCAACCCAACGCGTTCGAAAACAATTATTTCATCCGAAGAGATCCACAAACAGAGCAAAAAATTTTAGGAATTAAAGGGGTCGAAAGTTATTTTTCGTATGCTTCTAAAGTTTCATTGTTAAAAATGAATAATAGGGTAGAACCTGTTGTTTTAAAAGGCATTTCAGACATTAATTCTTACGATTTCATTCTGAAAAATATAGTAAATGGAGTTAGAATTAATAATACGAATGAAGTCCTCATCAGTAAAATTATTGCAGATAAATTCAACTTAAAATTAAACGAATCTGCAATGTTTTATTTTGCTGATAGAGTGATTAAAATTAGAAAATTAAAAATTGTTGGGGTGTATGAAACGGGTATTGAGGAGTTAGACCGGAACACGATTATTTGCGATTTAAATTTGATTCGTTCTGTAAACGATTGGTCCGACAATCAAACAGGAGCATATCAATTAAAACTAAAAACAGGAGCGAACCTAGAAAATGTACTAGATGATTTGAATAATTTGCTGCCTATTGATCAGAAAGCAATTTCAAACCAAGAGTTATTTCCAGCGATGTATGATTGGGTAGAACTGTTGAATGTAAATGCCAAAGTAATTATAATATTAATGTTATTAGTGGCAGGCATCAACATGATTTCGGCCTTGCTTATATTGATATTGGAACGCACAAGCTTTATAGGAATACTGAAAACCCTAGGTGCAGGTAATGCAGCTATTCGTAAAATATTTGCCTACAATGCTACTTATTTAATTGGCTTAGGTTTATTAATTGGAAATGTGTTAACCATTGTATTTTCTCAAATACAAATACACACACACATCATTAAACTCGATCAGAAATCCTATTTCATGTCGTACGTTCCTATTGACTTAAACCTAATGGATTTTGTATGGTTAAATGCAGCAACGTACATAGTTTCTATGATGTTTGTGTACCTCGCATCTTTGTTAATTACCAGAATTAGCCCATTAAAAGCAATACGATTTAGTTGATTTTTTTAAGTGCGTATTTTACTCCTAATTTATCGCTTTTCATACCACGTGCAATGGCATATGCATCGATGTCATAAATAAGTAATGAATCTCCTTTTATTTCGTATTCATAATAATTGCCTTCGTAATTTTTGTTGGACAGAAACAGGGTGTTATTTTTTCCATTTCTACAGCTAGGACTGTAACACAAAGAGAAATTCTCAAATTTATCAAGGCCTCTTAATTTTCCTTCGTCTACAAATTTTACTTCAGTACTGTCTAAGGTATAGGTTCCGCTAATGTATTGATGGTGCACATAAGGAATGCTTTTCGACAGAGTTTCATTGTTATTTGAAGGTTTATATACCTCGTCTGTAATTTTTACAAACACAATTTTTTCTTGCGTATAGCCATTTATAAAATGTAATTCATTCTCTATTAATTTTACATCAGCATTTACATTATTTCCAAAAAAGTTTTTTATTACTACATGGTTTTTCTTGTATGGCACAAGCTCTGCTGTTACAGATTTCTGCCCATACGTTATAATTGTAGCATTGCTGTCGTCAGTAGGAATGATAAACTCCATCATAGGCGCAGTAATTTCTGATATGTTTTTTTTAGCAGCCACTGCTTCGTAAAATTCTTTTTGCATCCAATGTCCGTGTAATTCTTTTGAGATGGTTTTATCATCTGTACAGGCGAACAGTAGTGTTGATAGGCTTATTAAATAAAGTATTTTTTTCATGTTATAATTTTTTTGCTTCTTCCCAAAATATATCCATTTCTGCTAGGCTCATGTCTTTTAGTGCTTTGCCTTGGTCTTTTGCTTTTTGTTCTAAATATTGAAAACGTTTAATAAACTTTTTATTTGTTTTTTCTAATGCGTTTTCAGGGTTAATATCTATAAACCTTGCGTAATTGATGAGCGAAAATAGTAAATCTCCGAATTCTTTTTCAGCATTTTCTTTATCTATTACCGTTCCACTGTCTGTATTAAAATGTTCTTTAAACTCTTGTAATTCTTCTTCAACCTTCTCCCATACTTGTTCTTTTTTCTCCCAATCAAATCCTACACCTCTTGCTTTTTCTTGTATCCGCGAAGCTTTAACTAAAGCGGGTAATGAAACCGGAACACCTTCTAAAACAGATTTATGGCCTTCTTTAAGTTTCAATTGTTCCCAATTTCTTTTTACATCTTCTTCGTTGTTTACTATTACATCGCCGTAAATGTGTGGGTGACGAGAAATCAGTTTTTCGCAGACTCCGTTGAGAACATCGGTAATGTCAAATGCATTTTGCTCTGAACCAATTTTAGCATAAAAAACTAAATGTAACATAAGGTCGCCAAGTTCTTTTTTTATTTCAGGCAAATCGTTGTCGAGTACCGAATCAGAAAGTTCGTATACTTCTTCGATGGTTAAGTGGCGCAAACTTTCCATGGTCTGTTTCATGTCCCATGGGCATTTAGCTCGCAGGTCGTCCATTATGTTGAGTAGGCGTTCAAAAGCAAGTAAACGCGGGTCGTTTGTATTCATATTACAATAGTAATAAAATTTGAGGGATGTATATTAAAATTATAGGTACTCATTTAGTTACTATAATTAGTAACACTCATAAAATCAATAGGATAGGTATGTTAAAATTTATACATCACCAATTATAGATTTTGATTCCCAACTAGGGAAAATTTAAAATTCTTCAAAATTAAATGTATTGAATAGAATACTTTATTCGCATAAATTATTTTATGGCAATACTATTGCAATTCATACTATCAAATAAAACAAATAGAAGCAATGAAACAATTTTTTACAAAATTTATTAAACTACAATTTTTAATTTTACTTACTTTGTTAAGTAATAATGCACTTGCGCAAGTTACTGCATGTACTGGTTTTACAACCTATACACAAGGTGGCTGGGGATCTACTCCAAAAGGTAATAACCCGGGTACTATTTTAGAAAGTAATTTTAAAAATGTTTTTCCTTTTGGTTTAACAATAGGAAGTATTAATAAAATATCTTTTACTACTGCATCTGCAGTTAGAGCTTTTTTACCACAAGGAGGAACAGCGAAAAGGTTAAATCCTGGAACATTGATAAATCCTACAAAATCCAATTTTTCTAGTGTTTTAGCAGGGCAACTAGTTGCAGCTACTATAAATGTACAATTTGATAGAAGTCTTACGAATTTTGGTTCATCGAGCACGCAGCTTAAAGATTTGAAGATTGCTACTGCACCATTTTTTAACTTTACTATTGAAGAAGTAATTGCGGAAGCGAATTCATTTATTGGAGGTAAAATCAGTAATTACTCAGCAAATGATTTTAACACAATACTTACTAGAGTAAACGAAGCATACGACAATGGAACTACATCTAATTCTATTTTTGCTTGTCCTATCGTTTTTAACACAACTACTACTGATGTAAAATGTGTTGGCGAAAGCAATGGCACATTATCTGTAAGTGGAGTTGTTGGTGGAGCAGGAGCTCCCTATACATTTAAATTGAATGGTGTTAACGTTTATTTACCATTGAATACCTTATCGGTTGGAGTTTACACGCTAGAAGTATTTGATAAACTTGGTTTATCGGCAAAGAAACAAATTTTAATCAACGAGCCAGTAATACTATCTATATATACAAATGTTGGTACAATTTTATGCCACGGAGGAAGCACAAACGTTACCGTTAATGCAAGCGGTGGAATTCCACCTTATACAGGTACAGGTGTTTTCAATAAAACAGCAGGCAACTATACATTTACAGTAACTGATGCAAACGGATGTGTTGCAAGTACAGACATCAACATCACAGAACCCAGCTTGTTAACGCTTAAGGCTACTCCAGGAGCAATTTTATGTAATGGCGATAGTACTGATGTTACCATACTAGCAACAGGAGGAACAGCACCTTATACAGGCACAGGAGTTTTCAATAAAACAGCAGGTAATTATACATTTACAGTAAGTGATGCAAACGGATGTATTGCAAGTACAAACATTACTATCACAGAACCGAGTTTGTTAACAGCTAATGCAACGGCAAATGCAATTTTATGTTACGGTGGAAACACAGATATTACAGTAAATGCAACAGGTGGAACAGCACCTTACACAGGCACAGGAGTTTTCAATAAAACAGCAGGCAACTATACATTTACAGTGACCGATGCAAACGGATGTGTTGCAAGTACAGACATCAACATAACAGAACCAAGTTTGTTAACTGTTAATTCAACGGCAAATGCAATTTTATGTTACGGTGGAAACACAGATATTACAGTAAATGCAACAGGAGGAACAGCACCTTATACAGGCACAGGAGTTTTCAATAAAACAGCAGGTAATTATACATTTACAGTCAGTGATGCAAACGGATGTATTGCAAGTACAAACATCAATATTACAGAACCTACAACATTAAGTTTAAGTGGTACTACCGTAAACGATAGCAGTTGCAACGGTGGTGCAACTACTGGTAAAGCTACAGTATCGGCAATGGGTGGAACATCTCCTTATACCTATGCATGGTCTAATGGAATAACAGGTACGAATAGTATTACAAACATTGCTTACAATACGGTATTAACTGTAACCGTAAGCGATGCGAATGGATGTAGTTCAACCTTTAACTTTGATACAATTAGATGTGATAAACAAATTGTAGAAGTAGTTTGTAATGTATTAAAAACCTTTACACAAGGTGGATGGGGTGCAGTACCTAACGGTAACAACCCTGGAGTATATTTACATGCTAATTTTAGCACCGTGTTTCCAAGTGGTTTAACAATTGGAAATGTAACTAACAATATTAAACTTACTACTGCTACAGACGTAACTAATTTCTTGCCATCGGGTGGTAGTTTAAATACTTTAACAGGAGCAACTATTAATCCGGCGGGCACCATAAGCAGTACTATTGCAGGACAATTAGTAGCAGCAACGTTAAATGTTGGCTTCGATTCTTACGATGCTAATTTTGGAAATGGATCAAATACTTTATCGGATATGTATTGTAATTTCTCAGGATTTTACGGTGTGAAAGTAAGCGATTTATTAGCCGAAGCAAACCAAAGAATTGCTGGTGCAAGTACTGTTCACACAAGTTCTGCATTGAATAACGCTCTAACTAAATTAAACGAAAATTACGATAACGGTAACCAAGACAATGGAGATTTTGTATGTACAAACTCTGAGGCTGATCGTAATTTAGTTCAATCAACAGAATCAAATATATTTAGCAATACAATCTCAATTTACCCTAACCCGGCTTCAGATTTATTAAATATTGATGTGGTTTCTAATCGCAGTGAAATAGCAACGATTAATATTTACAATACTACTGGGCAGTTAATTGCAACAGAGAGTAGAGAAGTTACTGAAGGTGCAAATTTAATTAAATTGAATTTAAGTGCTTTAAATTTACAATACAATACCATTTTGGTAGAGTTAATTTTGAATAACACTACTCAAAGAAAAGTAATTATTATTCAATAATATATTTCATATTAAATAAAAAAGGGAGGCTAAGGCTTCCCTTTTTTTTGTTTAACAATTTTTGCATTACTGTTTTTATTATTTATTATTTGTTGATAATTTCTTAACCTAGGCTATTAACTTTATCGTATTTTTGCGATAAAATAATTGATATGGAACATTGTGCACCCGTAGCAGAGCGAAAGCAATTGAGCTTTCTGGATAGATTTTTAACGCTTTGGATTTTTCTAGCCATGATACTTGGCATTGGCATTGGGTATTTCATTCCTTCGAGTGCTGGTTTTATCAATTCTTTTTCGAGCGGAACTACCAATATTCCTTTGGCCATCGGATTAATTTTAATGATGTATCCGCCTTTGGCAAAAGTTAAATACGAGCAAATGGGCGAAGTATTTAAAAACACCAAAGTGCTTGGAGCCTCTTTATTTTTAAACTGGATTGTAGGGCCTATTCTGATGTTTGTACTCGCTCTTTTATTTTTACAAGGCTACCCAGAATACATGATTGGCTTAATACTTATTGGCCTAGCACGTTGCATTGCCATGGTAGTAGTGTGGAACGATTTGGCAGATGGAAGTAGAGAATACGCAGCAGGATTAATTGCGCTCAATAGTATTTTTCAAGTGTTGTTGTATAGTGTGTATGCGTATGTATTTATTACGGTGCTGCCACCTTATTTCGGCTACAAAGGATTTTTAGTCGACATTAGCATTGCACAAATTGCCGAAAGTGTGGGCATTTATTTAGGCATTCCATTTGCCTTAGGCATCATCAGCAGGTACAGCCTAATTGCTTTAAAAGGGGAGGAATGGTTTAATAATAAATTTGTACCCGTAATTTCACCCATCACTCTTATAGCCTTATTGTTTACCATTGTGTTGATGTTTAGTTTAAAAGGAGAACTCATTGTTCAAATACCTTTTGATGTAGTTCGCATTGCCATTCCACTAGTTATTTATTTTATAGTGATGTTTGTAATGAGTTTCTTCATCGGTAAATATTTTGGAGCCGATTATTCGAAGAGCACATCCATTGCCTTTACAGCAACCGGTAATAATTTTGAGTTGGCTATTGCAGTAGCTATTGGAGTGTTTGGTATTAACAGTGGGCAAGCATTTGCAGGGGTTATAGGCCCATTGGTAGAAGTGCCAGCCCTAATAGCTTTGGTAAATTTAGCCTTTTGGTTCCGTAAAAAATATTTTAGTAAAACAGTATAATGATGTTCGAAAAATTAGAAAATACAATCAAAGAAATTTCAGAAATGCAAATTTCTGAAGAGCGAAAAATGGTTCTTCAACCCTTAATCGATTATATAAAATTAAAAAAAGAAAAAGGAGAAGCCATTCGTTTAAATTTTATATGTACGCATAATTCTCGTCGCAGCCACTTAGCACAAGTATGGGCACAAACCATGGCTCATTATTTCAACATACCAAACGTTCAATGTTATTCTGGAGGCACAGAAGCAACTGCTATGTTCCCCAAAGTATTGGATACATTGGCTTCGCAAGGTTTTGAGTGCATCAAACTAACAGATACAAGCAATCCTATTTACGAATTGAAATACGATTTAAACGAAGCTCCTATAATTTGTTTTTCGAAAGTATTTGACGATGCATTTAATCCTTCTGAACACTTTGCAGCCGTACTCACCTGCAACAGTGCCGACGAAGCTTGTCCTTACATTGCTGGCGCTGAAATCAGAATACCTGTAAAATATGAGGATCCCAAAGCCTTCGATGGTACTGAGCTAATGGAGGAGAAGTATTTGGAGAGGAGCAGGGAAATCGCGTCTGAAATGTTCCTGGTCTTTAGTCGCTAGTCGTTAGTATTTAGAATTTAGATATTAGAATTTAGATTTTAGAATTTAGAATTTAGATTTTAGAATTTAGTATTTAAATCTTTGAATTTTATTTCATTATCCGTTCCACGTATTCTCCGTTTTCGGTATTAATTCTAAGTTTGTCGCCTACTTCTACAAACAATGGAACTTGTACGTTAATATTGCCTTCTACTTGTGCCATTTTGAATAGTTTACCTTTCACACCCATTTCCGTATAAATGGTTTCTAATTCTACGTGTTTAGGTAAATCGCCGGCTAAAGGTTTTTCATTTTCATCGAAACGAATTTTCAAAATCATTCCTTCTTTTATAAATTGAATGGCCTCACCGAAAATTGTATTAGGTACTGGTATTTGATCATAGGTTTCCTGATTCATGCAAATTAATGAATCGCCTTCTGTATAGAGGAATTGCATCTCATACTCGTCTACGCGAATAATGTCTACTTTTTCTCCCGAACGAAAACGAACTTCACTTTGCTTGCCGGTTTCAACGTTTCTACATTTTAAAGAGTAGATCGCATTTCCCTTGCCTGGGGTAATGTGATCGTAGTCGATTACCTTTAATAATTCGTTATTGTAACGTATAAAAGAGTTTTTGCTTAATTCTGAAGTAGTAGCCATTGGTTTTTTTATTTTGTCAAAGGTAATAAAAAAGAGGAATGAGGGTACATGTAAAATATACCCTGCAAAATAGCCTCTAAATTATTTTACAAAACGAATGGTATTCGTACTTGAGTTTGTGGTAGTTCTAAGTATAAATTGACCATTTGGAACTGATTCAATATTGATTTTTGCAATCAGATTTTGTACATCAGTTGTACCTTCTAGAATTACTTTACCCAAAAGATCAATAATTTGATAATTCAAAATACCATCGTTGGTATTTGTATTAAATTTTAAATTAATTTCTGAGCTAGCTGGATTGTAAGTACCCCTAAAAATCCGACAGTTTAAAATTAGGATAAAACCTTAACTTTAAACAACAGGAAATGAAAAAGTCAAAATTTACCGAGAGTCAGATAGCCAAGGCACTCAAGGAGTACGAAGGCGGTCGCAAAGTAGATGATTTAT
>CALRTZ010000027.1:0-41348 GCA_943371235.1 Sphingobacterium thalpophilum | reverse complement strand
TACATCTGAGGTATTAAATAACAAGTCTTTAGAGAAATAACCTGCCTTGCTAAAACTTATACTGTATCTTGTATTTGTTTCTAGACTGAATTTTTTATAAAAGCCATTTACATTACTTTTTCCTTCGAACTCTAATACATTTTTATTGTAATTATATAGTTTAACCGTAACATCCATCAACTTCTCAGGGCTTCCTTTTTTCGTAATAATTCCCTGTACATTACACCCATTTTTTATTCTGTTTAATTTGATATAAATAACACTGTCTGTTAATAAAAATTTATGATTCGTAATTTTAGGCAAATATGAATCGGCGAAAACATCAAACACAAAAAAGTCATTGTCTGATATCCTTAATTCAATTGGGTTTAAATTGGTTGTTTTTTTTGTTACATTATTTTTGTGGATGATTTTCAAATTAGCATTTACAATCGGTTTATTGCTTAGGCTATCCAGCACATAAACTTTTATATATTTTCCAATAATGTTAAAGGAGTACACATCATCATCAATCCCTTTATTCCCTCTATCCGAACTAAAATATCCTGAATATGAATTAGGATGTGTAATGAGTGCAAAATCATCGTCGCTTGAATTTATTGGGTAAGGAAAGGACTCTACAACAAGCGGCGTTTTAGTTATGTTTACAAAATAAATATCAAGACCTCCAAAAGTATTACGGCCATTAGTAGCAAAATAGAGAATATTTTCTTTTGATATAAATGGAAAAACTTCTTCTTCTATTGTATTTATTTCAGGTCCTAGGTTTACAGGGACAGACCAAGTAGAGTCGTTAATCCATTCGCAAACGTAAAGATCCATACCTCCGAAACCGCCCTTTTTATTAGAACTGAAGTACAGTTTAGTACCATCAGCATTTATACTGGGGTGCGCGCAAGCATATTCTGTGCTATTGAATTTGAATTTATCTGTTTTTATCCATTTCCCATAAATAAATTCAGCAGATTCAATTCTTAAATTTATATAGCCATTTTTTTTCGATTTAATTTTAGGGTTATTAGTAGTATAATACATGGTGCTATCTCGTTCCAAAAAAGTAGCCGGACCAAAATTAAATTTGGTTCTAAGTTCTAGTGCAAATGGGCTGTAAGTAGTATAATCGCTGCCCAATTCGGTTTCTTGCAATGAGAGAAAATTTGTTTCGGTCCAGCTATGGTTGCGTTGTACAAAAGGCTTTACTTGAATAGAAGAAGCAAAAATTAATTTGTTTTTATAAATACTAGGAGCAAAATCAGAATTCTCTGAATTAAGCGATAAGCGATTTACTTTTACATTTACCGTATCAGATAGTATGGCATTTTTAATACTTCGTTGTTTTGCATCTTGATAATACAGGCGATCAGACAGAAGCGTATCTTTTCTGACTAATATTGAGTAGTATTTTTCTGCTTCTTGGTATTGATTCGTTAAACGGTAGCAATCTGCTAATTTTCTTACCACCACTAAGTTGTTAGAATCGCGTTTATCTACGTAATATTTAAAATATGGTATGGCATCCGGGTAGTTCAGTATTTTATATTTATACTCCGCAAACCTCAGTATTAATTGAGCACTTGAAGTATTGTAGCAAAAAAATAAAATAAAAATTACAAGTACTTTTCTCATTGTTAAAAATATCTGGGTGAAGTAACTTTTGTTTTATTATAACGGAGTACATAATTTAGAGACAGCTCATGAGTACCACCTGCTACCGTTCTTAAATTCGTAAAAGTATAATCAAAAGAATAGGCAACCCGTAGTTGGTCATTTACTTGTACTGCCGACATTACATTCCAAGCATCGCCAGACCTGAATCCACCACCTACCCATACGGCATTTAGTAAATGAGTTGCTAAATTCAAATCGTATTCTATTGGTGCATTCATTACAACCTTTAACATGCCCGAAGGGCGTACTTTAAACAAGGGATGAACATCAAACACGAAACCACTGGCTAAAAATAAATGCAGTTCTTCTTTGTTAATTGAACTAGTAATGCGTTCTACTTCATTGTTTTGGTTGATGAATAATTTGTTATAAAATACTCGAGGAACAGAAACACCAAAATAAAACACTTTGGTGTAATAGTAGGTTCCGAACCCAAAGTTAGGAGCAAACACCGCTGGAGTATTGTTTAAAAACTCGGCATCATCATTATCATTCGTTTGTACTTCCGATAAATTTTCTTGGTAAGCAACATAACCACCTAATAAGCCCAATGCTAAATTACCTCTGTTCATTTTAATTCTAAAAGCATAATTGCCAAATAAACCGGTTTGGGTACTCACCCCAATATTATCTTGATAGGCTGTTAAACCTAAGCCCACTCTACTTCGTAGCAATTGCGAGTGCGCAGTAAATGTTTTAGTAGTTGGCGAACCCGTAATTTTTAACCATTGCCTCCTGTAAACCGTAGAAAAAGAAAGCGCATCATGCGAACCAGCATAAGCAGGATTGATAAAAATTTCATTAAAGGTATATTGCGTAAACATGGGCTCACTTTGTGCAGATACAAAAGTGGATACGTTTATCAAACTAAATAAAAGAAGTAAAAACTTAAGTGCTTTCATCTTTATTTTCTAATTACTATATAACCTGTTAATTGTTTAACACCCGGCACTCCAAAATCTAATAAATAGAAATAAGTTCCACTCGGCAATAATCCGTCGCCAAAAACAAGTGCATCTGTATTTCTTACAGAGCCTTTCCATTTATTATCATAAGGTGCTTGTTCAAAGACTAAATTTCCCCATCTATTATAAATTTCTAATTTGTTGTTCGGATAATTTTCTAAACCAACAATTATAAATTCATCATTTTTATTATCGCCATTTGGTGAAAAACCAGAGGGCACAAACACAGCAATCTCTATAATAGTAGGCGATAGCTCGTCTGGAATCCCATCATTATTCGGATCCGGATTATTACCATCTACAGATGTATCAGTTACGGAGATACTAGTATTTACAGCGTTTGCAAAGGCATATACTTGATTTATATAAATAGCACTTGGTAAATTTGTATTAATTTGCAAGGTTAATCGGATTGTTTTTAATTCAGAAACTAAAAGTGAACTTTGTGTCGGATCTAATAATTCAACATTATTTACACCATCAAAATTAGCATTAACTACTAGGCCGTTACTATTACTTATACTTAAAATGCTAAAGGTAGAGGGAGATGGAAAAACAGTATCTAAATTTTCTATAATTCTGATATTTTCTAAATCTAGATTACCATAATTTTTTATCGTTATGGTATAATCGACCTGGTAAACACCAGGTGATATGGCTATAGGTTTTGTAACACTTAATGAAGTCCCGATGCTTGCATTAACTATTGTACCATTCCTATACACCACTAATTTTATTGTGTTTGAAGTATCTACTAATCCGCAGTATGTATGATACGCAATTCTTCTATACCAAGTTGTTTGTAGTATTGTATCTGGGTTATAATTAATATTGGATGCTCCTACAATAGTTGTAAAACCGCTTGTGTCTGATGTTGTAGAAGATTGCCATACATATATAATAAGACTTGTATCTGCATTAGCAAGAGAACCTAATATGGCATCTGGGTTTCCAGAAACAAAAAACGAATCGGGTATTGGACTAACAATTATATTCGAAATGGAATTAGAAAATACAACAATGCTAACTACATTACTTGTATCGGCAGCACAAACTCCACTTTTTACAATCGCTCTGTAATAGGTAGTAGTAGTTAAATTTAGTACGAATAAACTATCCGTAGTATTATTGATGTTCGTTACAGCACCCGTAAAATTGGCAGTGCTAGCGCTTTCCCATTTCAATATAGTTCCTACATAATTTGTTAAACGCAATAGGGTTGAATTTACACCTGCACAAACCGTGTCATTACTTAATAAGGTTCCTGCGACGGTATTTACATCCACATGAATAAATACAACATTACTTGTATCGGCAGCACAAACTCCACTTTTTACAACGACTCTATAATAGGTAGTGGCAGCTAAATTCAGTACGAGTAAACTATCCGTTGTATTATTGATATTCGTTACAGCACCCGTAAAATTAGCAGTGGTAGCGCTTTCCCATTTCAATATAGTTCCTACATAATTTGTTAAACGCAACAGCGTTGAATTTACACCTGCACAAACCGTGTCATTACTTAGTGTTCCACCAACTGAAGCATTGTTAATAAGCAACACTCCAATTGTAGAAGTATCGGGGTTACAAAGTCCATTAGAAACAATTGCTCTAAAATATGTAGTTACCGAAAGATTTAATGCAGTATACGTATTTGTAGTATTTGAAATATCAGTTACTGCAGTAGCAAATATTGGGCTTGTAGATGATTGCCATTTTAAAATGGTACCTGTAAAAGCAGTTAATGTAAATAAAGTACTGTTAGTAATTGATGATGCACAAATGGTATCGCTCCCAATTATGGAACCAGCAATTGGATTTGTATCGATGGTAATTCCTTTTGTAGCTGTGGTATCCTCGCAGGCAAGTGGTCCACTAAAAACAATTGCCCGGTAATACATTGGGCTGCTTAAGTTTACTATAGCGAGTGTACTCGTTGTATTTGCAATATCAATTACATTTGATGAGAAAGTAGCAGATGTACTCGATTGCCATTTTAAAATAGTACCCACAAAACCAGTTAAGGTTAAGGTAGCATTGTTAGTTCCGATACAAACAGACGTTGGACCATTAATAGTACCTGCATCCGGGAAAGGCCCCAAAGATGAAAGTGCTTTTATGGATGAAAATGCACTTGCACAGCTTCCGTTTTGTAGCAATACTCTGTAGTAAGTTGTGACCGATAAATTTGTGATCGTAATGGAGCTGAGATTTGCAGTATTCGGAATGCTTGTTACTGTTCCTGAAAAATTTGAAGTGGTAGAGGATTGCCATTCGATAATAGTTCCTACATGATTTGATAGCGTTAAAGTTGAGCTATTTATTAAACTACAAAAACCAAGCGGACCTGTTATGGTACCTCCTACAGTTGGGGCCGTTATTAAAATACTAGCGATAGTAGAAGTATCTGCAGAACATATTCCGCTTTTTACAATTACACGATAATAGGTAGTAGTTGATAAATTTGTAACTACCAAACTATCGGTAGTATTGGCAATAGTAGTTACGCCACTACTGAAATTAGAAAGCGTTGAATTCTCCCATTTTACTATACTTCCCACATAATTAGTTAGACGGAGTGTTGTAGAATTTGTACCAATGCAAACCGTATCGCTTCCTAAAAAGCCTCCATCAGAAACAGGATTAACCGTAATTACCCTAATACTAGAAGTATCTGCTTCACAAATTCCACTTTTTACGATAGCTCTATAATACGTAGTTGATGTTAAATTTGTAGCTATGTATGTGTTAGTCGTATTTGCTATGTCGGTTACAGGGCTTGTAAAATCTGCGTTTGGAGACGATTGCCATTTTAGTATTGTACCAACATGTCCACTCAAAATTAACGTACTTGAATTTATTCCAGTACACACAATTACATTTGGATTAAAAGGATTATTACCAGTTACATTACCACCGTTCGATGGTGGGTTTATCATTATAACTGCAATATTTGAAGTATCTGCAGGACACGTACCACTGGTAACAATTACTCTATAGTAAGTTGTAGTAGTAAGATTTGTTGCAGTGTAGGTATTTGTAGTATTTGCAATGTCTACTACACCACTACTAAACGTTGGGCTTGTAGAAGTTTGCCATTTAGAAATGCTTCCAACAAAACTGCTCAGCACTAAAGTGGTAGAATTTAAATTAGTTAAATTGCAAATAGTGTCCGAGCCTGTTAAGGTCCCCGCATCCGGACTAGTTAATATAGTTACAATTGCTGATGTACTAGTTTTAATATCGCAGCTATCATTTCGAACTACTGCTCTGTAATACGTGGTAGTATTTATATTAGTAAGCCCTAGAGTGGTAGTTGTAATATTGATGTTTGTAAGCGGAGTAAAATTACTATTGGGCGATGACTCCCATCTTAAAACAGATCCAACATTTCCGCTAAGAGTAATGGTATGAGAATTTGTTGTTGAACAAAAAGTAATATTACCCGTACTCGTACCAGCTACGGTTTGATTTACTACTATTATTTTTACAAAACTAGAAAAAGTAGAACCGCAGCCAGGAATAGTAACCAATGCTCTGTAATATCTTACAAAGGGAAAAGGCCTGCCAACACTTAATGGATTGTTGGTAGTGCTAATAGTAGTTACATTCGTAGTAAAAGTAGAATCGTCGGCTGATTGCCAACTAACAATGTTTCCGGTGTGGCCGCTTAATGTAAGTGGAATGGAAGAAGCAGAAGTACAATAGGTGCCTCCACCAGAAATTGTACCACCAACGGGAGTACTTGTATTTATGGTAATTGTAGCAGTACTAGAGTAAGCTTCTGGGCAAGATCCTCTTTTTACAACGGCGCGATAATATGTGGTGCTTGAAACATTAGTAGCAGTATACGTAGTAGTGGAATTTGTAATTGTATTAATGCTACTAAAATTAATATCTGATGACGACTCCCACCTGAGTATAGTTCCAGAGTGACCAGATAAAGTGAGTAAGGTTGAGTTAGTAGTAGAACAAACTGTATCACTACCAGCAATAGTTCCACCAACACTCGGGGGTAAAATTTCTTTACCATCATTAGAACTACTTATTGCGGAACAATTACCAGTGCTAGTGATGGCACGATAATATGTAGTTGATGTTAAATTTGTAACAGTTATTTGCGTTAAATTTGCAGTATTAGGTATTACCGTAGGACTACTAAAACCTGGAGATGGAGAAGATTCCCAACGCAAAACTGTTCCAGTAAATGCTACTAATGAAAACACAAAACTATTGGTTCCACCACAAGCAATTCCAGGAGGTGGTGTATATACATTACCATTTGCAACCGTAGGATTTGCATTTGTAAAATTAATTGAACTAAATGCTATTGGGCAAGAGCCATTTTGAACAACTGCTCTATAATATGTAGTTGTTGAAAATACAGATAATGTTAATTCGTTTGTAGTGTTTGCAATGGTTGTCCACACTGGGTTTAAATTTGATGGAGAGGACTCCCAACGTATCACATTTCCAAAATTCCCTACTAATGTAAAAATGGTTAAGTCTGTACCTCTACAACTATTTCTGCTTCTATAAATAGTACCACCCACACTCGAGTCTGATACGGTAACAGTAATAGCTCCTGTAAAAACTACTGCATCCGTAATTGTACTTACAGCTCTTCTAAAATAAGTAGTCTGTGTTAAGGCTCCAGAAGTGTATGTTAAGCTAGTTGCTCCAACTATATCTGCAAAACCAGTGCTTGAACTCGTAGTTGAAATTTGCCATTGATAATTTAAAGGATTACTACCATTACTAGCAGGACTAATAGAAGTAAAAGTCGCTGGACTTGAACCCGAACAAATGCTTTGGTTATCGCCAACAGAACCCGGATTTAAAACTGCAAAAGAATTTGTATAGCTAATGAAAAAAAAACAAACCAATAACAATGCAAACTTTTTTGCATTACTATAGCTACTAATTAATACGCCTTTTATAAGCATATTGAGCGCGTAATTGTGAAACTAATAATTGGATTAGTTTGGGAATACTAAATTAAGTAACAATATAGTAAAATATAATGATTATAGAATAAATGTTAGTTTATAAAGAATGTATTATTCGGTTACAACCAATAATTACCCCCATAACTACAAAAAATCTCCTCTCCTATTTTAATCGTTCGGGAGGCAACAATACAGGGTCTATCTTTTTCGTCGAGGCTGATAAATGAATTGTTTTTGAAGTTTGATGTTGAAGTTCCATTTGCATCGTTTGCATATTTTGCAAAACATTCTGTATGCATAGAGTCCATTATTTTTCTATTAAGCAACACTACAAAATATGAATTTTGATGCTGATTAATTCTCTTTTTCTGTTCCGCTTCTCCTATAATTTCGCCCTCAAAAACAGCAATAATTTCATATTTATATATTTTGATGGCGGTAAATAAGCCCATTCCTGCATTTAGCAATTGAGAAACTTCGGTATATAAATAATCCTCCTCGGGAGCGTCGATGGTTAATACGGGCAGGTTGTTATACATGTTTTAAGAAAATCAAAGAAACAAAAAAAGCCGCAATAAATGCGGCTCTTCCAAAACTACACTCAAATCTATTTCTTAATTATCTTTAATACTTTTAATTCATTATTACTTGCCCTAAGTTTTATTTGATAAACACCCGGTGCAAACTCAGCCATATCAATAGTTGCATTTAATGCATTCACTTTTATAATTTCTACTGTTTGCCCAATGGTATTTACGATTTCTATTTTATCAATTTCAGAATTATTAAGTATTGTTAAATGTTTTTCTACAGGATTTGGATAAGCAGAAAACCCTCCTTGTGTAATGGTATTTATACCCACTGGAGGCCTAGCCAACACTAACATTTTATGTTTAATTGGATTACAAGTTGAAGTGCCTGCGGCATTTTTAGCAATCATCCACCAGTAATATGTTTTATTTACATCGGTAGCATCAAAAGTTACCTGCAATACATTTACAGGAGGAATTTCTACGGTGTAAAATGCGGTTAATGAATCTAAGCCAACATTAAAAAAATAAGAGTCAATATCACCTCCGCTACTTGGTGAATCAAAGCCAAAATCATATTGTGCAACGGTTAAATACAAGGTGTCGCCATCGGCAGGATACATATTGGAAACACAACCCGGTACTTCTAATATTCTACATTTAACACTTTTTGTTCTTAAAATAGTATCCACATTACAATTACCATCCGAATTGGCGTAGAACCTAATAATTCCGGTGGTATCAGCTCTCCATTCTAAAGGACTGTTCCCTTTATATGAAACATACTCACCATCCAAACTCAAGGTAATTACATCTGTATTTACACCTGTACCAAAAGTATATGTAGAGCCTTTTGTTACTTGCACATTCGAATACTCACCAGTATGAGCGAGCGTAGAAATAATATTTAAAGTACTATCATCACAAATAGATGGAATAAACGATTGTGCAGGAAATAAATTTCCGTTTAAACATTCTAAACCGCAGCCAATAGTAGTGGTTCTGCTAAGAATATCTGTTCCACATGTTAGGTTTGCATGCAAATAAACTCTAATAGTATCCGAAACTTCTGCTCTCCAAATTAGAGGCGAGTTTCCCGCAACATAAGTTACACTAGCATTTTTACTTGCAATAGTTAAATAATCAGTAAGAATTGAACTCGCCAATCTATACTCTTTTCCTTGCACTACAATTGCCTCGAAATAATTATTTGTACTACTCAAAGTAGAAACAATAGTATTAGAACCATCACACATAAAATTATTAATCGTATTTGCTGGGAATTTTGTTCCTGTTAAACATTGTGGAATCGCCGTTACTGTAATGCTATACTCTTCTGCTTGTCCGTAACCCGATAAATTAGTACATGGACTTGGCAAAAACGCTGGATTGCCATCTGTATATGTTTTTACAATACGCAAGCGAGTAGTACCTGCTCTTACGTAACTTGGAATCTTAATGTTTCCTCGTAAAGTGCTGGTATCTGTACCTGTTGAATTGAAGATATCACCTATGTAAAAGGATTCATTTACATCCTCAAAATCTAAATCTTGGTTCCAATCAAAAAAAACAGTAAAGGAGGTAATAAACGCGCCCTTGGTATTTCCTTTTAAGGAGATAGAATATGTTTGCCCGGCTGTAACATTAGCTGTTTGTGAAATAAAATTCTCATGAGCTACGGTACTGCTTGCTGAACTTGTATTGACAATTCCAGCAAAGTTTACCAATGTTATTGGTTCTATATCAGAAGGAAATGTTAAAGGCCCGCAATAAGGTGCAGGAAATTGAGAAAAGGCTACACTACTAGTAAATACTAATAGAACAGCCGATAAGAGCTTTTTCATAATTTAAGTTTAGTTGAGTTATTGTAAATCTACTTCAAAGGTAAGCTTAATTAATACTAAGTCTGATGAATAATGTCAATCTCACTGAATTCAGGGATATACTAAAATCAATAGTTTCGGTGATGTATAGGGATTTTGATGGCTGTACTTTTGAATTGTCAATAAGGCACAAAAAAAGAAATCATTTAAATCTAAATAATATGAAAACGTTAATCATTAGTATCGCATTAGTTTTGAACATACTTGCATCTAAAGAAGTAATCGCTCAACACACAGTAAACAACAATCTTCAATTTAAAGTAGAAGGAACAGCAGATTGCCCACTACTATTATGGAACAACAAAAAAGAAATGAATACAAGTTATTATATTATAGAGTATTCATTTGATAATATTAATTACAAAACCTTATGCACAAGAAAAGCATTAGGGCAGTCTAATTTCCCAGCAAACTACAGTTTCTCTCATGTGTTGGATAGCAATGTTACCCTTAATCAAATGAGATATTATAGAGTGGTGTTGGTGTTAATGGGCGGAAATAGGCTTTATTCTGAAACAAAAGCTTATATTCCGGTAGATACTACCCTAGATCAAAATGTTATAGCAAACCTTGATAAATAATAATAAATTTATATAATCTAAACACTTAAACTCTAAAACCATGTCAACTTTAGTAAAACCTCGATTTGTATTGTTACAATCCGTTACAAACAAAAAAGTATTCTTTTATTTAGTATTAATGGATTTACCAGCAGATACTACTACGTATCCCAATCCAACAAGCATTGCACCAGTATTAAGTGGTACAGATTTATCTTATACAACAGATGATTATGAACTTCCTGTAGATTATGATGGCAATACCATTACGTACTTGCTTAAACCATTTATGATTGTTTCAGCAGACGAATCAACTCCCAACATTAAAACCATCACTTTTAATGCAAAAACAACTAAGAAAAAAGGCGATACAGGAGGGATATTAGGAAAACAAATATTTACTGATCCCAATAAAATAGCTACTAGTAATTTAGACGCCTCATTAGATTACGTATGCAAAGACAGATGTTTCGTTATTCAATCGGATACCAATACAGGTACTTATTTTGTTGGCACTTTGGTTGATTATCCAAGTGATGTAGTAACTGGCAAAACTTCTCATTTAATAGATACTAATGAATTAGAAATTGAACGTGTACAAGGCACCAACGCTAACAAAACATTTTTAGCGTATAGCAGTAACCCTACAAGTTATGACTCCACTACCGATCCGAAAACTGCTACTTATGCAGCATTTTTTGTAAACGGTTATAATACACACGACCATAAAGGGATTTTACTTTTTGAGGAGGTGGATTTGTACGCGAATGCTTGGCAACCAGAATATGGTACTGTAGTAGATTCCATTTAATTAGGTTATAAATATTGATGATGAGAATGCTTGCCAACATATTAGGCCTTTGCTTTATTGTTAATTCTGCATTTGCTGAAGAAATAAAAGAAAACGATACACTTGCCATAAAAGAAATTTTTGTACAAGCAATGGAGTACCAAGATTACGACAATGATTCGTCGTGGTTACTTGCTGAACAAGGATTTATGCTTTCAAAAAAGGCAAATTATAAAGCAGGCATTGGCATGGCTTTTATGCGATTCGGAGCCTTGATGAACATTAAAGGCAAAGCAGATTCGGCCTTGTATTATTTCAAGCAAGCATTCTCTATCCGTAAAGAGTTGAATAATGTGGTAGGCATGGCAAGTATAAGCCAACAAATTAGTTATGTATTTAGAAATGTAGGCAAGAAAGATTCCGCATTTTTTTACATGTATGAAGCGCAACGATTGTTTGATAAAACCAAGGATTCTGTATCCATTGCAAGTATTTATGTGGAGCTGGCAAATTTAAATACTACCTATAAAAACTATACACAATCTGAACAATATTTAAAAAAAGCATTACCAATTTTTATAAAATTTGATGCCCAAACACTTGTATACCAAACCTATGTAGAATTTGGAGCTTTGTACTTTCATCAGAGTGAAAATAAAAAAGCATTGTATTATTATTTAAAAGCAAAAGATGTTAACGATAAACATTTAGAAAATCCAAGCTATTCTGCTGGGCTCTATAATTACATTGCTTTATGTTATGAGGAGTTAGGTGATAAAACAAAAGCAGTTGAATTTTTCAAAAAAGCAATACTAGAATATACAGCACTAGAGATGCCTAATGAATTGGCAATGTTGCAATTTAACTTGGGTAATTTATACATTGGCATTAAACAAGCTGATTTAGGAATATACCACCTAGAACAATCTAAAAAAATAGCCATTGAAATTAAAGATACTTACAGATTATCAAAATGTTATGAATTACTATCAGACGCATTTGCGTTAAAAGGCGACTATTTAAAGGCGTATAACTATTATGTTTTACATAATTCCATTTCCGACTCATTATTGAATTTAGAGAAAGTAAAACAGATTGCAGAAATGAATGTGGTATATGAAACAGAAAAAAAGGTAAAAGAAATTGAACTGCTGAATGCAGAAAATAAGGCAAAAGAAGCTAACAATAAATTACTAATTATTGGAACAATCTTTTTACTTATCAGTATACTAATTTTAATATATGTATATATACAGAGAAACAAAATCGCAAAGAAAAACGAACAACTTGCTCAACAAAAAATTCAGAATTTAATAAATGAACAAGAGTTAAAATCATATGAAGCCATGATGGAAGGACAAGAAGAAGAACGCAAACGTATTGCGGTAGATTTGCACGATCGATTGGGCAGTATGTTATCAACCGTTAAGTTATTATTTAGCGCTTTGGATACAAAAATAGATCTGGCTTTAGATGAAAACAAGCAACAATATAAAAAAGCAAATTTATTATTAGATGAAGCTTGTGTTGAAGTGAGAAGAATTTCGCACAATTTAAGCACAGGGATGGTAAGTAGTTTCGGACTGCAAACAGCACTCGAAGAATTGGCGGATAGTATTGACGATAGCGGAATTATTAGTTGCCATTTAAATGTTTATGGAATGGACGAACGTTTAAACACAAAGTTAGAAGTTGCCATTTATAGAATGGTTCAGGAAATTATTAATAATATTTTGAAACATGCCCTTGCAACAAAAATAAGTATTCAATTAAATAAAATTGAAGATAGTATAAACATAAGTATAGAAGACAATGGCATTGGCTTTAATGTAGAAGAAAAAAAGAAAAGTGGAGGTTTAGGCTTGGGCAGTATTGCTGCACGTGCAAATAAAGAAGGTGGAACTTACCACATCGATTCGAATGTTGGAAAAGGTAGCGTTTCAATTTTAGAAATTCCTATTAGAAATTAAATTATGGTAAAAATTATTATTGCAGACGATCATCAATTGTTTATAGAGGGCATACAAGCACTCGTTAAATCGATGAAAAATATTGAAATTGTAGCGGAGGTAGCAAACGGGCAATTGTTAATAGAAACCTTAGTGCATACTCCTTGCGATTTAATATTAATGGATATAAATATGCCTGTTTTAGACGGAATAGAGGCAACCAAACAAATTAAAAAAACACATCCAGAAATTAAAATTTTAATGCTAACCATGTTTAGCAGTAAAGATTATATTGAAAAATTATTACGAGCAGGTGCAGATGGATATCTGTTAAAGAATACAGACATTGTAGAACTAAAAGAAGCCATAGATACAGTGATGCTTGGGAACTCCTATTTTAGTAAAGAAGTTACCGAGCGTATAATGGAAGGTTTGCAGAAAAAGAAACATGATGATAAAAGCAAGTATTTAATAGAATTAACTGAACGAGAAATTGACGTGTTAAAATTAATTGTTCAAGAATTTACCACAGCAGAAATTGCAGAGAAACTATTTATAAGTACCCATACCGTAGAAACTCATCGTAAAAATTTAATCAGCAAACTAAACGTTCGTAATATTGCCGGATTAGTAAAATATGCTATACAAAACGGGTTTGTGGATTAACGTTGCGTTTTTATTTCTATTGAATAAGTAATGTTACTTCCTCAACATAAATAAAAAATCTCTATTATAATATTATCAATAATCATTATATTTAGCCATCAAAAACGAAAAATGCTTACATTCATAGATCGATGGTATACTAAAATCAAACCATTTTTATTTAAATATAAAGATGGTTTTTTTGAACTACCCTATTTAGGAAATTCACCTCTGCTTATTATTGATAGTTTCAGAAAAATGCCCTTCATCAAACACGATGAAAAGAAACAAATGATTATTTCTACTTCGCCATTTGTATATGCAAATGTATATTACCAAGAGTTTGAAGATCAATTAATAGTTTTATTTAGTATGCTGGAAATTAAAGCCAACATATGTTTTAGAGGGGTAAGTAAAAAAGACGTTTCGCATGATTATTATTGCCTAACCATGAGCACAAACTTAGAGGATAATGTGGTGGCAAAAAGAATTATTAAGGGGGAGCGCATTGAGAATTCATCTTTCCAATTAATAAAACCAGGCATTTCATTAAATACATACCATTTTAAAAATTCAAATTTTCAATCTTTTTCAATATATTTTAAAGAAGAGTGGCTGCATAAATTCATAACATCTGGCAAAGATTTACATAATAAGTTACAAGAATTTAAAAACAGTAATTCGGAGTGTTACATTACCACAATTGATGATGATACTTTTTTAGCTGACTTTTTAAGCATCGTAAAACTCCAGTTAAAAAATGATTTAGAGCATCGTAATACAAATCTTTTACATACAAAAGTGAATGATTTTTTGAATTATTATTTGAATACGGCATTTACATTGCCAAACACTAACATGCATTACAATTTAAGCAATACAGATCGGTTAAAGCTTAAAGAAACAGAAAAAATATTAACAGAACATATCACAAAAAAGTTTCCGGGTATTGGTTTCATAGCGAAAGAAATAGGTTTTTCTGAAACAAAATTAAAAACCATATTTAAAGAGGCCTATCAGAAAACATTATTAGAATATTTTCAAGACATGCAGATGCGTTGTGCTTATGATATGCTTAAAGAAGGAAAAATGAAAGTGTCGGAAGTGGCCAATCATTTTGGGTATGCAAATGTTGGCAAATTTGGTGCAACCTTTAAAAATTATACAAATGTGTTACCATCCAAAGTTTATAACACTGAAAACGAAATAGAATTAACTAAAATTTAATGATTTATTAACCTTACAGATTTAGTAATTTCGTCGTATTGGATTACTAAAAACTGCAATAAAACAATACCTTTGTTTATCAATTTTTATCCGACCTAATTAACCAATTAAATATAAGATACCTCTCGAGAAATTGAGGGGTTTTCTTTTGTTCTTTTTTATCTATTTTATTCTATCAACAAAAAACATTTCTAAATCACCTTTCCCTTTTACACCAATTTTGCCTCTATTTTCAAACCGTAACAATTTATTATTTTTTAAGTATTGATAGGCACTATCGCTTAAGTTAATTTTACCTGATTCGCTGTTACTTTCCATACGCGAGGCCGTATTCACTGTATCTCCCCAGATATCATAGGTAAATTTTCTGCTGCCTACTACTCCTGTAATTGCAGGTCCAACATGTATTCCAATACGCGCTCTCCAATAGGGTACGCCCTCCATTAACTTAGCTTCGTATCGTTGCTCAATAAAATTCATAATTTCTAACGCTGCCATTAATGTATCTTCAATATGAGTATCTATAAATTCAGGAATTCCTCCTACACACATATATGAATCTCCAATAGTTTTTATTTTTTCCAAGCCATGTTTTTCGGTAATACTATCAAATTCTGAAAAACAATTATGTAATTCCTGAACAAGCTCATGGGGTTTCATCGTTGCAGATAATCTAGTAAAATCTGCAAAATCAATAAACATCACAGAAACGATATCGTGGTATCTGGCCTCAATTTTTCCATGTGTTTTTAACTCTTCGGCAATTGCTTGAGGTAAAATATTTCTTAAAAGCTTTTCGCTTTTATCTTTTTCTACCTTCAATTGGTTCTTTAATTGCTGTCGTTCTATTCCATAAAGTATAGAACGAATTAACAAGGATTTGTCTAAATTTATTTTTAGCAAATAATCCTGACCTCCCATGTTCATTGCTCTCAACGCTAATAATTCATCATTTGTACTGGTCATTATTACTACTGGCAACAAATCGGCAAAAGAGGATAATTGATTAATGGTATTTACATAATCAGAATCTGGCAAATTAAGATCTAACAAAAGAACGTCGTAGTTCCCTTCTTTTAGCGCAGCAATCCCTTTTTCCAATAATGTAAAACTCTCTAATTCAAACGTGATGTTCGGAACATTACATAATTGATCTTGATAAACCATGTTGATAAATTCATCATCTTCAATTATTAGCACCTTAATAATTCTTTGCTCAAGCATTTCAGTATATATTAATTAACTATGATGTATAAAAATATTTTATATAATTAAAGAGTACCAATAACTTGTTCAATTTTTATAAATGTATGTTCATCTTTTATTATAAAGTGAACATATTTGTTATCAAATACATTTACAGCCTGCTCATACAGTTCTTGCGATGAGTACAGTATTATATAAATCTCTTTGTTTACTTTCTTTATCTCTTCTATTATTTGTAATCCATTTAGGGCTTCTTTATGCTTTGAATTTAGGTTGAAATCGAGTATGATCAAATCTGGATTTTCGTGTAAATTTTTCAAACACATCTCGCCAGTATCAAATTTTTTTAACTTATATAAATTATAACTCGACAAATGATCTATTAGCATTTCTGCAAGCATTTCATCGTCGTCTACAATAAATATTTTGTTAATTTTTTGACTCATTTTTACTATTAATTACTTAAATTTAAGAGTAGTATTTCTAACTCTTTTTCTGACTTAACACAAAGTTCTTTAACAGAACTCGCCATATTCATAACACTTTCTAAGTTATTTTTTTGTCGGATATTATTTTCAAGTTCTGAAGCTATTGCGGAGGCTTGGTTCATACCCATGTAATTTAAATGTGGACGCATAGAATGAATTATTGCGACTAACATATCATAATCTGTATTGTCTATTGCTATTTGTATTTTACTGAGATTTTCTGGAAGAAGTTTCAAGTATAAACTGATGTATTTTTTCATTCTACCTAAATCATCTTGCGTAAATTTCTTTAGGAAGGTCATGTCTGTTACTTGATGCTCATGTGTTGTATGTATAGGTTTTTCAATTTCTAGAACAGAATTATCCTCATCTTTAATAGGTATATTTTTAGATGGATTCGGATTGTGATAATATTCAGAAATTGCTCCAAAAAGTTCATCACGCATAAATGGTTTCGGCACAAAACCATTCATTCCAGCTTGTATACATTTATCTATATCAGCTTTGTGTACACTTGCAGTAAGCGCAATAATAGGAATCGCAGCCTTCGTTTTATCATCTAATTTCCGGATAGCTCGGGTTGCATCTAAGCCATCCATCTCTGGCATTTGAGCATCCATCAATATTAAATCATACTTATTTTCTTGCGCTAATTTTAATGCAATTAATCCATTCTCCGCAATATCAACATGTAAATTTTTGATAATACTTGTTAGGGTGTCGTTTACCACAATTTGATTGTACTCATTATCTTCTGCAACAAGAATACGGATGCCTTCTAAACTTGCATAATCAATTTTAGCTTCATGATGAAGTGCTTGAGCTTCCTCTTCTGTTCCAATTTCATAAGGAATTTTTACAGAAAATTCCGAACCTTTTCCTAATTCACTTTTTACTTCCACTTTACCACCTTGCAGTTCTATCAGTGTTTTTGCAATGGCTAATCCGAGGCCTGTACCTCCGTATTTTCTAAAGGTACTTGCATCTACTTGTTTAAAATTACCAAAAAGCAAATGCATCTTATCTTCTGGTATACCAATCCCTGTATCAATTACTCTAAACTGAATAAATTGGCTGTTCTGTGGTCTTTCAACACTTATTGTAACTCCTCCTTTATCAGTAAACTTTACTGCGTTGGAAGCTAAATTTGTTAAAATCTGATTTAAACGAGTAGGATCACCTTTTACCACTTCAGGTAAATCCGGATTAATATTAATTTCAAAACGTAAGCCTTTTTCTTCCGCTTTAAATCGACTGGTATCGCTTACATTTTGGACTACCTCACGAATTCTAAATGGAATTTTTTCAATTTCCATTTTGCCTGCTTCAAGTTTACTCAGATCAAGTACATCGTTAATAATGACTAATAAATTTTTAGAAGAAATGTTAATCGCCTTTAAATATTTAATCTGTTTATCATCAAGTTTTGTATCTAACAATAAATTCGTCATGCCTAATACTGCATTCATTGGAGTACGAATCTCATGGCTCATGTTGGCTAGAAACTGTTGTTCATATCTCTCACTTTCTTCGGCCCTAATTTTTAAAAGGTGCACTTGCTCGTGTGTATAGGCATTTTGCAATGCTACAGATAGAAAACCTAATAAATGCTGAATACTGTCTATGTGATACTCATCAAAAGCATTTTTACGAAAGCTAATAATGGTGATGGTTCCAGTTACGTTTCCATTAAATAATATTGGAAAAGATAAAATAGATTTCGCCATTTCACCATTCTGAACAATAAGTGGTTCATTTACATATCGACCAAAATCTTTTTCGGCATCACCCAACACAACATCCCTGTTGTTTTCGTGTACCCATTCTGCAATATGATTTCGATAATTCTGCTTTGTAGTATTTTTAAAATTAGAATAAATAGTCCATTCTTCTTTTTTAAAATCAAACACCCCTAATTCTATTATTGCAGCATCCATCATTGAATTAATGGTTTTATACAAATGCTCAAACGTTTCGTCTAATTGTAAGGATGAGGTAATTCTTTGCCCAAGCTCATTTATGATGAGTGCATCATTTAGTTGCTTTTTATTCAAGTCTTCAGAATTAGGTTCAACTTTCATATCTATTGCAATATCAACAGGATTCTTATTCTCTTGCAAGAGTGTTTCTATTTTAGCTAGAACTGGCTTTAAATCCAATGGCAATGTTGCATATAGAGCGTTAAAGTTTTTTCCATTATTTGACAATACCTCGTCAAGAGCATTATTGATAGTATTTATAGCGACATTTTGTTTTTTTCTCAATAAGAAAAAAACGATGACAGCACCTATCAATAGGAATACAATATATAATATGTAGTTTACCATTTTTATTGGTTTAAAGAATTCTTACTAAAATGAACGATACAATTTTCTATTCTTTAATAATTTTTTTGACCGAGTACTTGTTACCTACTTTAATTTCTAAAATGTAAATACCTTTTGCAAGCTCAGAAATATTAATTGGGATTTGCTTAGTATAATTATATGTTTCATCCATTAGTACCTTTGCAGAAGTATTCAAAATTTTCACTTCAATTTCCGAAGATACCTCTTCTTCGAAATTCAAATAAATAGCATCAGTTGCAGGATTAGGAAAACACTTTATATTATCAGCCATAGATGTTGTACTAATTCCTACTTTAATAATGTCTAATCCTAATAGCATACCTTCGTTAGTTAAAAGCCCTGCATTGTTAATAATACTACTACCAACTGTAAGCTGACTGCTAGTAGTATTGGCACCCATAACCAAACCTTTTGCTGTTGAATAAGATATGCTAGATATGTATTCCGTTTCATCGCTTCCTAAATTTACAGCCCATATTGCATTGTATTGAGTATCCATTTTAATAATTGCGATGTCTGTAGTACCCAATAAACCACCAGCATTGTTAATTGTAATATTTCCATAAGTTAACGTTGGTGTATCGAAGGTAATTCCCATATACAAACTTTTACCATCAGTAGATAATGCCGAAATAGGTAAGGGAGTTTTATAATAAGATAAAAAGTTGCCTTGTGCATTATATTTTGTTATCAAATTTGCAGCCCCACCAGGAATTATTTGATTTCCGTTTACAGTTACATTATTAGCTCCCATTAAAGATTGACAAATTAAATCGCCATTATTCATCACCACAAGCTTCGATATATCATCAGAATCAAGACTACCTTCTCTTTTCAACCATTGAAGGATTCCTGAAGAATTGAATTTTGCTATGAATCGATCAGTGTTAAAGAAACCACCTGGAGTTGGATTTATTAAGTATTGTCCATCTAAAAATAAGGTATCACCTTCCCAACCTCCTGAGATAAAAATATCGTTTTGATTATTTCTAGTCATTTCGAACGTCTGTCCATCATTTCCATCACAACCAAAAGCTTTTACCCAAAGGAAAGATCCTGTTGAACTACATTTAGCCAAAAACATTGCATCAAATGGACCTATCGGATTAATGGTAAAATTATCAAACTTCTGAGGACCGAAAAACCAACCCGTTATGTTCAAATCACCATTTGAATCAGCAGTCATTTTTACATTGCTAAGAATACCTTGGGTCGTCGCATTTGGATTTATTTCATTCGTCCATAAAACATTGCCTAATGAATCCATTTTTACAATTAAACTCAAACTCTCTGCATTCGAAAGTCTCTTAAAATAGTTTGGACCAATAAATACAGTATCGCCAACCACGCCACCAAAACTAGTTACTCTAAAAAACACATTGCCCGAGGGATCTGTTGTAATTCCTTCTGCAAATGCAAATGATGTTTTGTTTCCTCCAATACTAATAGTCCAGTTATGAGTACCACTAGATGAATAATGTCCTAGATAAGCATTTGAAGCCATGTTTGGATAGTATTTTACAGGTACCCCGTTAAAACTATAAGCACCTTGGGCGGTTCCAGAATAGTATACATTTCCCTGAGAACTTGTTGTAGTTACATTCATATATTCATTATTAGCTCCAGTAGAATGTGTTAACAAATCCCAATTTGGAACCTGAGCGCGTAATTCAGCACTGTTTAGTAATAAAGCAGTAACTAAAACTATTTTCAATTGTTGCATTAGTTTTTTCATATTATTAAAGTTTTTGAGATCGTATTTATTTAATTATTCCTTGTTTATTTATTTTGAAAATAATTGGTCGGCTTAATTCTCCAAATGATAAGTGTGTGGCGCTTATCAAATAGCCATCATTTAATTCTATAATATCATTTGCAACTGTGGGAAAAAATGTATTTGGATATTGTATCCACTCCAATTGTAAATCCTCCGTTAGTTTTATCAACATAATCTGATAGTTTGATGGCACTCTTTGGTTATTGTTGATGTTACAAGTTCCTAATAATAAAAAACCACCTGTGTTACATTCAATAACTTTACTTACGAATCCTTTTTTGGGATAACCAGTAATAACATTTATAGAAGTTTGCAACGAATCGCCATTTGAATTCCAAACTTTAATGCTTGTGCCTATTCTGTAATGTTCTTGGTTTCTTAGGTTGAAGAGTGTACTAAACAAGGTATCTGTTTTTTTAGCACCGGATGATGACCAAACAAAACTTCCGTTAGTTGCGATGGCTAAACTTGAAGTAGAAGAAACCAAGGTGTCTGAAAAACTCTGATAGGAAAGAGGATTATACGTTTCAGATTCTAAGGTCATGTTAAATGCAAAACTAGGAGTCCAATTTCTCGTATATCTACCGTGTATAACTAAATTACCATTAGAATTTTGAAATAAATTTATTTGCGAATAGAAGCCTTGTCTTACAATTCCTGTTGCTGAATAAACCTTGTCGAAAACTTTATTTAATTGTATATCATAAATAATTAATCGAGGATAAGAAGGTGCACCTGCATTTAATATTAAAGCAATATTTCCATTGTTCAACTCAATCATATCTACTCTGTTTAAAATGCCATTACTCATATTAAAAATATATTGTGGATTATACTCCGTAGCTTGGTATAGTATTTCTGCAGAAGCATTTAGTACAACTAAACCCATGAATTTAGAATCCCCGATTTTCTCAAATCCTGCCACAACAATATTTCCATTCTTTAATAGAACTACATCCCAAACAGTTTGTACAATTTCTGGTAAATTACGTTGCCACATTAAATTTCCTTTAGCATCAAACCTTGAAATAATTGCAGGCAATTCTGTATCTGGGAAAAATACAACTCCTGATATTGCATCTACTTCTGAAATACTAATAAGTACTGTAGAACCATCGGGCAAGGCAATTGCAGGTCGTGCAACATAAGAAGAACTGGCTTGTACTACTTTAAGCATCGGATTTTCTGTAGGCTCTTGTACATCCAAATCTTTTCTGCATGAAACTAATGCCGTGAGTATTAATAGAAAAATATATGCAAGTTTCTTTTTCATTTATTTTTCTATAAGTATTAATTTCAATTCATCTCCTAAACTCAAAGTAGTACCATAAATAAGCACTTTACCATCACTCTGATTTACGATGCTAGTATAATAATTCGAATAATTTTTATTAATAAAGTACGATTCTATTTGCGAATACATTCCATCAACAGCGTAATAATAATCGTATTGAGGGCCCGATAAATTTTGGGGTCCATCATTTGCAGATTTTATAATTCCGTTTAGTTTACCAAGATTTGTTTTAACAAGGCCGTTTCCGAAAAAAGGTGCATACCCAGCTCCATAATTATATTCAGAAAGATCTAAATACTTTACGTTTAACACTTCTGCTGTATCGTTCAGAAAATATAATCTCGACCTTTTATCTTTAGAGTCTGAAGAAGTTGGACTTACCAAATATGCATAGGTATTCTCTCCTACTTCTATCAACTCTCTACCTCGACATTTACACGAATCCATAGTTGTTATGGAGTTAGAAAGAACTGTACCATTTGCACTTAATTCCATAAGAAATAGTGCATTTTCTATATTTGTTGTATTTGATGCAAATGAACCTGCTACAAGATATCCGCCAGATTTTGTTTTTACTGCTCCAGTAAATTCGTTCAAACTATTTATGTTTAAGGCAAATAATTTGAAATAATTCATCGTACCTGTTTTAGAAAACTCAGCTACAAGCGCTCTGGAACTATAGGTTCCTAAACATAAATACGTATCGTTATTTCCTTTAACTACTTTATAAATAGAGGCTCCAGATAAGGGTACAAAAAAATCTGTTTTTTCAAAAATAATTTCTGCATTGGTATTCACTCTCTTTAATCCATTTCCATAAAATATTGAGAAAGTTTCATCCGTATCAAAAATAACTTCCATGTTTACAACATTTGCACTGTTATATTTATAACCAAAGGTTTTTGTCCAAATTTCATTACCTGCATTATCTATCAATTTAAACTTATAATTCAAAGAGTAATCAACGTATACCAACAACACTACCCCTTCGCCCGCAACAGCCCCTACAGACCAGTAAATACTATCTTCTGGTAAAATACTTATACGTTTTGTCTTAAGATTACCGATACTGTTTTCATCCTCTTTACATGTCGAAAAAAGAAATGCTATCAATATTAAAAACAGTATGTTCTGTGTTAATAATTTCATTTTTTCTTTTTAGAAGTTAAAACATTTTTATAGGCCAATGCATAGGTAATTCCTACGTAAACATTTATGTTATTCAATGTAAAATCATTGTCGAGGTAATAGTATTTAAATATGGCATCCGAATTGTCATATCGTGTACCTTCTTTATTTACATTTTGTGGATTTAATGAATAATTAGTTCCTGCCTGAATAGACCAATCTTTAAATAGGTAAGAAAGACCAAAACCAGCAGTATAACCAGCATAAAATTCATTGCGTTGCGGTTTACGATCTATGATGTCGCTAATATCATCTCTCGATAATTCTCCTAAAGCAGAATTCATGAAAGAAAAGTTAAATCCAGCTTGTACAAATGGTTGAATTTTTCTGTTTAAAAAATAATACTTAGCAGTAATCGGAAAATCAAAATAAGTAAGTTCTTCTTTATAATTAATAGTACGGCCTTGTACATTTGGAATATTAATAGAATAACCAGAGCTTCTATAAATAAAAAAAGATTGAATCCATAATGATTTTATTACTTTATATTCTGCACCAATTGCCATTTGAAATCCTGTAATGTTGCTGTAATTATCTAATCCTGGTGTATTATTATTGGCAACAATTGAATAGGTTTGAGAGGCCTTTGCAGTTGAATAATTCAAACCGCTGAATATTGCTCCTTTTAAATAAATAGTAGGTTTATATTTTTGAAAAAGTGCAATTAACTCCGGCTCATCCCTCAATCTATCTGGTTCGTAATTTGGGTTTATTTTTAAAACTAAATTTGCAACAAGATTAGCTTCTTCTAAATTATCGATAGCCAAATAATTGATGAGAAGAATTTTATAAGCTACTATTTTATCGTTCTTACTCAAGTCACATTTAGCAAGAATCTCTTTCGCTAATACTATAGATTCATCATACTTCCCTTTTTCAGTAAGTAAACTTGCATCCTTAATGCCAGATAAACAAATGCTGTTCTGTGCAAATACAGATGTTACTAATATTGCATTTAAAACATTCAAGAGGATGATATTTAATATTATTTTCATCTTTCGGTATTGTTTATTTGTTCTGGCACAATATTATTATAGGGAATATCTTTACCTACATACGTTTCCCATTCATCCTTTGTCAATTTTCTTTTCACTTGTTTGCGCAATTCATTTATATACCAATTAGTATGAGTAGCGTATTTATAAAAAGATCGATCAGAACAGTTTACATATAAATTACCAGTCTGCTTATCAATATCTAGTTCCTTTACCAATCCCTCTGTATAAATAACTCTTGGTAGTTTAGTTAAATCAGAAAGCGAGTGCAAATAAATGCTTCGTCCGGCAGTTGCAATTATTAATAAATCATGTTTCTTATCAATTTTTAGAAATGCTATACTTCCTTCGTTTGCTAATTCCTTAATTAATGTCCCATTAGTAGCATAAACTTGTGTTACTCCATCAGAATATCCAATCGTAACAATAGCCCCATCATCCGATTGTGTAATTACTTCCACTCTACTGTTCTTTCTAAATGCAAAAACATCCATTTTTCTTAACTCAACATTCACTCGAAAAACCTGACCATTCTCTAATCCAACATATACATAAGTTGCATTTGGTAAAGAGGCTATTGTTTTAATTCTTGAATCGAATTTAGTTTCATATATCAATGTCTTATTATTCCAAAAAATCAATTTTCCATCTCTAGCCCCTGTAATCATGTCGGGCATTGTATTCCGGAACGCTACTGCTCTTATTAAACCGCTATGACCTGCAATGGTATGTTCACTTGCTTCTTTCCCGTAAGAGAGCGCAGTAAAATTGAGTAAGCCTAAAACCACATTGTTCTTATAAGGATTTATGAAAGACTGATCGATTTCTGTAACACCAATTTTAGGAAGTACTTTTTCAGAAAGTGAAAAAGTGTTTAGCTTATGTGCTAAATAAACACCCGTATTATCTACAAAAGTTATTTCATTTTCTTTAATCAACATCGATAATAATTTATTAGGATGTTGCATCACTTTTGCATTATACTCTTTTGAAATCAAGTTCAAAGATTTCATGGAAGCATCAAAAAGAGAAGCATCGTTGGTATTGCCATTGTTTGCACTGGCAATATCGAAAGAGAGTATTGAAAGCAATACCGATAATTCTACGTCATTAGTTACCTGTGTGGATTCATGGGCAAGATTCTGACTAATGGCTAACATTCTTAGTCTTGTGGCTTCGTTTCTAGAAGCATCAGCTTTCTGTTTTTGCAAAATAGCTTCTCTACTTTTTTGATTAGCTAGTTGTTGTTTGTTTTCTGCATCCTGTGCAAATACTAGTGCATTAGATCTCTCCCTTTCTGCAATTCCTTTTTGCTCATCAGCACGCTTGGCTTGTTCTGCTGCTAGTTGAGCTTGCTTTTTTGCATTTTTACTATTTATTTCTGCTTGAGTAGAGGCCGCAAATGCTGATTCTTTTGCTAGTTCGGCTAATTTTTTTTGCTCAATTGCAAGCCTACTATTGTTTTCAGCTTCTTGTGTTTTCTTTTTCGCGATACTCGTTTGAAACATTGCCCATCCAGCTAAAATTGAAATCACTAGAATAAATGTTGCAACCGAAAATCGAATGATGTTAGTTCTAGTATTCTTTTTTCTTTTTTCTGCAAGAAATGCAACCCTACTATCTTCAATAAAATTTAAACACCCATCAAAATTTGGATTGTATAGCTCGCCCCATGCTAAAATTGGTTGTTGTTTTGTTTTCCAATCGAGCGCCAATTGTAATTCCGGATTGCGCCATAATGCAGATGCACCTTTTTGAAAAAGCAATGCCGATGTACAAATACGATTGTAAAATTCTGCAGATTCTGCTTCTTCATCAACCCATGATTTTAATCGATCCCAACCACGCATTAAACTTTCATGAGAAATATCAAAAACTGTATTGCTATTTGCTTCGATTTCTATTCCTGGCAGAATAAAACTTCTTCCAACTTTTCGAAAAGGCTCCAAACAATCGAGAATTTCTTGACTATTACTTTCACAAATTTTTGTTAAACTGTGGAGCGACATTGGTCTGCGAACACCTCTGTTATCATCTTTTTTTGTTGTTATACTTTTAAATATTTTTTCGATTACAATTTTTTGTCGATCTGAAAGTTCTTGATAGGCTTCATTTGCATGATTTGATAACGCATTCTCTAAATCACCAATCGCCTCAAAATGTTTCAAGTCCATCGGTTCCCCAGTCGACTCGTACATTTTCCAATAATCCCAGCAACGCATCATTGCATGCTGCAGAATGGGTAACTGATCTGGGTTTGCACCCAAGTCATTTGTTATATGTTGTACTAACCTCGGAGAAATTTTGCCCTCTGCTAAATCAATAGGCCCTGTAATGGCACGTTTCATCTGCACCTTCGTCATACGTGGCACTAAATAATGCCCGTCGTTAATGGCTTCAGGTAAGCCGTCAAACGCCACACAATCTCCTAAAAAATCTGACCTCAGTGTTAAAATAACATAAATTGGAACGTCCCGCTGTCTAACTGTTTCGATAATTAAATTTACGAATTGGTCATACTCCCATTTAGCATCTTTATTTTCATCATTGGCAAATCGAAATACTTCCTCGAATTGGTCTATTAAAATAAGTAATGATGAATTCTTTTTAAGTATTGGACGCATTCCCTGTACCAAGCCCAATGTACTATGCCTTACTAAATCATCTAAATTCTTTTCAAAATTTTCTTTATTTTCTGTAGTAACCAGCTTAGTATTATTACAAATTGCCTTCGTTAAATTAAGTAAGGGAGAAGTCCCAGGGTTAATTGTTACGATGTCCCAACTGCTTGCATTAGCAATTGTATTTCTATTTTCAATTGCAGGTAAAACTCCGGCCTTAATTAAAGAAGACTTACCCGTGCCTGAGGTACCTACCACTGCAACAAAATGATTTCTTTCGAGCTTACTTAGTACATCCGCAATATTCTCTTCTCGCCCAAAAAATAAATTGCTTTCTGAGTCTTTAAAAGCTCTTAATCCTGGAAAAGGATTTTGAAATGAATGATATTTTAATTCTGATTCGGGCATTTTGGGTAAAGCTGAATGATTGAAGAATATTCATATTTTATTCTTCCTACTCAAATGTAATCATTTAAGATGTCCCGAAAAATCCTAATAGATATCTGGTAGCTTTGAGTTTATAAATGGCAGAATTGCCTTTAATCTTCTAAATTACGAAGAAATTCATCTTTTTTCCTTCTCGAAACTTCTACCAAAGAGCCGTCAGACAAAAGCACTGTAGCTTCTGCTCGATTATAATTTGTAAGATGACTAATATTAACCAAATGCTTGTGATGGATTCTAAAGAAATTACTGTATAGCAGCTGTTCTTCATAGAAACCTAAGTTTTTACTGGCTAAATAACTGGTTCCATTAAACATAAAAAACTTAGTATACGCTCCATCTGATTCAAGCCGAACAATGTCTTTAATTTCGATAATAACAAAGCCGCTTTGATTTGGGATTACTAATCTGCTAAGTTGTTTCTTAACATTTTTAACGGAGTTTAACTTAGCATATTTAGTTTCAAATCTTTCTAAAGCAATTACAAGATCTTGTTTTAGAATTGGTTTAATGAGATAATCAAGTGCCGCATGTTTAATAGCTTCCAGCATAAAGGTATTATGCATTGTTGTGATGATGACTTCAAAATTGATTTCTTCGATATGACTTAAAATATCAAAGCCTAGCCCATCGCCTAATTCCATGTCGAGCAGCATCAAATCAAATTCTATATTGGGTAAATTTGCTAAAGCTTGATTTAAGGATGTAAAAACGTGAGAAACCTCATAATTAGGAAAAGAATCAAGAATAGTGTCTTTTAGTGCTTCGGCAGAAAGAAGATCGTCTTCTATAATTATGGTTTTATACATTTAACAAATATATTATTTGAGATATAATATCCTATACGTAAAGAAAGATAAACTAAAAATACTAATCCGTTTAACTATTAAGGTGGGTTAAAACATTGATTTTGATACGAAATTTTAATTAAATGTTTAGTAAAGAATTCAGAGTTTTCGAAGAATGCCCTTCATTAAAAATGATGACGTAAAAAAAAGAACATCTCTTAAACACCTTTTGTTGATGCGGATGTACGATAAAACTTGCACCAAAAAACATTATTAGAATATTACCAAGAACAAAAAATGTTAGTTGCATAAAAAATGCTTGTAAAAGGTGGTAAAATTGGTATAAGAAGTGGCTCGTCGTTTCGAATATTCCAATGTAAACAAGTTTAGCGCTGTTTTTAAGACAAATACGAATCATCTTCTTTATAAAGTAAAATCAACAAATTTAACTACTTAAACTAGTATCTTCTTTCATTATTTAGTCGCATTGGAGCATATTGTATGAATAATTGGAGTTAGATTTGAATAATACCTTGATCATTAATAAACTAACATAAACTTCTTATGCTCAAAGAACTACAACAACCTACACAGGTCGTGAGGAACTTCGTATTCCGTTTACCGGTACTGAAAAGAGTACTCACATTCACATTACTATTTATAGTATTATTTACACTTTCACTTAAAACGAGTGCTCAAGTGGGAAGTGCATTAAGCTTTGATGGCTCAGACGATTATGTTGCTGTCAATAATCCTTTTACTTCATTTCAAAAAGAAATTACAGTAGAATGGTGGGTATATATTGTGCCCAACCAGACCTACACATTAGGCTCTGGTATTGGTCAGGGTACTGTAGGTATTGACAATATGAGTAATAACGTGTGGTTAATGCATTTTAACGGTAGTGGTTCATCTATGCAATTTTATGTAAATGATGCTGGTACCTGGAGAACGCATTCAGCAGTAAACATTCCAAGCGGATGGCATCATCTAGCAGGTGTTGCTGATGCTAGCGGTACAAGGCTATTTATTGATGGTTCACTCGCTGCACCTTCCGGTCCAGGTATCTCTACAGGTATTTGGAGTAATACCAATGCTAAGGTACATTTTGGTAAAGACGTGAGATTTAATTCTAACCGCTTTATGCCTGGTATAATGGATGAAATAAGAATTTGGAGTAGAGCAATTTGTCAAGGCGAATTACAAAACAATAAGTTCTGCGAAATCCCAGGAGCTGCACCAAACCTAGAGGGTAATTATCATTTTAATCAAGGTGTTGCTAGTGGTAATAACTCAACAGTTACAAGTTTAATAGATGCAAGTGGTAATAATCGACATGGAATATTAACGAACATGGCATTAACAGGCTCTACGTCTAACTGGGTAACACCAGGAGGCATTGTTAATGGTACAAATTGTTCACCATTTGCCTATCCAACTGCTACTATAACAGCTGCTGGGCCAACGAACTTCTGCATGGGTGGTTCTGTAACCATAAATGCTAATACGAATGCAAGTTTTACCTATCAATGGAAAAAAGACGGAGCGAATATTTCAGGTGCGACCAATGCTAGTTATACAGCAACTACTGCTGGAAACTATTCGGTAGTTATTACCAATTTAGGTTGCAGTGGAACTTCTAGTCCAATAAATGTGGTTGTATATACAACTGATACCGACGGTGATGGTGTAGCTGATGTTTGTGATGCAGATGATGATAATGATGGTATTTTAGATGATGCTGAATGTAATGTTTCTAACTTTTATTGGAGTAATCCACCAACAGTTGGTACGAACACAAATCAAGCAACAGGAACTATTAACGGCATTTCATATACTTATCAATCGTCAGCAACAATTAACACTACAGGCAATGTTTATAACCACGGAATATTCCCTGCTTCTTATGGTATTCCAAATAACACTACCATTAGAAATGATCTGATTTCAACCAATACCTTATCTTTTGCTAGTCCGATGAAAAATCCTGTATTGGTATTTTCATCTATCGGCAGTAGCAATACCTTTGTTCCTATAGAATTCGACCAACCTGTAGATGTTTTATGGTCTACAGCTGTTACAGTGAACAGTTCAACAAAAATTACCGGTAACGAAGGTTATGCAATTGTTCGATTAAATGGAACATATTCGAGCATTGGATTTAAATACTTAGCAAATGAATCGTGGGTTAATTTTGTGTTCGGAGCAGATTTCACTTCATGTGGCGATACCGATAACGATGGTTCTGCTGATTATGTTGATATTGACAGTGATAATGATGGATGTAGTGATGCGGTAGAAGGTGGTGCTGGATTCTTATTATCACAAACTACAAACAACAGATTAACTGGAGGGGTAAATGCTTCTGGTATTCCTTTATTAGCGGGAGCTGGCCAAACAATTGGTACAAGTAAAACTTCATCAGCAAACTGTTCTTGCCAAGCAAATATCGACAGAATAAAACCTACAGTAATTACTAAAAACTTAACCGTACAATTAGATGCGAACGGAAATGCAACAATTACTCCTGCACAAGTAAACAATGGTTCTTCAGATGCATGTGGAATTGAAAGTATAACCTTAAGTAAAACAACTTTTAACTGTAGTAATGTCGGAAATAACACGGTTACATTATCTGTTAAAGATGTTAATAATAACATAGGTACAGCAACTGCTGTAGTTACAGTACAAGATGTAACCTTACCAACCTCGGTTGCTCAAAACTTGTCTGTTACTTTAGATATCAATGGTAATGCAACTATTACTGCATCGCAAGTAAACAATGGTTCTACAGATAATTGTACGATTGCAAGTTTGACATTATCAAAAACTAATTTTAATTGTACAAATTTAGGTGCAAATACAGTAACGCTTACCGTTACAGATGCCAGTGGAAATTCTTCTACTGCTAATGCTGTAATTACTGTATCAGGAGCTGATACCGACGCTGACGGTATTCCAGATGTTTGCGATTTAGATGATGATAACGATGGAATAACCGATGCAATGGAGTGCAATAAATCTAATTTCTTTTGGAGCAATGCTCCACAAGTTAATGGAAGATTTGCAAACGGAACTATCAATGGTATTTCATATACATACGAATCGTCTGTAGCCGTTGGATGGACTCCAAATGTTTATAATCACGGAATTTACCCAACTCAATACGGAGTTCCAAATAGCAATCCAACTATAAGAAACGATTATATTTCTACAAATACTTTATCGTTTGCTAGTCCGATGAAAAACCCAGTGTTGGTATTCTCATCAATTGGTAACTCAGGTAAGTTTGTGCCTATTGAATTTGACCAACCAATACAAATACTTTGGTCTACTGCGGTAACGCAAAACAGCGCAACTAAAATAACAGGTAATGAAGGGTATGCAATTATCCGTTTAAACGGAACATACTCGAGTATTGGCTTTAAATATTTAGCTGATGAATCGTGGGTTAACTTCGTTTTCGGAGCAGATTTCACTACATGTGGCGATACTGATAACGATGGTACTCCAGATTATGTAGATACAGATAGCGATAATGATGGATGTTCTGATGCTATCGAAGGAAGCTTAAGTATAGCTCAAAACCTAACACTTAATGGTCGATTAACAGGTGGAGTAAATGCGCAAGGAATTCCTTTACTTGCCGGAAATGGTCAAGGTAATGGTACAAGTCAAAGCTTTGTTGCTAATTGCTTCTGCCAACCTACTATAGATAAAACTCTTCCTACTGTATTGACAAAAGATGTTACCATAACATTAAATAGTAACAATGGTACAGCGAGCATTAATACATCAATGATTAATAATGGATCTACAGATAATTGCGGAATTTCAACATACACATTATCTAAAACTAATTTTAACTGTTCAAATTTAGGTCCGAACACCGTAACCTTAACCGTAAAAGACATTAATAATAATATTGCTACAGGAACTGCTATAGTAACGGTAGTTGATAACACTGCTCCTAGCATGAGTTGTCAATCTAACATATCTAGAATTGCAACAAGTGCAGCAGGTGCATCAGTTAACTTTAACACACCTAATGCTTCAGACAATTGTAGTTATACAGTTACACAAACAGCAGGTTTACCTAGCGGATCAACATTCCCTATAGGTACAACCACTGTTACGTTTAAAGCAGAAGATGGTTCAGGAAATTCAACTTCATGTTCATTTAATGTTACTGTTACAGGAGTCGCTCCAGTAATTGTTTCACCAGGTACGATAACTGTAAACAGCAATTCAACTTCATGTGGTGCTGAAGCAAGCTATATAGCTACAGAAACTACAGGAATTCCTGCGTCAACAATTACATATTCAATTGCTCCAGGAAGTACATTTAATGTAGGAAGTACAACAGTAACAGCTACAGCTACAAATGCTGTTGGAAGTTCACAAGCAACGTTTAACGTTATTGTAGTTGACAATGTGTTACCAACTATTAGTTGTGTAGGGAATATTAATACTCTTGCTACTAGCGCTGCTGGTGCAGTAGTAAGTTACCCAGCACCAACAGGTTCGGATAATTGTGCATACAATATCACACAAACTGCAGGTTCACCAAGTGGTTCAACTTTCCCAATTGGTACCTCTACGGTTACATATCAAATAGTTGATGCATCAGGCAATTCAGCAAGTTGTTCATTTGATATTACAGTTACTGGATTACCTCCAGTAATTGTTTCACCAGGAACAATCACTGCAAACTCTGATCAGAATTCTTGTTCAGCGACAGTAAATTATGCTGCAACTGAAACAACTGCGATTCCAGCATCTACGATTACGTATTCAATTGCTCCTGGCAGCACGTTTAATGTAGGTACAACTCAAGTGACTGCAACTGCAACTAATCCTGTAGGAACTTCACAAGTAACATTCGATGTTATTGTTAGCGATAACACTGCTCCTATTGCAATTACACAAAACATGAGTATTGTGCTTGATGCAAATGGTGCTGCTAGTATTACAACTGCTGATATCAATAATGGTTCTAACGATGCATGTGGAATTGCAAGCATTAGTTTAGATAAAACAACTTTCAACTGCAGCAATGTAGGTGCTAATACTGTTGTGTTAACTGTAACGGATGTAAATGGAAATTCTTCAACTGCATCTGCTACTGTAAATGTTAGTGATAACACTGCTCCTATTGCAATTACACAAAACGTGAGTATTGTGCTTGATGCAAATGGTGCTGCTAGTATTACTACTGCAGATATCAATAATGGTTCTAACGATGCTTGTGGAATTGCAAGCATTAGTTTAGATAAAACAACTTTCAACTGCAGTAATGTAGGTGCTAATACTGTTGTGTTAACTGTAACGGATGTAAATGGAAATTCTTCAACTGCATCTGCTACTGTAAATGTTAGTGATAATACAGCTCCAAACGTAATTACTCAAAATAACACTGTATTCCTTGATGCGAATGGAAATGGAAGCATCACTATTTCTGATATCAACAATGGTTCTAATGATGCGTGTGGAATTGCAAGCATTAGTTTAGATAAAACGAATTTCAATTGCAGTAACGTAGGAGAAAATACAGTTGTATTAACAGTAACAGACATTAATGGAAATACAGCAACAGCAACAGCAATTGTAGCGGTAGCTGACCTTGTTGCACCAAATGCAATAGCTCGTAATATTACTGTAGCGTTAAGCGGAGGTTCAGCAAGTATCACTTCAAGTCAAATTAATAATGGCTCTAACGATGCGTGTGGAATTGCAAGTATTAGTATAGATAAAACGAATTTCAATTGTGAAAATATTGGTGCTAATCCAGTAGTGTTAACAGTAACAGATGTAAACGGAAATTCATCAATTGCAAATGCAGTAGTGAATGTAACAGGTTACATCAGTACATGTAGCATTACGGCTACTCCAAATACTAGCGGAGTTGTAATTGGTAGTACTACTACTTATGCAAGTGTAAACCAAATGTTCTTAGGTTATGGACCGCAAAGCATGAAAGTAAATTGCACTGCAGTTAATGGTGGACCATTTACTTATCGTTGGACAGGAACAGGTTTAAACAATACAAATATTGCTAACCCAATCTTTACACCAACTGCTAGAGGAAATTATTCACTTACATGTGAAGTAACAAATTCAAGTGGATGTGTTACAATTTGCACTATTACTATTTGTGTAATCGATGTGAGAGCAGCTGGAGGTTCAGCTTCAAATCCTAAAGTTCTACTATGCCATGTTCCGCCAGGAAACACAAACAATCCACAAACATTGAGTATAAGCATTAGTGCTGTACCAGCGCATTTAGGATTGCATGGTGGCGATAAATTAGGATCATGTAATACTTCTTGTAATTCATTAGCTAGAGGTGATAATTCTGAAGGAGATATTTATACTTTTGAATCAGCAACTTCAGAAATTGATTTAGTTGTTTATCCTAACCCATCAACTCATAATTTTAATTTCATCTTAGAAAGCAGCTCATCCGAATCGGTATCCATCAGAATATTTGATGTTGCAGGAAGATTAGTTGAAGAACTTACTAACCAACTTCCAAATTCAAAAATTGAATTAGGATCAGAATTAATATCTGGTAGTTATCTTGCAGAGGTGACTCAGGGGGAAAATAGAAAAACAGTAAAGTTAATTAAGTTGAATTAATAACTAACCTAATTAGAGAAAGGCTCTTCAAGAAATTGGGGGGCCTTTTCTTTTTTAATGGAATTTCTAATGAATTTAGTTCTGATTAAAGGATTAATTCGCTATTACTTGTCCTGAATTAGCTTTACACTATTTCAGGACAAGACAGGATTTTGCACAATTATGCTAGTTAATTTATTGATAATTCTGACCAATTTCATTTAAGATTTTAATTTAGTATATTCGTTATCAACCCATATCCAGAATAGTATGAAAGTAATTCTCTTGTCCCTTATACTAATAAGTGCAAATCTTTACCATGTAAATGCTCAAAAATCGAATGCACCAATACCAGATTCTGTACTGAAAAGTTTTGAGTGGAGAAATATTGGTCCTTTTCGTGCTGGTAGATCTTTAGCAGTTGCAGGTTCAACTAAAAACCTATTGCTATATTATTTTGGTGCAACAGGTGGCGGAGTATGGAAATCAATTGACGGAGGTATGAATTGGTTATCAATTTCTGATTCTACTTTTCATTCTAGTTCTGTCGGTGCAATTGCTATTGCTCCTTCAGATGAAAATGTAGTGTATGTAGGTATGGGTGAAGCGGATATGCGTTCGAATATTTCGTTTGGTGATGGTATGTATAAATCAACAAATGCGGGTAAAACATGGAAACGTTTGGGCCCAAATCTTGCGGATGCAATTGCAAACATTGAAGTACATCCTCAAAATTCTGATATCGTTTATTTTTCAGCAATGGGAAATCCATTTCAAGCAAATAAAGAAAGAGGAATTTACAGAAGTATGGATGGTGGCAAAAAATGGCAATTAATCTTATCAAAAAATGATAGTACTGGAGGAGCGAGTGTTCGGATTGATCCAAATAATCCGAGAGTCATTTATGCAACTTTATGGCAAGCGTATCGAAATGGATTCTCAATGAGTTCAGGTGGAACCGGCTCCGGACTTTATAAATCTGTTGATGGTGGTGATACATGGGTATGTCTGAACACTAATCCAGGTATGCCTATCGGAATTTTAGGAAAAATTGGAATAACTATTTCTAAAAAGAATTCGAATCGTTTGTATGCATTGATTGAAAGTAAAAAAGGTGGACTTTTCACTTCTGATGATGCAGGTGAATCTTGGACATTAATAAATGAAGATAAGAATTTATGGCAACGCCCTTGGTATTACATGAATTTAGCAGCCGATCCTTTAAATGAAAATGAACTTATTGTTTTAAATGTAAACGCAATGAAATCGTATGATGGAGGAAAAACATTTAAATATATTCCGGTTCAGCACGGCGATACACATGATATTTGGATTAACCCGAATAATGGATCAAATTATATTATAGGAAATGATGGTGGAGCCGAAGTTACTTTTAATGATGGACAAGTTTTTACAAATGGAGATGTTCCTACAGCACAGTTTTATCATGTATCCTTAGATAATGATTTCCCCTATCATGTATATGGAGCACAACAAGATAATTCATCTATTCGTATTGCAAGTCGTACAGATGGATATAGTATTGGAACTGATTCTTGGTACCCTGTTGCTGGCGGTGAAGCAGGATATATTCAGGCAGACCCAACAAATTCTAGTGTTACATTTGGAGGTGAGTATGATGGATATTTAAGTAAGTATTCGAAATCGAATGAGCAATATCAAGATATTTCTGTTTATCCGGAAACCAATATTGGTGCATCTTCTGCAGCTAAGAAGTATAGATTTCAATGGACCTATCCAATTGTATTTTCACCACATAATCCTAAAAAAATATACGTCACATCACAATTTGTTCATGTAAGTGAGGATGCAGGATATTCATGGTCTACGATTAGTCCAGATTTGAGTCGAAACGATCCGAAAACAACTGGCGAGACTGGTGGTCCAATTACGAAAGATATGACGGGAGCAGAAGTATATGCTACTATTTTTACTTTCGATGAATCTCCAATTGAGAAAGGTGTATTATGGGCTGGTTCGGATGATGGATATATTCATTTATCTAAAAACAATGGAGATAATTGGCAGAAAGTAAATATTCCATCAAAATTATTACCTGATTTTGCTCTTATCAGTATTATACATGCTTCGGAATTTACAAAAGGGAAGGCCTATGTTGCTGCGAATAAGTATATGTTCGGAGATAAAAAACCTTATTTATTTAAAACAGAAGATTATGGGAAATCTTGGCAATTAATTACAAAAGGAATTCCATCTGGAGATTATTGCAGAGTTATTCGTGAAGATCCGAACATGCAGGGATTACTCTATGCCGGTACAGAACGAGGTATTTATGTTTCATTTGATGATGGCGAAAATTGGCAATGCATGAATTCAAATTTACCACTTACGCCGATACGTGATTTACGAATTCAGAAACGTGAAAAGGATTTGGTAGTAGCAACTCATGGGAGATCTTTTTGGATTTTAGATGACTTAAGCCCACTTTATGAGTTAAAAAAAGGGATGCCTCAAAATGATTTGTATGTGTTTAAACCTCGTCCTAGTTACCGTATGGGAGGTGGGCAGGCTAAAGGTTTGGTTGATGAAGGAACGAATGCAGTGAATGGAGTATTGGTGCATTACTACCTAAAAAATAAGCCAAGTAAAGAAATAGAAATGCAATTCTTAACTGAGAAGAATGACACGATTATTACGTATTCTTCCATTAAAGATAAAAAGGGAAAACCCTTCGAATCTTCGAAAGATTTTTATGAATTAAAAGATCAACCAAGAAATGGAAAGCTTGATACCAAAACTGGAATGTTAAATACATTTGTTTGGAATATGCGGTATCCTGATGCAGAAGAAGTGAATGGTAAAAACATAATGTGGGCTGGAAACGGAAGAGGGGCAAAGGTTGTACCCGGTATATATAAAGTTCGACTTCTTGAAAATAAAATTTTAAAATCAGAACAAACATTTGAAATTTTAGCCGACCCCAGAGTTCAAGTATCAGCAGAAGACTTGAAAGCGCAGTTTGAATTGCTTCAAAAAATAAATTCTAAAATATCGGATGCGCATAAAGCAATTAATAAATTACTTCAAGTTAGACTTCAGTTGAATGCTTATATTTCATCTATAAAGGATACCGCATTGGCTTCCGAATTTAGAAAACAAACGAAACCAATGTTTGATAAATTGGATCAAGTAGAATCGAATTTGATGCAGCCAAAAGCAAAGGCACCACAAGATGTATTGGCATTTCCAGTTATGTTGAATGATAAGATGGCAGGACTCGGAAGTAATGTTTCTTCTGCAGATTCAAAGCCGAATAAAAATGCTTATGAGGTTTTTGATGATTTATCTAAGAAAATTGATGCTCAAATTTTAATTCTGAATAATGTTGTGAATATTGATGTTCCTGCCTTTAATGAATTGGTTAAAAAGAAAGGTATAGTGGCAGTAAGAATTGATTAAATAAATTAGCTGCAAATACCGGTTAAATTGACCACTGATTTCAAGGCGAAGATTTTATTTTCAGGTTTTCATATTTTTCTATAACACAATTGTGTTAATATTTATTAAATTTGATAAAATGAAAAAACCATGACACTACAATTCATACATGATAACAAAGGAAATACCACAGGCGTTTTTATTCCTATAGAAGAATGGCAAGATTTAAAAACTAAGTATGTAGAATTGCAGAAAGAAGAAGCAGAAAATTTGATTGATTTATCTAATTGGCAAAAACAAATTATTGATCAGAGATTAAGTGACTATTATAGCAACAAAGGAGATCTATCTGATTTCGACAATACAATTGATGATATTGAAAAGAGTTTATGAAATATAAAATATCACATAGACCTGAAGTAAAATCTGATATTATAAAAGCTGTAGATTATTATAAGAATATAAACCCTGAACTTGCTAAAGAGTTTTTGTACAGAATTCGAGAAGCAAAAGAATACATTATACAAGTCCCATTTGGTTTTCAGATAAAATACAAAGAAGTCCGAACCCTCTTATTAAAACAATTCCCATATCATATTCATTATATAATTGATACAAGTACTAATGAAATAATTATTCTTGCTATTATCCATGCTTATAAAAATCCAGCAGACTACACGGGTAGATAGAACTAACAATCGAATTTGCGAAAGAACGAACGGTCGAATTATCGAACTATCTTTATTGGACACAAAGTGCACGAAGTACGCACAAAGGATACACAATGAAATTTCTTAGCGAAATTAACTCCTTGAGTTTCTTTTGCTTTTTCGACATTGTTACAACGAAAATTTTCAGAATTTCTCTTACCCCTATTTCCTTTACTAAGGCCTTACTAAGTTTGAAATAGTGTAATTTATTTCAGGACAAGACAAATTGTTTTAGGTGAATACACATATACAATTACCTGAAATTTTGATAATACTTGAAAATTTCGTAAATATGTTATATGAACCTATCAAAACATATAATTTACATTAAATTCTTTTCATTCATCCTATTTTCAAATATAACATTCGGCCAAGTATCTTTTGAAAGTCTTAGAAATGAAGTTTATGTTGATATAATTCCGGATAAAAACTTAAAAGCAACATTTGAGTCTGGCACACAGAGCTATGATTTAGATGTAAATCTTGATGGGACTATTGATTTAACGATACACGCAAGATATAACCACGGAGGCACTTACACTCATGCAGCTGTTGATGTTCAATCAAAAAATTCAAACATTAAGCTTTTAAAACACCACACCGATTCACTTTATATCAATTATACATCATATTGGTCTAAAACAAATGTATTAATGATGTATGATAAGAATGACACCATTATGAATATGGAAAAAGTGAATAATGCTTCATTCGCATTTTCAATGACTAATTTTGGACAGAATTATGGGAATTTAAATTGGTTAGGTCAAGAAGATAAGTTTTTTGGTTTTGAAATTACAGATAGCTTAGGCCAAATAAAATTTGGTTGGGTTAAGGTTGATATTATTTCATTGATAGAAGCCAATATTAAATCATTTGGTATCGCAGTACCATTAAATACAAGCGTAGTAGAAAAATCAAAAAATGAACTCCTAAGAGTATATCCCAATCCATCAAGTGAAAGCTTTAACCTAGATCTTTCAAATTTTAGGAATTCTACTTCCATATTAAGAATATTCAATTTATCTGGAAGTCTAGTTGAAGAGATAAACATAAATTCTACCAAAGATTTGGTGGAGTTTGGTGGGCAATTAACTGAAGGAATCTACTTTTTAGAAATTCGATTGATAGATCGAATTGAAAGAATCAGGCTTATTAAAACCAACTAAAAAAGGCTTCAACAGATGTTGAAGCCTCATTTACGCATTTGCATATTTACGCATTTGCACATTGCTAGTAGCCCGTAGGGGGCCGTAATAATATGTATACATGGCACCTTATGGCGCTTCCTGACACAAGAAAAAGGGACTGAATAATTTAGAAATTATAGGAAAGTGTTACATGACGTGCCATGGTGTTACCTTTTCCTTTACTAAGGGTTTACTAAATTTGATAAAACAAAAATATTATGGAAAACGACAATGCATTTCCGAAATGGAAATTAATTTTATCGATCCTTGCAATTTCATCTCTTCCTATAATTTTAACATCAACTCCGTTTTACATAGTTGATTTTTCTAACAAAGGACAAGTAGGTGATACCATAGGTGGAATAATGGGTCCATTTATAGGAATTCTAGCTTCGGTGCTGACTTATATGGCTTTTATGGTACAGTTTAATGCAAATAAGCAGCAAAGAGAAGATATTGAATTGGAAAGAGTTCGATCTAATTTCTTTGAAATGATCTCTTTTTATAGAATGAATGTTGAAGAATTAAAATATAAATCTCTAGAAAAGGAAGAATATTTCTATGGACGCAAAGTCTTTTATGTTGTATATAAACAAATGCTTCAGATATTGAAAGAAATTGACCTTTTCTACAAAGATGCAACCGTTGCAAGTATTTTTACAAAAGAATTCATAGATAGCTACACAAATACTGAAATGTCGTCGAGAAATAGAATTGATCTTATAGAATTAGCTAAAATCAATCACGCTTATTTAATTTTATTTTATGGAGTACACGATGATGGCAGAAAAGCAATAGAACAATTTTTAGAGGGTAATTACAATGAAAGTTTTTATAAGGATGTCAATAAATATATGAGCCTTAAACCTATAAAGAATTCAAATTATTGGAATGAATATGAGAAGTTACTAAATACTGGATATGACTCCAATTACATAAAGAAATGTTGTAAGTACCCCTAAAAATCCGACAGTTTAAAATTAGGATAAAACCTTAACTTTAAACAACAGGAAATGAAAAAGTCAAAATTTACCGAGAGTCAGATAGCCAAGGCACTCAAGGAGTACGAAGGCGGTCGCAAAGTAGATGATTTAT
>CALRTZ010000026.1:0-43922 GCA_943371235.1 Sphingobacterium thalpophilum | reverse complement strand
ATTACGCTTAGTCGACGATGATTTAAGTCGTTTATCAAAATTAACCATCAAAGAACTTAAAGAGCAGAATGGTATTGGCGAAGCGAAAGCATTGATCATATCAGCTTGCATGGAACTGGGGCAACGCAGAAAGGAAGCACAAACAGAGCAGCTCAATAAAATCACCTGCAGTGCAGATATCCACAGTATAATGGCAGCCCATTTTGCCGATTTATCGCACGAAGAATTTTGGGTAATTTACTTGAACAGAGGCAATAAAGTAATTCAGAAAAAATGCTTGAGCAAAGGAGGCATTAGTGGCACGGTTGCCGACATTCGAATGATCTTAAAAGTAGCCATCGATTGTTTAGCAAGCGCTATTGTTTTATGCCATAACCACCCTTCCGGAAATTTAGTTCCAAGCATTGAAGATAAATTACTAACCACCAAGTGTAAAGACAGTGCGTTGTTGATGGATATCAGAATGCTTGATCATCTTATTATTTATGAGAATAGTTATTATAGTTTTTCTGATGAAGGCATGATCTGATTTTAACTAGCTATAGCAAGGGTATCGGCATTTTTTCTTATTTTTGTGAAAAGGTTTTTTTAGATGAAGATTTCACATAAGTGGTTAGGGGAATATATAGAGCTAACTGAAAATACAAATCAAATATCAGAATCGTTAACCGCAGTGGGCTTAGAAGTGGAGTCGTTGGAAGTGGTAGAATCTGTTAAAGGGGGCTTAGAAGGCTTAGTAGTGGGGCATGTACTAGAATGTGTGCAACACCCAAATGCCGACCGTTTAAAAGTTACAAAAGTTGATATTGGTGGTACGGAATTACTTCAAATTGTTTGCGGTGCACCCAATGTTGCAGCAGGGCAGAAAGTAATTGTGGCCCCAGTAGGCACTACTGTTTACCCTACAACTGGAGAACCTTTCAAAATAAATAAATCTAAAATTAGGTCGGAATTATCTGAAGGGATGATTTGTGCAGATGACGAAATTGGTTTAGGAACTTCGCATGATGGGGTAAAAATTTTACCTGAAGATGCTCAAGTGGGCGCTTTACTTAAAACCTACTATAACTTAAGTTCCGATACTATTTTTGAAATTGGCTTAACTCCCAACCGTGCAGATGCAGCCTCACATTTGGGAGTGGCTAGAGATCTTGCTGCTATATTTAATACTAATTTAAAATCACAAAACTATACGATGTTGCCTGTTCAACAAGCAGGTAAAATTGATATCAAAATAGAGTCGGCAGAAGATTGCCCTCGTTTTTCAGGAATTTATATTTCTGGCGTAGAAGTAAGCGAATCGCCAGATTGGTTGAAGGCGCGACTGCAAGCAATTGGAGTTAAAACTATCAACAACATTGTAGATGTTACTAATTTTATTTGCCATGGTTTAGGGCAACCAATGCATGCCTACAATGCCGATGCATTAACTGGTAATACCATACAAGTTAAAAGAGCAAAAGAGGGAGAGCTTTTACAAACGCTCGACCAAGTAGAACGTAAAATGAAAGGTGGAGAGTTGGTGATAGCAGATGCCGATAAATTAATTGGAATTGCAGGAACCATGGGAGGTTTAAATACTTCTGTAAATTCGAATACTAAAAATATATACCTAGAGAGCGCCTATTTTCAAGCAGCCTTGGTGCGTAAATCATCAAAGGCACACGATTTAAAAACAGATGCGTCATTCAGGTTTGAGCGAGGCACCGACCCCGATATGTGTTTAATCGCATTGAGTCATGCCGTTGAGCTTATTACTAGCGTTGCCGGTGGTACAGCAGAAGCGCAGCTCACAGATATATATCCTACCAAAATAGAACCCGTACAGATTGAACTTTCGTACGATTATGCACAACGTTTAATTGGTAAAAAAATAGAACCTAGTTTGATGCAGAGCATTTTAACTGGTTTGGGAATAAAAACGATTGAAGAAAAAGAAAATTCGATTGTAGTACGAGTACCTCTTTCTAAAGTTGATGTTACTCGCCCATGCGATTTGGTAGAAGAAATATTGAGAATTTACGGATTGAATAATATTGAGATGCCAACACATCTTAAATCGTCATTATCTTTTTCAGTAAAGCCAGATGCAGACAGAGTAAAAGAACTGGTTTCAGAATTTTTAAGTTCTATTGGTTACCAAGAGATGATGTCGAATTCGCTCACCTCTTCTAAAAACAATGAATTAATAAACAACGCTGATCAGGTTGAAATACTCAACCCATTAAGTATAGAATTGCAAGTATTAAGGAACCAAATGTTGAGTTCTGGATTAGAAGCAATTTCATACAACATCAACAGAAAACAAAGCGATTTAAAATTATACGAATGGGGGAGTACTTACCATTTTAACGAAGCTAAGTACACCGAGAAATCTAAGTTGAGTTTGTTTTTAAGTGGAAATACACACGCCGAGCATTGGCAAGAGAAGGCAACAAAAAACACGATTTACAACCTGAAATCAACGATTGATAAGTTATTACAGCGATTAGGGTTGCCGAATGTAAAAATGCAAACCATTAATGAAGGGCCCTTACAAGGTTTTTCATATAGTATTGGGAAGTTAGAATTATTAAAGGTAACTTCCGTTGGGAAAAAAGTATTAAAACAATTTGATATAAATCAAGAGGTTTTTTATGCTGATATTGACTTTGCTGCGGTAATGCAAGGGGCAGCAAATAGAAAAATGGATTATAAAGGGGCACCTAAATATCCATCGGTACGCAGAGATTTGTCGATGTTAATAGATAAATCGGTAAGTTTTGAGCAATTAAAAAGAATAGCTACTCAGGCGGAGCAGCGTTTATTAAAGAAGGTCGATATATTTGATGTATACGAAGGCGATAAATTACCGGCAGGTAAAAAGTCGTATGCCTTAAGTTTTATATTGATGGATGATGAAAAAACACTACAAGACCAAGCAATTGATGGTGTAATGGAGAAGTTGATTAAAACCTACGAAAAGGAAGTAGGCGCCGAAATCAGAAAAGCATAAGTTGAAAAATTTAGATAGCATAGAGAAAAAAGTAGACATGCTCATGGAGTATTGTGATGCCCTTAAGGAGCAAAACGAACTTCTATTAGATGATAATGAGCAAATGAGGAAACGTTTTTTAACGCTATCAAACGAATTAAAAGACTTAGAAGAAAAACATCGTATCTTAAAGTTAGCCAAGAGTGTAGCGGTAACAGATGAAAAGACACTTGACATTAAGACGAAAATTAACGATTTTGTGCGTGAAATAGATAAATGTATTGCTATTTTGAGCAAATAATAAATTAGCTGATAGAAAAAATGGGAGAAATTTCCATTAAAATTAACATTGCCGACAGGGTTTATCCTTTAAAAATAAATAGTGAGGATGAAGAGAATGTTCGGAAAGCTGCCAAGCTTGTAAACGACCGTATTAAGGAGTTCCAAGAGAACTATGCGGTACGAGATAAGCAAGATTTACTTTCCATGTGCATCTTACAAGTTGCTACAGAACATTTGAATCTAGATAAAAACCATAAATCGATGAGCATCGATTTCTCCCAACAAATGGAGAAAATTGACAAAAAGCTCAGCGAATACCTGTTTAAGCAATAAATTTTAAGGTCTCTTATTATTCTTTAGCGTATTATGTTGCTTTAATAGCATAATGGTTAAATAAATAATAATTACAGAAAAAAATGATAGTAACGATCGTAACCGGAATCGTAGCTTTAGTGATAGGATTTTTAGTAGCAAAAGTATTGCTAAAAAAAGGCATCCAAGATCATGAGCAGATTGCGAAAGAAAAAGCAGAGAAAATTATAAAAGATTCGGATGCTCAAGCCGAACTACTTAGGAAAAATAAGCTCCTCGAAGCAAAAGAGAAATTCTTACAGTTGAAAGCAGAACACGAGCAAGAAATTCAACAAAAAAATACTGCGGCAGCTCAGCGTGAAAACACGTTAAAGCAAAAAGAGCAAAGTTTAGGTCAGAAATTAGAGAACAACACTCGTAAAGAGCAGGAGCTAGATACTTTACGCCAAAACTTAAATCGCCAAATCGAGATTTTGGATAAAAAGAAAGCAGAAGTAGATCAATTGCACACTCAACAAGTTACTCAACTCGAAAAAATTTCGGGGCTCTCTCAAGACGATGCAAAATCTCAATTAGTTGAAGCCTTAAAAGACGAAGCGCGCACCAATGCAATGTCGATGATTAAAGATATTGTAGAAGATGCGAAAATGACTGCAGCAAAAGAAGCAAAGAAAATTGTAATTCAAACCATTCAACGTTCTGCAACAGAAGCAGCAATTGAAAATACCGTTTCTGTATTTAACATAGAAAGCGACGAAGTAAAAGGTAGAATTATTGGTAGAGAAGGAAGAAACATTAGAGCATTAGAAGCAGCAACAGGAATTGAAATTATTGTAGATGATACCCCTGAAGCGATTATATTATCGGGCTTTGATCCAGTTAGAAGAGAGTTAGCTCGTTTATCATTACACCGTTTAGTTACGGATGGTAGAATTCACCCAGCTCGTATTGAAGAGGTGGTAGCTAAAACCAAAAAGCAATTAGAAGAAGAAATTATTGAAACAGGAGAGCGTACGGTAATCGACTTAGGAATTCACGGATTACATCCTGAATTAATTCGTATGGTAGGTCGTATGAAATATCGTTCGTCTTATGGACAAAATTTATTACAACACTCACGTGAAGTAGCAAATTTTTGTGCGATAATGGCAACAGAGTTGGGCTTAAATGTGAAGATGGCTAGAAGAGCAGGTTTATTGCATGATATTGGTAAAGTTTCTGAAGATAACCCGGAAGTACCACACGCAATATTGGGTATGCAATTAGCAGAGAAATATAAGGAACATCCTGAAGTATGTAATGCAATTGGAGCTCACCACGATGAAATTGAAATGACAAGCATTTTGTCGCCAATTATTCAAGCTTGTGATGCTATTTCTGGCGCGCGCCCAGGTGCACGTAGAGAAGTAGTAGAAAGCTACATTAAGAGATTAAAAGAAATGGAAGACTTAGCTCTTTCTTACCCAGGTGTTGAAAAAACATTTGCGATACAAGCGGGTAGAGAGTTGCGTGTAATTGTGGAGAGTGAAAAAATCACCGACCAACAAGCAGAAGCACTTTCATTTGATATAGCAGAAAGAATTCAAACAGAAATGACTTACCCTGGTCAGGTGAAAGTTACCGTGATAAGAGAGACAAGGGCAGTGTCGTTTGCAAAATAGATACTAGTCGTTAGTCTTTAGTCATTAGAAATGGCAATAGGTTGCTCCTTTCTAATGACTAAAGACTAATGACTAAAGACTAAAAAAATGACTAAACTCGACACACTCCTTGTCAAGTACGGTGAAAGTCACCAGAACGGCACGAACAAGCTGATTCATTGGATAGCAGTTCCATCTATTGTATTTAGTTTACTAGGCTTAATATGGGCTATCCCGATGCCTGAGTTTATGAAACAATATCCCTTTTTTAATTGGGCTTCATTGGTTATTGCCTTTGCATTATACTATTATTATAGATTATCCCCGATTTTAGCCTTTGCTATGATTTTGGTAATTGGGTTATTTTCTTTTCTGATTGTTCAATTAGAGTATTTAGAACAAGCCGGAGGCCCAGCCATGTGGTTGGTTTGTGTCATTATATTTGTGGTAGCATGGATATTTCAATTTATTGGACATAAAGTAGAAGGTAAAAAGCCCTCTTTCTTAGAAGATGTGCAGTTTTTGTTGATTGGCCCTATTTGGCTCTTGCATTTTGTGTTCAAGAAAATAGGCTTGCCCTATCAATCGGATTCGAAATAACGAGATGGCGAATTTGCGAACTATCGAATCGCTCTTTCGTTAATTCGAAAGCTCGCAAATTCGTTAATTCGTCAATTCGCTATTTTAAATTTAACACCCGGCTAACATTTCGTGTACTATTTCTTAATTCACTCTTAACATTGGCTTAATATTGTCGCAATACTTTTGTGGAAACAATTTATTAGACAGTGAAAAGTATTAAGTTTTTGATTATTATGGTATTTGCATTCATGCAAATTGCCATTGCACAGGCAGGAAATGAGAATCCTGCGAAGGGCAAAATCATTGGAAAAATATTCGACAAATCGAATAATGAGCCTTTAATTGGTTCTGTAGTGTTAATAGAAGGTACATCTATTGGTACACAAGCTAATTTTGATGGTGAGTATGAAATCTCTAACCTTAGCCCTGGCACGTACAAACTTGTATTCAAATACGTTTCATACGAAACAAAGGTTGTAGAAGGCATTATAGTTTCTGCAGGAAAAGCAACTACTTTAAACATGACTATGGCAGAGAGTGGTGTAGCCTTGCAAGAAGTGGTAGTTACCTCAAGTTTCAAAAAAGAAAGCTTAGGTGCTATGTACACATTGCAAAAAAACAACATCTCTATTTCTGATGGTATCTCATCAGATTTAATTAAGAAATCTCCTGATAAGAACACATCTGACGTTTTAAAGCGTGTAAGTGGAACTTCAATACAAGACAATAAATTTGTGGTAATACGTGGTTTGGCCGACAGATATAATACCGCAACAATTAACAATGCAATGTTGCCAAGTTCAGAGCCAGACAAAAAAGCATTTTCATTTGATATTATTCCATCAAACTTAATTGATAGAATAACCATTAATAAAACAGCATCGGCAAACTTGCCTGCAGATTTTGCAGGTGGAGTTATTCAAGTAATTACTAAAGATATTCCTGAAGAAAATTTTATTGATTTTTCTACTTCAATAGGTTTTAATACACAATCTACGTTCAGAAACTTTGTTTCTAACGGAAGAAATACCACAGATTATTTAGGCTTCTCAAACGGTGATCGTAAATTATCAAGCGATTTCCCAACATCTCGTCAGAAATATGCAAGTTCAAGTTTAGCAAATCAATTAGCAGCAACCAGAACTTTGTCTAACTCTTATGGAGAGCAAAACTCTACAGCATTACCTAGTCAGAGCTATCAAATAACATTTGGTACTAAAAAGGACTTAAAAAACAAAGCATCTTTTGGGGCTATAACTTCAATCACTTACAGAAACGATCAAAGAATTAACCCATCTCGTCGTTTAGATTACGATGGACCGAGTGCAGTATACTCATACGAAAATAAGCAGTACAAATTCACAACTAACGCTGGAGCCTTAGCCAATTTCACTTACATAAACGGAAATAATAAAATCTCATTTAAGAACATTTACAATAGAGTTTATGATGAGAGTTATTTAGATAGAAATGGCGACAACTTAAACAACTTAGTGAACATTAGATTTAACTCTAATGAATTAACACAAAAAAGTTTGTTGAATTCACAATTTGAAGGTAGCCATTCTTTATTTAGCTCAGAAACTAAATTAAATTGGAATGTAAACTATGCAAATATTTCTAGCAGTCAACCTGATTTAAGAACAATTTTTTACAACAGACCAATTGACCAAACAGATGCGCCTTATACATTAGTAGACAGAAACTCACGTAGATTTTTCTCTGAAATGCAAGAGAGTAATTTCGGAGGCAATGTATCGGTTTCTGTGCCATACAAAGTAATGGAACAAAAGGGTTCATTAAAAGTTGGTGGATTAAGCTTAATGAAACAAAGAAATTTCAGCGCAAGAATTTTCAACTACACGAAAGCAAATTTTGCTAGTAATGATAGTTTATTGTTATTACCAAAAGATCAAATTTTTGCTGAAGAAAATATTTCAGCAAATGGATTTGTATTAAATGAATTTACAAATAACAGTGATAAGTACTACGCGACTTCTATGTTAAATGCAGCGTATATTATGATTGATCAACAAATCCGTTCTCACATTAAATTAAACATGGGAGTGCGTATGGAAATGTTTAATCAGAACATAGATGCATTAGATGCAACTTCTACCAAAGTTGAATCGAACAATACATATATTGACATTTTGCCTTCGATGAATTTCACTTATGAAATAAACGAAAAAACGAATTACAGATTTTCTGCTTCTAAAACAGTTTCACGCCCTGAGTTTAGAGAATTAGCACCATTTGAATTTTACGATTTCTTAACAGGTACATCGTTAATCGGAAATCCGAATTTAAAAAGAAGTGAAAATTATAATGTTGATACACGTATAGAGTATTACCCAAGTGCTGGTGAAGCCATTACTTTTACAGGTTTTTACAAGCAATTTAGAAATCCAATTGAGCAAATTGTAAACTCAAGTTCAAATGCAGATTTAAGAAGATTATCTTTTGATAATGCTGATAAAGCGAATACGTATGGAATCGAATTAGAGTTCCGCAAGAAATTAGGATTTATAGATTTTTCTGAATTCTTTGAACAATTAACTTTTTATACCAATGCATCATTCATGTACTCAAAAGTGTTCTTGGTAAATCAAGGAGGAATTGAAAGAGCATTACAAGGTCAATCGCCATATTTATTTAACGGAGGATTACAGTACAATTCGAAGAACAGTATGTATGCTGCAAGTGTGTTATTTAACAGAGTTGGACACAGAATATTTTCAGTTGGTTTCCAAGGATATCCTGATATTTATGAAAACTCTAGAAACGTAATGGACATACAGCTTTCAAGAAGAGTGATGAAGCGTAAAGCAGAAATCAAATTAAACATTTCAGATATCTTTAATCAAAGTCAAATATTCTATCAAAACTTAGATGCTAAAAATGCTTACAATAAAGATTCTGATAGAATTATAAGTACCATGAAATTCGGATCAACCATCAGTGTTGGTTTCAGCTACAACCTTCCTCTACTTTAAGAGAAGGTTAAAAAAATATATCCTAACACCCCTCATTTAATCTAAACTTAATATAGAATTTATTAAGAGTTAACGTGAGGGGTGTTTCTTTGTATAAGAAATTCAATTCAACAAACGAAAAAATGAAATCAATTAAAGTTTTAGCATTATTAATGCTTGGATCTATTGTAATCTCTTCTTGTACAGAAAAAGATGAAGATACAAACGTTACGCCAGTAACAGGAAACAGAGTTATCTTACAAGGTAACATTACAACAAACACCGTTTTAAAAGCAGCGGATACAGTAATTTTAAAAGGTTATGTATATGTACAAAGTGGTGCTAGCATTACATTTGAAGCAGGTACAATTGTTCGTTCTGATGTAACAGAAAAAGGTGCATTAATTATTGAAAGAGGTGCTCAAATTTTCGCAAACGGAACAGCAAACAGTCCAGTAGTATTTACATCAGGTAAAGGCGTAGGATTAAGAGCTCCAGGTGATTGGGGTGGTATTATTATATTAGGTAAAGCAACTACAAACAGATCTACAGAGCCAACTATTGAAGGTGGTGTTGGTAGACCTTATGGTGGTACTGATGACAACGATAACTCAGGTTCAATGACGTTTGTACGTATTGAGTTTGCTGGTATTGCTGCACAACCAGGTTCAGAAATTAATGGATTAACAATGGGTGGTGTTGGTAGAGGAACTAAAATCGAAAACATACAAGCATTGTATTCTAATGATGATGCATTCGAATTTTTCGGTGGAACTGTTAACTGTAAATACTTAATCGCATTTGCTACTGCAGATGATGATTTCGATTTCGACTTTGGATACAGAGGTCAAATTCAATACGCTATTTCATTCCGCGATCCAGCTTTTGTTGACGGTGGCGATGCAGGTAACGGTATTGAGTGTGATAACGATGGTGCTTCTTCTGGAGCTCTTCCTTTCACTAAACCAGTATTATCTAACGTAACGTTTGTTGGTCCAAACGGTGCAGCTAACACAGCAGCTAACCACAACTATGCAAACCGTTGGAGAAGAAATACAAGATTCGAATTACATAACTCTATTTTATTAGGTTACGCAAAAGCAGGATTCTGTGTTGACGGTCAAGGTGCAGCAGATGCATTTAACGCAGGCGAATCTAAATTCAGAAACAACTTAGTACATGCAATTACTAAGCCTTATTTGAGCAGAGATAACACAACATTTAACGACTCTACACTACAAGTGAAAGCAATAGCTGATGGAAATTCTTTAACTACTCCAACAGCAGTTAATTTAGGAAACATCTCTAACTTAAACGCTCCAAGTTTTATGCCAACTACAGGTTCGGTAGCATTAGCTGGTGCAGCATTTACAGGATTAGATGCAGCATTCTTTACTACAACAACTTTTAGAGGTGCTATGGGTACTACAGATTGGACTACTGGTTGGACAATTTGGAATCCACAAACTAAAGTATATTAATCAGTCTTTAGTCTTTAGAGATTAGTCTTTAGAATTTAGACATTAGAATTTAGAATTTTTTAAGATACTTAAATAATAATTTGATCTAAGTAAATTGTTTTAAAATTGCCTTCTCGTCTCATCGGGAGGGCTTTTTTTATTTATATAGATGCCCATTGATTATATTAATTTAATCATAGCTTAATATAAGGTGTATACTTTTATGTTTCTATATAATGTTCTCGATGAAAAAAATATACCTGTTTTTTCTGCTAATTTTTATTTCAAATATTTTATTAGCAAACAATAATGCTGACAAAGGTAAAATTGTAGGAAAAGTAATTGATAAAGCTACTAACGAACCAATAATTGGTTTAGTAGTAATGATAGAAGGCACTTCTGTAGGTACACAAACTAATTTCGATGGACAATATGATTTAATAAATCTCAGCCCTGGTACTTATACACTTGTATTTAAATACCTATCTTATAATACTAAAATAATTTCTGGAATCGTAGTAAATACTGGTAAAACCACCACGCTTAATGTAAGTATGGATGAAAAAGGTACAGAATTGCAAGAAGTAGTTGTGCAATCGACCTACAAAAAAGAAAGTTTAGGTTCTTTGTATACTATACAAAAAAATAGCATTTCAATATCCGATGGAATCTCATCAGATTTAATAAAAAAATCACCCGACAGAAGTACAAGTGATGTATTAAGAAGAGTAAGTGGAGCAAGTATACAAGACAATAAGTTTGTAGTAATTAGAGGGCTTAGCGATCGTTACAATGTTGCTTTAATAAATGGTTCACCATTGCCAAGTACAGAGCCTGATAGAAGAGCCTTTTCATTTGATATTTTCCCAGCGAATTTATTAGATAACATGACGATTACTAAAGCGGCAACACCAGATTTACCCGGTGATTTTGCTGGAGGAGTTATTCAACTAAATACTAAAGATTTTCCCGACGAAAAATTCTTCAATGTAAACATGGGCTTATCTTTTAATACCATCTCCACCGGAAAAAAATATTTTGAAAATAGTTCTAAAGGAAAGTATGATTATTTAGGAATAGATGATGGGACTCGAGCAATACCTGATGGTGTACCGGCAGAAGAAAATTATCCAACAAATGCAAAACAAGCAGCGGCCATGTCGAGGTTATTTCAAAATGATTGGGGATATAACGAACAATCGTCGGCAGCGCCTGGCGGTAGTTTCCAAATTCTTTACGGCAATAAATCTAAAATTGCTAAAAAAGATTTTGGATTTGTGTATGGTTTAACTTACAATAACGCTATAAGATATAATCAAATTGAACGACAAGATTTTGATAATTCAATTGGTAAGAGGTTCGTTTTTAATGATGATAATTATAAAAACAACATTACTTGGGGAGCTTTGTTAAATCTATCTTATCAAACAGGAGAGAATTCTAAACTATCCATCAAAAATATTTATAATGTAAATACGGATTTAAATACAACCATCAGAAATGGTTATAACTTAGAAGACAATACACCCGATAGTGTTAAGATTAGAGGTTACAATTACGAATTTACGAGTAAACGATTGTTAGCTTCTCAATTAAACTTCGAAAAATTATTTCCTAAAACAAATATTAAATTTAAATTAAACACAGGAATAAGTAGAATCGATAGAGACGAGCCAGATGCAAGATCATTGCAGTATAGCAACAACATTAATCAATCTCCAGATGCACCACTTTTAGCACAAATAAATTTTACACCAGATAAAAATGCACGTAAGTTTTATTCGGATTTAAATGAAAATACGTTTTCATTTGGATCTGATGTAACTGTACCATTTAAGTTTTTGAATGATAAAAGTTCTGTAAAAGTTGGAGTGTATGCATCAAAAAGAGAAAGAGATTTTGAAGCACGTTTTTTTGGTTTTAAAAGACAAGGTTTCCCGATTTCTGATTCTGTTTTAGCATTAGGGCCTGAAGATTTATTTAATTTAGCAAACCTTGCCGACTCAACAAGATCTCCATTAAGAGGATTTATTTTAGAAGATATAACTAACCCAACAGCAAGATACAATGCTTCTAATAATTTAAAAGCTGCGTACATTATGTTCGATAATCATTTGTTGAAAAACCTTAGAGTGGTATGGGGTGTTAGAGTGGAGTCTAATAATATTGTATTAGAATCTCCAGGTGATTCAACAAAAATTGATACTACAAATATTGATGTATTACCATCTGTGAATTTTACCTATGCCTTAACAGAAAAAATGAATTTAAGATTTGCTTTTTCTAAAACAGTTTCACGTCCTGAGTTCAGAGAGTTAGCAAGTTTTGAATACGAAGATTTTATTACAAATATTTTGGTTCAAGGTAATCCAAATCTAAGAAGAGCTACCATCAATAATTATGATTTACGTTGGGAATATTATCCTAAAGCAGGAGAAATTATTTCTTTAACAGGTTTTTATAAGAAATTTATTGACCCTATTGAAGCTGTTTATTTAGGAGGAAGTAATAGAACAAAAACATTCCAGAATGTTAACGAAGCGACAAATATTGGAGTGGAATTTGAGTTCAGAAAAAAACTTACAGGTTTAAGTTCTATAGATATATTGGCATGGGAGCAATGGGAAAATTTTACACTTTACGCAAATACTTCTATTATTAAATCAACAGTAGATTTAAGAGGAAATGTTAATGCTGCAGATTCTATCAGACCCTTACAAGGACAATCGCCATATATTATTAATGCAGGTTTACAATTTTCGGATCCAAAGTCGGGTATAAATGTAAGTGTGTTGTATAATATTATAGGAAGAAGAATAATTGAAGCAGGATTTTTTGGATATGATAACGTTTGGGAAGCACCGAGAAACCTTTTGGATGCACAAGTTTCAAAAGTGTTTTTATCTCATTGGGAGTTGAAATTCAATATGTCTGATTTATTAAATCAGAAAAGAGTTTATTACCAAGACATCGATAAAAACAAAGTTTTCAATGAAGACAAAGACAATAAAATTTTATCAACTAATTGGGGTGTTACCTATTCTTTTTCATTAGCATATAAGTTTTAAGTTATTAAAACATTAAATTCTTGTAAAGATAGCGTGCTAAATTAGCTCGCTATTTTTATTTTATGTTAATATTACTACGTATAAATACTATTTAAATAATAAGAACTTAATATTCTTATAATATAGCCGAATTACTTTTGAGAAAATAAAATTCGGTTATGAAAAAACTAATACTTTCTTTGTTTACAATGATCACGCTTGCAGTAAGCTCGGAGGCAATTGCCCAAGTAGTTACAGTATCTGGTCATATCACGTCCAATACAACATGGACAAACGATAAGATTTATCGATTAGATGGTTTTGTATATGTAGATTCTACTTTTACTTTAACTATTCAACCAGGTACTATTATCCGCGGTATTAAATCATCAAAAGGTTCATTAATTGTAACTCGTGGTGGTAAATTAATTGCTGATGGTACAAAAAAACTTCCAATTGTATTTACATCTGATGAACCAGCAGGCATAAGAACTTATGGCGATTGGGGAGGTGTAATTATTTTAGGTAACGCACCAATAAATGTATTAGGTGGGCAAGCTATTATTGAGGGTGGAGTTAACAATGCAAATGGCGACGGACAATATGGTGGCCCTAATGCAAGTGATAACTCAGGTACATTAAGATACGTACGTATCGAATATGCTGGTATCCCTTTTTCTGCAAACAATGAAATCAACGGATTAACAATGGGTGGAGTTGGTAGAGGTACTGTTATTGATTATGTAATGGTTGCTTTCTCTGGAGATGATTCATTCGAGTGGTTTGGTGGTACTGTGAATGCAAAACACTTAGTAGCATACAAAGGTGTTGACGATGATTTTGATACAGACTTTGGTTACCGAGGTAATGTTCAGTTTGGTTTAATCATTCGCGATAAGGATGTTGCAGATCAGGCAGGAGATTCTAACGGTTTCGAATCTGATAATGATAACACAGGAACTAACCAAGCAACTCCAAAAACATTGCCTAATTTCTCTAACGTTACGTTAGTAGGACCTAAGCAAGATGCAAACACAACAATCAATTCTAAATATAATAATGCATTACGTATCAGAAGAAATTCTGGTTGTTCAGCATACAATTCAGTATTCATGGGTTTTGCATTTGGATTATATGTTGAAGGAGATTCGAGTGCAAACAATGCAACTACAAATCAATTAAGATTTAAAAACAATATCATTGCAGGTTGTACTACTCCCTTAAGAAAAAACACAGCATCTTTTGATATCGATGCTTGGTATGCAACAACTGGTTTCAATAATACAACATTAACGAATACTGTTGATGCAGGATTAACTGCACCATACGCAGCAGTTCCAAATTGTTTACCAGCTGCAAATTCTCCAGCATTAACAGGAGCTGATTTTACAGATTCTCGTTTAGCAAATTCATTCTTTACTGCAACTGCATATAAAGGTGCATTTGGTACAGAAGATTGGACTGCAGAATGGACTAGTTGGGATCCACAAAATAATAATTATTCAACAATTACTCCAATCGCTAATTTTTCAAAATCGATAAACAGAGATAGAGTTCAATTTACAAACTCATCACAAAAAGCAAGTACTTATTCTTGGAATTTTGGTGATAATACTTCATTATCGAGTGATGTAAGCCCAGTGCATTCATACAATGCATTAGGATCTTACACTGTAACATTATCTGCAACAACTGGTGCAATTACTACAACAAAAACAGATACTGTAAACATTACTGAATTACCAGTTAATGCACAATTACAAATAGTAAACGGCCATATTACAACAAACACTTTATGGAAGAGCGATAAAATTTACAGATTAGATGGTTTTGTTTATGTTGATTCTAACGCAACATTAACCATTGAAGCTGGTACAATTATCAGAGGAATTAAAGGAACAAAAGGTTCTTTAATTGTAACTCGTGGTGGTAAATTAATTGCTGAAGGTACAAAATTACGTCCTATTGTATTTACTTCTGATGAGCAAGCAGGTAACAGAACATACGGAGATTGGGGAGGCTTAATTATATTAGGTGCTGCACCAATAAACGTTGTTGGCGGACAAGCTGTAATTGAAGGTGGTGTAAACAATGCAAACGGAGATGGTCAGTACGGTGGATCAAACCCGAATGATAATTCTGGTATATTAAAATTTGTTCGTATTGAATATGCAGGTATTCCTTTCTCTGCAAACAATGAAATTAATGGATTAACTATGGGTGGTGTTGGTAGAGGAACTACAATAGAAAACGTTATGGTTGCATATTCTGGCGACGATGCATTTGAGTGGTTCGGTGGAACGGTTAATGCTAAAAATTTAATTGCATACAAGAATGTTGACGATGATTTCGATACAGATTTCGGATTCCAAGGAAATGTTCAATTTGGTTTAATTGTTAGAGATAAAGATGTTGCTGACCAAGCAGGAGATTCTAACGGTTTCGAATCTGATAACGATAATACAGGTACTAACCAAGCTAGACCAAAAACAATTCCAAACTTCTCAAACATTACAGTGGTTGGTCCTAAGCAAGATGCTGCAACAAGCATTAACTCTAAATACAATAATGCATTACGTATCAGAAGAAATTCTGCAAACTCAGCATTCAACTCAATATTTATGGGATTCCCTACAGGATTATATGTTGAAGGAGATTCAAGTGCGAACAATGCAAGTACAAACCAATTAATATTTAAAAATAATATCATTGCAGGTTGTGCAACTCCATTAAAGAAAACAGCTGCAAGTTTCGACATTACAGCTTGGTTTAATACAAGTGGTTTTGGAAATTCAATTTTAACTAATAATACAGATGTACAATTAACAGCTGCCTATGCTGCTGTTCCAAATTGTGTACCAACGGTTGGTTCTCCAGCCTTAACTGGTGCTAGTTTCAGCGATGCAAGGTTAGCGAATCCATTCTTTACAACCACTACTTACGTTGGTGCTTTTGGATCGGATGATTGGACACAAGGTTGGGCTATATGGGATCCTCAAAACAATAACTACAGTTTTATTCCAACTGGTATAAATACAGTAAGAGAAATTTCAGGATTAACAGTATTCCCAAATCCTACAAATGAAACAGCTACTGTAAAATTTGAATTAGAAAACACTGAAAAAGTAAACATCTCAATTTTCAATATCCAAGGAATGGAAATTGCAAAAGTATTAACCAACGAAACCTTAACACAAGGTACTAACCAAGTACAATTAAATGTTTCTGGTTTAGAATCTGGTTTATATTTTGTAAAAGTTGAAAAAGCAAACGCAACTTCAACAGTGCGCTTGTCGATAGTAAAGTAATTCGTTAAAAGTTTGAATTAAATGTTTAGCCTTCTCGATTCGTCGGGGAGGCTTTTTTTTTAATGGTAAATTGTAAATGGTGAATTGTGAATGAGCAATAAACTTGCGCCATTCACCATTCACAATTCACCATTTACAATTCATTACTATTTCCCGAGCATTTTAAACGTATCGTCCGGTACATCTTTAATATCGAGCACTAAAAAGCCATCGATGGCATCGTTAAATTTGGGGTCAACATTAAAGCCGATAATTTTTGCATTAAGTTGTATGTATTGGCGAAGTAATACTGGAACTTTATTATGGTCTATTTCTATTTCAGAAATTAAACTGTCTAAAGATTTTATAGTTGCCTTGTTGTTTAATAAAACTTGTGAATCTATTTCGGGTAAACTTACGTTGAACTTTTTACGTGGCTCAATTGTTTTTGCTAATTGATGATCGAAACAATTCGTATTGATAAACTCAATAATTAAACTTTTAGAAAGTTTAGAGAAATTATTACTGATGCTTACTGGTCCAAACATATATCGATACTCAGGATTCTGTTTAACAAACATCAACAAGCCTTTCCATAGTAAAAAGAGTGGTAATGCTTTTTGTTGATATTCTTTTCTAACGAATGACCTGCCTAGTTCTAACCCTGCTTTCATTATAGGATGGAAGCCAGATTTTACTTTAAACAAGTTGGTAATGTAAAATCCTTTGGATCCGTAACGATAAAAAATTTCATCGCCTTTACCCACTCTGTAAGCACCTACTAATTTCTGCGCTTCACGGTCCCAAATAAATAAATGACTGTAATATAAATCGTATTCATCTAAATCAATTTTATTATTGGTGCCTTCGCCAATTTCTCTAAAGGTAATTTCACGCAAGCGACCAATTTCATTCACAATATTTGGGATGCTAAAGGCACCAGATAAATACACATCGTAATTTTTTTCCGACATTATTTTTTTATCGGCAATACTTTCTATTTCTTTTGCTATTTTTTCTAAAGGTGTTTCATCAACAATTTTATCGGGCTTAGATTTTATACTGAATAATTTTGTGTTGAAAAACTTTTTTACTTCAATGCCTGAGCCTAAGGCGTAGGTTCTAGCACGTAAGTATGGGATAACTTGATTTTGTGAGGAGAGTGTTTTTATTTCTTCGTTCAAAATAGGTTTCCCGATACGCATTTTAATGGTATAACCCTGTTTGTTGAATAACTCGTAAGGCAAGCGTGCTGTACGTAAAGTTGGGTGTATTAAGCCTAATAAATTAAATAATAAGCCATTATTCCCATGGAAATAAACAGGTATTACAGGTACGCCCGCTTTAGAAATTATTTTTCCTACAACCGGGTTCCATTGTTTATCCATTACTTTCTGAGATTTCCTGTTAAAAGCAGATACTTCGCCAGCAGGGAATATTCCGATAGGGGTGCCTTGCTGTAAACTCTCCATGGTTGTTTTTATGCCCGAAATACTTGAAGCGTTTTTTACATTTTCAAATGGATTTACTGCAATAAAATAATCAGAAAGGTTTGGTATTTTCTTTAGCAAAAAATTCGCCATAATTTTTACATCTGGCCTGCGTTTAGATAATATTTTTAATAATATTAATCCTTCTACACCTCCGTATGGGTGGTTGGCTATGGCAATAAAAGCACCTTCTTTAGGTATGTTATTTATTTCCTTTTCGTCGATTTCAATTTTTATTCCTAAAGTGTCTAAAACACTGTCCACAAAATCAAGTCCGTTTTGCTCATGGAATTTTGAGTATAATTTATTAACGTCGTTAATTTTCATTACCTCCATTAATAAATTAGCTAAGCCAGGCAACATAAGCTTATCTAACTTAGTAGCCGACTCGAATTCTTTTTTGCTAATTATTTCCAATTTTAAAAATATTTATCATAAAATGCATTTAAAGTTAACACATAAAAAACATTTTTAACTATATTGTAACAAAAATATTTATAGTGATGTGGAAGAGAGTGTTGAGGGAATATTTTGCCTTTCCTAAAAAGGAGAGAAGGGCCATTTGGGTACTGTTTATTCTATGGATTGTCCTGCTGTGTATACAAGTTATACAATCTAATTTTTTTAATTTTCAAAACACCTATTCGTATAAAATAATTGTTAATAATGAGTTAACAAAAAGTGATGAAACTAAACTGAAAGAACAGTTTAAAAGTCGTTCACAGAATAGTTTTTTTAAGAAGAAATTATATTTCAATTACATAACGTTGGAGGATTTATTAAACGCAGGGATTACCAAAATCGAAGCCTATAAAATTATCTCATCAAAAGAAAAAGGTGTAAAAATTTATACAATAGAGGATGTAGAAAAGTTAACTGATGTAGATTCCGTTTCAAAAAACATCATCAAAAAAATGCTAAGTTTTTATCCATCAAAAAAATATTTTAATGTTAATCCTACTCATAAAATTACTGACAAACCCATTTTCAAAATAAATATAAACACTGCTGATACTAGTGAATTAGATAATATAAAGGGAATAAGTTTTGGCACGGCTAGCAGAATGCTTAGGTATAAAGAGCGCCTTGGAGGCTATATAAATAAGGAACAATTTAAGGAAGTTTGGGGAATGGATTCCAATACCTATGAGGTGCTAATTGCCAATACATTAATTGAACAAAATGCACAAAAGCGAATCAATATTAATAAAGCGGATTTAAAAACATTGGGTACGCACCCATATATAGGGTATAAGCTTGCCAAATTAATTGTAAACTATAGAACGCAGCATGGCGATTATGTTTCTGTACAAGATTTATTCAAAATACATGTGATGAATGAAGAAATTTTCAGTAAAATTGAAGCATATATTAGCATAAGCGATGATAAGTGATAAAATAAAAACGATTGTTAGGAACGTGCCTAATTTCCCGAAAGAGGGAATCATGTTTAAAGACATCACACCAATTTTGCAAGAGGTGGAATTATGTAAAGAAATTACAAAAGAATTTTCATCACGTTTAGCCGAGCTAAAGCCGGATATTATTGTTGGGGTAGAAAGCAGGGGCTTTTTATTTGGGATGTTAATTGCACAAGAGATGGGCATTCCATTTGTGCCAATTAGAAAAAAGGGCAAGCTCCCAGCCGACTGTTATTCTATTGAGTATGATTTAGAATATGGCACAGCTTGTATAGAAATACATAAGGATGCTATTGCAGCAGGGAAGCGTGTGGTTATACACGATGATTTGTTAGCAACAGGAGGAACAGTAATGGCGAGTGCGGAGCTTATTAAACAATCGGAAGGCAATTTGGTGGGCTTTTCATTTATCATAGGATTAGATTTTTTAGGTGCTGAAGAAAAATTGAAAGGCTATTCATCAAATATTATTACTTTAGCGAACTATTAAACACTATGGCAAATACAACGAATGAATTGGCAGGAACTTTCGACATGTCGCAAAGTGAGAGCGTGAAAATGGTAGCAGATATGGCAAAAGACTTTGCCGAGAAACACATCCGTCCGCATTACATGGAATGGGATGAAGCACAAACTTTCCCAGTAGAAACCATGAAAAAGATGGGTGAATTGGGATTATTAGGGGTGTTAGTGCCAACGGAATATGGAGGAGCGGGCTTAGGTTATTTTGAATACGTGGCTGCAATAGTAGAAATTTCTAAGGTATGTAGCTCGGTAGGCTTATCAATGGCTGCACATAATTCATTATGCACTGGTCATATTATGTACTTCGGAAACGAAGAGCAAAAGCAAAAATGGTTAACAAAATTAGCTACAGGAGAGTGGATTGGTGCTTGGGGATTAACAGAAGCAAATACAGGCTCTGATGCCATGAGAATGACTACTACGGCGGTATTAGATGGAGATCATTACGTAATTAATGGCGCCAAAAACTGGATTACACATGGTAAATCTGGAGATGTGGCTGTTGTTATGGTTAGAACAGGTGAAGTAGGAGATTCGAATGGTATTTCTGCGATTGTGGTAGAAAGAGGAACTCCAGGCTTTACAGCAGGTAAAAAAGAGAATAAATTAGGAATGAGGGCATCGGAAACTACAGAAATGATTTTCGATAATTGCAGAGTTCCAAAAGAAAATATGTTAGGAGAAGTGGGACAAGGGTTCCGCCAAGCCATGCAAATATTAGATGGAGGTAGAATATCTATAGCAGCCTTATCATTAGGTATTGCAAAAGGAGCTTATGAGGCAGCTTTAGCCTATTCAAAAGAAAGACATCAATTTGGGCAGCCTATTTCTAATTTCCAAGCCATTGCTTTTAAATTAGCGGACATGGCTACCAAAATAGAAGCATCAGAATTGTTAATCTTACAAGCTTCTGATATGAAAAATAAAGGCAAAAGAATGACGAAAGAGTCGGCTATGGCTAAATATTATGCATCAGAAGTATGTGTTTGGGCATCAAATGAAGCAGTTCAGATATTTGGAGGCTACGGATATACGAAAGATTTCCCAGTAGAGAAATTCTACCGCGATTCTAAGTTATGTACCATTGGCGAAGGCACTTCGGAGATCCAAAAGCTGGTAATTGCACGTGACGTACTGCGTTAATTTGCACATTTTTTGCATTTGCACATTTTCACATTTGTAAATTTGCACATTTATCGTACATTTGCAACCCATCCTTAGATGGAGAATCGAGGTATACCATATGATCATTATCAACATTAAAGAAAACGAATCAATTGATAAGGCGTTAAAACGTTTTAAGAAGAAGTTTGAAAAAACTGGAGTTCTTCGCGAACTACGTAGCCGTCAAGCATATGAAAAAAGATCTATTACACGCAGAACTGTAGTAAAAAGAGCTATTTACAAGCAAGGACTAAACGGAGAAATTTAATTTCTTGTTTTACATATAAAAGAGTTGTATCTTGATTTAATTATCAGGTACAACTTTTTTTTTGATGGTAAACGAGTCTTTTTTTAGGTACCTCCAATACGAGAAGCGATTTTCAGCACACACACTCACTGCATACAAAGCAGATTTAGAGGCCTATTCAGAATATATTTTAACTCAATTTGAACTTGAGGATTTAAGTCAGGTTCCACATACTTTTATTCGCTCATGGATCGTTCAATTAATGGATTCGGGGATGAAAAGTAAGAGCATTAATCGCAAAATTTCTAGTTTAAAATCATACTATCGTTTTTTACAAAGACAAGGTGAAATTTCACAATCGCCAATGTTAAAAATAATTAGTCCTAAGGTGCCAAAACGATTACCACAATTTGTGGAGGAGCGGCACATGGATGTTTTATTAAACGAAACCGATTTTGACGATTCATTTGAAGGTGTTCGCAACCGTTTAGTAATTGAACTATTTTATGCCACAGGAATGCGTATTTCAGAATTAATTACCTTACGAACCAAAGATGTAAATGCTGCTGGATTACAAGTAAAAGTGTTGGGTAAAAGAAACAAAGAAAGAATCGTTCCGATTTCAGAACATTTAATCGATTTAATGTTGAATTATTCATCATTAAAAAGTAACTTGCTTTTAGAAAGTGAAACTTATTTTTGTAAAGATACTGGCGAAGCATTAAATTCAAAATACGTGTATAGGTTAGTAAGATCTGAACTGTCAAAAGTTACTACCCTCCAGAAAAAAAGTCCGCATGTATTACGCCACACCTTTGCTACACATATGCTTAATAATGGAGCAGATTTAAATGCCATTAAAGAAATTTTAGGTCACTCGAGTTTAGCCGCTACCCAAGTGTATACGCATAATTCGATAGAGAAATTAAAGAATATTTACAAACAAGCCCATCCAAAGGGTTAAGAAAGGAGAACAATTTATGAAAATTAGAGTTCAGTCAGTGCATTTCACAGCAGATCAAAAATTGTTAGATTTTATTCAAAAGAAAGCGGATAAAACCGACACTTTTTACGACAAAATTATTAGTGCTGAAGTTATTTTGAAATTAGACAAATCTTCAGAGGACATGAAAAACAAGGTGTTAGAGGTAAAGGTGATGATACCGGGCACGGTATTATTTGCAAAAGAGAACTGCAAAAGTTTCGAAGAAGCGGCCGATTATGCATTTGAGTCGATACAAAAGCAATTACAGAAATATAAAGGGAAGAGTAACGAGGTGTCCTTAAACAAAGAAGAGTTGTTTTTGGACGAGATGGCGGATTAGTGGCTGTACACTGTACATTGTACACTGTACAATGTAAAAAAAGGAACTGTTTCAAAAGAGCAGTTCCTTTTTTAATGCTGATAATTTTAATGGAGTACGCTCTCCCTATTACCGTATTAGTTTGATTTTTAAAAAGTTAAGTTATGAATGCGTTTGTGCTATAAAAAACGGGCTTTCACTCGAAATAGGCTTTAAAAAAATATTTTAAAATAGATTTTGACGGAATAATAAAATTCGTACATTTGCAGTCCCTTTGAAAAAGTAAGCGAAATTGTTCTTTGAAAGAAGGGAAAAATAATAGATTAGCCTCCTTAGCTCAGCTGGTAGAGCAACTGACTTGTAATCAGTAGGTCATTGGTTCGATTCCGATAGGAGGCTCAAAACGTTGGGGAGGTTCCAGAGCGGTCAAATGGGACGGACTGTAAATCCGTTACTTCGGTTTCGAAGGTTCGAATCCTTCTCTCCCCACAAAAAATAATGCGGGAGTAGCTCAGTTGGTAGAGCGACAGCCTTCCAAGCTGTAGGTCGCGGGTTCGAGCCTCGTCTCCCGCTCGATAAAATATTGAGCTAGATTGAAAAGAAGGATAAGAGGGAAGGAATACGCTAGCATACGATAGAGAATAATAGAATCTATTATTTGAATTCGGGAATCCCGAGGCGAAAGTCTTGGGCTTGTGTGTTGGTTAAAGCCGATGTAGCTCAGGGGTAGAGTACTTCCTTGGTAAGGAAGGGGTCAGGGGTTCAATTCCCCTCATTGGCTCGATTGTTAGTATAGTAATTAATTTTAAACAAAATATAAATCAATCAATAAATAAGTAAAAACATGGCTAAAGAAAAATTTGACCGCAGTAAACCACACTTAAATATTGGAACTATCGGTCACGTTGACCACGGTAAAACCACATTAACAGCAGCTATCACGAAAGTATTAGCTGATAAAGGTTTATCAGAAGCACGTTCATTTGACTCGATCGATTCAGCTCCTGAAGAAAAAGAGAGAGGTATTACAATTAACACAGCTCACGTTGAGTATTCGACGGCTAACCGTCACTACGCACACGTTGACTGTCCAGGTCACGCGGATTATGTGAAGAACATGGTTACGGGTGCTGCCCAAATGGACGGAGCAATCTTAGTGGTTGCTGCAACAGACGGACCAATGCCACAAACTCGTGAGCACATCTTGTTAGCACGCCAAGTAGGTGTACCAACATTAGTTGTATTCATGAACAAAGTGGACATGGTTGACGATCCAGAATTATTAGACTTAGTAGAGATGGAAATTCGTGAATTATTATCATTCTACGAATTCCCAGGCGATACTATCCCAGTTATCAGAGGTTCAGCTTTAGGTGGTTTGAACGGAGATCCAAAATGGGTAGAAATTATAATGGAATTAATGAATGCTGTTGATAACAACATTCCAATTCCACCACGTTTAACTGAATTACCTTTCTTAATGCCAGTTGAAGACGTATTCTCGATCACTGGTCGTGGTACAGTAGCAACAGGTCGTATTGAAAGAGGTGTCATCAACTCAGGAGATCCAGTAGATATCTTAGGTATGGGTGCAGAAAACTTGAAATCAACTGTTACAGGAGTAGAAATGTTCCGTAAGATCTTAGATTCAGGTGAAGCAGGTGATAACGTAGGTTTATTGTTACGTGGTATTGAAAAAACTGATATCCGCAGAGGTATGGTTATTTGCAAACCAGGTTCAGTAACTCCACACGAAGAATTCAAAGCGGAGATTTACGTATTATCAAAAGCTGAAGGTGGTCGTCACACACCATTCTTTAACAAATACCGTCCACAATTCTATTTCCGTACAACAGACGTAACAGGAGAAATCTCGTTAGCAGAAGGTGTAGAAATGGTTATGCCAGGTGATAACGTTACAATCAACGTTAAATTAATCAACCCGGTAGCAATGGAGAAAGGTTTACGTTTCGCTATCCGTGAAGGTGGTAGAACTGTAGGTGCTGGTCAGGTAACTGAAATTGTGAAGTAATTCACAATTAGCACAAAATATATTTAGCTAGTTTTCACAGAAGTCGCCTAGATGCCCGTATAAGGGGCATCGGGGCTACTTCTGTTTTACTGCAAATAAAGGGTTGTTCTGAAATTCGAAATGTCGAAGATTCGAAATGTTGAAAGATAGGAATAGCCAAAAATAAAAAAATGAACGGGTGTAGTTCAAGGGTAGAATGTCGGTCTCCAAAACCGCTGATGGGAGTTCGAATCTCTCCACCCGTGCAATACCAATTAAAATAGATTAGAAACCATGAATAGGTTAGTAACATATTTAAAAGAGTCGTACAACGAATTGATGCATAAAGTATCATGGCCGACTTGGCAAGAATTGCAAAGTAGTGCATGGATTGTAATGATTGCAGCACTTATTATTGCAGTAGTAGTTTATGTAATGGATGCTGGATCAGGTTCAATAATGAAGTTGTTTTACAATATATAATTAACCTTTCAACGTAATAACAATGACTGAAGAATTGAAGTGGTACGTAGTGAGAGCGATCAGTGGGAAAGAGAAAAAAGTGAAGCAATATTTAGAAGCTGAGATTAATCGCTTAGGCATTAATCATTTGGTTCCACAAATATTGATTCCAACAGAAAAAGTATTTCAAATTCGTAATGGTAAAAAAATTCAAAAAGAAAGAAGTTATTTACCAGGTTATGTATTGATGGAAGCTTCATTAAACGGAGAATTAGAACACGTAATTAAAAATATAACCGGAGTAATTGGATTTTTAGGTCAAGCAGGCCAAGCAGTTCCTTTACGCCAATCAGAAGTAAACAGAATATTAGGTAAGGTAGATGAAATGTCGGAAACCGGTGTTGCATCAAACTTATCATACTATGTTGGAGAACCTGTAAAAGTAATGGACGGACCATTCAATGGATTCAGTGGGGTGATAGAAGAAGTGAACGAAGAGAAGAAGAAGTTGAAGGTAATGGTGAAAATTTTCGGAAGAAGAACACCATTAGAGTTGAATTACATGCAAGTAGAAAAAGAATAAATTGAATTAAAACATTTGAGGTAGAGAGTACCTAGTATTAAAGCTTCCACTTTGTACAATTAACTCAATACTAAAAATAAATAAATAATCATGGCTAAAGAAGTAGGCGCACTTATTAAGTTACAGATCAAAGGCGGAGCGGCAAATCCCTCGCCTCCTGTAGGTCCTGCCTTGGGTGCTAAAGGGGTTAACATCATGGAGTTCTGTAAGCAATTTAATGCTAGAACCCAAGATAAACCAGGAAAGGTGCTTCCAGTTGTTATAACTGTTTATACCGACAAATCTTTCGACTTTATCATTAAAACGCCTCCAGTAGCAATACAGTTATTGGAAGCGACCAAAATCAAGGGTGGATCAGCGGAACCGAACCGTAAAAAAGTTGCCTCAGTTACGTGGGAGCAAGTGAAAACAATTGCAGAAGAGAAAATGACGGATTTAAATTCGTTCACGATCGAATCAGCAATGAAAATGGTTGCAGGAACTGCAAGAAGTATGGGTATTACCGTAAGTGGTAATGCACCATGGAACAATTAACCAATTAAAAATTACAGAAAGTGGCTAGACTAACGAAAAATCAAAAGAAGTCATTGTCCAAAATTGAAATTGGTAAAGCTTATACCTTGGATGAGGCAGCAAAATTAGTGAAAGAAATTTCGACTACTAAATTTGATGCTTCAGTAGATTTGGACATTCGCTTGGGGGTTGATCCTCGTAAAGCAAACCAAATGGTAAGAGGTGTGGCTGTACTACCTCACGGAACTGGTAAAACTGTTCGCACATTAGTATTATGTACTCCAGACAAGGAGGCAGAAGCTACAGCGGCAGGAGCAGATTACGTGGGTTTGGATGATTACATAGCAAAGATTGAACAAGGTTGGATTGATTTTGATATCGTAATTACTACCCCTAGCTGTATGGCTAAAGTAGGTAAACTTGGTAAAGTATTAGGACCAAGAAACCTTATGCCGAATCCAAAGTCAGGAACTGTGACGATGGAAGTAGGTAAAGCTGTTACAGACGTAAAAGGTGGTAAGATCGATTTTAAGGTTGACAAAACTGGAATCGTGCATGCTTCTGTAGGTAAAGCATCATTTGGTTCAGAAAAGATTTATGAGAACGCACTTGAATTATTACAAGTGATTTCAAAATTAAAACCTTCTTCTGCTAAAGGTACTTACTTTAAGAGCATACACATGTCGAGTACTATGAGCCCAGGCATTGAGGTGGAAACCAAATCAGTATCGGGAATTTAATTATGAGAATCTTATGAAAAAAGAAGAAAAACACGAAATAGTTCTCGGTTTAAAAGAGAAGTTGACGGCTCATAATAATTTCTATATTGCAGATACTTCCAACTTAACTGTTGCTCAGGTAAACGTGATTCGTAGAAAATGTTTTGAAAAAGGAATTACCATGCAAGTAGCAAAAAACACATTGATCCGCAAGGCAATGGAAGCTACTGGTAACGACTATTCTGAATTATTCGGCATATTAAAAGGTACCTCAGCGATTATGTTCTCTGAAGTAGGAAATGCACCAGCGAAACTTATTAAAGAAGTTCGTAAAAACGGTGAGAAACCTGCTTTGAAAGCTGCATACATCGATTCGGCGGTATTCATTGGCGATAACCAGTTAGACGCTCTTACTCAACTTAAATCGAAAGAAGAACTTGTTGGCGATATCATCGCCTTATTACAATCTCCAGCTAAAAATGTTATTAGTGGCCTGAAATCAGGTGGCAATAAATTGGCTGGTATTTTAAAAACTCTTGAAGAAAGAGGAAATTAATTAATCAAATTTTAAACATTTAAATATTCCTAAAAATGGCAGATTTAAAAGCGTTTGCTGAACAACTAGTAAACTTAACAGTAAAAGAAGTTAACGAGCTTGCTCAAATCCTTAAAGATGAATACGGTATCGAACCTGCTGCTGCTGCACCTGTAATGGTTGCTGGCGCTGGTGCTGCTGCTGAAGTTGCAGAAGAAAAAACTGCATTCGACGTAATCTTGAAAGAAGCGGGTGGTCAAAAATTGGCTATCGTGAAATTAGTTAAAGACTTAACAGGTCTTGGTTTGAAAGAAGCTAAAGATTTAGTTGATGGTGCACCAAAAGAATTAAAAACTGGTGTTGCTAAAGACGAAGCTGAAGCTTTGAAAAAACAACTAGAAGAAGCTGGAGCTGTAGTTGAGATCAAGTAATCTCCTACCAATAGCATTTTAATAGGAAGACTCTCCCATTTTTGGGAGGGTCTATTCCTGTTTTTAATATTAATAGGTCCGAAACTTCCTTAATGTTTCAAACTTTTGTGAACCAAATGGGTTCAATTTAAACATTCAAATCTTTATAGCATTGGCAAAGAAAGATATTCAAATGCAAGAAAGAGTAAATTTTGCATCCGTAAAACAAGCGCTGGATTATCCAGACTTTTTAGATGTTCAATTAGAATCTTTTAGGGAGTTTTTTCAACTAGAAACAACTTCCGATAACCGTCACACTGAAGGCTTATTTAAAGTATTTAGTGAGAATTTCCCAATCACCGATTCTCGAAACATCTTCGTATTGGAGTTTCTCGATTATTTTATCGACCCTCCTCGATATCAACTTCGCGAATGTATCGAACGTGGTTTAACGTATAGCGTTCCTTTGAAAGCTAAATTACGTTTATCATGTAACGATGCTGAACATGAAGATTTCGAAACGATTGTTCAGGACGTTTATTTGGGAACGATTCCTTACATGACCCCAAAAGGTACATTTGTGATCAACGGCGCTGAACGTGTAATCGTTTCTCAGCTTCACCGTTCTCCTGGTGTATTCTTCGGACAAAGTCGTCACACAAACGGTACTAAATTGTACTCGGCTCGTGTGATTCCTTTCAAAGGTTCATGGATAGAATTTGCAACTGACGTAAACAACGTCATGTTTGCTTACATCGATCGTAAAAAGAAATTCCCCGTAACTACTTTGCTTCGTGCAATTGGTTACGACTCAGATAAAGATATCCTTGAGTTGTTCGACTTAGCTGATGAAGTGAAAGTTAGCAAATCAGGATTGAAAAAATTCGTTGGCCGTAAATTGGCTGCGAGAGTGTTAAAGAAATGGGTGGAAGATTTCGTAGATGAAGATACCGGTGAAGTAGTTTCTATCAACCGTAATGAAATCATCTTAGAACGTGAAACCATTTTAGAAGATGATCATATTGATATGATTATTGAAGCAGGTGTGAAGACTATCATCTTAACAAAAGAAGATACCAACACTGCTGATTATTCTATTATCTACAACACTTTACAAAAAGATACTTCGAACTCGGAGAAAGAAGCGGTAGAATACATCTATCGTCAATTACGTAACGCTGATCCACCTGATGAAGAAACAGCTCGTGGTATCATCGAACGTTTGTTCTTCTCTGATAAACGTTATGATTTAGGAGATGTTGGTCGTTACCGCATCAACCGTAAATTAAGCATGGATACTCCAAACGAGGTGAAGGTATTAACGAAAAACGACATCATCGCAATCGTTAAATACTTAATCAAGTTGATCAACTCAAAAGCAGAAGTGGATGATATTGATCACTTGTCTAACCGTCGTGTGCGTACTGTGGGTGAGCAATTATACGCTCAATTCGGTGTTGGTTTAGCTCGTATGGCTCGTACAATTCGTGAGCGTATGAATATTCGCGACAACGAAGTGTTTACACCTACCGACTTAATTAATGCTCGTACTCTTTCTTCGGTAATTAACTCGTTCTTCGGAACCAACCAATTATCGCAGTTCATGGACCAAACCAATCCTTTAGCGGAGATTACGCACAAGCGTCGTTTATCTGCCCTTGGCCCTGGTGGTTTATCAAGAGAGCGTGCAGGTTTTGAGGTACGTGACGTTCACTATACTCACTACGGTCGTTTATGTACGATTGAAACACCAGAAGGACCAAACATCGGTTTGATTTCTTCATTGTGTGTTCACGCAAAAATTAACAATTTAGGTTTCATTGAAACTCCTTATAGAATCGTTGATAATGGAAAAGTTGCAGTAAACAAACCTGTAATTTATTTATCGGCAGAAGATGAAGATGGTAAAACCATTGCTCAATCGAATGCTCAATACGATGAAAAAGGTAATTTCTTAACACCAAAAGTAAAATCACGTTTCGAAGGTGACTTCCCGGTAATTGAACCGAGTAGAATCGATTTGATGGACGTTGCTCCAAATCAAATTACTTCGATCGCGGCATCCTTAATTCCTTTCTTGGAGCATGATGATGCGAACCGTGCATTGATGGGATCGAACATGCAACGCCAAGCCGTGCCATTGTTGAAGCCAGAAGCTCCAATTGTAGGTACAGGTTTAGAAGGTCGTGTGGCTCGTGATTCTCGTGCATTGATTAATGCTGAAGGTGATGGAGTTGTTGAGTATGTTGATGCTAATGAAATTGTAATTCGTTACAACCGTACCGAAGACGAGCGTTTAGTTTCGTTTGAAGGCGATGCAAAATCATACAACTTAATTAAATTCAAGAAAACAAATCAGAATACTTGTATGAACTTAAAACCTATCGTAAGAAAAGGTCAGAAAGTTTCCAAAGGTCAAGTATTATGCGAAGGATACGCAACAGAAAATGGCGAGTTAGCCTTAGGTCGTAACTTAAAAGTAGCATTCATGCCTTGGCAAGGATACAACTTTGAGGATGCGATTGTAATTTCTGAGCGTGTAGTTCGTGAAGATATCTTTACTTCATTACACATCGAAGAATTCGAATTAGAAGTTCGTGATACGAAGCGTGGAGAAGAAGAATTAACTTCTGATATTCCTAACGTAAGTGAGGAAGCTACTAAAGAATTAGACGAAAACGGTATCATCCGCATCGGTGCTGAAATTAAAGAAGGCGATATTTTAATTGGTAAGATCACTCCAAAAGGAGAAACTGATCCTTCACCAGAAGAAAAATTATTACGTGCCATCTTTGGTGATAAAGCAGGTGATGTGAAAGATGCATCGTTAAAAGCACCTCCTTCAATTAAAGGTGTGGTAATTGATAGCAAATTATTTAGCCGTGCGAAAAAAGAGAAGAAGAGCGATGAGAAAATCATGCTTGATAAACTTGATAAAGAGCACGACAAAAATGTAGATGCATTGAAAAATATTTTAGTGGATAAATTGTTCGTTTTAGTAAGCGGAAAAACTTCACAAGGTATTTACAATGTTTACAAAGAATTATTAGTTGCCAAAGGAGTGAAGTTTACTCAGAAAGTATTGTTAGAGTTAGATTATAACAACATCAATGCTACTAAGTGGACAACTGACGAGGATAAAAACGATCAAATTAAATTATTGATCCATAATTTCAACATCAAATTAAACGAAGAATTAGGAGCATACCGTCGTAAGAAGTTTGCAATAAGTGTAGGTGATGAATTGCCTGCAGGTATTGTACAAATGGCGAAAGTATACGTTGCTAAGAAACGTAAGTTGAAAGTGGGTGATAAGATGGCTGGTCGCCACGGTAACAAAGGTATTGTTGCTAAAATTGTTCGTGATGAAGACATGCCATTCTTAAGTGATGGTACACCGGTTGACATCGTGTTGAACCCACTTGGGGTACCTTCACGTATGAACTTGGGTCAGATTTATGAAACCGTTTTAGGATGGGCAGGAAAAGAATTAGGAGTGAAATTTGCTACGCCAATTTTCGACGGTGCATCGCATGATGAAGTGGAAGAATGGGTAACGAAAGCAAATGTTCCTACTTCAGGAAGAACCTATTTATACGATGGTGGAACAGGCGATCGTTTCGATCAACCAACAACCGTAGGTATCATCTACATGATGAAACTTGGTCACATGGTTGACGATAAGATGCACGCACGTTCGATCGGTCCGTATTCGTTAATTACACAACAACCATTGGGTGGTAAAGCTCAGTTCGGTGGTCAGCGTTTTGGTGAGATGGAGGTTTGGGCATTAGAGGCATTTGGTGCTGCTAATATCTTACAAGAAATCTTAACTGTTAAATCTGATGATGTAATTGGTAGAGCGAAAACGTACGAAGCAATCGTAAAAGGTGATAATTTACCAACACCAGGAGTTCCAGAATCATTCAACGTATTGGTTCACGAATTAAGAGGTTTAGGTTTAGATATCACGCTAGAATAGATATTAGATATTAGATATGAGACTTGAGATTCTTTCTCTTGTCTCATGTCTCAAATCTCATGTCTTTTAAAAAATTTAAATAAGGAATATGTCATACAAAAAAGATAATAAGATCAAAAGTAACTTCACTCAGATCACCATTAGCTTAGCTTCTCCAGAGTCAATCTTGGAACGTTCGAGCGGTGAAGTTCTTAAACCTGAAACGATCAACTATCGTACGTACAAGCCAGAGCGCGACGGTTTATTCTGTGAGCGTATTTTTGGTCCTGTAAAAGACTACGAATGTCATTGCGGTAAATACAAACGTATTCGCTACAAAGGCATCGTGTGTGATCGTTGCGGTGTGGAAGTAACAGAGAAAAAAGTTCGTCGCGAGCGCATGGGTCACATTGCCCTAGTTGTTCCGGTAGCACACATCTGGTATTTCCGTTCATTACCAAACAAAATCGGTTATTTATTAGGCTTACCTACAAAACGTTTAGATTTAATTATCTACTACGAGCGTTATGTAGTTATACAAGCTGGTATTAAAGAAGCGGATGGTGTAAATAAAATGGATTTCTTAACAGAAGAAGAGTATCTAGACATATTGGATACACTTCCAAAAGAGAATCAATATTTAGACGATAAAGATCCAAATAAATTCATCGCTAAGATGGGTGCAGAAGCATTAGAAGATTTGCTTTCACGCATTAAATTAGATGAACTTTCATTTGAATTAAGACATAAAGCAAATACAGAAACTTCACAGCAACGTAAAAACGAAGCATTAAAACGCTTACAAGTTGTTGAAGCTTTCCGTGATGCTAACAAACACATTGAAAACCACCCAGAGTGGATGATTGTTAAAATCGTTCCTGTAATTCCACCAGAATTACGTCCTCTAGTTCCTTTAGAAGGTGGTCGTTTCGCAACTTCAGATTTGAACGATTTATACCGTCGTGTAATTATTCGTAACAACCGTTTAAAACGTTTGATCGAAATTAAAGCACCGGAAGTAATCTTGCGTAACGAAAAGCGTATGTTACAAGAAGCGGTTGATTCATTATTCGACAACTCTCGTAAAGTAAACGCTGTGAAAACAGAAGGTAACCGTGCATTAAAATCTCTTTCAGATATCTTGAAAGGTAAGCAAGGTCGTTTCCGTCAGAACTTATTAGGTAAGCGTGTGGATTATTCTGCTCGTTCGGTAATTGTTGTTGGTCCAACATTGAAATTACACGAGTGTGGTTTACCAAAAGATATGGCAGCTGAATTGTTCAAACCATTTATCATTCGTAAGATGATTGAAAGAGGAGTGGTGAAAACAGTAAAATCTGCTAAGAAAATTGTGGATCGTAAGGATCCAATTGTATGGGATATTTTAGAGAATGTGTTGAAAGGCCATCCTGTATTATTAAACCGTGCTCCAACACTTCACAGATTGGGTATACAAGCTTTCCAACCAAAATTAATTGAAGGAAAAGCAATTCAGTTACACCCATTAGTTTGTACAGCATTCAACGCCGATTTCGACGGTGACCAGATGGCAGTTCACGTACCACTAGGTAATGCTGCAATTACAGAAGCTCAAGTATTAATGCTTGCTTCACACAACATCTTAAACCCTGCGAATGGTACGCCTATTACAGTTCCATCACAAGACATGGTACTTGGTTTGTATTACATGACTAAAGGTCGTAGAACAGAACCAGGTAAAATTGTTAAAGGAGAAGACAGAATATTCTACTCTCCAGAGGAAGTAATAATAGCGTTAAACGAAGGACAATTAGACTTACATGCTCACATCAAGGTAAAAACAAACACTAAAGAAAACGGTGAAGATGTTTTGAAATTGATTGAAACTACTACAGGTCGTGTGTTATTTAACCGTGTGGTACCTCATGAAATGGGTTACATCAACGAGTTATTAACGAAGAAATCATTACGTGATATCATCGGCGACATTGTAAAAGTAACGGGTATGGATCGTGCAGCTCGCTTCTTAGATGACATTAAGGAATTAGGTTTCCGTATGGCATTTAAAGGTGGTTTGTCATTCAACTTACAAGATTTAACAATACCAGCTGAAAAAGCTAAATTAATTGATCAGGCAACTGCGGAAGTTGAAGAAGTAATGGGTAACTATAACATGGGTTTCATTACAAACAACGAACGTTACAACCAGATCATCGATATTTGGACTCGTATCAACTCACGTTTAACAGAAAACGTGATGAAACAATTGGCGACAGACAACCAAGGTTTCAACTCAGTTTACATGATGTTGGACTCTGGAGCGCGTGGTTCGAAAGAACAAATTCGTCAGTTATGTGGTATGAGAGGTTTGATGGCGAAGCCACAAAAATCAGGTTCTGGAGGAGAGATCATCGAGAATCCAATTTTATCAAACTTTAAAGAAGGTTTATCAGTATTAGAATACTTCATTTCTACTCACGGTGCGCGTAAAGGTTTGGCCGATACAGCATTAAAAACTGCCGATGCGGGTTACTTAACTCGTCGTTTGGTAGACGTTGCACAAGACATGATTATTCATACAAATGATTGTGGTACATTACGTGGTATTTTAACTTCAGCATTAAAAGATAATGAGGAAGTGGTAGAGCCATTATACGATCGTATTTTAGGTCGTGTATCTGTACACGATGTTTACGATCCAATTTCTAACGAATTATTAGTTGGAACTGGAGAGCAAATCACAGAAGAAATTGGTAAAGTAATTGAAGCTTCTGCAGTTGATGCAGTAGAGATTCGTTCGGTACTTACTTGTGAAGCTAAAAAAGGAGTATGTGCAAAATGCTACGGTAGAAACTTAGCATCTGGTCGCATGGTTCAAATTGGTGAAGCAGTTGGAGTAATCGCAGCGCAATCAATTGGTGAGCCAGGTACACAGTTAACACTTCGTACATTCCACGTGGGTGGTACTGCTTCTAACATTGCAGCAGAATCAACCATCATCGCGAAATTTGAAGGTAGAATTGAGTTAGAAGGTATTCGTACCGTAACTCATAAAACGGATGATGGAAACGTTGAGGTAGTATTAGGTCGTTCGGGCGAGTTTAGAATTGTAGATGAGAAGAGTGGTCGTATAATTATGACGAACAACATTCCTTACGGAGCTCATTTATATATTAAAGACGGACAAAAAATTGCGAAAGGCGATACGATTTGTGGATGGGATCCATACAACGCGGTAATTATTTCTGAGTTTGATGGTAAAGTAGAATTTGAATTTATTGAAGAAGGCATTACCTTCCGCGAAGAGTCAGATGAACAAACTGGTCACAAAGAAAAAGTAATTATCGACTCAAGAGATAAAACGAAGAATCCTTCGATTAAAATTCTTGATAAGAAAGATGTAATTAAATCATACAACATCCCAGTGGGTGCGCATATTGCGGTTGATAAAGGAGATAAAGTTATTGCCGGACAAGTAATCGTTAAGATTCCTCGTTCTACAGGTAAAACCCGAGATATTACAGGTGGTCTTCCACGTGTAACGGAATTATTTGAGGCACGTAACCCTTCAAACCCAGCAGTAGTAACAGAAATTGACGGTGTGGTAACATTAGGTGGTGTGAAACGTGGTAATCGCGAAATCATCATCGAACCAAAAGAAGGTAATACTAAGAAATACTTGGTGCCATTGTCTAAACATATTTTAGTTCAAGATAATGACTTCATTAAGGCTGGTATGCCATTATCAGACGGTTCAATTACTCCTTCAGATATTTTATCTATCAAAGGTCCATCGGCAGTACAAGAGTACTTAGTAAATGGAGTTCAAGAAGTTTACCGTTTACAAGGGGTAAAAATCAACGACAAACATTTCGAAGTAATTGTACGTCAGATGATGCAAAAAGTAATCATTGAAGATCCAGGAGATACCATTTTCTTAGAGCAAGAATCTGCAGATAAATTTGAGTTCATGGAAGAAAATAATTGGATATACGATAAGAAAATTATTGTGGATCCAGGAGAGTCTCCAAACTTAAAAGCAGGTCAGATTATTAGTGTACGTAAGTTACGCGATGAGAACTCTGTATTAAAACGTAAAGACGCAAAACAAGCAGAAGCTCGCGATGCAGTTGCAGCAACTTCACGTCCATTATTACAAGGTATCACACGTGCTTCATTAGGAACTAAATCGTTTATCTCAGCAGCTTCTTTCCAAGAAACTACTAAGGTGTTAAACGAAGCAGCGATCAATGGTAAGATCGACGTATTAGGTGGCTTGAAAGAAAACGTGATCGTAGGTCACTTAATTCCTTCAGGTACTGGTGTACGTAGATTCGACAAATTGATTGTTGGTTCTAAAGAAGAGTACGAAGCATTGTTGGCTTCGAAAGAAGACTAGATAGTTTGCTAGTGTGCTAGTGAGATAGTGTGCTAGTGAGGGAACTGAATACAAATTTAAAAGCCTCTCGGATATCCGGGAGGCTTTTTTTTGTTTAGAGAATTTTTTTTGTTTCTGGTTGATAATTGAAATGTAAATTCGGCATTATTTTTGAAATGAATTTGTGTAGATTATTAATCATAAACACTATGAGAAGGAAAATAATAGCTTTAAGTCTTACGATAACACTAATAACTATATTCGTAGGGGCTATATTCAACAATGGACACACGAATTCTAGTGGAGCACCCAATGGATTTTCTGGTTCTCCAGGCGATGCTGGGAATACTTGTGCCGTTTCGGGATGCCATTCTGGAATTACCGTTGGAATAAAATCAAATGTTTTTACTTCTAACATTCCAAGTGATGGGTACGTGCCTGGTACAACCTATACGATTACAGCAACGGCGCGTTCGATTCCAAGCAGAAATACGTTTGGTTTTCAAATATCTCCCCAAACAAATGCTGGTGTTTTGGTTGGGACTATGATTGCTACAAATGCTGGTACGAAACTAACAGGAGCAGGAAAATATTTAACACATAACTCATCGGGTATTACGGGCTCTAATGGTGTAAAATCCTGGTCGTTTAATTGGGTTGCACCGAGTACAGGTTCTGGAAGTGTTACTTTTTATGGTGTATTTAATCATGCAAATGGAAATGGTGGGACTTCTGGTGATAGTATTTTTAAATCTACTTTTATTGTGAACGAGAAAGTACAAGCACCTATAGTTAATATAGGTGGTCCATCAGGAATTATTTGCAACGGCTCATCAAAAATTTTAGATGCTGGAAATCCAGGATCAACGTATCGTTGGACAAAAGATAATGTGCAGATAGCTACTACAAGAACAGTTACGGCAACACTAGCGGGTAAATACAAAGTAGTAGTAACAAATACTGGCGGAGCATCAGCCTCGGATTCGATTCAACTATCATTGGCGCCGCCAATAAACTTATCATTGGCTGATAGAAATTTATGTGTAGGTAATACCATCACGCTAGATGCTGGTAATGTCGGTTCTACCTATCTTTGGAGCACAGGTGCAACTACTCAAACCATTACTGTTTCAAGCCCCGGAATATATAGTGTAAAAGTAACGAATACACAAGGTTGCGATGCAAGAGATACATTGTTAGTAACAAGTGTTCCAAAACCTGTTGTGAGTTTAGGAGCAAATATTTCTGTTTGTGCGGGTACACCAGTTACCTTAGATGCAGGCAACCCTGGTGCTACTTATTTGTGGAGCACAGGTGCAACTACTCAAACTATACAAGTAAGTACTGCAGGCGATTATGTTGTGAATGTAACGCAAAATACATGCTCGGCTAGTGATACTGTACAAGTTTCATTTAATTCTTTACCAAGCGTAAACTTAGGAAACGATTTAGACATTTGTTTAAGTGATACGGTTGTACTCGATGCCGGTAATATTGGTTCTGCTTATTTGTGGAACACTGGTGAAACTACACAAACAATTAAGGTAAACGCTGCCGGGACTTATTCTGTAAATGTAACTAATGCCAATGCTTGTGTTTCTTCTGATGAAATTATTGTAACTAACAAAGCTTTACCTAATGCAAGTTTTACAAACCAAGGAACGCTTGGTTTAACGGTTCAGTTCGAAGCGATTCAACAAGTTGATCAAACATACGCTTGGGATTTTGGCGATCCTAACAGTGCATCTAACTCTTCTGCTTTAGTTAATCCAATACATGAGTTTAGTGCCAAAGGAACTTATATCGTTACGCTTACGGTAACGAATGTAGTTACGGGTTGTAGAAATACAGTTATAGATAGCATAGAAGTTGTATCTATTGGACTTAACGAATCGAATGTGCTAAATTCTCGAAACCTAAAAATAGCTCCAAATCCATTCATTGGAAATACTAACATAACCTATATATTGTTGGAAGCAGCCGAATCTGTAAATCTTGAAGTTTATGATGAATTAGGCAGAAAAGTAGCTACACTCATAAATGGGATACCACAGCAAGCAGGTAAATATAAAGTCAACTACCAAAACGAGGAAATAAAAAGCCCTGGAGTATACTTTATACGATTATTGGTAGATGGCAATAGTTCTATTATGAAGATGATAAAGGCGAACTAGGACACAAACATATTAGCATGTTAATTTAATGTTAACTTTTCGTTACTAATCCGTTAATCCATTGGTCAATATTAATTTAGTGTTAATTTTGTGCGTGTTAATATTAAAGTAACATCACTTAATTGTTAAGTACTTAATATTAACTGCACAAAAAGTTAATATACGATGCGTCATTTAAAATCACTTTTACTTGTAATTATTTTAATTGCTACCTCACAAGTGTATGCACAAACTGGTGTTTCTTTAGCAGATGCTAAGAAGTCGAAAGCATGGTACGAAAGTATTTCTATACGTGGCTATACTCAAGTTAGGTACAACCGTTTGTTAGAAACCAATGCACAATTAAAGTGTGAGCAGTGTGATAGGAGTTGGGGAGAGAACGGTGGTTTTTTTATGCGTCGTATGCGAATTATTTTCTTCGGACAAATTTCTAAGCGTGTATATTTTTATGTTCAGCCTGATTTTGCAAGTTCCGCTTCTTCTACAGGTTTACACTTCGGACAAATACGTGATGCATATTTTGATGTAGGTTTTGATGATAAGAATGAATTTCGATTGAGGTTAGGTCAAAGTAAAGTTCCTTTCGGATTTGAAAATATGCAATCGAGTCAGAATCGTTTGCCATTGGATCGTAATGATGCATTAAATAGTCCTTTAAGTAATGAACGAGATTTAGGAGCATTTTTTTACTGGGCGCCAGAAAGCAAGCGTAAATTATTTTCTGCTTTAGTACGTGATGGATTAAAAGGATCTGGTGATTATGGAATTTTTGCATTTGGTTTTTACAATGGGCAAACGGCCAATAAGCCAGAGCAAAATAACGAACCACATATTGTATCGCGTATTACCTATCCGTTTGAAATGGGTTCGCAAATTATAGAAGCATCATTACAAGCATACACAGGTAAATATGTAGTAACTGCCGATCAGGTATCGAGTACAGTGGGTGTGTTAAAAGACAGGAATTATACAGATAGAAGAGTTGCTGCCTCTTTTATTTTATATCCTAAACCTTTCGGAATACAAGCAGAATATAACCTTGGCGAAGGACCGGAGTTTAACAAAGCGACAGATTCTATTGAAGTGCAAAAATTAAGTGGGGGCTATATTACCTTTTCTTATTTAGCTCGATATAAAAATCAAATCTTCATTCCATTCACCAGGTTTCAGCATTATGATGGTGGCAAAAAACATGAGTTAGATGCACGTAGTTATAATGTTGATGAATTAGAAATAGGAGTAGAGTGGCAACCCAATCCAACCTTCGAATTAGTAACGATGTATACCATTTCTAAAAGACGATTCGAAGATTTTAAATTGCAAGACAATTTACAACAAGGCAATTTGCTGAGGTTGCAAGCACAGATTAATTTTTAGTGTGCTAGTGTGCTAATATGCTAGTGTGCTAATGGTGGTGCTTAGAATGGGGTATTTGCTATTGGGTTTCTGATAGTTTTTTTGAGGGATAAATTTTCTATATAATAATTGGATATTAGTTATCGGTGTAGAAATTTTCTGAAATAGAAATTTCGCCAAAAAGCGTACTCGATTGTTCTATTTTGATTCTATTTTTAGCAGTGTCTTGTTCGTATTTATATTGATGGATTTGATCTGTATATTCTATACTCGAAACCAAATTTTTACATGCTTTACCAAGTCGCTCGTAACTAAAATTATAATTTTATTCGTAATGATGGTTTAGTGGATTTAATTTAGTGTTGTATTTATAAAGTATCGTGTAAGTATTTTTTATGGAAGTAATTAAATCGATATCCTCACAATTTACTTTTTTAATATTTTCATTTTCCCAGAAGTAAGTATAGGTGTGTTTAGTGTTTTGTAGTTCATTATTAAGGGTACGCCTACTTGTGTGTATGGCTTGGTATAATTGACGATTAGCAGAATAGATAAATGTACTGCTATAGTTATAATCATCTATGTTATTAGTTATTGTTCTCGACCTAAGAAAATTATTGAAGTCGAATTCGTATTCATATGTTTCTGTTTTGCCATTTGCATAGGTAAATACAATTGTTTCTTTTTTATCTTCAATGTCAATAGTTTTTTCGGAACTGAGTATGTATTGATTGGTAATAGTATCGAAAATAAGATGCTTAGAAATCATAGTATTTTTGTTGTTGGCATAATTAAATTTTGAAGTACTAACGATAAAAGTATCTCCAGCGCTTCTTGTGCTAAACAGTGTAACACTATCTAATTCATTTCCACTAAATGCCTCCAATGAAGCACTGTTTTTCTCGCAAGAAAAAAACAATGCCGATAGAGATAGGATTAATATGGTTATTCTAAACATAAGGTGAATTAGCTAATAGTGGTGCTTCGATTTTCTTATTTGATAATTTGTTAAATTTTAAAACCTACTTTAATAGGCTAATTATAAATTTAGCACACTCTTCCATCCATTAGCACACTAGCATACTATCACATTAGCACACTAACTAAGCTTGTGCTGTGGGCCCCCCGAAATTCATCGGAAACGCTTGTTCTTCTAATTTTATTTTACCGTTTGCATCTTCGTATTTGCGTACGTTATCTGAAATAGCGGCCAACAAACGTTTTGCATGTTGAGGAGTAAGAATAATTCTCGATTTTACTTTCGCTTTCGGAACACCTGGCATCATGCGAATAAAATCGATGATAAACTCTGCGCTTGAATGTGTAATAATTGCAAGGTTCGAGTAAGTTCCTTCTGCAATTTCTTCGCTTAACTCTATGTTGAGTTGATTTTGATCTATTTGATTTTCCATTTTTTGTAATTCAGATTTATTTAATAAGTAAATGTAGTAAAAATTGTGTTTAATTAAAGGCTTTAAAAGTGTGATTAATCATGAATATTCTAACAATCTTCCCCACTAGCACACTAGCATACGAACACACTAGCACACTATCTACTCTTCACTCTTATTCTTCATCGCCATCAAAATCTTATACGCTCCGTTTCCCACAACCTTCGCATTTTTTAATTCCTCGCCTACATCGATAATTTCAATGTCCGATTTTTCTTTGATGCCTGTTTTTACTTGTAGCAATTCAAATGTCGAATCGTTTTTTGCAATTACCAAGTAGTTCGCATTTTCGAACTGCAAAACAGAACTCTCTTTTATTACCCATGTTTTTTTAATACTCGATTCTATTTCAACATTCATAAACATACCCGGTATTAAATCGTGGTCCGGTTTTTCGAAATGGCAATGCACATCTACCGCCTTGTTTTCATTGAGTCCGCGACCAATTAAAATAATATCGGCTTTGTATTTTACTTCTGGGTGTTCGTTGGTGTAGGTAATTACCCGCTGACCAATGGCCAAGTTTGGAATGTCGCGTTGAAATATTTGAATGTTTAAATGAATATCATCCGGATTTATTAATTCAAACAAAATATCGTTCGGCGATAAGTATTTACCCACGTTCACATTTACCTTTGCTACATATCCGTTAATAGGAGAGAGGATGTTTACCTTCGAAGAGATTTTGTCGACACTCAATTTGTTTGCATCTATGCCTATCAATTTTAATTTTTCTGATAAGGATTGTAAGTTAATATCGAGAATTTCCAATGCACTCTTTGCTTCTAAATACGCTTTTTCAGAAATTGCTTTTTGTGCATACAATTCCTTTTGTTTCTGGAAATCTGTTTTGTTTAGTTCTACTTTATTTTTAGTTGTTAAAAACTCTTTACCTAATTCTACAAACTGCTGATCTTCTACAATAGCCAACACTTCGCCTTTTTTTACTTTAAGTCCTGGCAGTAATCGAGTATATTTTAAATTGCCGCCCATTGGCGCAGAAATGCTAACCATACTCTCTGGCGGTACATCAATGCTGCCATTGGCTTTTATAATTGCACCAATGCCTTTTTGCTCCATATTAATATAACTCAAATCAATATTTTTTAATTGATTTTGTGTAAGCACAATTTCTTGCGTTGCACTTTCTTCTGCTAAAACTTCTTGCTCCGCAGCTTTTTTATCATTACAAGCTATTAGTACTGTGCTTGTAATTAATATATATATAATATTCTTTTTCATCTTTTTAATTTATTACGTACACTGTATGTTGTACACTGTACACTGTACAACATACAGCGTACTATTTTACAATTCACAATTCACAATTAACAATTCAGTATAGTCCTGCAAACTCTGCATATACAAACCTTGGTACACATCATACGTGCTAATAACCTGATTAATATACATGGCCCATTCTGCATAACTAATGCTTCCTTTTTCTAGTTGTTGTACAGAAGAATTGATAGCCAATTGCATGTCTGGTAAAATACTGTTTTTGTATTTCAGTAAAAGTTGTTGTTCTTCTTTGTAAATAGAAAGCAATCGTTGTTTCTCTAAATTGTTTTTATCTTTTTCGAACGTCAATTCTGCCATGCTTTTTTCCCAATTTGCTTTTGCTATTTTATTTTTAGCATGTTGCGATTGATAAAAAATAGGGATGTTAATACCTGCATTAATAAACTGAAAGCGATCGCTGGTACTGGTAATTCTACCATCGTATACAATGCCTGTTAAGCTCTGGTTTGTATAGCCAATACGTACATCTGGCAGTAAGCGACTGCGCTCTGTTTTCCATGCATTTTTTTGAATTTCATTCTCTGCCATTAAGCGTTGTATAAAGTACGAGGTTTTATCAACAACATACATTTCTTTATTTTCATAAAAAGGACTTGCTTCTACATTTGTGTATTGATTATTTGCAGATAGCAACCAATTCAATTTTTGCACATGTGCATTTAATACCGCAGTGTTCAAGCTTTTTTCTTTTTGTATGTTGATGAGTGCATTGTCTAACATCGATTTCTCCATCCTGTTTATTTGCCCTTTTTCAAAAAGTAGTGTAATACTGTTCTCCAAATTTTTTAATTGAGCTTGAAGTTCGGCTAAGTATTTTTCTTTTTCAGAAAACAATTGAATGCTATAAAATTGAAAATGTAAATCGGCTAAGAGCTCTTGTTTCTTTAACTCTTGCTCTGCTTTTACTACCTCTTTCTGAGCATTTGTATACTTAACATTGTTTACATAGTATGTAGGGAAATGGAAACTCTGCATAATGCTGTAAGCTCGGTCTTGGTCGCCGCTATTGTATTGCCCACTTTGCACACTCAATTCTGTTTTCGGAATTTCAAATCCTAAACCTTTGCTTTTTTGTACAGTCGATTGATAATTTTTATTTGCTTTTATGACTAAGTTTTGTTCCAATAGGCGAGCACGTGCATCGTTCCATGTAATAGAACTTTGAGCAAATGTGTTGTTGCCTACCATCATAAAAATTAGTGCCGAAATAATAGTAGCATTTGTTTTTGTATTCGATTTAAAATTGCTGAACATTTTGTACAATACTGGAAGTATAAATAAAGTTAGTAAAGTGGCGGTTAACAAACCCCCAATAACAACGGTAGCCAAAGGTCTTTGTACTTCGGCACCTGCGCCATTACTCAAAGCCATTGGGATA